>JBKDKA010000058.1:0-4239 GCA_046345315.1 Planctomyces sp.
ATGAGTTTACCGGTGGTTCCATGGTCAGCATATCTGAAGATAACTGCCGGCCTGAAAGGCCATTCGTTCCCATAGCCTGGCCTGAAGCGAAGCGGAGGGCCAGGTCAGGGTGTCCAATCAAATTCATCATTGCGGACCAAAGGTCCAACCGTTCGAGATTGAATTCAACCTGATGCGGTCGTGGAATGAATCTCATTCATGAACGAATCCATGCAATGGGCGTATGGGGATCACTGACAATGTGAACGGCCGGGCCGTTGGCCCTCAATGATGATTGCTCGCATTTCCCGGGCCGCCGCTTCGCTGTAGCCCGGGCTGGTGGAACGGCTTGGCCTTCGGACCGAAGTCACAGCCATGCGCTTCGGGAGTCAAATGGTGAGGAACTTCAGAACACTGATGTATCAACGACGGGGCGGGAATCCACACTGGGTCACTGGATTCCCGCCTGCGCGGGAATGACGACCAAAAAATCAATGCGAGACAAAGCACTACTGGTGTTTTCAAAACCGGGACTGGCTCCCGACTGTGCTACTGCATGGGTGCCTGTCCCGTTTTTGAAATGCGCTCTACTGACCGGGTGTTTCAGCCTTCTGAAAACGCACGTAATCCAGCCCGACCATGAATCCCGGAATAGCAGCCGGATTGGCCCCGATGATTTCCATCGAAAGTCGATGCGAGCCGGCTTTGAGTGACAGTCCCGACCAGCGAAGAACGCCCGTCGTGACCACATCAGGAGCGCTGAAGAGATCCAGTGACTGTTCCAGAATCTGGTCATCCAGTTTCAACTGTACGATTCCATAGTCGGGAGCCCGCGTGAACACGGCTTCCAGATCCTGAATTCCGTCAGATTCGGCGGTGATCTCGATCGTCAGGTGATCTCCCGGTCGAGCCGATGTCCACCAGAGATGACTGCCGTCGCTCCAGCGATCCTTCGGGAAACCATTCATCGCCTGAGTCGACACAGTGCCGGATGTCTTTTCGAGTATCTTCATTCCTTCGGCTTCGAGAGCTCCGGGAACACGTCCTGTATTCGGATCAATGGGTGCGGGTGGCCCCGAGAGCGTCACCTGAGCGGGACTCTGCAGATAGGCGATCAGGTCGCGAACTTCATCCTTCGTGAGTGCATCCAGTTGTTTCTCCGGCATCATTGACGATGATGAGAGACTTCGTTCTTCGATGTCGGCTTTCGGCACGATGATGCGATCGTTAATGGTCTGAATCGTCAGAGCACTATCGGTATCCTGTCGGACCAGCCCGTTGATGACTCGACCGTCCTTCAACTGGAGAATCACGACCTGGTAGTCACGTCCCACGACAGACGACGGATCAATCATGTTCTCCAGCAGATAATCCAGACTGCTGCGATTGGCGCCGGTGATGTCCGGTCCGATCTCGCCGCCTGTCCCAAAGAGACGATGGCAGTTCTGACATGTGCGAGCAAAAATCCGCCGCCCGTTACCGGTGCTTCCAGCTGCGATGACTCGAGGCTTCAGATATTGCTTCCACTCGGCAATCTGTTTCTGACGGTCTGCCGATGATTCACGAATATCACCCCAGTGTTTCAACAGCAGTTCATTCAACTGCGGATCCTGAAACGACTGAATCTGTCTCACATGAAATGCATGCAGATCACCGGTGGGAAGTTTTCCGCCGGCGATCTCCTGCAGCAGCGATTTCGACCAGTTCGGCCTTGCGCAGAGCGTCGCAATCGCATCCTTTTTTGAATCTGCCTTCAGCGACGAGTAACGCCGGAGCAGTACAACGGGTACAAGATCATTCGCCAGTGTCGCCATCCCTCGAACCGCCGGTCCCTGCAGTTCCGGATGATCCAGTACCGCATCGCTCTGCAGAATCGTAGCTGCTTCAAGGTCCCGTCCCTGAATCAGGACATCAAGAGCCTGTCGTCGTCGCAGAATATCCTGATCCGGATCGCCGAGAAGCTTCCTCATCGGACCAAGAACCCGGACGTCTCCGAAGAGAATTGCAATCTGGCTCAGTCGATCCTGAATCTCCTGAGATGCTCCCGGAGACAGCTTTGCGTAAGCGCCCTTCCATTCGTCAGGCATCGGGATTCCGACTCGTCCGCGAAACGCTTCCAGCATCGCGTCGAGAATCTCCGCTTGTCGTACCGGATCGTTCGCGGCCGCGCTGAGCAGTTCAACGGCGGGAGCATTCGTGGAATTCTCAGAACATGCACGTCGGATCAGGTACTGCCTCACTCGAGAAATCTTCGATTCCGACGCAAGCCTCATCGCTCTCGACGCATCCACCGCAACGAGCGGTTCCACGCCGTACCAGAGCAGGAGCGGTATATTGTGATCGCGTTCGTCCTCTGCGCGTTGCACCAGCGCCTGTGCCAGTTCCCATCGCTGATCCGGGGCGATTTGCTGCAGAGCTGATGCAAGGTAACGACGGACGATTGGTGAGGAGTCTGTGGTCGCCATCTCCGTCAGTGTTTTCAGCATCACTGAATTCAGAGACGCGTAAAATGGTGAGCCATCAGGGCGACGTGAATCTGCCTGAGCCGTTGACTCACCGGACGCTTTCCACGTCGTGTTCCCGTGATCCAGCATCAGCTGAATCGTCCACGCTCGAACGAATTCCGACGAATCCTTCAGCAGACCGCGAGCGAGATTCTCATCCAGCAGCTGCAGTGAACTGATGGTCCAGAGAGCCTGCAGTTTTCGCGGTTCGTCGGTTTCCGAACTCACTCGTTTCAGAAGCTCTGCACGAACGCGCGGGCCTGCATTCCGTTCCATCAGCAGTCTTCGAGCCATTCGGACATACCACTCGTTTCGGTGGAATAATTGCTCCGTCAGCTCTGCATCGGTCATCTGACTCAGGTCCACCCGGATGGGTTTTCTGTCTCCGTAAACCAGCCGATAAATGCGGCCGCTGGTACGATCCCAGATCTCCGGATTCACTCGATGGCAGGCGTTTTTGTCATACCAGTCGATCAGGATCACACTTCCATCCGGGCCGTAACGCAGATTGATGCCCCGATACCAGCGATCATTCGCCAGGACCAGATCTTTTCCGTGATGCCCGACATAGCCCGAGTCCTTCGGTTCAAGGATATCGCAGTTGACTCGATTGCCATGCACGTTGTTGAAGTAGATCCGATTGCGGTACTCATCCGGGAAATTGTCTCCCAGATATATCATGGCCCCGCAATGAGCATGACCACCGCCGGCGTCTGAGGTGGCTCCGCCGCCTTTCGGTTCATGCCCCCACCACGCGTGTTCCCGAATGTCGCCGACATAATGAGCATGATTGGCGATGGTTTTGATGTCGTCGTAAGTGTGCGGATTAAAATGCTGTCCGCCCTGTCGATGATACCGGGCTCCCTGAACCACATGCCAGAGATGAGGAATGACGCAGGCTGTGATGAAGGCCTGACCACGATCATTGAAATCAACTCCCCACGGATTGCTGGTTCCGTTCATGAAGGCTTCGAATTCATCACGAAGAGGATGGTAACGCCAGACCGCAGCATTGAGCGGCAGTCGGTTCTCGTCAGAGTCTCCCGGGCGACCGACGCGAGAGTGAGTGAACACGCCGTGGCAGCCGTAGAGCCATCCGTCCGGTCCCCAGATGAACGAATTCAGCGTCTCGTGAGTATCCTGCCAGCCGAAACCGTCACGAAGCACCATGGCGCCTTCCGGAACGTCGGATGGAAACTGCACCTGCTTTTGAATCTGCTCCGTGATATTGTCCGACAGCGCTGTACCGTTTGGAGTGACTGGACTGAGGTCCGGGCGATCGTCTCCGTCACGATCGGGAATGAACATCAGATATGGCGCCGCTCCGACAAATACGCCACCGAATCCGACTTCAAGCCCGCTGACCAGATTCAGCCTTTCGATGAACACCGTGGACTTGTCGTAGGCGCCGTCAAGGTTTGTATCTTCAAAGATCACGATGCGGTCTTTTCCCTTGCCGTCGTCTGCGCGGAGCGGGTACGTGTGAGCTTCGGCAACCCAGAGCCGACCTCGATGGTCAAAGCACATCGCGACCGGCTGGTGGACCATGGGCTCCCCGGCTGCGAGCTGCAGATGAAATCCATCCGGTACGGTCATTCGAGCCGCTGCGTCGGTGGGAGAAAGCCCTTCTGCCATCTCTGATGTTTTCTTCGGCTGACTCTGCTGCCAGGTGAGCCCATCAACATCTGAAACCTGATGCAGCAGAACACTGGCCCCCTTCATGCCGCCAGTCACCAGATCAGGATGCTTGTCGCCA
>JBKDKA010000059.1:0-48729 GCA_046345315.1 Planctomyces sp.
TACATCCCATAGCTGATCACCTCCTTGATCAACACGGAACGCAAATTGCTTGCCAGTCTCTCAAAAGGGGGTTTTGAAATGCGCTCTAGACTTTCCTCCATGGTCCTCGGGTGTCAGACTGACGAGAAAGATCAGTCGGAAGGCATCCCGACGGATCATTTGCCCTGACAGTTCCTGAGGATCGGGAACTGATTTCAGATTCCTGCCTGCCCGTAAACATCCAGCTCAGTGAATTATGGCTCAACGACTTCTTCTTGCGATTGAATCGTCCTGCGATGAAACGGCCGCTGCCGTCGTTCGGGAAGACCGCACGGTTCTGTCCAGTATCGTGGCGTCGCAGTTTGAACTGCACGATGATTACGGTGGCGTCGTGCCGGAGATTGCATCGCGAGCTCATGTCAGAAACATTCTTCCGGTACTGCGGAGAGCTCTCGATCAGGCGAAATGTTCACTGAACGATCTGACCGCGATTGCGGTGACGACCGAACCCGGGCTCGTGGGATCTCTTCTGGTGGGAGTCACAGCGGCGAAGGCTCTCGCCATGAGCCTTCAGATTCCACTGCTGTCCGTCAATCATATTGAAGCACATATCTATGCGTGTTCCATGAGTGCTCAACGGGAGATTTACCCCTGTGTCGGATTTGTCGTGAGCGGGGGACACACCAATATTTATGACTGTCGCAGTGCCACTGACTGCCGGCTGATTGGAGGTACCACCGACGACGCAGCGGGAGAAGCATTCGACAAGGTGGCGAGAATCCTGCACCTGCCGTATCCCGGAGGTCCGTCGATCTCAGCGGCGGCCGAGGGCGGAGATCCAAACCGCTGGAAGATGCCTCGTCCTCTGCTTCACAGCGGGCGTCTGGACTTCAGCTTCAGCGGACTGAAGACGGCCGTTCTGTATGCAGCTCGAGGTGTTCCGGGGCCGGGACAGTTAACATCGACGCCGGAATCACGCGTGGCAGATCTTGCTGCGGGATTTCAGGAAGCCATCGTGGAAGTGATGGTCAGGAAGTCGCTGATGGCCGTTCGACAGCTTGAATACAAACGACTGTGTGTCGGAGGTGGTGTGGCAGCCAATCGACGATTTCGTGAGGAACTGCAGAAGATGGCAACTCGGGAGAAACTCGAAGTCGTCGTCGCTCCCACCGAACTCTGCACCGACAACGCTGCAATGGCAGCCATCGCCTGGGATTTCTTCCACCAGAATCGCGTGGCAACTCTGGACCTCGACGTCCTTCCAGGACTGGTACGTCCTTCCTTTTCGGGACAGCGATGAGTTCAAGAGTGACTCATGCGTTGTCAGACATGGAATGACGGAAGACGAAAGTTGATTTCTAAGTGCCACTGGCTATGCCAGTGTTGTTGGTTGGAAAACACTGGCATAGCGTGTGGCACACGTCAATTGATCTTTGTACGAGCGAACGAGCACTCGCAACATCCCAGCAGGATGGCTGATCGCTCGGAGATTGGTCGCTACTTTGGTCGCGGGCGTTTTCCATGCGGCGTCTTCCATGGTTAAAGCCGTGTTGCAGAGTTAAAGTACCGCGGAAGCTTCATCCACTGCTCGTCGTATTCACCTGATTTTCGGAGGTCATTGACCGTGAGTCGCAGTCAATTTGTTCTCGGGGTTCTTTGTGGAGCCATCGCGGTGATCTCCGTATCACAGTTCAATTTGTTCACGAGATCGGAGGCAGCTCCTGTGTTTTCTTCAGAAGGCAACACCGCAACAGATCCACTTCTCTACGAGCTGCGAACTTACACCGCTCCGGAAGGTAAGCTCGACGCACTCAACGCCAGATTCAGAAACCACACCCTGGCGTTGTTTGAAAAGCACGGAATGAAGAACGTCATGTACTGGACGGCCACAGACAAACCGAACACACTCATTTACGTGATTGCCCACCGTGACGCAGACGCTGCAAAGGCGTCCTGGGCAGCATTTCGAGAAGATCCGGTCTGGAAGAAAGTCGCCGAAGAAACACAGCGAGACGGCAAAATCGTTGAAAAAGTAGAATCCGTATTCATGAAAGCGACCGATTATTCACCGCATCATGCGGTTTCCGCTCAATGAATCGCGTTTCCACTTGCCAGAACCTGATTTTCTGTGACACACTGTTCATGATGTGCCGACACACGGCATTTTTGAGCGACTCCAGAGGATGAAATCTCACCATGCGGCCTACCTTTCAAACGCTTGCTACTGCATTCGCCGGAATCTGCTGTCTGTGTTTCAGCAGCGTTTCCAATGGTCAGGGGCTGATCCATTCACTCCCCGAAGACGGTATGGCAGTCGAATATGAAGGGACAATGGTTCAGTCGACCAATGAGCAGGACCAGAATCCGCTCACGTGGACGAGCGAACTCACGATCAAGTCCGTTGGTCAGGAGCGAGCCGAGTATCAGGGGCGTGAAGAGAACTGTCGCTGGATTGAAATCAAGGTGGTCACCGGAACATCAACAGCGGCCGGGCTCGACCCGGGCCCGGTTGGGCAGCGGATCTACAAGGTGCTTGTTCCGGAAAGCAAAGTGATTTCGGAACCAGTCGACGCCAGTACGATTCCCAACCATATGCTGCCGATTGTGAAGGGATATCGTCGCGAAGGTGAAGGCGAAACCGTGGAGATTCGTTCCGGGGCACTGGTGTTCTATCCGCTGATCTGTCGGCTTCGAAATTACGATGAGCCGGAAGTTATCGCGGAGTCAGACACTCCGGAGATTCTGGCAAGTGATCTCTCGATCACGGCAAAGAAGCTCAAAGGACGAATGGTCATGGAGCGTCAGGAAAGTCGTTCCACCAATGAAGCGGAGTACTGGGTCAGTCGCGACGTTCCGTTCGGGCTGGCGGCATGGGTAGTGACCGACGTCCGCGAAGAAAAAACAGCGACGGAGCCGAGAGATCAGTTTCGCACCGTGACGATCGTTCGTTCGGAGATGAAGCTTCGAGCTATTCGTGACAGCGCGGAAAGTGAACTTGCAACGCCCTGAACTTGCAACGCCCTGATGAGGGTGTTTTTGATTCCCGAGCGGTTTTTCTCCGGCAGGTGGTTTCACGACCGGGACTGGCTCCCGACGGGCGAGGTATTTTCCTGCGAAGTCAGCAACTGCCGGAGCGTCTGTCCCGATTTTGAAATGTGTCAGCGGAACGGCAGAGATTTCAGATATGATCTGCAGGTTACTTTTTTTTGCTCGAGCTCAGGAGCTGGCCGGAACACGTTCGCTGGATGTCGAACTTGAGACTGCAAGTAAGATCAGTGATCTCAGAGATCAGGTGGTACAGAAGTTTCCTCAGCTGGCCACCATGCAGAACTCTTTGCTCTGGGCGGTGAATCAGAAGTACGCAACGGATTCCACGACACTGCAGCCGGGAGACACCGTTGCCTGTTTTCCTCCAGTCAGCGGCGGCTGAACAGCCGCCTCTCTGAGGGCTGTTGTTTTCCGGTTCAAACTTCCGATTGGTTCTGACAACATGATTCAGCTGACGGAATCCTTGATTGACTATCAGGAACTGACAGAATCTGTTCGCAGCTCTCGAGCCGGCGCGGTGGTGCTGTTCCTTGGGACAGTCAGGGAACTGACCGGAGACGTGCGAACCAGTTCGCTGTTTTACGAGGCGTTTACCGAAATGGCGATCGCCAGCCTGCAGGATCTCGAAGCCGAAGCACGGTCCCGGTATTCGCTCACGGATGTCGCGATCAGTCATCGAACAGGTCGCCTGCTTCCGGGTGAAGTCAGCGTCGCCATCGCTGTCAGTTCGCCTCATCGCAACGAAGCCTTCGAGGCCGGACGCTGGCTGATCGACACTCTGAAAGCCAGAGTTCCGGTCTGGAAACAGGAACAGTTCTCTGATGGTCGCACCGAGTGGATCCATCCGGACGGTCAGACGAGCGTGGAGTGCCAGCAGCATGCAGAATGACGGTCCGAAGCTGATCGACTCGTTCGGCAGAGTCCACAACAATCTGCGGATCAGTGTGACTGATCGATGCAACATTCGCTGCTTCTATTGCATGCCGGCCGACAACCCGGAGTTCATGCCAAAGGAAGAACTGCTCACCTTTGAGGAGATCGCTCGAATTGCCTCTGTCGGCGCATCTCTGGGGATCACTCGACTTCGACTGACCGGTGGTGAGCCGCTCGTCCGCCGTGATCTGCATCAGCTTGTCGGGATGCTCGTCGGTATTCCCGGCATCGAAGACGTCGGGCTCACTACCAACGGCATTCTGCTGAAAGAGCAGTGTCAGGCACTTCGAGACGCCGGCTTGAAACGGCTGAACGTCAGTCTGGACGCACTCGATCCGGAGACATTCCGTCGAGTCACACGACGAGAGGGCTTTGAGAAAGTCGTGGAGGGAATCGAAGCGGCGCGAGCGGCCGGGTTCTCACCGATCAAGCTCAATGCGGTTTCGGTGCGAGGAATGACCGAGCAGCAGATCATCCCGTTCGGTGAGCTGGCTCGATCGACGGACACCGTGGTTCGATTCATCGAATTCATGCCGCTGGATGCAGAAAGTCAGTGGCAGCGCGAAAAGGTTTTGTTCGCACATGAAATCATTTCACGACTGGAAGCGGAGTTCGGTCGGCTGATTCCGATGGAGCCTGATCATCACAATGCTCCGGCTCAGGATTTTCAGTTTGAGGATGGCCGAGGAAAGATCGGGCTGATCGCGAGCGTGAGTCGTCCGTTCTGCGGAAGCTGCAATCGGTTTCGAGTCACCGCTGATGGTCGCCTTCGGAACTGCCTGTTCAGTCTGGAGGAAACGGATGTCCGGTCGCTGTTGCGGGGCAATGCCGCTGACTCGGAGATTGCCGCAGCGATGATCCGGTGTATCGCGGAAAAGAAAGAAGGTCATGAAATCAACACCGCCCGCTTTGTTCAGCCGGATCGCCCGATGTATTCTATCGGCGGCTGATCTGTTCGGCAGACGATAAGTTTTCACAGAAGGAAGCGGCATGTCGGTGAAAAAAGTGCTGATGCTGGCGGGTGATTTCGTGGAAGACTACGAGATTATGGTTCCCTTTCAGACGCTGATGACGATGGGCGTGCAGGTGGATGTTGTCTGCCCTGATCGGAAGGCGGGCGATCGGATTCGGACGGCCATTCATGATTTTGAAGGCGACCAGACCTACTCCGAAAAGCCCGGACACAACTTTACTCTCAATGCCGACTTTGCTTCAGTTTCGGCCGTGACGTACGACGGGCTTCTGATCCCGGGGGGACGAGCTCCCGAGTATCTGCGACTGAATGCTCAGGTACTTCAGATCGTGCGCGATTTTTTCGCCACTGGACGTCCGGTGGCGGCGATCTGTCATGGAATACAGATTCTGAGCGCCGCGGGCGTGCTTCAGGGGCGGGAATGCACTGCGTATCCGGCCTGTTCACCGGAGATCACTCTGGCAGGAGGCCGATACATGGCCGTTCCGATGGATGGAGTGCACGTCCACAACAATCTTGTCACATCACCCGCCTGGCCCGCGCACCCGGCATTCTGCAGAGAATTTCTGAAGCTGCTCAAGGTGATCTGATTCAACAGGAAAGTTGCCATGGCCGACCGAACATTGCTGGCGGAAGCCGAGTCGATCCGGGGATGGATCACAGACCTGAGACGAAAACTGCATCGCCATCCGGAACTGAAATTTGAAGAGTTTCGTACCAGTGAGCTGGTCCGGCAGACGCTGACGGAGCTTGGGATCCCGTTTCGTTATCCGCTGGCAACAACCGGAGTCGTCGCAACCATCGGAAACGGTAACGGTCCGTGCGTGGCACTGCGTGCGGACATGGATGCGTTGCCGATCACCGAGCAGGCCGATGTGGATTTTCCGAGCGAGATTCCCGGAAAGATGCATGCGTGTGGACATGACTGCCATACAGCCATGCTCATGGGGGCTGCTCGAATCCTCAAAGCAAGAGAACATGAGATCCATGGAACCGTCAAACTCATTTTTCAACCCGCCGAAGAAGGCGGCGGTGGCGGCGAAGTGATGACTCGGGAGGGAGCTCTCGAGAATCCGACGGTTCAGAGGATCTTCGGCATCCATGTCTGGCCGGACAGGCCGACGGGAACCATCGTGGGGCGAAGCGGCACACTGTTGGCCGCTGTCGGCAGTCTGAAGATCACCGTTCACGGCAAGGGGGGACACGCAGCGTTTCCGCACAAGACGCACGATCCGATTGTCGCGATGTCTCAGATCATCTGTGCGCTGCAGTCTGTGGTGGCAAGAGAAACTGATCCGCTGCAACCGGCCGTTGTCACCATAGCATCGGTTCATGGCGGCAACGAAGCATGCAATGTGATTCCGGGAGAAGTCGTGGCTCTGGGGACGATGAGGTCCATGTCCACCGAAGGGCTCGCTGAGCTGCGTCGGTCGGTTGAACGAATTGCGACATCGATCGCGGAAGCGTATCGATGTCGAGCCACCGTGGAACGAATTCCGGGCGAGATCGACTATCCGGCCACGTGGAATGATCCGCACTGCTGGGAGATCGCTCAGAAGGCGGCAGCGGATCTGATTCCTCGGGAGAAGATCCAGATCGTTGATCCGATCGCCGGCGGTGAAGACTTTGCATTCTATCTCGGAAAGACCACCGGCTGTTTTGTTGGTCTGGGGATTCGAAATGAAACGATCGGAGCCACGGAGTTTGTTCATCATCCCCGATTCAAGGTCGACGAAGCGGCACTGCCACTGGGAGCCGCGATGCATGTGTCCTTCGCGATCCATTCTCTGAACGATCTTGCTCAGGCGAACTGAGGTTCCATGTCACGATCGACGGTCATGATTACCGGCTGCAGTTCCGGCCTGGGACTGGCAACAGCTCGACTGTTTGTTGAACGCAACTGGAATGTGGTGGCCACGATGAGGCGCCCGGATCAGGCGAGCCTGCTCGATCAGCATCCTTCCATTCGCGTTGTCGAGATGGAACTGACGAGCCCCGCGTCTGTGGAAGCAGCGGTGCGCAGCGCGATGGCCGCTTTTGGCAGGATTGATGTGCTCGTCAATAATGCCGGTTATTGTCTGATGGGGCCACTTGAAACCACATCGATGCAACAGATCCGTGAGCAGTTTGAGACGAATTTCTTTGGAACGATCGGCATGATTCAGGCCGTGCTGCCGGTGATGCGTCAGCAGGGGTGCGGACGCATCGTGAACATATCTTCAATCAGTGCTGACAATGGTTATCCGTTTGTGAGTCTTTATGGGGCCACCAAGGCCGCAGTCGCGAACCTTTCGGAATCGCTGAACATTGAACTTCATGACGCCGGAATTCTCGTTAAAGCCGTCCATCCCGGGCTCATCGCCACCAGCATCTTTGAGAAGCTTGCCGTTGCCTCATCGCTGCCGAACGTCTATCGCCCGCTCCTTCAGCGGTTTCTTGATCAGCAGGCGGCCATGAAGGCATCACTCCCCGAAGAGTGTGCTCGCGTTGTCGTTCGAGCAGCGACGGACAGGCGTCCGGAACGAGTTCACTACTACGCTGGTCGCGATGCCTTGATGGTGAGGCGTCTGAAGAGGCTTCTGGGACAGGATCGAACCTTTCGACTGTTCCGGCATGCGCTGCTGCATGGGCTTCCTTCATGGATGAAATGGTTCCTGCCCGCCGGCAGCACAACTGTTCCGATTCACTTCAACATTCCGGATACACCATCAACGTCGACAACAGACAAACCAAAGGACGACCGACTCTGAAATCAGAGTGATGGCCTGCGGTGAGAGTAGCAGAGGATAGACGACGTTCCATCTAATCCGGTGAATCGGTGGCTCTCAGGGAAATCGGCTCGCCAGTTCCAGCGGTCGCAGCATTGAACGTTTCTTATGCTGGTGGGACTGCATCCGCTGGAGAATGTCGTCCAGCGTCTGCAATGCCTTCACGATATGCTCCCCCTTGTTCAGCATGACACACTCAGCTCGCTGGCTGCTGGCCGCATCGGAAACTTCTGCACGAGACGCCAGTCCGTCCTTTGCGACGCTTTCCAGCACCTGTGTGGCCCAGATCACCGGCACGTGAGCTGCCTCGCAGATCCAGAGAATCTGTTCCTGAACTTCCGCCATTCGCTCGAATCCGCATTCGATGGCGAGGTCACCGCGAGCAATCATGACACCATCACACGGCGTTCGCATGGACGCCACCAACAGCGACGGCAATTGTTCAAAAGCTCCTCGTGTTTCGATCTTCAGAACGATCCCGAGATGTCCACCGCCCAGCAGTTTCAGCCGCGCTTCCAGTTCTTCGACGTCTGGCGCGTTTCGCACAAATGAGTACCCAACGATGTCCGCATGCGCTACAACAAAGGGCAGATCCCGAATGTCCTTATCAGTCAGCGCGGGAAGTCGCAGCGTACTGTCGGGAAGATTGATCCCTTTGTCCGCTCGCAGCTTGTCACCACGAACGCGGGCCTGAGTGATTCTGACGGTGATCTGCTGCGAATCTACTGATTCGATGACGCCACCGATCTTCCCATCATCGAACCAGATGCTTTCTCCCGCGCGGACGTCCGAGAACACTGCGGGCAGCGTACATCCGATGCGAGCAGGACTGATCAGTCTGCCTTCTTCGTCAAATTGTGCCGGCCTGCCCGGGATCTGATCGTCGGTCAGAATCAGCGTGTCGCCTTCCTTAAGAATCAGGAACTGTTCGAGCGCCGGGAGCGGCCCGAGTGTCTCCTCATGGGATTTTTGTCGGCTTCGATCCTTTCTGTTGCCACTTCGCAACTGCAGAACTGTCCCGGGCGTCACGTACGCTGTTCGGTCAGACTCCAGCCAGAAACATGGCCCCACTGCCTCAACAACTCGCGCACGTCTCCTGGATCCTCGCTGGTCTTCAAAATCGATTCGATCGCCGACGCTCAGTCGTTCCAGCCAACCGATCGAAACGGGCACACTGGCGTCAGCAGCAGCCGGTGGCGCTGATGGTTGTCCTGCGGGATACAGCCAGATCCTCGCGGGAGAAATTACATGCCCAAGCGGATTTCGCCGAGGACTCCATTTGACGACCTGAGGCCCGGGTTCGATGGCACCGGTCCGGAGTTTCGGGCCGGCAAGATCCATCAGGATGCGGCATCTTCTGCCATGTGCCTGCTCCGCCTGCCGGAGATGTTCAATCATGCGTTTCCATACCGCCGCATCGTCATGAGCGCAGTTGATTCGCATGCAGTCCATACCGTTGGCCACCAGTCGCTGAATCAGGGACGGAGAATCGGCTGCTTCGGACGGCATGGTCACCATAATGCGAGTTGTGCGCTTCGCAGGAGCAGCTCCAAGCAGTGCTTCGGTGTGCTGCTGGAGAAGAGCCCTGCCCTCTTCAAAGCTGTTGATGGGAGCGGGCGAGGCCGGTTCAGGCGTCGGCATCTGAGCCAGACGATGCAGTGCCTCCATTACTTTATTGATGCTTGTCAGTACGTGGGATTCCGTTCGGCCCAGTGACGACAGCCCAAGCGCAGACAATCGTTCCTGAAGGGCACGCAATTCATGACGCCGCAGTGCGAGGTAATGAAACAGATTTCGTGCGCTCTGCAGGTACGTCGGATGAATCTCACCAGCCTTCTGAAGCCCCAGCGTTTCCAGATCGAGCATTCTCTGACGGATCACGCTGAGTTCATGAATCAGATTGATGAGTTCGGATGCCTGTCCATTCGTCGGTTGTTCGCTGGTCGTTCCGTCAGTTGCAGTTCGGTCGGTCATGGAGGGAGTCGCTGCCGAATGGTGTGTTTGAGTGAGCGAAAAAACAAGGTGTGTTTTTCGAGCTGAGTTTGTGTCGTAACCAGGGCCACTTCCCCGAAAAAGTACAACACTCATGCAGAACAGTAACCAGAAACCCTTCTCTGAAACAGCAACTCTACCCCGGTGGTTCCTGGCCCTGGCACTACCGAGCCGTGCAAGAATCCTGCAGCCGTAGTGCAGAAGCCTTTTTCCACCGAGGTAAACTCGGTGGCGGAGAAACGCACCAACATTCGCCACCGGGTTCACCCCGGTGGTCCCCGGCCCTGGCACTACGACTGCGGCGAACCTGCGAGGCAGGCTTGCAGAGTCAGTCGATGGAATCGCCCGAAACTCTGACGTGCCGGAGAAATCGGGCCGACGCATGATCATCCCAGCCACAACGAAACCAACGCAGCGGTGACACCGTAGATCAGCATGGGGCCGCTCGTCTGCCTGAGAATCTCCCCCTCCCTGTTGGTCAGGCCGAGCACTGAACTGACCGCGACGATGTTATGAATCGCCACCATGTTCCCCATCGCGCCTCCGACAGACTGCAGAGCCAGAATAGTCGTGCGATCCTGACCCAGCTGCGAAGCGATCGAATCCTGAATGGGCCCGAAGGTCAGGTTCGAGATCGTACATGACCCCGCGAAAAAGGCTCCGATTGCTCCCAGATACGCCGCGAAGTATTGCCACCAGTCTCCGGTGGACGCCGCGAGCGATCGACCAGCGATCATCACGGAGGACCCATCATCACCGGTCATCAGCAGATTCACCAGCACCAGTGCGCCGAGCAGCGCGAGCACCGGGTTGACCATTCTGGTGATGGACTGATTCCAGACCAGTCGAGCCGTTCCGCTCGGAGCTTTCAATACCCACAGTGACACGATCGAGATCAGTACAAACGGGATCAGGGATGGAACGTACAGTACCTGATGAGTCCAGTCGACTTCGGTCCCAAGGATTTTCCGAAGACGCAGCACGAGTGCGGGACTGATGGAGAAAACACCAAGACGGCTCATGGGAATTTCCCATACCGGCGCAGCCATCGTCAACAACGCCCGCAATCCCACCTGTGGAATTCTGGTGGCCAGCAACACCAGCACTGTGCCCCACAGCGGAAACATAGCTTTCACGATGGATTGTGCAGATGAATCTGGAGCGACTTCAGAGGCTGTTTGATCGTCGACAAGCCCTACTCGCCGGCGAGCCAGCCCGACGGTGATCAGAAGCCCGATCATTCCTCCGGCCACCGCAGGGAACTCATCATTCAGAAGCGACAGCAAAATCATCGGAACAACGCTCGCCGCAATGGCCAGACAGATGAACAGCAGATTGCGACGAATCTCCTGGCGGCTGAGCAACAGTCGAAAAGCCATCAGTGGGATCACGCAGGCGGCCGCACTGTGAATGATGGCGGTCTTCCAGGCGACCGCATGCAGTTCACCAGGGCTCAAATTCAGCGAAGCAAATCCGAACCATGTGGGAGTCCCGACGGCTCCGAAGGATACCGGCACGCTGTTCAGAATGAGACACGCCATTGCGACTCGCAGCGGTGGAAACCCCAGCCCCACCAGCAACGGCCCGGCCAGCGCGGCGGGCGTCCCGAACCCGCTGGCGCCTTCGATCAGAAACTGAAACGACCAGCCAATGATGACCACCTGCGCGACGCGATTGCGAGACAGCGCATTCAGCCATCGTCGGATCGTTTCCATCGCGCCGGTCTGTTCCATCGTGTGAAACAGAAAGATCGCGCCCCATACGATCAGAATCGGTGTCCACGCCATGAGCAGCCCGGCGATCACCGAAGCGTGAACCAGTGTCGCCTCCGTTCCGAACCAACTCAGTCGGATTCCATAAGCCAGAACCGCCGCAAGCGGCAGCGCCCTTGCGGAAGGCATCGGCGACGCCTTCGTCATCCAGTAGATGAGCACCAGAATGGGCATGATGGCAAAGATCAGATCAGCAGACATTAATTCATCTGCCATTCAGAGGAGGACATAAGGATCATTTCCGTTACCTTCTACTGGCCTCGCAACTTTTCGATTCAACGGAACGACGCAAGCCATCCGGTGTCGCGACACCGGACGGCCTGCGCCATTCCGTGACTTACGAAATACGGAGATTGGATCCGAGTTGTTGAGAAGTCCATGCTGATCAGATTATTCGATGGAATCTGCAGTGCGTTATCCGGAAGTCTCCAGTCTTGCAAGTCGATTGCGGTATCTGGCCGCTTCTTCAGTTTCACCGATGGCTTCGAGCAGCACGGTCAGCTCATGCATGGCTTCACGATGGAACGGATCACGAACAAGGACCTGCCGATACAGACGTATTGCCGGCCGATGAGACTCTGTGGCCGACAATAACTTTGCTTCGGTCATCATGCGCGATATGCCAGCGAGGTCCCATTCAAACAGTTCTTCCAGCACATCATCCTGTTTGACGGTCAGCAGCGAGCATGGAAGGACTCGGAGCAGTCGGCGAGTTGTACTTCCGAGGAGGACCTGCACCAGCCCGGTGCGCCCCGTTGCCCCCATGACAATCAGATCTGATCCGAGTTCCTCCGCAGCGACAGCGATCTGTTCGTGCGGCACGCCGAACCTGACTTCACTTTTCCACGAAACGCCCGAAACATCGATCCTCTGAATGAATTGGTCAAACTCCTGAATCCACTCGGACGCGTGTTCGACTTTCGCATTCGTCAAAACACCAGTTTCCGCAGCAGCCGTCAGCCAGCTGACTTCAGGAACTACCGACAACACAGACAGCTCACCTCCGATGGCTTTCGCCAGCCGCACAGCGTTCTGCAGTCCGCGCAGGGAAGTTCTTGACTGATCCACCGGGCACAGAATTCTGCTGAAACTCGGTTCCGGATCGCCGGGCCGAATGGCCAGCACGGGTTGTGGTGCGTGAGCGATCACCGTTTCGGCAATCGGACCCAAAGTAAACACAGCCGGATTCCGTCGTTCGCCTGCCCCGATCACGATCAGATCAGCATTCACCTCCTGTGCGATCTCGACGATTGTCTGCGCCGGCGTTCCGAGCTTCACCACAGACCGAACCACCGGCACCTGCAATTCTGCCAGACGAAGTTTTAACTTTTCCAGAAAGGATCCCGCATCCTGCATCCGATAGAGCTGAATCGCCGGGTGAGTGGCCTCCACGACATGCAGCAGCGTTAACTGCGAGCCGAATGTTCTCGCAAGTCGAACAGCGGCATCCACCGCAGCATCATCCGCCTGACGACATTCCACGGCCAGCAGGATAGACTGAAGCATTCGCATTGTCATTGTCCTTGTTTCTAATGATTTAGAACAGTCGACCAAAGATCGAACCGCTCACACTTCCGGTCGCAGCCAGCGGGAACATCACAAATGCCACCAGCGCCAAAAAACGTCGCTCGTTTCATCCATCGGTTCGACTGCAAATTGAACTGCCCGTCGTCAACAAGGAATTTGAGTTTCCCACCTGCCACGGGCAAACTGAACAGGAAACTCAAATCGGACGAAAGTACACAGGCGGTCATCACATCCATGTACAGAACGAGGACCACCAATTGTTCTGCCGTACAGAATTCGCGGACCTCCAGAAATTCTCCCTCGCTGCCGCTCACGATGACGAACTCGCCGAAAGACAAGAACGTCGCAAACACCGCCGAGACCAGTCGCCAGACCGCGTTCATTCCTGCCAGCTCCTGGGTGACGAACAGTACGCCTGCGGTCCACAGGAAGGCCCGACCAGAGTCAGAAACCAGACGAGCGGAAATTCTTGCCGGAACGGTGTTTCGTCTCTAACTGCGGTTTCCTCAGTTTCCTATGAGTTTATGGGTTCCTGTGAGTTCATGGGTTGGTGCTCGACCCAGGGTGCAGCGGCCAGGATACGGGTTCGATTGGAGACACAAATCCGTCAGGCTTCACCGTCAGGATGCTGCAGTCGCATGTGCCAAGTACCTGTTCCACTGTGTTTCCAAGCAGTATTCCCTTAATGCCGCTTCGACCGACAGTTCCGAGCGCGATCAAATCGACGCTGAGATGTTGAGCCGTTCGGCAGATTTCTTTCCAGGGAGTTCCCCACGACAGGTGAGAGTGAACTCGGCTGCGATCCGTATCAAGAGACTGGACAAATTCATCGAGCCGCTGCGTCGCGTCCTCGTTAATCTCCTGCCGCAAGGCCGCGTATCGCGCCTCCTTTGCAATTACCTCTTCAGGGATATCCATCGAATCGAACACATGCAACAAGTGAAAATCGGCGTTAGCCTGTCTGGCCACCCACAGCCCGTGCAGTACGGCCTTGCGACTGGCTTCGGAGAAGTCGGTTGAAGCCAGCACGACCTTTGGAGCCCCAACGTGCCTGGCTTTGACGATCCACACGGAAGCAGGACAATTGCGAATGAGCCGTTTCGCCGTACTTCCCACAAAGAACCGCTCCCAGGCTCCAAGTCCACGGCTGCCGGCCAAAACCAGATCGTAGCCTTCCTGCTGAATACTATGTGTGATCTCGGTTTCCGGGGCACCAAGAAGCGTCTCGATCGTTATGTCGAGATCGGCTGCGTTGAGCTCGACGACCATCTTCCGCATCCTGGTGTCAGATTGCTGCCGCACCTCCCGCTGGAAGGCACTGCCTTCGCCGCACAACAGGTCCAGCTTAGCCTTGTACGATGCGGAATGCACGACCCGGCGCAAATCGGGAAGCGTATGCGCCAGTGTCATCTTCGCGCCCGCTTTTCGGGCAAGCCAGACGGCCTGCTGCAATGCGGCGTCGGAGGACGGCGAAAAATCCGTCGCTACCAGGATGCATTTGTATCCCTGTTCAGTTGGCATGGTTTGCGTTCCATATTGTTTTTGGGACGTTGAAAGTGCAATCGTTTGAACACTACGCGGGTTCAATCGGAGACACAAATCCCTCAGGCTTCACCGTCAGGATGCTGCAGTCGCAGGTGTCGAGCACCCGTTCGGCCGTGTTTCCCAGCAGCAGTCCTTTAATTCCGCTTCGGCCGACAGTTCCGATGACGATCAGCTCTGCGGCCTGATGCTTTGCGATGCGTCGAATCTCCTGCCATGGCGTTCCCCACGACAGATGCGACTGAATCCTGGATCGATCAATGGACAGGGAAGCAAGGAATTCATCCAGACGTCTTGTCGCCTCTTCATTGATTTCCTGTCGCAGTGAACTGCCCTTCGGGACTCTGGAAATCAGATCTTCGGGCACATCTTTCGAATCAACGATATGCAGCAGATGGAACTCCGCGTCTGCCTGTTGAGCAATCTTCAAACCTTCTCTGACAGCCTTCAGGCTCACATCCGAGAGGTCTGTCGCCGCCAGAACAACCCTGGGCGGTACGAGATGTTCGGCTTTCACGATCCAGACAGAAGCCGGGCATTTTCGAATCAACCGCTTCGCCGTGCTGCCGATAAAGAACTGTTCAAGTCTGCCCGGGCCTCGTGTTCCCGCGAGCACCATGTCATAGCCCTCGGTCTGAACAGACCGAGTAATCTCAACGAACGGTTCACCCACGAGTGTCTGATACTTCACATCAAGATCCATTGCACTCAGATCATTGATGACTCGCCGCATGTTGCCTTCAGATCGTTCACGCAGTTCCTGCGGATTCACCTCGCTCTGATACGGTCCCCAGTAAATCGACCTGCTGAAATCCGGAATCGAATGTGTCAGCACCAGTGAAGCCCCGGTCCTGCGCGCCAGCCACACGGCCTGTTTCAGAGCGGCTGCTGAGGAAGCTGTAAAATCCATGGCCACCAGAATGGGTTTTGAATTCGGCGGTTGACTCATAACGACGTTCCATTCAGGAAGTCCGTATGGGTACCGAGGTGGCGAATATTCGTGGTCGTCACGCGAGCGATCTCACTGAGCGCTTCGTGAGTAAGAAACGCCTGATGCGCTGTGATCAGGACATTGGGGAAAATCAGCAGGTGCGACAATTCATCGTCGAGCAGCACGTGGCCGGAAAGGTCCTCAAAGAAGATTCCTTCTTCTTCCTCATAAACATCCAGTGCAACACCGCCGATGTGGCCTGACTTCAATGCGGCAATCAGCGCAGTTGTATCGATCAGCCTGCCGCGACTCGTGTTCAGAATGAAGACGCCGGGTTTTGTGCGGGCGATCGTCTGAGCATTCAGCAGATGCAGCGTTTCCGGCGTCAGCGGCACATGCAGCGATACAATATCACTTGCCGCCAGCAGACTGTCCATATCGGTATATTCCACGCCGTAAGTGCTCGCCCAGTCGGTCGATGGAAACGGATCGCAGGCAAGTACCCTGGCTTCGAAACCGCGAAGGATCTGCGCGGTGATTCGACCGATTTTTCCAGTCCCGATAATGCCGACCGTTCTGCCAGAGATATCAAAACCAACCAGACCATTCAGCGAGAAATTCAACTCACGCACGCGGTTGTAGGCGCGATGAATCTTCCGGTTCAGTGTCAGCAGAAGTCCGATCGTATGCTCAGCAACTGCGTGAGGCGAATACGCCGGCACACGCACCACGGCCAGGCCGAGCTCTCGAGCTGCCGCCAGATCCACATTGTTGAAACCGGCGCAGCGGAGAGCAATCAGCCTGACGCCGATGGCCACCAGCTGCTCAAGGCAGGCACGATCGGCATGATCATTGACAAAGATACAAACCGCCTGAGCACCGCTGGCGGCCGAGGCAGTTTCCGCGCTGAGGCGGAACTCGTGAAATCTCCAGGTAATGTTCTTTGCACCGGCGGCCCTGCCGAGATAGTCCCGGTCGTAAGACTTCGCGTCATAAACGGCGACTTCAATCATGGTACTGCATCTTTCACGTTTTGCTGGAGGATTCCCGATCGGGATCACAAACCGTTGTGATGTGCATCAGCCGTCACGCGGATCCGATCGCTCAGGCTCGTGACACCCGTCACTGCACGGATGCATTCTGTGGCAACCTGTCGCAGGTGCCACGTTGGCAGAAAACCCTCAACAATCACGTTGCCGTGATCGACCCGAATCTCAAGAGTTCGGTGATGCGGGTAGCCCGTCTGATGAAGAGCATCGAGCACCTTCTGACAGAGATCGGTGAGCGAAACTTCTGAGTCCGCAATCCTGCGAGAATTCACGGCGATGTCATCCTTATCGTTCGAAGCGCAGAGCATTCCACACCCCGGGGAGAATTGAGGTATCTGTCTCGTTTCTTCGGCAGCGGGAGAAGATGGACCTTAGTGCCCTGACACCCTGCGAATCGAAGCGGCGGATCAGAGCAGACATCCACTCTTCAAATTCGTCACGCACCATTGTTTCTCATGCACCAATGCTGCTTATGCAGCATTGGTGCTTATGTGGACGTTGGCGGGGCTGTGTGCTGACGAGCCCTCATCTCCAGCTCCGCATCCAGCCAGAAGCCGATACCGTCACCTTCCGGAAACCCAGCCGCCTCCCACTTGAAATAAGCCAGTTCGCGAACCGCCATATTGAAATCATCTGCGGGAGCTTCGTGGCACGGCTGGTCTTCTCCTGCGGCCAGACGCAGTGACGCATGCCCCTGAAGGGCCGGTTCTGCGATCCCGGACATCGATGCTCCAGGACTGACTGCAGAAACAGCCTGCTCTGCGGAGATCGTTTGCTTCGACTGCTCGTCACGAACTGTTTTTTGAGTTCTGGTCATCGTAAAGCTCCTGTCTGAATGAATCACACTTCTCAGGCACCACACCCAAACCTGCACCTGCTGCAATGCGTCTCATTGTCGTCGGAGAGCACCGCTTCGAAAATCGAAGCCGAAACCATTCGAGCATGGTGGAATCCGCCATGCCGCGACTCACAGTGGTTTGGTAGACTCAATACATGACAAACAATCCCCCCTTCGAAACACTGCCCGAAAGCGAGTCGCGTTATCGATCACTGCGCGCCGCTGTTGCCGACTATTACTACCACGTTGAGGTTGAAGGTGGACGGATTCGAAGGAAGATCCATGGAGCAAGGTGCGCGACTGTGACCGGTTACACGGCGGAAGAGTATATCGCTGATCCTCTGCTCTGGATGGCCATTGTTCTGCAGGAAGACCGCCCCCTCATCGAACAGCAGATTGCCGATGTGATTTCCGACCGCGAACCGGCACCGATTGAGTATCGCATTCGTCGCAGAGATGGAACACTTCGATGGATCCACAAAACGGTGGTTCCTTATCGCGACAGTCGAGGCGTGCTGATTGCTTACGATGGCCTGCTCCGTGATATAACCAACCGAAAGCAGGTCGAACAGGATCTCAGGCAAAGCGAGGAACGTTTTCGCTGGATCTTCGAAGACGACCTGACTGGTGATTACCTGGCTGCGCCGGACGGAACGATCCTGCTTTGCAATCAGGCCTTTGCCGACATCTTTGGTTTCAGCAGCCGCGAAGAAGCCGTTGGCAGCAGCCTTGCGAATCTCTTTGATTCACCGCAGTCGTGGCCCCGCTTTATCCAGTTGCTCATCGAAAACAAGTCACTGGAACGCTACGAACGTGCCGGTCGACACAGCGACGGGACGATTCGCTACGTGATTGAAAACGTGTTGGGAACTTTCGACGCTCAGGGGGAACTTGTACGCATTAAAGGGTACGTGTACGACGACACGGATTCCAGAATGAAAGAATCGAGGCTGCATCAGCGCAACAAAGAACTTGAAGAAGTCGTCACTCAGAGAACTCATGCTCTTCAGGAGAAACACGAACATCTGCAGGCCATCTGGAATTCGGCGTTTGACGCAATCATCACGATCGACAGTCAGGGACTGATCGAAACGGTGAATCGAGCTGCGGAAACCATGTTCGGCTATGAATCCTCAGAGATGCTTGGTCGGAACGTCAGCATGCTGATGCCATCACCGTTTCGAGAAGAACATGATGGTTATCTGAGGCAGTATCGGGTGACAGGGCAGCATAAGATTCTCAACATGCCCCGGGAACTTGTCGCGTGTCGCAAAAACGGGGCTACGTTTCCAATCGATCTGTCGGTCACGCAGGTGGAAAGTTCCGAATACTTCACCGGAATCATTCGCGACCGATCTGAATGCCGTGAACTGCAGCAGCATGTTCTGAAGAGCGCGGCCGACGAACAACGCCGCATTGGTCTGGAACTGCATGACGGAGTCGGACAGGAACTGACCGGACTTTCGCTGGTCGCGGGGACTGTGCTGAATCTGCTGACGGCTTTGCCGGAGCACAAATCAGACAGTCAGGCGATGAGGTCTCTCGACGAGACCAGCTTCACTCGACTCTGCGACATCGTCAAAAGGCTCAATCAGAAGATTTCCGAAGCCAATCGACACGTGCATCAGCTCTCGCACGGAATCATGCCGGTGCAGATCGATGCGGAAGCCCTCCGTTCCGCGCTGGAAGAACTGGCGGCTTCCACCAATACGCCGCCCAAAGTGTGTTGTCGCTTCGATTGTTCTCAACCTGTCCTCGCTGTCGGTAATACGACCGCTACACACCTGTACCGCATCGCTCAGGAAGCTGTGAACAATGCGTTGCGCCACAGTCAGGCCAGCGAAATCTGTATTTCCCTGAGCCAGGATCAGAACCAGATTCTTCTCGAAGTGAGTGACAACGGCATCGGCATAGATGCAACCACTGCGGAGAATCAGAGGCATCATGAGACAGACTGCCACGCGAATGCAGATCCCAGATCAAGAGGGATGGGACTGCGAACGATGTTGTATCGGGCCGGAATGATCTGTGGCACCCTGCAGATCGAACGTCGCGAGACCGGAGGCACTCTGGTCAGATGCGCGTCGCTGACTGCAGGAGGAGTTGATCTGCCATGACGAAACGCTCTGCGCCAGCCACTGCACCGGCGCCTGTGAAGATTCTGATTGTGGACGATCACCCGTCGGTCCGCGAAGGCATTGCGCTGCGAATCTCACTGCATGCTGAATTCGAAGTGTGCGGCGAAGCAGAAAGCGAAGAGCAGGCGATGACGCTGGTGAAGCAACTGAAGCCGGATCTTGTGCTTGTGGATATCTCACTCAAGAGCGGCCACGGGCTCGAACTGATCAAACGCATCCGCTCCATGGATCCGGCCGTTAAAATGCTGGTCATCTCCGGCTTTCAGGAATCGTTGTACGCGGAACGTGCCTGTCGAGCCGGTGCGATGGGATACCTGAACAAGCAGGAATCCAGCGAGAAGATGATCGAAGCGATTCGCACCGTGCTGTCCGGGGAACGCTTTCTGAGTCCGGAGATCAGTCGTCGACTGATCAGCCAGGCTCTGGGGTCGTCCGACCGCACGAAGACGCCCATCGAACAGCTGACTGATCGCGAACTGGAGATCTTCCGCATGATCGGAGAAGGCCTGCCCACCGGACTTATCGCCAGTCGTCTGTTCCTCAGCACGCACACGATCGACACGCATCGCGAAAACATCAAACGCAAACTCGCCCTCAGTAACGCCGCCGAACTGACTCGTGCCGCTGTCCGGTGGTTGCTGGAAAACGGATAAGCCGAACCGGTCGAAGCTCGGCCATAGAATTGCTCTGCAGCAAGAGGATGACATCTGATAGATTCCTGCCGGACTTCGAAGGGTGTCTCAGAATCGGGACAAGCGCCTTCGAACCACGACCTTCCATAAAGATTCTGGATCTGCCAGGACCCCAGCCCCGTTTCTGAAATATGCCCTGCGGATTCGTCGACAGCCGCAGATGAGATCAGGCTGATCCAGCAGCAGAGTCAGCAAGGTCTCGGGGCGAACGAGATCCACGAAACTCACGATGCTGGAAGGCGGAGTGCGTCAGAACGGAACTGGGATTCAGAACGGACATGAGATGATGACGGAGAAGAATGGGCTGGCGTCCCCGACGTTCGTCGGGTTCCTCATGACCCAGTTTCTGGGAGCATTCAATGACAACTACTTCAAGCAGCTGGTTCTGCTGACCTGTGTGGGAGTCGCGGCCGAATCCGGCCCGGACCGTCAGCCTCTGGCGCTTGCGGCCTTTGCGCTTCCTTTCGTACTGCTGTCGGGAGCGGGCGGGTTCCTTTCCGATCGTTTCGCGAAGCACCATGTGATCATTGGCTGCAAGATCGCGGAGATTGTCATCATGCTGCTGGCGCTCAGCATTATGCTCATGCCGTCGCTGACGCCAGACCAGAGACTGCTCTGTTTGATCTGCGTTCTGGCACTGATGGGAGCTCACAGTGCGATCTTCGGGCCATCGAAATACGGGGCTCTGCCGGAACTCTTTCGCGATGACGTGCTCATGCCCGTCAATGGTTCTGTGCAGATGACAACATTTCTTGCCATCATTTTCGGGACCGTCGCTGCCGGGATTGCTCTGGATCAGTTCAATCGGTCTCTCTGGATCGGCAGTCTCTTCGCCGTGGGGATTGCCGTTACCGGGACAGCAACTTCACTGATGATTGCGAGAACTGTTCCGTCTCAGCCTGAATTGCGTCTGAAACCTGGCAATCTTGGAGTTCCGGCAGATGTGCGACAGCTTTTGAGGAACGATCGATCGCTGATGCTCGCGATTCTGGTCGCCAGCCTGTTCTGGTTTATTGGAGGAGTGGCACAGCCCGCCGTGAACACGCTCGGCAGGCAGGTCTTTCGTCTCAGCGATACACGAACCAGCCTGCTGACATCCGGAATCGGAATCGGCATTGCCGCTGGTTGTCTGTTCGTCGGAGTGGTTGCAGGCGGATCCGGAAAAAAGTGGGTCACGCGAGGAGCCTGGGGGATCGTTTTGTCGCTCGCTGGAATTGGTTACTGCGGAATGATCGGTGCTGAAAGCAACGCCGTCGAAGTTCCGGCGTTGAATGCAGTGGTTCCGGAGACGTTGCTTGCGAGCCTCACCAGCGCGGGGATGGTCGAGTGGTCTGTTCGGATTCTGATGATTCTCCTTGGAGCCTCAGCTGGAATCTTCGTCGTCCCGATTCAGGTGCGGATTCAGCAGTCTCCGCCGATTGAGCAGAAGGGGCGAGTGATCGGAGTCATGAATCTGTTTAACTGGATCGGGATCCTTCTTTCCGCTGCGTTTCTTGGGATCGTTGGGGTGGTTTTGAGAATGATCTCTACAGAAGGAAGCATCGGGAAGAATCAAAGTCTGACGTTCTGGATTCTTGCAGTTGCGATGATCCCTGTTGCCCTCTGGTATGATCCGGGGGATGGGAGGAATACCCAGGACGAAAAATCAATGGATGAGTGAGAACATCGTTCTCTGTGAAGGGAAGACAGATTCAGTTGCTTCCTGCCTGTGAGAAAAGAATTTGGCCATTTGTCAACCGCCTTGTCACTCTGGTCGATAAGAGCCAGAATCGTGGCAGCAGATGTGTGCGAGTCGAAGCAGCGAAACATGAATTCTGTGTGAATCCGGAACTCATCTGTGCGAAGCAGCGCAGTCCGCTTTGGTGTGTACAGATCTACTTCGGTTTGAGAGACGTTGCACCATCCACACATTGGTAAAGTGGAATGACTGATCCAAAGCCCTCTACTGACGACATCCTTTCTAAAATTCGCGCCAAGGCTGCGACTCCTCCGAGTCCGCCTGCTGCGGCTCCGGCCAGCAGTGAGCCTGCTGCGGAGGCGAGTTCAGAGAAACCTGCTGCTGCGGCGCCGCAATCGACTGCGGATATCCTGGCTGCTGCAAGAGCGAAGGCGGCACCAGCGAAGCCCGCTGCAGCTCCTGGTGGCACGGCAGATATTCTGTCCGCGATCAAATCGCAGGCAAAGCCAGCGGCGGCGGCTCCAGCCGGTGCAGCCCCGAAGTCACCTGCAGATATTATGGCTGCGATTCGCGGTGGTGCGGGCGCAGCGAAGCCTGCAGCTCCGGCCGCTGCGAAGCCTGCTGCTGAAGCGCCAAAGCCTGCCGTGGCAACTGCTGGAATGTCGGCTGCTGACATGATCAAGGCGGCGCGAGTCGGTGAATCTGGCACGGCTGCTCCTCCTCGCGTTGCGTTGCCGACGAAGCCTTTGCCTGGAAAGGTGGCTGCGAAGGCAGCTGTTCCGGAAGAGACTCGTCGTGGTTTTCTGGAAACAACATGCAGCACTCTACTGTCGCCAGTTGTGGTTGCGTGGACATCGTTTGTCGGTTCATTGCTTGCGTCTTCGCTTGCGGTCGCTCGATTCATGATGCCGAATGTGCTCGTCGAGCCGCCGACTCGTTTCAAGATTGGTCCGCCGAACGACTACGCACCAGGAACAGTTTCAACCAAATGGCAGGCACAGTTTGGTATCTGGGTTGTGAATGCCGAAGTTGATGGTGCAGCAGTGATTTATGCGTTGAGTACCGTGTGTACTCATCTTGGCTGTACGCCGAACTGGCTTGAAGGTGAGCAAAAATTCAAGTGTCCATGTCACGGTTCCGGTTTCTATAAGACCGGTGTGAATTTTGAGGGGCCGGCCCCGCGTCCTCTGGAGCGATATGGTCTGCGATTGGCAGAGGATGGAATGCTGGAAGTTGATAAGAGCCTGAAGTTCCAGAAGGAACTCGGACAGTGGTCGAATCCGTCCTGCTTTGTTCCGGTTGCCTGATCGCTCAGGCTGGTCTTGTCTGCTTTTTGCCTTGATTACTGTTTGCGTAGTTGCAGTGTTCAGCGAATGGCATGCTGCCGAAGGTCCATTGCTTCGGTTTCAGTGTCTGTCATGATTGAATGGTTGGCGAATCTGGCTGTAGGGAACACGGTCGGCATCCGTAGCTCTGTCGAGTTGATTCGGGTGATACCGTTTTTTTGAGGAACGTGCAGTGTCTGTCGGCGATTACATTCGTAATTCACAGATCTGGAGAAGCGTGTTTCGGCATCCGGCCCCGACGGATCGTCGAAATCGAGTGGTCGTGATGCTGACCAACTTCTTCCTGCATCTTCACCCGGTGTCAGTAAAACAGCAGGGGATTGCTCTCTCATACACGTGGTGTATGGGCGGGATTACTTTTTTCCTTTTTCTTGTTGAGACACTGACCGGTGTGCTGTTGATGTTCTACTACCGTCCCACGCTGGAGTGGGCGTTTTATGACATTCAGGCGCTTCGCGACGTGCAGACTCTGGGAATCATGCGTGAGATCCACCGCTGGGGGGCTCATGCGATGGTGATTACCGTCTGGCTCCACATGTATCGCGTCTTCCTGACAGGAAGTTACAAGCCGCCGCGAGAGTTCAACTGGGTGATTGGTGTTCTGCTGCTGGTGCTGACTCTTCTGCTGTCCTTTACCGGTTACCTGCTTCCGTGGGACCAGCTGGCGATCTGGGCGATCACGGTCGGTTCCAATATGGCTCGAGCGACTCCGGTTCTCGGGATGGAGGGACCTGGTTTTCAGTTGCTGAATACCAGCGGTTACGAACTGATCACAAACGCATCTGATGCGAAGTTCCTTCTGCTGGGCGGGCGATTTGTGGGCGAGGCGACTTTGAACCGATTTTACATCCTTCATTGTGTCGCGATTCCGGTTGTTGTCAGCGGACTGATTGCAATCCATTTCTGGCGAGTACGAAAAGACGGCGGCATCAGTCAGCCTCTCTGATCATTCGTCTTTGATGACCGTGGTGTGCGGTGGCTCATTTGAGCTGGTGTTTTGTTTCACCGGGCAGTTTCCATGTTGAATCATTATCCTGATCTGACTTCCACTGTGCTCACAGGTCTCGGGTGGTATTACCTGATCCTGTTCTTTATGAACCTCCTCTGGACGGTCCATAGTTACCGGCACGACGGAGAGTACTCCAACGGAATGCCTCGTGCGACGACCTGGGCAGTACTGACATCCATCTACATGATGTTGTCTGCTGCACATTTCTCGGCGTACAGGAATCCGGAAACCTTCCTGATTCGAATGCCGGTCTGGTTCCGAAATTTCGTCGACGCGAATTTTTCAAACCCCGTGATCTACTTTATTCTGTCGATTGTCCTCTTCCTTGCGATGATCTGGCTGCGCGAATGGTGGACGAAACCTACTGTCGCCTGGACTCTTCTGAACATCTCCCTCGTGTTCATGGGGCTCAGCCTGACCGACTATGACTTCCGTCAGATCGTCGGCAAGCCAGATAATGTTCCGATCGTGGCGATGCTCTTCATTGTGGCGTTCTTCACCTGGATCTATTTCAGGCGATCGGTCGACAACGATCGGCGAATTGCTCAGGGTCGCCCGTTGTTTGAGAACGAAAACAACGAGAAAGTTCTTGTGTGGCCGGATCTGGTCTACACTGAACTGATCTGCATGGTCGTGCTGACAGCAGTACTGATTTTCTGGGGGATTGCATTGAAGGCGCCTCTGGAGGAGCCAGCATCTTCCGTAAAGACACCGAACCCATCGAAGGCCCCCTGGTACTTCCTCGGACTTCAGGAAATGCTGGTTTACTTCGACCCATGGCTCGCCGGGGTTGTTCTTCCGACCATCATTCTTGGTGGTCTCATGGCTGTTCCCTATATCGACTTCAACAAGAAGGGGAACGGATACTACACCTTCAAAGAACGATCATTCGCTGTGTCAACCTTCCTGTTCGGCTTCCTGCCGCTTTGGGTTGCGTTGATTGTCCTTGGGACATTTCTCCGTGGTCCCAACTGGAACTTTTTCGGGATCTACGAGTTGTGGGACGTTCACAAGGTTGAAGCCGCCAACAACGTGAATCTGAGTGAAATCTTCTGGGCACTTCCCGGTATGGGAGGTATTCCAAAGGGAAGTTCCGTGTTAGCAATTCTTCTCCGGGAGAGTCCCGGAATCATCGCGACACTTGTTTACTTCGCTGTGCTGCCACCGATCCTCGGATTGACCATACTCCGAACGTACTTCATTCGCATGGGTGTGATCCGGTTTCTCGTATTCTCCAACCTGCTGCTGTGGATGGCTGTGTTGCCAGTCAAAATGCTGCTGCGGTGGGCTTTCAGTCTGAAGTATATCGTGGGTATTCCTGAGTACTTCTTCAATATCTGAATACTGAACATTACTTGCCCTGATCCAGATTTCCCGGTCAGAAGGTCTGAATTCGTACCATGCCAGCAACTGATCATTTTCGTTGGAATCAGAAAACTCTGAACGTGGTCTTCGCGGCAAGCAGCGTCGTTCTGCTCGTCTCGGTCATCGCGATGATGCGGCAGGATCAGGCGGATGAATGGCGAGCGTATCAACGTCAGAATTTCCGACTTGAGGCGACGCTGCGAGAAAAAGATCTGGTTGCTGTCCAGACAGAACAGTATCGCGCTGAGCTTGGCGTTCTTCAGGAAAAGCAGGCAGAAGCAGACAAGAAGGATGCTGAATTTCGCGAATCCCAGCGTGGGCTCTTCAAAGAGGCTGATCGCCTTCAGCGTGATGTCGAACGTCTTGAAGTGGAACTGAAGTTCAAGAACTCCATTCGCGATCAGGCTCGTGGTGTCTACGACCTTGCAATTCGCGATGGAGTCAGCGGAGATAAGCTTGAAGCTCTTTTCGCTTCATTCAAGGGACGCCAGGCGGAATGTGACGAATGGCAGGTCAAGCTTGATGACGCCAAGGCTGCATTTGAGAAAACCAGTGCGGAACTTCGGAAGGGAACTCAGGAGCGGGATGCTCTGGCAGCGTCTCTGGAGAAGTTCACCTCAGAGACATCTCGAATCAACGCATCACTGCAGAACATCCAGCCGACTGCGTTTGTTTCGAAGATGAAGCGCTCATTGATGGAGATGCCCATTATCGATGGGTTTAACTCTCATCTGAAAGTTGTTCAGGACTGGCTTCCCGGGCTGAGTCAGACCCTCGGGATGACGAAAATTGCGAGGTTTGATCGCTGCAGGACGTGCCATCAGAATATCGATCGCACGGCAGCGGGCAATGTGGCTGCTTTCCCGGCAGGTCATCCGTCGAAGGACGAAGTGGATGCATGGGTCGCGGAGAACAAGTATCCTCAGCCATATTCAACTCATCCGAATCATGATCTTTTCTGCACAGCTTCCAGTCCACATCCGGTGGCGAAGTTTGGCTGCACGATCTGTCATGATGGGCAGGGTTCAGGTACGAGCTTCGGGAATGCAGAACACACACCAAACGATCCACATCTTGCTGGTGTCTGGCATGACGAGCATGGATATCACCCGAATCATTTCTGGGAATATCCGATGCAGCCGGAGCGATTTGCAGAATCGACCTGCGTCAAGTGTCATCACGACATGACGGAGCTTGCACATAGTCCAAAGTTCGGTAATTCAGCTCCCAAGGTGACTCGCGGTTATCAGCTGGTCAAGGAGTACGGATGCTTTGGTTGCCATGAAATTCATGGAACGGATGCCGGAGCAAGGATCGGACCGGATCTTCGTCTGGAGCCACAGACTGCGGAAGAAGCGGCACGCATTGCCAGCGATCCGAGTCAGGTCGCCGGGAAGATGCGAAAGGTCGGTCCAAGCCTTCGTCACATCGGCGAGAAGACAAACGCGTCATGGATCGAGTACTGGACGGAAATTCCGTCTCGTTATCGTCCCTCCACGAAGATGCCTCAGTTCTTCAATCTTTCAAATCAGAACGATGAGCTCGCACAGAAGTACGAAGCAGCGGAGCTTGCCGGGATTGCCAAAGTTCTTCTGGAAACTTCAGAGCCGCTCGATCTCCTGAAGCCCTCTGAGAGTTATCAGGCGAATGCTGAACGCGGGAAGCAGTTCTTTACAGAGAAAGGATGTCTCGCCTGCCATCAGCACTCCGCTGTTCCAGGCACCACGGCGACTTTCGGGCCGAATATCAGCGATATTCACCAGAAGGTGAAGAGAAACGCTGACAATGCAGAGTTCAGCAACTGGTTGTATTCCTGGATTCGTGAGCCCGATCGCTATCACGCTAAGACAAAGATGCCGAATCTGTATCTTGAGGCTTATAAGGACGCTGATGGAACGACAGAGATCGATCCGGCTGCTGACATCACTGCGTTCCTGCTGAGTCAGGGTGCATCCGGTGAGTATCCGTCTCAGGTCGTGAATGATGCTGATCTGGATGAGCTTGTCGTTCTGTATCTCAACAAGGCTCGATTCAGTGTCGCTGCAGCGAAAGAGATTGTGGCCACTGGGAAATTTCCACAGAAACGCGAAGAAGCTTCCGGCGATGAGCTCGCTCTGACAACCGAGTCCGGAGATCCGATCAGTGACCCCGCTGCGTGGAAAGAACGCAAGATCGCCTATGTTGGCCGAAAGACAATCACTAAATACGGATGCTACGCCTGCCATGACATGGCCGGTTACGAACTGGCTCGTCCGATCGGTGTAGCTCTGCAGGACTGGGGTCGGAAAGACACCAGCAAACTGGGCTTTGAGCATATCGAAGAGTTCCTGCACCATCATGGAGAGCCGGAGGGGGCACGGTTCAGCAACACGGCGGAACGCGTAGAACAGGCGATGAAGGACGCGAAGGCTGGACTGCTTGACAAGGGGCAGATCACGAAGGAGGAGTCAGACTCCGGGCTCTCTGCAGCGTTCTTCTACAAGAGCATCGTCCACCACGGACGCCCGGGGTTTGTGTGGCAGAAGCTTCGTGAGCCTCGCAGTTACGACTTCGAGAAGATTCAGACGAAGGGATACGACGAGCGACTTCGAATGCCGAAGTTCCCATTCAAAGAAGACGAGATCGAGGCGATCGCCACCTTCATTCTCGGACTCGTTGCTGAGCCGCCGGCACCTGAGTATGTCTACACTCCGAACGAGCGTGACAAAACGAGACTTGATGGTGAAGTGCTTCTGGCCAAGTACAACTGTACCGGTTGTCACATGGTGGAATTGCCGGCGATCACATTCGGAGCCAACCTGGAAGAAATCAACGCAACGGAGATGCAGCCTGCGGATCATCCTGCGGCGCTCGACCTCTTATTCAAGATGCGACCACCAAGGCAGGTCTTGACAGGTGCGAAGCAGCATTTTGTTGTGGATGAGGAGAAAGTTGAGCTTCCACTTGCGAGGATTCGCGCGATTCGGTCCTCTTATCCCGACAAGGAAGCAGACCTGATTGATCAGGAAAGCGGGTTCGACGCCTGGGAGACAATGGATTTCGGAACCGGAGATTCTCAGAAGCGGCTTCTGCCGGGAGCGAGAATCACGGTACCCGAAGCTCACATGGTGAGTTACGAACCCCCTCGCGGTGGTACGTTTGCCGAGTGGCTCGTTGAAAATCTGATGGAAACGAAGACTGGTGGCAATCGCTCACTGGCGTGGCAGCAGTCTCCTCCGCCTCTGCTGCAGGAAGGCTTCAAGGTTCAGACCGACTGGCTTTATCAGTTCCTGCTGGAGCCGTCGAAGATCCGGTACACAACTGTCCTGAGGATGCCTCGATTCAACATGAGTCGCGAAGAAGCTCGGACGCTGGCCAACTACTTCGCTGCGGTTGACGGTGCTGAGTTCCCATACGAAGAGACCGAGGCCATCAAGCCGGAATACATTGCTTCAAAAGAAGCGGCAATGATTCATGCGAAAGTACTCGGAGAGAACGAGACGTACCTTGAAGAGTCCTGGCGAACGCTCAATGGACCGTTGTGCGTCAAGTGCCACTCTGTGGGGACTCGGAAGTTCAAGGTTTCAGACCCGGCGAAGGATATTCAGGGTCCGAATCTGAACGTCGTACAGCAGAGACTACGTGCAGACTGGATCAGTCTGTGGCTTTACAAGCCGACGTGGATCACTCCTTACACCTCGATGCCAGTGAACTATCCGAAGAACAACACAACACAGTTCCCTGACCTGTTCAATGGTGATCCTGACGCGCAGGTGATTGGAACTCGAGATGCTCTTTTGAACTATAACCTTCTGATGGAGAACGTTGGTCCGACGATTTACAACGGACCAGCACCGACAACAGCGGCTGTCAGTGAACCTGACGGGCAGGCTCAATAGTCAAGAGTAACTTCCGGCCTGAGAAGGGCCGAAGTGTAGAGACAGATACAGGTTGGATCTTCTTTCTGGTTGGCAATGCGATGAACCTCAGGCTGACAACAATCTTTTCTGCCTTCATGACTGCTGGACTCATTGGATGTGGCCAGTTTGGTGGTGGAGCATCCGTCGTTCCCGAGGTGAGCTTCGTGCCTGCAGACCTCGGTGCTGCAACGGAGGCTGCCGCTGAGGAAGCTGAAACGACAGAATCAGCGGCCAGTGCTGCCGGTCCGGGAAATTTCTCCGGACGCGTGATGCTCAGCGGTGCGGCACCGTCGCTGCCGATGCTCATTGCGAAAGGGGCCGACGTCAAAGATAAGGAAGTCTGTGCTGCAACCGACATTCCGGATGAACGCCTGGTTCTTTCTGCGGATGGTGGTGTGGCGAACGTGTTTGTCTACCTCGCAAAAGCCCCGAAAGGTGGCACAGCCCCTGAGGCAACTGAAGAGGCTGTGATCTTCGATCAGAAGAACTGCCGATTTCTGCCCCACGCTCTGATCGTCCCGACGGGACGCACCGTGAAGATTCTGAGCGATGATCCGATTGCTCACAATACTCATACGTATCCATCAAAGAATGATTCGATCAACTCTGGTGTGGCACCGAATGATCGCGAAGGCATACTGAGTTTTGTATATAAGCGAGCCGAAGCGGTTCCGCTTGCGGTTTCCTGTGACTATCACGGCTGGATGAAAGCGTGGCATCTCCCGATCGACCACCCCTACGCAGCGGTGACCGATGAGAATGGCAATTTTTCCATTCCGAATCTTCCTTCGGGGAAGCATTCCTTTGTTGTCTGGCACGAGTCAGTACAGGGGAACTTTGTTCAGCGGAAGCTGAGTGTGACGGTGAATCCCGGAGAGACTACGGAGATGAAAATCGATATGCCAGTTGCAAGTCTGGCGATCAAATAAAGTTCTGCTCAACGCGGTTGGTGATTTTTTCCGTTCGAGACTAGTGCTGAGGTTCAGGGAATGTCGTTGACATCCGGTCCATTTCGAAATCTGTTCGCAGTTGCCTGCCTGTTTGTCTGGCAGTGTGGGTGTTCTGATTTCGAGTCGTCTTTCGTCTACAGTGATCGGACGTTGTCGCTGATTTCCGAGGCGCAGAACGGAATTCGCACCAAGGAAGCTTCTCTCCCCGGGGTGAAGCAATCGATTGATGAACGATTCGGCACTCCACAGAATCTCAAAGCATGGCTGAAGCTGCCGGTAGATTTTGGTGGCTCTGCTGCGACGGTGGCATCAGCCACGGATGCAACGAGCGTTGTGCTTGGTTTTGGTGAAGAAGCCGTTGTTCCGGAGAAGCTTGAGCTGATCCAGTTTGTCAGCGGAGACTGTGCCGGTCAGGTCGCGTCAGTGAAGGCATGGGATGCTGCCACCGCGACTGCGACATTGACTTCAGCACTTCCGTCGGTGCCTGCTGCGGGCGATGCGATTGTCACCGGAAGCGGTGAAATTCTGAAGTCCGGTCGAGGACTGTATCAGCGTCATTGCAGTCACTGCCATGGGACAAGCGGCGACGGGAATGGGCCGACAGCTCAGTACCTGTATCCACGTCCGCGAGATTATCGACATGGTATCTTCAAGTTCACAACAACGAACGACCAGTCAAAAGCGAGCCGTGAGGATCTGAAGCGACTCCTGAAGCAGGGAATTCCGGGCACATACATGCCGTCCTTTCTGCTTCTCAGTGATCAGGACATTCACACGCTCGTGGAGTATGTGCGTTTCCTTGCCATGAGAGGTGAGTTTGAGCGCCGGTTGGTGAACGAACTGTCCGGCGACTTCTCGGTGAAGGCTGTTCAGGGGCGAGTGAAGTCTGGTGAGAACAGGGCTGACATCGTGAAGGAGCTCGGTGAGTTCCTGAAGACCGATTTTCCGGATGCTTTAACGACGACAGGTGACGGGCTGGCGGAAGCGTGGACTGCTGCTGACACGGAAGAAGCGAAAGTGATTCCGTCGATCGCAAGAATTCCGGATTCACCGGAGTCTCGTCGCAAGGGTCGGGAACTCTACCTGAGCAAGGCTCTGAACTGTGCGGACTGCCATGGAATCTACGGTCAGGGGAATGGTCCTCAGACGACGATCTACGAGAAGAACCCGGTTACGAACGAACTGTATCCGGAACCCGGGCTGCATGATGTGTGGGACAACGTGAATCAGCCACGAAATCTGACCTATGGCATTTATCGAGGTGGCCGTCGGCCGATCGATCTGTTCAGTCGAATTCATGCCGGGATCAAGGGCTCACGCATGCCCTCATTCAAGAATGTTCCCCACGAAGACATCTGGCACATCGTGAACTATATATTGAGCCTGCCGTTTGAAGTTGAACCCGGCGCCACGGGGAATGCGCCACAGACGCCACCGGCTACAGCCTCTGTCACTCAGTGAACAGGATGAACGTGGTCTGGTTTGTCAGAATTTGATGACGATCGTCTGACGCTCTTGGGAGTTTTGAGTTGTGAAGAAATTCTGGGCATTGTTTTTCCTGTTCTGGCCGCTCGTTGCCCTTTACGTCTGCTGGATCGCCCGTGACCGCAACTGGTGGTTTCCCGGCGAAGCCATGACGGCGATGGGTGAACGAATTGAGGGACTGTTTTACCTGATTCTTGGTATTGTGACTGTTGTGTTTATCGGGACTCAGATCGCTCTGGGCTACGTCCTCTGGAAGGGCGCAACGAACAGTCCCGATCGTAAGGCAACGTTTTCGCACGGTAGTCACAGCCTGGAACTGATCTGGACAATTGTCCCGGCGTTTGTGCTGCTTTTCATCGCTCTTTATCAGATGGACGTCTGGGCTGAGTACCGCGTGCAGACCTTCTATCCGGAGGAGACAAAATCCGGACCGGTGGCTGAGTTGATGGCGCGGCAGTTTGAGTGGCGAGTTCGATATCCGGCGCCTGGTAAGCAGATGACGGATGAGCCATCACCCGATGATCTTTACTGGGTCAACGAGATGCACGTGCCCACGGGGCGGCCGGTGAAGTTCAATCTTCGAACTCAGGATGTTCAGCATGCGTTTTTCTCGCCTCAGCTTCGGCTGAAGCAGGACGCCGTGGCTGGCCTGATTATTCCGGTCTGGTTTGAGATTCCGGAGGCTGGCGAATACGACATTGTGTGTGCCGAGCTTTGCGGTTGGGGGCATTACAAGATGCGTGCGAAGATCGTCGCTGAGTCTGAAGCATCGCTCAAGGCATACTTTGAGACGCTGAAGCAGGATCAGGAAGAAGACGGCGTTTCCGCAGAGACTGCAGAAGCGGAAGCGGAGTGAGAATTTCGTCGGGATGGCCGTCGCTGATCTGCAAGGGTCGATGCGGTTGCTGATTGTTTTGACCGCCTGAGTCGAGTATTTCTGAAATCAGATGTTCTGAAGGGTTGATGAGTAATGGCTACAGTGAGCCCGGCATTACACGGCCACGATCATGCCGACAGCCATGCACACGGTCATCATGAGCTGACGTTCGTGCAGAAGTATGTTTTTTCGACGGACCATAAGGTCATCGGAATTCAGTTTCTGATCACGACAATGCTGATGCTGATGGTTGGAGGTGCTCTTGCGCTTGCGGTTCGCTGGCAGCTGGCGTTTCCGTGGGAGAACATGCCGCTTCTTGGGAAGGTGTTTGGCCTCTTCAGAAACGAAGGCGGACAGATCAGTCCCGAGTTCTACACGATGCTTTTCACGATGCATGCCTCGGTGATGATCTTTCTGGTGATCATTCCGGTGCTGGCGGGGGCTTTCGGTAACTTCCTGATTCCGCTTCAGATCGGAGCGGACGATATGGCGTTCCCCGTTCTGAACATGCTCAGCTACTGGTTTATGTGGCCTGCCATTGCATGCTTTGGAGTCAGTTTCTTCATTGGTGGTGCGACTGCAGGGCCTGCGAGCGGATGGACATCGTACCCGCTGTTGAGTGCGATCGCTCAGGCAGCGCCGGGATCCGGAGTGGCACAGACATTCTGGCTGTTCGGCCTGACGCTCGTTGGTGTTTCATCAATGATGGGGTCCGTCAACTACATGACAACCATCATCAACATGCGAGCTCCCGGGATGACGCTGTTCCGGATGCCACTGACGATCTGGAGCATGTTCATCACTGCCATCCTTCAGGCGTTCGCTCTGCCGGTCTTGACTGCAGCGGGTTTCATGGTCGTCGCCGACCGAATGCTTGGAACGGTGTTTTTCGTTCCGGCCGGAATTATTGTTAACAACGCAGAGCCGACAGTCGGTGGTGGTCAGCCATTGCTTTGGCAGCACCTATTCTGGTTCTATTCTCATCCGGCGGTGTACATCATGCTGCTTCCCGCGATGGGGATGGTCTCTGACATGCTCGCATGCATGAGTCGAAAACCTGTCTTCGGTTACAAGCCGATGGTGTATTCGATGGCCGCTATCGCGGGACTCGGGTTCATCGTCTGGGGACATCACATGTTCACAAGCGGTATGAACCCCGCTCTTGGCATGACATTCATGACGTCGACCATGATGATTGCCCTTCCGTCAGCCATCAAGACGTTCAATTGGATCGGAACGATCTGGGGCGGCAATGTGAAATTCAACGCAGTAATGCTCAACTGCGTCGCGTTCGTCGCACTGTTCATTGTCGGTGGTCTGAGCGGGATCTTCATGGCGGCCGTGCCGGTCGACATCTACTTCCATGACACTTACTTCATCGTCGCACATTTTCACTATGTGATTTTCGGAGCCACTCTGTTCGGAGTCTTCGCTGGAATCCAGTTCTGGTTTCCAAAGATGTTTGGGCGTCTGATGAACGACACGGTTGCCAAATGGCACTTCGCATTCACCTTCATTGGTATGAACGGCACATTCTTTCCGATGCACCTGCTCGGGATTGCCGGGATGCCTCGTCGATACGCAGACCCCTATGTTCATCCTTACCTGGAACATCTCCTGCCGATGAATCAGGTGATGACCATCTCAGCCATCATCATGGGATTTGCTCAGTTTCTGCTGCTTGGCAACTTTGCCTACAGCATCTTCTTTGGTGAGAAATGCGGAAGAAATCCGTGGGGTTGCAATGGCCTCGAATGGAGCGCCCCATCACCTCCGGGGCACGGCAACTTCGATGTGCCGCCTGTTTGTTACCGAGGCCCTTATGAATATTCTTCACCTGAAGCGGAAGCTCTGGGTCAGGACTTTATCCTGCAAACCAGTCCTCCGCCTGCCGGTGTGAAGCGTGCAGATCACGGTCACTGATCCCGGATCGTACTTTCGTTGAATTTCTCCTGTGAGTTCACTTCCGTTGTCAAACGTCTCCGAAACCTGTCACCCGATTGTGCGGCGAGTCGCTGCGGCTGTTTGTGCCGTGGCTCTTGTTCCGATCACGCTGGGTTCTTTCGTGACGACTCTGAAGGCGGGAATGGCCTTCGCTGACTGGCCGTCTTCTGACGGTCACAACATGCTGCTCTATCCCTGGCTTCGGGATCTTCGTCATACGGACAAGTTTGTCGAGCACGGTCACCGTCTTGCAGGGGTTCTGATCGGTCTTCTGAGCATTCTGCTGGTTGTTGTTGCCTGGCGGTATGAGAAGCGTCGATGGATCCGATTTTATTCACTCGGAATTCTCGTCGCAGTGATCGCTCAGGGTCTTCTGGGCGGAGCCAGGGTGCTCATGAATCGGCAAACACTGGCGATGCTGCACAGCATGACCGGTGCTTTGTTCTTCACGTTTTGCCTGATGCTCATGGTTCTGACAAGTCGCTTCTGGCAGAGTCTTCGCACTCAGCGGGACACGCGAATCACGACAGTGTCATGGGCCACACTGATGATTCTGCCGCTGGCAGTTGGTGGTCAGTACTGTCTCGGAAGTGCATTCCGTCACCTGCACACGATGCTTCATGAGCATATCGCTGGTGCTGTGATCGTGACGGTTCTCGCCGTGTCTGCGTCTGTGTCGTTGTGGCGAAGTGACAGTAAGTCGCTCCGTCGTTGTGGGCAGCTGCTGGCGTGCAGTCTGGGTTTTCAGATCTTCCTTGGTCTGGGATCTTACGTAACACGTCTTGGTTATCCTGATCTGGGTTACGTTGCGACAAGCGGATCGTTGTCACAGTCGATTGTCTGTTCGCTGCATACAGTCGGTGGGATGTTTCTCCTTGGAAGTTCAGTGATCTGCAGCAGTGCTGTTTATGTCCTTCATCGTGACGGGCGTCTCGACGGCATGAAGATGATGCCGAACCTTACAGCTGTTCCCTATCGCAGGCTCGATGAACTTCGCTCACCGTCTTTGATGGCTGGTGCGCCGGTGAATTCTTCAGAGCGAGGTGCCGTATGAGCGCTGTCTCCGCTCTCGCTGAACATTGTTCCGGTGCCGAAAACAACGCAGCAGATGTGTCACGACTTGAGAACGGTCGGCTTGCAGATTATCTGACTCTTTGTCGACCCAGAATCGCGGTGATGTCGGCAGCTGCCGCTGCTGCGGGATACACGCTGACAGCAACGCAGGGAGTTGACTGGATTCATCTGGCCTTTGTCCTGACAGGAATTGTCTCCCTTGTTGCAAGTGCGAGCATTCTGAATCAGGTGCTGGAGAGCGAAACTGATCTGCTGATGAAACGTACGGAAAAGCGACCGCTTGCCACTGGTCGAATTTCCGTTGCCGAAGGCTGGTTGATTGGTCTGCTTGCTTTGCTGGTGGGATTTGTCGTACTGCTGAAGTTTGCCAACGTGCTCACTGCGATGGCCGGGGTTCTGACAGCTGTTGTTTACGTTGCGATTTACACCCCAATGAAAAGGTGGAGCCCGCTCTGCACGACAGTGGGGGCAATTCCGGGGGCAATGCCGCCGGTACTGGGTTGGTTTGCGGCGGGTGGAGCGCCTGATCTGGGGGCACTTTCGCTGTTTGCGTTGTTCTTTGTCTGGCAGTTTCCACATTTTCTGGCCATCGCGTGGATTTATCGCGATCAGTACCGTCAAGCTGGTCTGAAGATGCTTCCAGGTGAAGAGGACGGTGGGCGGCGAGCTGGTTTGATTGCTCTGATTTATGCAGCGGCCTTCGTACCTGTGAGTGTCATGCCGCGATTCGCCGGTCTCTCCGGAGCCGGCTACGTTGCATCAGCGATGGTGCTCTCACTTGGATATCTCTGGCTGACCCTGCGATTCACGAAAGAACGAACCGACGAACGAGCTCGCCAGCTGATGCTCGGATCTCTGCTGTGTCTTCCGGCGCTGCTGATCAGCCTTGTTTTTGATTATGTTCGACTGACATCGTGACCTGCATCTGAAGAGGCGGCGGGGCTGCTTCGAATGAATCAAGTTTCTGTTTCTGATTCCTGAACTGTTTTTGCCTGAATCTGAATTCACATGTCTCACACTGCTCATCCTCCTGCATTGAAAATGGGAATTCCCATTCCGAACTCCAAGCTCGGAATGTGGCTTTTTCTAGGCACTGAGATCATGTTCTTTACGGCCTTCATCGGGTCGTACATTGTTCTCCGGATTGGTTCGCCGGGCTGGCCGGATAATCCGAAAGACACCCACATTAATGTGCTGCTTGGTGGCGTGAACACGTTCGTGCTGATCGTGTCGAGCTACTTTGTTGTGATCGCTCATGAAGCGATGAGCAAGCGAAACTTTGCGAAGGCTCGCCACTATCTGAAGCTGACAATGGCTCTGGCTTTTCTGTTCCTTGGTATTAAGTCCGCGGAATACTACGGAAAGTTTGCTCACGACATTCTGCCCGGTCGCATTGCAGAAACACCATCACAGGCGATTCGGAAGGTTGACCGCGAACTGGAAGCAGTTGTTCGCGATCGATTTGCAGTCTACACAGACAGCGGTGTGATTGAGGCTCCTGAGCCGAAAGACATCAAGACGGTCGTCAACCAGATCGCGGCACTGGCCGCCGGCGGTGCGATCCCGGAGGCAGCGAGCAAGTCAACCGCAGAAGCACTGAAAGCAACAGCTCCGACTGATGTTGAGCTGTTCCGTGAGTATTCCCGCCTTCACGATCATATGGTGGCAAACATTTCACTGTCGTTGCCTGCGTCCGGTGAGGATTATTCAAAGGCTCGTGCGGCGCTGAAAGAGGGGGAATCGTTTCCGCCACTGACACTGTCGGAAGTCGAAGATTTTCTCAAGCAGATGAAGGCCAGCGAGAAATTCGGTTCAATGGTCTCGGGAGTGCAGGATCCTCATCCGATGCTTTACGGGAACCTGTTTGCGTCGATTTATTTCATCATCACGGGTTTCCATGCGATTCACGTGATTGTGGGGATGATCCTGTTCGCGATTGCCCTGAAGCAGGGAATCGGTCTGAATGAGCAATGGACAGACTGGGTCGAGAACAGTGGCCTGTACTGGCACTTCGTGGATCTGGTCTGGATCTTTGTGTTCCCGCTGATTTACATCGCTCATTGATTCGATCGTAAAGCGGAAACCGGTAAATCGCGTCTGAAATCATTGTTTGTGTCTGTGACTCTACTGGACGATCGTGTTATGTCCCACAACGACCACCATTCCCACTCCGATGACACTCACCATGTTAACTATCTTTCAATCTTCTTCGTCCTGTGCCTCTGCACGGTACTTTCTGTGACGTTTGACGTCCTGCATTTTGCGAAGCCGGTGACGATTGTTCTTGTCTTTGCGGTGGCAGTTGCCAAGGCTTTGTGTGTCATGATGTTCTTCATGCACCTGAAGTTCGAAGGGAACTGGAAATACGTTCTTCTTGCACCGACAACGATCCTCGCGATTGGGCTTCCGCTGGCATTGATGCCGGACATTGGTGCGAGCTACTACCCGAGCGCAGCTCCGCAGGTTCATGGATGGGGTGACGAGTTCCGTGAATGGAAGGCTCACCACGACGAAGCTGCTCACGGTAACGCTGAGCATTCTCACGCCGAAGGTGCGACTGATGCACCAGCTCATGACGCCAGTGCCCCGCATGAAACGCCTGCTGTCGAACCCGGTGCTGCAGCTGCTGAGAAGTCGAATTGATCGCAATGCAGCCTCGGAATAATGATTGGTTCTTCCGAGTTTCAGCAGTGGCGCTGCGAAAAGTGGCTGTGACAACATGAATCCGCTGATGATTGATGCTCAGGAAGTGAGCCATTCGTATTCAGCCACCCCGGCCCTGTGCGGTGTCAGTTTTTCAGTGAACACAGGGAGCTTCTTCGGACTCCTTGGACCGAATGGTTCTGGCAAGACAACACTGTTTCGGCTGCTCTCAACTCTGATCCCGCTTCAGCAGGGACGTCTGCGGATTGCTGGCTTCGACATTCGCGAACAGCAGAACCTGGTTCGTCAGCAGATTGGTGTCACGTTCCAGTCGCCCGCGCTGGATGTCCGTCTGACCGTGCTTGAAAACCTTCAGTGTCACGCGGCGATTTACGGTTTAAACGGGTCCATAGCTTCCGGCCGAATCAGCGAACTGCTGCGAAGGTTTCGTATTGAAGACCGCGCAAAGACGATCGTCGGCACTCTTTCCGGCGGGCTGAAACGTCGTGCTGAACTCGCAAAAGGGCTGCTGCATCAGCCGAAGGTTCTTTTTCTGGATGAACCCGGAACCGGGCTCGACATTCGTTCGCGGAAAGAGTTTCTGGCTCTGCTCCGCGAACAGCAGAAAGAGTTCGGCACAACCATTGTGATGGCGACTCATCACATGGAAGAAGCGGAGGAATGTGATCAGCTGATGCTGCTGGATCAGGGGCGCGTGATTGCCTCGGGTAGTCCTCGGGAACTTCAGGGGACGCTGCAGGGGGAACGTCTCACTGTCCGGTGTCAGAATCCGGAAAAGTTTTCCCAGGATCTTCGGAATCGTTTTTCTGTAGAACCACAGATATCCGGAGACACGGTGACATGCCGCCTCGAATCACCGGCGGAGAAGATCCCGGAAATCCTGAGAACATCTGGAGATGAAGTTCTTTCCATCCAGATTTCTCGACCATCGCTGGAAGACGTGTTTCTTTCACTCACCGGGCGACTGCTGCAGCAGGAGGTTCCATGATGGTGCCGCAGGATCGCCCCAGTATCGTTGCCCCGGCAATCTGGCTGGCCCGTCGGGAACTCATTCGGTTTTTGCGTCAGCGAACGCGGATCATCGGTGCCATTGGGCAGCCGATTGTCTTCTGGGTTCTGTTCGGAGCTGGCCTGAGAAGTTCCTTCCAGCCGCCGAGATGGGCACAGCAGCTCGACCATCAGCTGAGTTACCAGGAGTATTTCTTTCCGGGAATCGCTGTGCTGATTGTGATGTTCACCGCAATCTTTTCGACGATTTCCATCATTGAAGATCGTCGAGAAGGATTTCTGCAGGGGGTGCTTGTTTCGCCGATCCCTCGGTTTTCAATCGTCGTCGGAAAGCTGCTGGGGGGTGTCGCACTTTCACTGCTTCAAGCGGGGCTTTTTCTTGTGATCGGCCCGCTGCTCAGCATCGTCGGACTGGCACCGGAGATGCAGCTGCATTGGACACCAATTCAGGTTCTTGCCGCCGGAGCATTTCTGACTCTGATTGCCGTTGAACTGACCGCGATCGGAATTCTGATTGCCTGGCCCATGAATTCGACACAGGGGTTCCACGCGGTGATGAGTATCTTCCTGATGCCGATGTGGCTTTTGTCGGGGTCATTTTTCCCTGGGGGGGAATCCGGGTGGCTGACGTGGCTGATTCGAGCAAATCCACTGACTTACGGAGTCGCTGGTCTGCGGCGTCTGCTGTATGCTGAACCGTTGCCGGTGTCAGCGGAACTTCCGTCGCTGCTCGTCTGTCTTCTGATCACAGGTCTGACGTGCCTGCTCTGTGTCGTGATCTCTGTTCGACTTGTCAGTCGTTCCAGTGTGCACAACGCCGTCTGATCTGTTCCCGTCCGATTCGTGGTGGTCTGTTTCTCGGCACAGGCTGCCGACATTTGAATGCTCATTTCTCAGACCTTGTTTCAGGCGTCGTCATCCCTGCGGGGGGCGGGAATCTTTCATTGATGATTAAGTATTCTGAATCTCGCCCTCCACGTGGCATGACATTTGCGCATTGCTGCTCAACAGAAATTCTCGGATGAATTGTGCCTTCGGGCCGAAGGGCCAGCCGTTCCACCAGCCCGGGCTACAGCGAAGCGGCGGCCCGGGAAATGCGAGCAATCATCATTGAGGGCCAACGGCCCGGCCGTTCACATTGTCAGAGATCCCCATACGCCCACTGCATGGATTCGTTCATGAATGAGATTCATTCCACGACCGCATCAGGTTGAATTCAATCTCGAACGGTTGGACCTTTGGTCCGCTATGATGAATTTGATTGGACACCATGACCTGGCCCTCCGCTTCGCTTCAGGCCAGGCTATGGGAACGAATGGCCTTTCAGGCCGGAAATCATTTGCCGATGTGCAGACCATGGAAATCATCCGTCTTATGCGGCCTCTTCAGGATGGTCGATTTCCCAAGGGAATATGGCCCGCCTTTGGATCAACAACGCATACTTATCCATAAATGACAGATTCCCGCCTGCGCGGGAATGACATAAACATCCCTGTTTTACGTTCAGACAAAGCAATTGGTTGAAATTCCCTGCTTGATCGGAAATCATCGGACGGCATACTGCTGGATGCCTGCCCATGTGAGCCCGTCCGTTTCCGAAGAAACTCTGTGTAAAGGTGCACGAAACCATGCCTGATCCCGTTTGGCGAAAGGACGTGCTCCGGCTGACGATTCGCACTGTGACAGCGGTCCCAATCCGGGATCGGGGTTGTGCTCGGATCGCTGCATTCTGTTGCCTCGCCGTCTCGTTGATGACGCCCGTTCCGGAGTGTGAACTTCTCGGTGCCGAAACGGAACCGGATCGTTTCGCTCTGGGCGTCCGCGACACAGAACCTCTGGCACCAGACGAAGAACAAAAGACGTTCACGGTTCCGAAGGGGTTTCGAGTGGAGCTCGTTGCGTCGGAGCCGCAGATTGCGAAACCGATGAACCTGGCTTTTGATTCGCGAGGGCGACTCTGGGTGACGAGCTCCGAGGAATACCCATTCGCCACAAAGGAGGGCGTTGCAGCTCGCGATACGGTTCGCATTCTGGAGGACACCGATGGTGATGGGCGCGCAGACGTTGTGAAAACCTTTGCGGATGGCCTGAACATTCCGATCGGACTTTATCCCTATCGAGACGGCTGCATCTGTTTCAGCATTCCGAACATTTTGTTTCTGCGAGACACTGACGGGGATGATCGCTGCGACGTTCGCGAGGTGCTCTACGGTCCGTTCGACACATCCAGAGACACGCACGGAATGTGCAACGCGTTTCGTCGAGGAGATGACGGATGGATCTACGCCTGTCACGGATTCAACAATCAGTCGCAGGTGAAGGGCCGCGACGGAAACGTCGTCACGATGCATTCCGGGAACACGTTTCGATTCCGTCCGGATGGTTCACGGATTGAGCACTTTACGATTGGTCAGGTCAATCCATTCGGAATGGCCATCGACAGGTTTGGTGATCTTCTGACTGCAGACTGCCACACAAAGCCGGTCACACTGCTGATGAAGGGTGGTCATTACGAAAGCTTCGGGCGTCCGCATGACGGACTTGGATTTGTTCCGAACGTGATGGACCATCTTCATGGTTCGACGGCCATCGGAGGTATTTCACTTGGTGAGCACACTCAGTTCCCGCCGGAGTTTCAGCAGAGCAGTTTCGGTGGCAACGTCATGACGTCGCGAATCAATCGAAACGAACTGCAGCATGCGGGATCGACGGTGCGAGCCGTGGAGCAACCGGATCTGCTCTCATCGACCGATCCATGGTTTCGCCCAGTGGATCTGGTCGCTGGTCCGGATGGGGCGTTGTATGTCGCAGACTTCTACAATCGAATCATCGGTCATTATGAAGTCGATCTGATGCATCCCGGGCGCGATCGCTTTCGCGGACGGATCTGGAAGGTTTCCTCGGAACCCGGTCTGAAGTCCGCAGACCACAACATCAGCAAAGCCTCTGCGGAAACATTGATCTCGCAGCTGATCACGGCATTTCCTCAGAAGGCGCGTCTGATTGCTGATGAGCTGACTGATCGAATCGGCATGTTGGCCATTGTTCCGCTTCAGAATGCCATGGATCATGAATCACCGGTTCTTCGCAGACGAGCTCTTCGGATTCTGGAACGCCTGGATGGTCTGAATGAGTCAATCATTCGGAACGCCACTCGCGATTTCGATGAACTCGTTCGAGTGCACGCGTTCCGTGTTCTGGCACGTGGCCATGAGACCGGCAGTGAGAACTCCGGGTTAGGCGGAATATCGAATGGGCTGAGAACCGAGCTTCTGCGCGGTGTTCTGAATGATTCCAGCGCCATGGTGCTGCGTGCCGGAATCGCCGCGATGACTGCACATCCTGAGGAATCGTTCGTTGTACCATTGATGCAGCTCTTTCATCAGACATCAAAGGAAGACGTTCACCTCCGCCATGCCACGCGTATGGCGCTTCAAAGTCACCTGAAGAATCCGGAGATGTTTCCGATTGCAGCCGCTGAAGCGGAAAGGCATCTCTCGAACGAATCAGACCGTACGACAGTGAACGGGAAGACGCCACGGAATGCAGACGTGCTGCTGATCGCCGGAATCTGTCTGTCGCTGCGAACACCGGCATCCGGAGAGTTTATTGCTCGATGGGTTTCTGAGCTGGGAGATGCAAAACCAAATCAGCTGCCGGAGTATCTGCGTTTCGCATCGGCTCATGTGACGCCCGAAACTGCCGAATCGATTGCGAAGACTGTTCGGGAGCGATTTGCTCAGGACACTGCTCTTCAGCTTCAGCTGCTGGAATCACTGCGGGCCGGTTTTTCTCAGCGTTCTCTGCAGCCGCCGACAGCTGTGCTTCGTTGGGCTGAAGACATGACGGCTCAACTGCTGGAAATGAAGTCACCGACAGATATTGAGGCCCTGAAGACTCCGGCTGCAATTCCCTGGACATATCATAAACATTCGGAATCGCCGAATCCGACGAACTGCTGGGTTCCTTCCAGAGCACGTCGATCGGCGGATGGTGAGGAAAGGTCCTTACTGTTCAGCAGTATTGAACTCGGGGAACAGAGAACAGGGATCTATCGTTCCGGGCCGTTTGTACTGAGCGAGTCGTTCAGCTTCTATCTGGCAGGACACGACGGAGTTCCCGACAAGGACTCACAGGGAAAAAATCTTGTCCGACTTCGTGATGCGGAGACTGACGAAGTGCTTTTGCAGGCAGCACCTCCGAGAAATGATGTTGCCGCACTGGTAAACTGGTCAACACAGAAGTGGCAGGGCAGGAACGCGGTGATTGAACTGGTCGATGGCGATGCAGGGGCGGCCTTTGCATGGATAGCCGCCGGGCGATTTTCGGACTCTCGTCTGAATCCGGACGAAACAGGAACGCGTCGAGTCCAGGCCGCTGCGTTGATCGGAAGTTATCAGCTCACAGTGTTTGAACCGGCAGTTCGCTGGCTGCTGGTGAATTCAGTGACAAAAAGTTCTGCCCAGCAGGCCGCTGCGGCAGCGATCGTGAAACTCCATCCGGATTCACGACTGGCAGCGTTGGTCCATGTGATCGGGATCGCGGGAGTTCCTGATACCGTTGTACAGTCGGCGGTGAATGTAATTGAATCCGGCAATGCGGATGCCGCCGGAACGATTCTTGGTGATGCGGCACAATCAGCGACGATGGCGGATCAGCAGAAGATTGCGGAGATTCTGGCCTCCGAGATCGATGGGGGCCGCATGCTGCTGCAGCTTGCCGAATCCGGGCGACTTGCGGCAGGACTGCTGGTTCGTCCGTCCGTGCGACAGTCACTTGATGCAGTCTCTGACGACGCGATGAAGGCTCAGAAATCAGCGCTGACGGCCGCGCTGCCAGCGGAGGACGTCGCAATTGAACGGCTGATTCGTGAACGTCGAAAGAACTTCAGTTCAGCCATGGGCAATGCAGCGACAGGAAGAGAACTGTTTCGAAAACATTGTACCGTCTGTCATCAGGTCGGTGGGGAAGGAAAAAAAGTCGGCCCGAATCTTGACGGGATCGGCGGACGCGGTGTCGATCGCATCATCGAGGACGTGCTGGCACCGAATCGGAACGTCGATGTGGCCTTTCGAACAACAACCGTCGTCACGAAAAGCGGTCAGGCCTTCAGCGGCCTTCTGCGTGAGCTCGAAGGGGAAAGCATGAGCATCATTGATGGTCAGGGACGGGAGACTCTGCTGAAGAACAGCGAGATCGATGAACGCGTTCCGAGCTCCCTTTCCCCGATGCCTGCGAATGTGTCTGAAATACTGAACGAAGAACAGTTTTATCACCTGTTGACCTGGCTCGCATCGCTGCGTCAGTGATGACCCGCTGAAGCGATCGGCGGAGACGGCTGAATGAGTGTTCGGAAGGGGGCGGGTTCGATGCATATCCTGTTTTTGCATCATAATTTTCCGGCACAGTTCGGTCAGGTCGCGATGCATCTGGCTCGAACCCGAAATTTTCGCTGCACGTTCCTCAGTGAGCAGCCCTCATCCGGAATTCCAGAGATTCAGCAACTGCAGTACACGCCAAAGAGCGGAGCACGAGCAGAGAATCACTATTGCTCACGAACGTTTGAGAACCAGATCTGGAGAACTCACGCGGCTTTCGAAACGCTGAAGCAGCATCCGGAGATCAGGCCGGATCTGATCGTTGCTCACAGTGGTTTTGTGTCATCGCTGTATCTCAGAGAGCTGTACCCGGACGTCCCGCACATCGGGTATTTAGAGTTCTTCTATCATCGACACAACAGCGATCTGGATTTTCGTACCGACCTGCCGCAGGGATCGGTCGACGACATGCTTCGGGGGATCACGCGGAACGCGATTCTTCTGCTGGATCTTCAGAACTGTGACGCTGGATATTCTCCCACGGCGTTTCAGAGAAGTCAGCTGCCGGCGGAGTTTCAGCCGAAGGTCGAAACGATCTTCGACGGGATTGATACAGACTTCTGGAAACTGGCCGCATCACCGTCGCGCAGCATCGGCGAGATTACAATTCCTGCGGGAATGAAAGTCGTCACCTACGTCAGTCGTGGACTTGAATCGATGCGTGGCTTCGACATCATGCTTCGCGCTGCCGATCAGATCTGCCGCAGGCGTTCTGACGTTGTCGTTCTGATCGTGGGAGAAGATCGGATTGCGTATGGTGGAGATCAGCGTTTCACAGGCGGGCTCAGCTTCAAGAACTGGGTCATCCAGAAATATCAGCCGGACCTGACCAGAATTCATTTTGTCGGCCGGCTTCCTCCGAACCAGCTTGTTGAAGTGCTGTCGCTTTCCGACGCACACCTGTACCTGACAGTCCCGTTTGTTCTCAGCTGGTCGATGCTGAATGCCATGTCCTGTGGATGTGCCGTCATCGGCAGCGATACGGCACCGGTGCGTGAACTGATTCAATCCGGCAGCAATGGTCTGCTGGTCGACTTCTTCGATATCGACGCCTGGGTCGAAACTACGCTTTCACTCCTGAACGACCCGGAACGTCGAGCCTCGCTCGGTGAGAATGCCAGAAGAACCATCGAATCGGGGTACCGGATCGACCAGTGTCTGGAGCGCATGGTGTCGCTGTATGAACGCACCGTGAATCGTCCGAAGCGGAGCACCTCGACTGACAAAGGCGGAGTTCATGAATAAGCTGACGATCGGCCATCTTCAGCTCGAAACACCAGTCGTTCAGGCTGCACTCAGCGGCTACAGCGACTGGCCGATGCGAACGATCGCTCGTCGACTGGGAGCGTCCTACAGCGTTCATGAAGTGATGATCGAAACATTCGTGAACCAGCTCAAGGACAGAGAGCGAACTCGTAGATTCCTGCAGGTGACGGATGAAGACCATCCGGTGGGAGCCCAGTTGATGGGGTCTGATCCCGATGAGTTCGCCTCCGCGGCGATCCGACTTGTGAATGCCGGGTTTGATGTGATTGATATCAATTTCGGATGTCCCATGAAGCGACTGCGAGGTCAGTGTCGCGGTGGCCTGATGCTGGGTCAGCCGGAGACGGCACTTCGGATTGTGGAAAGCGTACGCGCTGCGGTACCGGATCGAATTCCGGTCACCGTGAAGATGCGACGTGGTCTGGATGATTCATCGGAAAGCCGCGACCGCTTTTTTCAGATACTTGAGGGAGCTGTTCGGGCGGGGATTGCCGCTGCGACCATTCATGGTCGAACCGTCGAACAGAAGTATATCGGCCCCAGCAGGTGGGAGTTTCTGCGGGAGGTTCGAGCTGCGTTTCCGGAACTCACGATGCTCGGGAGCGGAGACCTGTTTACTGCGGCCGACTGCGTGAGGATGCTTCGGGAGACCGGCGTGAACGGTGTGACAGCGGCACGAGGCTCCATCGGTAATCCATGGATTTTCCGGGAAGCCTGTGCACTGCTGCGAGGCGAGCCACTCCCGGAACCTCCGTCCGTGCGAGAGCAGCGTGAAGTAATCCTCGAACATCTTTCACTGGCGGAAAGTGTTTACGATGGGGACCTAGCTTCACGACAGCTGCGAAAGTTCGGCATTCGTTACGCAGAACTTCATCCGCAGTTCGAAAGCGTTCGAAACGCATTCATCGGTGTTACGTGTCGGGAACAGCTGATTCACGTGATTGAAGCGTTGTACTCCACAGATCTTCCCGGACGACGCATCAGTGCGTCGGAAGGGGAGATGCAGAGCGAAGATTGCTGCTCGCAACCAAAGATCTGTTAATGGGTATTTCAAAACCAGGGCAGTCACCCCTGCAATTGCAGAATCTGGCCAAAACAAATCGCGTTCGTCGGGAGCCAGTCCCGGTTCTGAAACCACGTGTCATGCGTGCCACTGGCTATGCCTATGCCAGTGCTTTTCAACTATAGGCACTGGCATAGCCAGTGGCACACCAATCGCAGGACCTTCGACAGAACCCGGCGCCGTTAAGATAACGCCGAACGCTGCTCATCTCTCCGAGAGTGATGGCTCATGATGTTGCATGTGTGCCACTGGCTATGCCAGTGCTTTCCAACCAACGGCACTGATATCGCCAGTGGCACACAATCGCAGGACCTTCGACAGAACCCGGCGCCGTCCAGTTAACGCCGAACGCTGCTCATCGCTCGGAGATTGATGGCTACTGATGGCTGCTGTCGCATGCGTCAACTGAATCGGCACAGGTTTCCACCGGCGTGGGTGGCCACCAGTCCTGAACTCCCAGCAGACCGAGCATGCGCTGGCGAAGGTTCTCCATGAGTGGGTCTGCTTCTCCACGAGATCTGCGAGCGGCGCCGTCCACCTCAATCGGTTCGCCGATCTGAATAGTGGCATGCCATTCCGGTCGAATTGTTACGAGGTCTGTGAGGTCTTCTTCAAGCCGATGCACGGTTTCGGCGTAACGTTCGGGAGTTGCCACGCCGCGAACGCCGTCATCGAGATACTCCGGCGGATACATGGACAGGCACTGAAGGTAGTAGGAATCTGTCAACTGACGCCATCGGCGCTTCTTTTCCTCGCTGGTCAGATGGCCCTGCAGGATCTCGGGCAGCATCGCGGTTCGAAGATCCTTGACTCGACTGGCAACATCACCGGACCGACGAATGCCGAGCCATTCGAGTTCCTGAGGGTGCAACACTGCGTCGATCAGTCGAGCCATTCGACAAGAAAGAGAGCCCGCCTGAGGTTGCCCGAGACATTCGATTTCACGAGCTGCCAGAAGAGCCTGTCCAAGCTGAGAGATTCGCTGTCGGATCGGAAGGTGCTCGTGGGTTTTCCAGAAGGTACGTTGTTCAAGCGCTGCCAGCGGGCCGGATACCGACGTCTCAAGGTCTCCCAGTAATTTGTAACGAACTGCTACCGGATGAATTACCACACGTTGATTCGCATTCTGTTTCGTCCGCTTCTTTGCAGCCATTCGGGCAATGAAGGAAACCCCATCCATCAGGGTCAGCAGCCGATCATTGGCGCGGGAAATGACACCTTCCGGGAAGATAATCAGCGGTCTTTCCGCGTGACTCACGATATCGATGGCTGTATCAAGAGACTGACGATCGATTCCTTCGCGATAGACGCTGAAGCCACCCATGCGGCGAGCAATAATCCCCTGGAGCGGGGACTCTTTGAAGATGTGCCAGCTGGCCATGGCATAGACGTAACATGCTGAATGCCTGACGAGCAGGCCCATCAGCATCGGATCCGAAGGGCGGCAGTGATTCGGGCAGAGAATCACGCCGTGGCGAGCCTTGATTGACTCACGGAGAATGTCGAGCCCCTGAACATCGAACGACGCAATTCCGTAGGTG
>JBKDKA010000060.1:0-30116 GCA_046345315.1 Planctomyces sp.
GCGGCGATTCCCGATCCTCAATCGTCATTCCTTCTTCCTGTTCTGCGGCCCAAAGGGCCATCCAAAACCGTATTGACGATTCCAAAGCCCTTCCTCCGGGCGTAACTGACTGGATGCTGTTGCGATTCAGTGGAGCCGGCGGATTTCAGTGCCGGGCGATGGAAACGCTTTCCGCTGAAATTCGGTCGCGCGTCAGCGATACTGGTTTCCACGGACAGCTCGATCCTCGATCCCGAAATAATTCTCCAGTTCCTCTTCATACTGACGGAGCGCATTCGGGTCATCGCCACTTCCGACCAGCCGGCAGATGCCAGATGAGGTGTGTGCACAAAGGCTGTAATCATTCGCGCGGCTGGAGTTGCGAACCTGAACGAACAGCTGATGCAGGTCCTCGCGTGGAATGTGTTGATTCCCGGACCAGGGGAGCGGACCATGGTGAACGGTCAGTCCGTTCTCATCGCCCGTCAGACGCGTGCGGTTGACCAGAAACGCAAGCATCAGATACAGGCCGCCGGCCGACAGCAGCAGTGCGCACCATGACCAGAATGTCCAGGAATCCTTACCAGACAACACACTGCCGATCAGCATCAGCGGAAACACGGTCAGAGCCAGTCCGCCTCCCGCAGCCAACGGATCAAACCACCAGTGGATGATTTCATACTTCCGTCTGCGAGGCGGACGTTTTTCCCTGTTCGACGTCTCCGCCGTTCGAAACGCGTCCATCCGGCTGGCTTCCCCAGGTCCGTCGGATTCCGGTAAACCCGTTTGCGATCGCTTGAGCAGTCCCGTTCGCCGACTCCTGCGAGCTACAGTCGGACTGAACAGCGGTTGAGCAAGTGCTCGAAGATCATCCGGCATTTCCTCCAGGCTGCCGAACGTCCGTGTGTCCCCGTCGGGCAGTGTGACGCTGATCTGCGTTCTTTTGCCATCGGAATTTTGCCGCGAGACAACTCGAATCTCCACAGTGCGGTGTGCCATCGGACGTGACCACTTTCGTTGGAATTTGTCTGACATGGCTCAATCGACCTACAGTACCGTCGAGATCCAGGGTGGTCAAACACGGGTTCCCAGATGTCTCGGTCTCGCAGGGTGTCACCAAAGACAACGGGGCCATCCAATCGCAATCGACAGCTTGTATTGTGAACCCTGCGATTCTGCCTGTCAACGATGGTTTTCCGATCATATGGCTCGTGTAGATCGGCGTGAAGTGCTGGCGGATGGTGAAGTTCAGGGAGTGCGCGTCAGGAATGGATGGCTCTCGTGTGTTCTCCTCGTTCGTTCTCGTGGGCTGACACTCACCACTCGCCTTGCGGCGATTCCCGATCCTCAATCCTCATTCCTTCTTCCTGTTCCGCGACCCAAAGGGCCATCCATTCCCATAGCCCGGGCTGGAGCGAAGCGATGGCCCGGGGTTGGCTTTATCGGCGCACTTCATGAGCGGCTGTTTCGCAGAGTCTGCAGTTCTCGAGGCAACTGGAACTGGACGGACTCATCGCGGAAGCCAGACTCAGAGATCGAAGCCCCGAAATGATCCCGGAGATAGTTCAGACACTCCGTCACAGCAGACTCCGGCGCACTCGCGCCGGCGGTGACAACGACGGTCTCCACATCCCTGAACCAGTCTTCCTGCAGCTCATGCACCGTATCCAGCAGGTGGCTTGGCACACCCTGTGACAAACCTTTCTCCAGAAGTCGGCGGCTGTTGGAACTGTTCTGACTGCCAATGACGATCAGAAGATCGGCAGAACTCAGAATCGCTTGAATCGCATTCTGGCGATTCGTTGTCGCGTAACAGATGTCTTCCTTTGCCGGCATCACGATCTGCGGATATCGCTGACGCAGCCTTTCTACAACAGCGTTGGTTTCGTCCACACTCAGCGTTGTCTGGGTCAGGCAGGCAAGCTTGTGGTCTGCTTCAAATCGGAGCCTGTCGACATCATCGGGTTTCTCCACAAGGATGATGTTCTCAGGAGCCTCGCCAATGGTGCCAACGATTTCGTCATGCCCCGCGTGACCAATCAGAATGATCGTATATCCCTCGCGAGCGTACCTGATTGCCTCCAGATGGACTTTCGTCACGAGTGGACAAGTGGCATCGATCACCTGCAGTTTCCTCGCCTTTGCGAGCTGTCGGACAGCAGGTGAGACACCGTGAGCGCTGAAGATGAGAGTACCACCGACAGGCACATCTTCAACGGAGTCGACAAATGCGACTCCTTGACTTTCGAAACGCTCCACTACAGTCCGATTGTGGACGATTTCGTGAAACACATAGACATTCGGTCCCACGCAGCGGATTGTTTCATCGAGACAATGGATGGCCATCTCCACCCCTGCGCAGAATCCTCGGGGACTGGCCAGCAAAACCTTCATCATGATGGTTCTCGAAAGTGGAGTGTTCGTCACAAATTTTGAGATTGTGGACTGGTGCGACAGTTAGTATGATCACCGAACAGGATACCGTCTATCGCTGACGGCATTCTTATGATGCTGTTACCTCAACGGTGCGTTGACCTGAACTATGACCGCAGATCCCGACAACCAATCCGATGCCTGCTTTATAGAGGAATTCCTTCAGGGAACAAGTCGAACTTTCGCACTCGCAATTCCGCTGCTGGTTTCAATTCGGCGTCAGCAGGTCGGTCTGAGTTACCTTCTGTTTCGTGTTGCAGACAGTATCGAAGACGCTCCGGAGACGGATGCTTTCAGGAAGACGGCGCTACTGAGATCGCTGAAGTCCTGCTTCGAAACCGAGGATCAGGAAGGGCAGCAGGGCCTTTGCGCCCGGATTGATCATGCACCCGATCTGAGCGGACTGTGGCCTGATCAGAGTCCAACGGGACGCCTTCTGCTTGAATTTCCAAGGTTGATGGAAATTTTCAACAAATTGCCGGTGACCGTGTCGCTGGCCGTTCGACAGGCTCTGTCCACAACCACAGCAGGCATGATCAATTTTATCAATGCTTCTGCCGAGTCACCCAATCAGATTCAGATACAAACGGTCAGCGATCTGAAGCTCTACTGTTATGCGGTGGCGGGGATTGTGGGAGAGCTGATGACGGATCTATTTGTTTTTCATCATCCTTCGGGCCTTGTGGTTCATCAGGAACTGCGATCACTTGCAACGGGATTCGGAGAGTTCCTTCAGCTCATCAATATCCTGAAGGATACACGTTTCGATGCAGCCAATGGCCGAGTGTTTATTCCCGTTGAAACATCGCGTGAGAACATTCATGAGCTGGCCTTGCAGGGGCGCCGGGATGCATTGATGTACATCCGCTTTCTCGAAAGGCACGATTTTCCAATTGATATCATTCTCTTTTGCCGCTTTCTGTTTTTGCTGGCAGACGGCTCGCTTCAGAAGCTCAAGGATGGCGGGGCAGGCAGCAAATTGACTCGTCAGGACGTGCAGAAGATCCTGGCCGATGTCAGGTCCGAGACCTCAGTGCTGCCTGTCTGACATTCAGAAGTCATTCACAGGTGTCCATGTGCTGAGAGGCATTTGAGCGGGAACCGGAAAATTGGCCTAAGGGAGATTAACGACCCTTTGACTCATGTTGTGTCGCTTTGGAAAAGAGGGCATAATTTAAGAGTACTGTTCATTTACTTGATCTGACAGGACCCGCAATGGCAAGGATGCCAGCGAAAAGGAAGAAAATCTGCATTGTCGGTGCTGGGCCAGGTGGTCTGGCGAATGCCATGCTCATGGCTCAGGCTGGTGCAGACGTCACATTATTCGAACGCGCCGAACGTGTGGGTGGTCGCTGCGCGGCGATTGAAGCGGACGGATTTCGATTCGATACCGGTCCGACCTTCTTTCTTTATCCTCGAGTGCTCGAAGAAATCTTCGAGTCCGTCGGCCGCAACCTCTGGCGCGATGTCCCGATGACACGACTGGATCCTCAGTACCGGCTGGAGTTCGGTGCTGGAGGACGAATCGATGCAACGCCGGATCTGGAACGCATGCGCACCGAGATCGCTCGCATCGCGCCGCAGGATGCCGATTCATTCGCACGCTTCATGAATGAAAATCGAACCAAGCTGGAACGCTTTCGACCGATCCTGGAATCGCCGTTCAGCAGCATGCTTGATCTGCTGCGTCCGTCTGTGCTGAAAGCCGCTCCGTGGGTTCGGCCATGGCGATCTGTGGCCGGTGATCTGAGCAAACACTTCTCCGATCCTCGACTGGTCACCGCGTTTTCGTTTCAGTCCAAGTATCTTGGGATGTCGCCGTTCCAGTGTCCGAGTCTGTTTACGATCCTGGCGTTTCTGGAATACGAATACGGCGTCTTTCATCCTCATGGAGGATGTGCAGCCGTCAGCGAAAAGATGGCCGAGATTGCTCGTGAAATGGGCGTTGATGTTCGGCTGAGCGAACCTGTCGAACAGCTGCATTTCGAAGGTCGCAAAGCTGTGGGCCTGAAGACTCGTTCCGGCAGTCACACGTTCGATTCGCTGGTGATTAACGCCGACTTCGCTCAGGCCATGAAGACCCTGGTGCCCGATCATCTGCGAAAGTCGTGGAATAACAACAAGCTGGATCGCAGCAAGTATTCCTGTTCGACCTTCATGATGTATCTTGGCATCGAAGGACGCTATGAGCACCTGCCGCATCACACGATCTACATCGCGAAGGACTACGAACGAAATCTGGATGAGATCGATCGCCTGAAGATCCTTTCGGAAGATCCGTCGATCTATGTACAGAATGCCGGTGTTACGGACAGTTCGCTGGCTCCGAACGGCATGAGCACTCTCTATGTGCTGGCTCCGGTGACGAATCAGAGCCCCCATGTCGACTGGAAATCTCAGGCACCGATGTTCCGCAAACGCGTGTTGCAGCAGATGGCGAAACTTGGACTCCACGATGTCGAAGAACGCATTCGTTTCGAAAAAGTCGTGACGCCGGATGACTGGCAGAACACGTATCAGGTCTTCCGTGGTGCCACGTTCAATCTGGCTCATAACCTTGGACAGATGCTGCATGCTCGCCCTCGAAACCGCTTCAACGACCTCAAGCAGGTGTACCTCGTCGGTGGTGGAACTCATCCGGGCAGCGGTTTACCAGTCATCTACGAATCCGCTCGGATTTCGGCTCGCATGATGTGCGATGTGCTGCAACTGCAGTTTCCGGAAGCGTCTTCGAACCCCGCCACCTTGCCGATGGCACCAGCGGCTGAGCGGAGGGCTGCGTGATGGGGCCGGCGATTCTGAGTGGGAAGACAGAGCCTGCAAGTGTTCGACTGCGCCTGCTTGCGGCGGAGAGTGTGAGCGAGACTGCTCGCTCGGATGTCGACCCTGAAGTGACTCCAGCTTCAACCTCAGATGCGATCGGCGTAGCGCAAAAGCCGGTAAACCACCGGGATAAACCCGGTGGCGAAAAAGACATCGCTGGTTTGAGTGCTGATACCGTTCGATCACAGTTGACGACTGCTCGTACATCGCAGACGGAGTGGGCCGCGGTTCCTCTGCAGAGTCATCTGAAGATCCTGAAGAAGCTCCGTCTGCATATCGCCACTGATCCACGAACGCTGGCAAACACGGTTGACCGTGACAATCTTGCTGAAACTCTGGCGGCTGAGGTGCTGCCGCTGCTGGACGCCTGCCGATTTCTGGAAACCGAAGCGGCTCGTATTCTGAAGGAGAAAACCGTCGGTCAACGCGGGCGTCCAATGTGGCTCTGGGGAAACTCAGTTGTCCTGCGGCCGGAACCGCTGGGTGTCGTGTTGATCATCGGTCCGTCGAACTATCCACTCATGTTGCCCGGGATTCAGATTCTGCAGGCGATCGCCGCAGGGAATGCCGTTCTGATCAAGCCGGCGGAGAATCGTTCGCGAGCCATGCAAACGCTGGTTTCGATGGCGGTTGCCTCAGGTCTGCCCGACGGTTTGATACAGGTGTTGCCGGAATGCAGCGATGCGGCCACTGAAGCAATTCGTATCGGTGTCGATAAAGTGTTTCTGACGGGCTCAGCAAACACCGGCAGAGCCGTGAGCCGTGAACTGGCCGAATCAACAACCCCTTCGGTGATGGAACTTTCCGGCTGCGACGCAGTGTTCGTGCTTGATGGCGCCGACCTGAATCTGGTCAGCGATTGTCTGCTGTTTGGACTGACGCTGAACAATAGTCAAACGTGCATGGCTCCTCGACGAGTTTTTGCAAACCACCAGCAGGCCGACGAGATCCTGCGACTTCTCAAAGCGAAAATAGACGCCAGAATCGTAGGGTGGGACAAGCGCAGCGCTGGCCCACCGCTTGATCCACATGGTGGGCCGGCGCTCGCAATGCTCGCTGGTCCCACCCTACGAGACTCCGGCTTAGAACGTGCACTGCGTTTCGCAGCCACGAAGATTCGCGAAGCCGTTTCCAATGGCGCGGAGTTGGTCTGTGGTTCTATAACCAACGCTGCGGAGCTTTCCGGCATCGCCGTTCTGGATCATGTCACTTCCGACATGTCGATCACTCAGGCCGACCTCTTTGCTCCGGTGTTGTCGCTTATCCGCGTGGAGTCAGCCGAACAGGCTCTTTATGAAAATTCCAAATGTCCATACGCACTCAGCGCAACAGTCTTTGGATCACCGGCTCGTTGTCAGCAGTTTGCTCGTCTGATTTCCGCAGGGTGCGTGGTGATCAATGACATGATCGTGCCAACTGCTGATCCGCGAGTCCCCTTTGGAGGTCGCGGAATGAGCGGCCATGGAATGACTCGCGGGGAAGCAGGACTGCTGGAGATGACTCAACTCAAGGCGATCATCGCAACTCGCCGCTGGTTCAAACCACATCTGCAGTCGCCAACGGCAGCCGACGCAGACGTAATGGAACAACTGATTCGCCTGGAACATGCGGCTCATCCACTGCAGTCGCTGATGGCTGTGCCAAAGATGATTAAGGCGACGATGGAACAAATGAAGATCCGGCGAAGTCAGCGCCGGAAAGTCACAACATAGTATTTCTACGCCACTGGGTTGAACCCCAATGGCGTGGACTTAAGGAAAATGGCGTATTTTACGGCCCTACCGATCTTGCGTCGGTAGACCGCTGACTTGCAGGCTACTCCGCGACGCGAAAACTTCGATCTCTTACTCCTTCCCTGTTTTTGCTCGCCGAAGGCGAGCAAAAAAGGAGTGGTCCGTCTTTGGGCGTCCTGTTGTAGCCAATCAGTCTGGCTCCCACCGACACAAGGTCGGATGGAGAGCTTAAGTCCGCACCACCGGGGTAAACCCGGTGGCGAATTTGAACATCGCCTGCTGGTGAAGCAGGAAATAAATGTCTCGGAAAGGAACGTCCACATGAAAACTCAATCAGACGTCATCGTTATCGGCAGCGGATTGGCTGGCCTGGCTTCAGCGTGTACTTTGGCCGCCCGAGGATACTCGGTGACTGTGGTCGAGAAAAACGAATGGCTCGGCGGGAAAGCTGCTCTGCTGGAAGACAAGGGCTACCGCTTCGACATGGGGCCGACGATTCTGACTCTGCCTTCTGTTCTTCGACGAGTCTTCACGGAGGCCGGTCGAAAGCTGGAAGACTATCTAGACATGGTTCGTCTCGATCCACAATGGCGATGCTTTTTCGAAGACGGAAAACAGTTCGATCTCGTCGAATCGCTGCCGGAAATGAAGAACCGGCTGCGTGACTTCACCGGAGCTGACACGACCGGCAACGGGTATGAAAAGTTCATGGCGATCTCGAAGAAGCTGGACGAGGTTTCTCAGAAGTTCTTCTTCTGGAAGAGCGTCGGTGGCATCGCCGACACGATGAACGTCAAGGAATCATTCTCTCTGAATGTTCTGCGAGATGTGCTGAGCCTCCGATTCGGTCGCACAGTGGCCGGGCTGGTGCGGTCGCATATCCCGGATGCACGAATCGCTCAGATGATTGACCATTTCACACAGTACGTGGGTTCGTCGCCTGAATCATCGCCCGCGGTGCTCTGCGGAATTGCTCATATGCAGACCGACGAAGGAATCTGGTATCCGATGGGAGGAACACGAGCGGTCCCGGAAGCCATGGTTCGACTGGGCCGAGAACTGGGCGTCAAGTACATCACGGGACATCAGGTCAAGTCGATCGATTCGCAGTCAGGTCGCGTTGCCGGAGTGACTCTGGACAATGGCGAAGTCCTGAAGGCCGAAACCGTCGTCTCGAACTCTGACTGCGTGCGAACCTGCGAAGAGCTGCTGCCAAAGAAGGTCGCCGACAAGTTCATGTCAAAGCGAAAGTTCGAAGCGGCCTGTTCCGGCGTCGTACTGTATCTGGGGCTTCGCAAAAAGTACGACCACATCCTGCATCACAACTTTGTCTTCAGCCGCGATCCGCATGTGGAGTTCGGTGAGATCTACGGCAAAGGCGAACCAGCGGCCGATCCCACATGCTATGTGTGTGCTCCGTCCCTTTCAGGCGACAAGGTTGCTCCTGGAAATGGCGAAGCGTTGTACATTCTGGTTCATACGCCTTACCTGCGGAAGCATCACGACTGGAACAAGATGCTTCCTGAGTATCGAAACGTGATCATCAACAAGCTGAAGACCACGGCTGGTATGGAAGACATCGAAGACCGCATCGAAGTGGAACACTCGCTGACACCAGCCGACATTCATCGCCGTTATCATGTGCTGAACGGAGCGATCTACGGACTGGCGAGTCATGGCCGCTTCATGGGTGCGTTCAAACCAGCCAATCGTGTTTCTGAAATGAAGGGCCTGTACCTTGCCGGCGGGTCGGCTCATCCTGGCCCCGGGATGCCGATGGTGATGATGTCCGGCTGGATCGCAGCAGACACCGTCGATCAGGATCTGCGTGCGTCAGGGACGAAGGTTGAAAAGAGCGTTCATGGAAAAGCGGCCTGAGCATACGAAGCTGCACTTGTTTTCAAGTAGCCGTCACTCTCCGAGTGACGAAATGCGATTCGCACTGTGGAAAGGACTTCACTCGATCGAAGAATCGCAATCCATTACTCGGAGAGTGATGCCCACTTTGTTCTAAAGCAAGTGCCATTGGGCTAGCGCCCGGCGACTGATCAAGCGACGACATCAACACTTCTTGCTCCCGGAATCGATATGGCCAGTCTGCCCGCAAAAATCCTGAACTGGGGCTTTCGTGGGTACGTACGTCGTTTCGTGCGGAAGAATTTCAATGCCGTTCGAGTCACCGGGCAGGAACAGTTGGCCGAGCTGCGCGCTGCGCCGATCGTGTGCTTCATCAATCATCCGGGTTGGTGGGATCCGATGACCGGCGTGCTGATGACGGATCTGCTTTTTTCCGGTCGTCAGTTTGCTGCTCCCATGGACGCGGAAGCCCTGAAAAGTTATCCCATTCTGGAGCGACTCGGTTTCTTCGCGGTTGAACGCGACACTGCCAGCGGCGCGAAGGAGTTTCTGCGGACCAGCCGCGAACTGCTGAAGAATCCACAGACGATTCTCTGGCTGACACCAGCGGGGAAGTTTCACGATATTCGTCAACCGGCATCGTTCATGAATGGACTGAGCCATCTGGTCGATCCTGAATTCCACGGGACCGCACTGCCGATGGCAATTGAGTACACGTTCTGGAATGAACGCTCCCCGGAACTGCTTGTGCGGTTTGGTAATCCCATGGATTGTGCAAGTCTTCCGACTGATCGGGACGCAAGAACACCCGTGTTCGAAACGGCTCTGGCTACGACACAAACATCCCTGGCGGCACTGGCGATTGCTCGCGATCCGGCGAATTTCACGACTCTGACGATGGGACGAGCCGGCATCGGAGGACTTTACGATCTCTGGCGTCGAATGATTGCCGCCCTTCGCGGTCAACAGTTCCAGGATCGACATCGTGGCGAGCCGTTGGAGTCGTCCAGGGCCATCAAGGGAGAACTCGTATGACGGCCGTCGTCACATCAATCACCGTCTGGTCTTCACTCGCCGCCAGCGCGTTCGTTTCTGTGATGTTTCTTGTGAATTTGCTTTTCTTCCGCAAGGCCGCTGTCCCCATCAGTGGCAACGTTGAGCAAGGCGACGTGTGCGTCTCTGTGTTGATCCCCGCACGTAACGAAGCATTACGAATTGGTCCACTACTGGATTCAGTGCTGGCCAGCGAGGGAGTTTCCTGTGACCTGTGTGTGCTGGACGACGAAAGTCAGGACGGTACAGACGCGATCGTGGAAGCGTATTCGAAAAAGCATCCGAACGTTCGACTGCTGAAAGGAACGCCTGTCCCGGCCGGCTGGAGCGGCAAGCAGTTTGCCTGCTATCAACTGGCTCAGCAGGCGAAATACGAAGAACTTGTCTTTCTGGATGCTGATGTGGCTCTTACAGAAGATGCCCTTCGTCGAGCCATCATGCAGCGCCAACGAACTCGCGCGGATCTGCTCAGCGGGTTTCCTCGCCAGCGAGTCATCACCATCGGCGAGCAGATGCTGATTCCTCTCATCCACGTCATCCTGCTCTGCTTTCTGCCGTTCGCTCTGATGCGATGGACTCGAATGACCGGAGCCGCCGCCGGATGTGGCCAGTTCTTTCTGACCACGAAACGAGCGTACGAACAGAGCGGTGGACACGGTGCAATTCGTCAGTCACTGCACGATGGCATCATGCTGCCTCGAGCGTATCGATTGTCGGGCCTGAAGACCGATCTGTTTGATGCGTCCGATGTGGCTCGCTGCCGGATGTATACTTCGTTTTCTGAAACCTGGTCCGGCCTGATGAAGAACGCGAACGAGGGATTCGCGAAGATGCCGCTGTTGCCGGTGATGACGGTGCTGATGCTGCTGGCGTTCGTAGCCCCGCTGTTGTCCGCAGTCGCGTTGTCGTTGAATCTGATCAGCGAAGACTTTTTGCTTCCGATCGTGGCGGCTTTTGTGTTGAGCTATCTGCCTCGCGTTTGTTGCTGTCTGAAATTCGACGGCGCGTGGCTGGCCTGTGTGTTGAATCCCGCGTCGATCATTTTGTTTCTGACCATTCAGTGGATTGCACTGATCCGCAAGTCACAGGGCAAAGGTGTTCAGTGGCGTCAGCGAAGTTATGAGATGGCAACGTCATGACGGAGTCGTCGGCCACCGGAGTTCCCCCCGTCCTGACGCTCCAGAACGTTCGCAAAACCTACCGCGGACGGGAAGCGTTGAAGGGGATCTCACTGGAACTTCGGCCCGGCGAACTGCTCGGATTCTTCGGCCCCAACGGAGCCGGCAAAACCACCATGATCCGGTGCATCAGCGGTCTGCTGAAGCCGGATTCCGGAACGATCACTCGACACCCGTTTGTTCCAGCGGATGACGATGATGATCCGGACAACGACGAACCCATTCGGCTGGGTCTCGTGCCTCAGAACCTCGCGGTCTATCCCGACCTGACAGTTCAGCAGAACCTGGAAGTCTTCGGGAGACTCGAAGGCGTCAGCGGCAAAGCTCTGAAGCATCGCATTGGCGAAGTGCTGGAATGGGCGGCGTTGAAAGATCGAACGCGATCACTGACGAAGACTCTCTCGGGAGGCATGCAGCGACGTCTCAACATCGCCTGCAGCGTACTGCACGATCCGGACATTCTGCTGCTCGATGAACCTACAGTCGGCGTCGACCCGCAGAGTCGCGAACGCATCTATGAGATGATGCAGCAGCTGACGGCTGATGGAGCCGCCGTCCTGCTGACGACTCATCAACTGGAAGAAGTGGAAACGCGCTGCAACCGGATCGTGGTCATGGATCATGGCACGATTGTCGCCGACGGCACATTGAGCGAGCTGGTCAGCAGAACGATTGGTCAGCCGCATCGAGTGATCCTGAAATTCGATCACCCCTGCTCTAAGCCTCTGGCATCATTCACATTTGACGAAGCACAAACCACGGCGACATGTTCACTCGCTTCGATGAAGGAACTGCCTCAGGTTCTGTCGGTGCTGAAGCAGCTGGACCAGGAACCCAGCCGGATTGATGTTCGCAGCTATGGACTGCAGGATGTCTTTCTGGAACTGACCGGAAGGAGTCTGCGGGAATGATCCTGACGATCCTTCGCATTCTGTTTCTGCGTCTGCGGAACAATCCGCTGGAGCTGGTGCTGGTCTTCGTGATGCCCGTTGTGTTCTTCAGTATCTTCGCCGGGATCTTCAGCAAAGGGATTGCCACAGGCAGCGACAAGAAGCTGCGAATCGGCTGGATCGCGGCTTCTGAAACGGCGCTGAGCATTCAGTTACGGAGCTTTCTCGAGACGAATTCAACGCTGCAGTGTTCTCCGCTGATTCAACAACCGACATCGACAGAACTCACCGATGAAAACGAGAACGAATCGATCGACCAGGCTCAGATCGAAGCGACCATTGCGGAAGCTCAACGATCGGGGCGATTCGATCTGATCGTCAGAATTCCAGATGAATTTCCTTCCCGGCTGGCCGACTCGCAAGACTCTACGCCCTGTGCCGTGCAGTTGGTGACGGACGGTCAGAATCCGATGGCGGTGGCGATGGTCACGTCTGTCGTGAAGGGTTTCTTTGCGCAGAAGAAGGCGGCAGCAGCAGCCGAGCAGATGATGAGCCTCAGTCTGGCGACTCAGTCTTCCAGCGGATATGGCGGTCCTCGCGAAGCCAGTGGAGCAACGGAAGCAAGTGAACCCGAAGTTGGCGACCAAACGCCTCTCACGTCGCAGGCAAATCCACTCACAGCGATTCGTGGAACGCAGTACTTTGACCCGGTGAAAGATCCATCGCAGATCTTTGAGAACGATCCGGCCAGTCGCTGGCTGATGACGGATGCGGATGGAGTCAATTCGGTTAATGGAGTTTCCGGTGTGCCCAAAGAATGGGCGATCGCTCCACCAAAGGCAGAACTCACCACCGAAGAAATTCTGGAACGCGCGCTGGCAGAAACAACGGGATCAGAGAACGACGAGGCTGTGAGTATCAGCGTTGAAAATCCGCAGGCAGCGACTCAGGAGAATCCGCGCATCGCCATGTACGCCGCTGGAATCGCTGTGCTGTTCCTGCTGTTCTCCTCCACTGGCAATGCGGCCGCACTGCTGGAGGAAGCGGAATCGGGAACACTGGATCGCATTCTGGTCAGTCAGGCGGGGTTGTTTCATATCATCATCGGCAAGTGGCTGGGAATTCTTCTGCTGGGATGTCTTCAGATCACGGTCATGTTTGTCTGGGCAGAAATCGTCTTCAGGATCCAGCTTGCGGAACACATCGTGGGATTCTGCATCATGACCTTCAGCACGGCTGCCGCCACCGCCAGCTTTGCGATGCTGCTGGCGACATTGTGCAGATCACGAGCACAACTCAATGCGGTTTCTGTGGTCATTATTCTGAGCATGTCAGCTGTCGGTGGCAGCATGATTCCTCGATTCGCCATGAGCGATCGCATGAAGGACATCGGTCGATGGACATTCAATGCGTGGGCTCTGGATGGCTATCAGAAGGTTTTCTGGTTTCAGTCTCCATTGACAAGTCTGCAGAATGAAGTCGCCGTACTTCTGGGCAGCTCATTGGTGCTGGGTGTGCTCACGCTGCTGTTTTCAGGACGCTGGAAACGCGGATAGACGAAATTTTGCGAAGTCAGATCCATGATGCGTCTCGATCCTGTTGTAACACTGCTGACATTGATCTGCATCGGGTGCGGCTACCTGCTTTACCTCGACAGGCAGATCGCGCCTGGCGTGGCAGCGGATTCGAAACTGCAGACCGCTGTCACGCCACTTTCCGGTGACAACCAATCCAAAGAAACTCAGAGGTCGCCGACTATCGCAGCCTCCGATGACGGTGCAGCCCTGGATGCCGGTGCAGCCTCGGATGCCAGTGCAGCCGACGATGCCAGTGCGGCCTCTGACGACAGCGCTGATCCGGCTCCGGAGGAGTCTCTTCCGGAACTTGATAGCGATTCCGGATCAATGCGAGACATTTCCGTTCAGGTCTCCGGACTGAAGGGCCAGCCTTCTGCACTTTATGTTGCTGTCTTTGAATCCGCTAGCGGGTTTCCGAAGCCTGAGAACAGTCGCTCCACAACGACGCAGGAAGTCTCTTCTGAGACCGTTGAGTTCTCACTTTCACTGCCCGACAACCGATCGGCCGCGATCGCCGTATTTCAGGATCTCAACGGTGACGGCACGCTCACAAAGAACAGTTTCGGTATCCCTGTAGAACCTTACGGATTTTCCAACAACGCCAGATCACTGTTCGGACCACCATCATTCAGCCAGGCTGCGTTCACAATGAACGACGATGTGACGTCTCTGGAGATTCGTGTGCGCTGATCTGAACTGTCGCTTGAGTCGGAATCTGATGCAGGATATCCGGAGCCACGTCGGTGCGGCGAGTGCTTTGTCAAACCTGATTTTGGGGTTCCGTCATTCCCGCGCAGGCGGGAATCCAGTGCCCCATTGTGGATTCCCACCTGCGCGGGAATGACACAATCACCCTGTTTTAAGCTCTGACAGAGCACTCGCTAGTGTGCCACTGGCTCTGCCAGTGCTGTAGCGGTCGAACACACTGGCAGAGCCAGTGGCACACATCAATTGATCTTTGACAGAGCACTCGCGCTTTGTCACACCTTTGTTTTTGTGTCGTCATTCCCGCGCAGGCGGGAATCCAGTGTTGCAATCTGGATTCCCGCCTGCGCGGGAATGACAAGAAAACCCTGTTCTTTGTGTTGACAAAGCACTAGATTCGCGGCCGTGCTGCGGGGACGTCAGTCTTTCGTGGTGTCGGCAGTCGAAGCTGCCTTTGTCGCCTGAAACAAACGGCGAATCAATTCGATCCGATCTCGGTTAACACCCAGATCGGAATATCCAATTCGTGAGGCAGAACGCATATGAATTCGGCCGGAATCGGGTTCTGCGAAAAATTCCACGTCGTCAACAAAACGAAATAATGCACTTCTGAATTCAACGCACAGGTAGTTTTCAGATTTCTCAATCACTCGAGTTCTGGGCAGTTGCCCGACAATCTCACTCAGGGTCTCAAGAGCAGCATTTACATCACCCTGAAATAGCAGTGGGGCGATCGAATGTTCAGGGTCCCGTGCCTGAGTCGAAACGCAGTTGGGTGAATCCGGGCATGGTGCCAGACTCCCGTCACGAACACCCAGATTGGACGGGCGGCCCGAAGTGACGGTGAGAAACACGAATCCGACGACTACTGCCACGACAACAAACGCCAGCAGCACGCGACGCCTCCGGAATTGAGTCACACTCTCTCCCAACCAGCAGATGCAATCAAAAACGACCATGGACGCCAGTACGTAAGCTGAAAGAATCGGAATCGCATGGGAGAAGAGGTCAGCGAGCAGACACGCAGCGTCTGCAGACTCGCACCACCCATCAGATTGTTATTCCATTCAGCATGCCATCAAGCCGGTGCATCACCAAACCAAGCTCCGATACGGGAAGGTCGCGATACGCGAGTCTCACGCGATCCCGGACTTTCAGATTGAAGTGAACACGTTCCTTTCCCTCAAGTCAACTCCCGGACAACGCTCAAGCCGGTTTCGTTGGATTTATGTTCAGTCATCGGAATCGCGCAGTGACGTTCAGCCAGCGGAATGGCGCGAATCATCCGGTGACGCAACGATCCGGTCCCGCCAAAAAATGAGTCTTCCGACCGTCCAGCCCACAACGTTCCGCTTCACCGCGTGTGGCAACTCGCATCACGGACTGGCTTCATCTTTGCCGCGTCATTGCGAGGGAACCTCAAAAGGAATAAAAAGAGTCAACTCTTCAGAGAACTCAGAAAGTCGCCATGCAGTCTCCACAGCTGATCGAACGCCTCGTCAATCTTGTCGACCCGACAGGAAATATTCTGCTGAACATGACTGAAGAAGAGGCGGCCGCCTGTGTCGCATCCGGAGACCCGGCGAGAATCCGCGGAATCGACGGTCAGTTCGCACTGATTCACAAGTCCGGTCGTACGGTCCGAATGGTTCGCTCCATCGGCAGGTCACTCCGATATTTCATTGCCAAGCACCATGCCGGTCCGGTGCTTGTTGTCGCAGAAAGAATGGACGCGATTCGAAACTGGCTGAGGCAGGAGGGACTGGATGGCCAGTTCCATCCCAGCTATACGCGAATGGTTCCTGCCCATCACGTCACGGAACTCGCTCTGGTCGGATGTCCGGACCCCAGCCCATCATACACACGGTTCTTCGATCCGGCTCGAAATCAGCTGTCCACGGACCTCAACGAAATCGGTGAGAGATACATCGGAGCTCTCGCTCATGAGATCGATCTCTGGCTGGATCAGATCGATTCTCGCGAACCACTGGGTGTGTTGTTCTCCGGCGGCGTCGACAGTGGAGCCGTGCTTCTGACTCTGTATCATCGACTGCTGCAACGAGGAGAAGCCCCGCAGCGATTGAAGGCATTCACGCTGGAAGTTGAAGGCCGAGCGGAAGACGCTCGTCAGGCACAGAGATTTCTCGACCAGCTCGATCTGGGATATCTGCTGGAGCGTATCCAGGTCCCTGTCTGTGAGATCAAAGTCACGGACGCAATGCGTGTCATCGAAGACTATAAGCCGCTGGACGTGCAGGCGGCGGCGATGACGCTTGCCGTCTGTCGCGGTATTCGAGAACGCTATCCGGAATGGAAATGGCTGATCGATGGTGATGGTGGCGATGAGAATCTGAAGGACTACCCGATCCATGAGAACCCGGAACTGACGATCCGAAGCGTACTGAACAATCAGATGCTTTATCAGGAAGGCTGGGGAGTTCATGCGATCAAGCATTCACTGACTTATTCCGGAGGTCAGAGTCGCGGGCATGTTCGATCATCGGCCCCGGCGGCCGCCTGTGGATTCCGAGGATTCAGTCCGTTTGCATTGCCGAACGTCATCGAGGTTGCCGAAGGCATACCGTTCATCGAATTGACGAACTGGAATGAAGAACGCCTTTATGAGCTCAAGGGAGAAATCGTCGCTCGCGGAATCCAGGCCGTGACCGGGATCACGATGCCGACATTTCCGAAACGAAGATTTCAGCGCGGAGCTCTCAGCGAACGTGACTTCACGGCCGTCTTCCCTGAAGATCCTCGGGAGTATCGGCGGCAGTTTGATACCCTGTTCGCCTGACGAATTCAGATTTGAAGTGATTGTCCCGAAGTGATTGTCTCATGGTGCTTCGCCAGGTCTCCGATGCGGAACTGATTTCACTCAGGCCGGCGCGCGAGAAACTTGATCCGTGGAAACCGTACGGCTGCCTGACGGAACAGGAACGAGGACGTTCCGGAGAGATCGAGGACGTTGCGACGATCTTTCTGACGAATCGGGAGTGTCCTTTTCGCTGTGTCATGTGCGATCTCTGGAAATATACGCTCACCGAACGCGTGCCTGTGGGAGCGATCCCGGCACAGATTCGGATCGCACTGGAGCAGCTTCCTTCGATTCGTCACGTCAAGCTCTACAACGCCGGCAACTTTTTCGACGCTCGAGCAATTCCTCCGGAAGACCACGCGGACATCGCCGCGCTGGTGTCCCGGTTCGCGACCGTGATCGTGGAGAACCACCCGCGGCTGACCAATCAACGCTGTGTTGAGTTTCGTACGTTGCTGCGCGAAACCGCGTCTTCGGTTCAGAAACGAGACAGCGAATCGCTGCATCAGTCACAGAACGATCGTATCCGACACAGCTTCGGCTCGACTTTCTCCGCTGTGGTTCCTGAACTGGAAATTGCGATGGGGCTGGAAACAATTCATCCCGAGATACTGCCGCGACTGAATAAGCAGATGACCGTTTCAGACTTCGATCGTGCTGTTGGTTTTCTGCGGACACATGACATTTCCTGCAGAGCGTTTGTCCTGCTGAATCCGCCGGGACTTGATCTGCAGTCGGGAGCTGAATGGGCAGTCAGGTCCGTTGAACACGCCTTTCAGGCAGGAGTCAGCTGCTGCAGTGTCATTCCGGTTCGTTCAGGCAATGGCATGATGGATGAACTCCAGAGGACTGGTGATTATCACGCGGCCACACTGAAGACTCTCGAAGATGTGATGGATGCGGTTCCGATGTCTCCGGATCGACGTCTGTTCGCTGATCTCTGGGACATTGAGAAGCTGGCGGACTGCCGGGATTGTTTTTCGGCTCGTCTGGCTCGTCTTCAGCGGATCAATCTGTCGCAGCAGTCAGAACCTCGAATTGACTGTCACTGTCCGGGAGGTCGATCATGAACGAAGTTCGCGGTGACGTCGCTGTGATCGGTGCCGGATTCAGCGGATGCCTGACCGCTCTTCTGCTCAGGCAGCTGGGTCTTTCTCCGATTGTGCTCGACCGGGGTCATCACCCGCGATTCGCAATCGGAGAATCTTCGACTCCAATGGCGAACCTTATTCTTGAGGATCTCGCACGGCGATACTCACTGCCTCGCCTGCTGCCGCTCACAAACTATGCGGACTGGAAGGTCGCGTATCCCGAAATCGTCTGCGGTCTGAAACGTGGCTTCAGTTATTTCCACCACACGGCGGGCTGCTCTTTCGTTCCGGATGGAGATCACGGCAACGAACTGATCGTGGAAGCGAGTGTTTCAGAATCAGACGCTGATACTCATTGGCTTCGATCAGACTTTGATCAGTTTCTGGCGCGCGAAGCGGCTGACGCCGGAATTCCTGTGTTCGAAGGATTTCAGATTGCGAGTCTGACGGCGGATGCTCACGGCTGGCACATGACCGGTAATCACCTCACCGGCACTCGACCTTCAGAGCATCACTCCCCGCCACATGAACAGATTCCATCCGGGAATATTCGCGCAAGCTTCCTGATCGACGCTTCCGGAGACGGTGGCTTCCTGGCTCGCAATCTGAACATTGGTGTTCACCCGAATGGTCTGCGGACTCGGTCTCGCGGACTGTTTTCACATTTTCGCGACGTCTCGCTCTGGGAACCACTCTATCGGTCACTCGGCGGACATCCGGAAGATCATCCGTTTCCCTGTGATGACGCCGCACTGCATCACATTTTTGACGGCGGATGGATGTGGGTGCTGCGATTTGACAACGGAGTCACCAGCGCAGGATTCGCTCTCGACCCGGAACACTTTCCACTCAACCCGGACGTAACGCCGGAGGAAGAGTGGTCGAACATCATGGCCATGCTGCCGTCGGTTGCAGAACAGTTTCGACATGCGAAGCCCTGCATTCCGCTGCGCAGAACCGGGCCCATGCAGCGCCGACTGAAATGTGCATCCGGTGATCGATGGGTGATGCTGCCGAACACAGCGGCGTTTCTGGATCCGCTGCATTCGACGGGCAATGCGTGGACACTCGCCGGGATCGAACGACTCATCAGAATCTTCGAGCAGCACTGGAAGAAGCCGGAGTTAAGTTCCGCCCTCGAAAAATACGATACGACATTCCAGCACGAAGTGGAGTTTCTGGATGAGATTGTCAGCGGGAGCTACGCCGGCTTTCGGGAATTCGATCGAATGATCGCGATGTCCATGTTCTATTTCTCAACAGCGACCTGGTCAGAAGCGGAGCGACGCGGTGAACGTTCTGTGCCGGGCGCAGCGTTTCTCAGTGCCGATCATCCGGCCCTGAGAGATGCTCTCAAGCAGGCCGCAGATGCGGTACGAGATGAATCCGTCTCGACAACGGAATTCACAGAATTCGTGAAGAATGCCGTCGCCCCGTTCAATCGTGTCGGATTGTTCAATCCCGACTGCAGAAATCTCTATCGACACGGATAGAGCCGCTGCCCGAGAAAGTCAGAGACACAACCGCCTTGTCACGTTCAATTCGGTATGTCTCTCAGTGGCGCGTCTGCGGCTATGCCGGATCCAGCAGTGCCATGCAGGCCAGCAACGAATCTCGAACGGCTCGAATGTCATGGACACGCAGAATGTCAGCGCCTTTCAGAGCCAGTGCGACAGACACTCCGAGTGTTCCCGCGAGACGTTCTTCCACCTCCCGGCCCAGAACCTTTGACAGGAATCTTTTTCGGGAATGTCCGATCAGGACCGGACGTTCGAGTGTCCTGTGAAGGATGGGAATGGATTGCATCAGCTGCAGATTGTGTTCTGCTGTCTTACCGAACCCGATTCCTGGGTCCAGGCAGAGTCGCTCCGGAGGGATCCCGGCTGCAAGGCAGTCTTCGATCCGGTGACGAAGAAACTCCATCACCTCACTGACGACGTTTTCGTAGTGAGGATTCTGTTGCATCGTTTCGGGACGCCCCTGAATATGCATGAGGCAGACGCCCACCTTCGAGCGACTGCAGATCGAGATCATCTTCGCATCGAATGTAGCCCCGGAGATGTCATTGACGATGGTTGCTCCTGCATCGATTGCCTGCCGAGCGACCTCCGACTTGGTTGTATCAATGGAGATGGGAACTGCGATCTGTTTCGCCAGTCGTTCGATGACCGGAATTGTCCTGCGGAGTTCTTCATCCGTGGACACCGGCTGCGATCCGGGGCGAGTGGACTCACCGCCAACATCAATGATGTCAGCTCCTTCAGAGACCAGCTGCAGCCCATGCTCCACCGCCAGATCCGCCGGAAGAAAATTCCCACCGTCAGAAAAACTGTCGGGTGTGGCGTTCAGAATTCCCATCAGCAGCGGAAGACGGCCCCGACAAAGTGTGTGGCTGCCCAGATCCCAGTTCAGAACCATCGACCAGACTCCCGGTCCGAAATACTCAGCAAAGCGACGTCGACGCGATAAACTACCATGAGTAGAATCGGAATGTCATTCTGACTGCAGACGCATCAGTTCGTCATCTGTTCGACCAGGAAAGTATCTGAATTTCTATGACTCCATTGTTCCCCCTGCGATCTCTTTCTGTCAGCTCCCTGCTGAATTCTGTTTCCGGCCGGTCTCTGCGGATCGGGGCGATGCTGCTTCTCGCTGTCGCCGTTGTTTCTCCGCCGAGCGGTCTTCACGGGCTGTCTGCGGCAGAAAAAGATGCTGTCAAGAATTCTGAGGCACCCGCATCCGCCGACAGCTCTGCGTCCCCCGACAGCTCTGCGTCCGAAGTCACGCTCAGCACGGGAACGTGGAAGGATGTTGAAGCCATCCTGGAAAAGAATCGAGGGAAGATTGTCGTTGTGGATATCTGGTCGCTTTCCTGTCTGCCGTGCATGGAGGAATTTCCGAACCTTGTGGCACTTCAGAAGAAATCTCCTGAAGAAATCGTCTGTGTCGGATTCAATGTTGACTATGCCGGAATCAAAACGAAGCCTCCGGAAACGTACCGCCCGCGAGTCGAAAAATTCCTGAAGAAGAACGCAGCCGCTTTTCCGAACATTCTGAGCAGCGTGGAAGCAGAAGCCGTCTTCGGCGAACTGAAGCTCGTTTCAATCCCGGCGGTTTACGTTTACGACCGTGAAGGGAAACTCGCAAAACGATTCGACAGTTCGCTGCTGACTGACGGTGAGGAAGAAGCGTTCACCTACAAAGACGACATCAACCCGTTCGTGGACGAACTGCTGAAGTCCGGAAAATAAATCGAGGTCGTGTTTAACTCGACAGCGTCAGAGTTTCCGTTAAACGATTTGTAGCCGGCATTTCCGATTGTGTGCCACTGGCTCAGCCAGTGCTGTTGGTTCGAACACACTGGCATAGCCAGTGGCACACATCGATTGAACTCTGACATAGCACTCGCGCCGTTATGCTTGAAAGTGCTTTACAGCGTCGCCCGCAACCGTGCTGTGTTTTTGGTAGCGGCTACGCCTTCGGCTCGCCGTTAAATGAATTGTTCCCGGCATTCCCGCTGTGTGCCACTGACTCAGCCAGTGCTGTTAGTTCGAACACACTGGCATCGCCCGCTGGCTGTGAATTTTTGTAGGGTGGGACCAGCGAAGCGCAGGCCCACCGCAATCAACGTCGCGAAACGGTGGGCCGGCGCTCGTAATCCTCGCTTGTCCCAGCCTACGAGATCATTTTTTTCAGCGTTGCCCGCTGGGCCTGAATCCCTGGATTTCCGGCAGAACATGACATTGTCCTGTTCAATGCCGGGACTGGTTCTATCCACTCAAACGAACACCTCATTGTGACTCCGTGGGCAGCGGCCGTTTCATCACGGCTTTCCAGGTGTAGTTCAGACCATCGTACTGTTCCGGGGTTCTGATGAACCAGCTGAGAACACTCGCGATGAGATAGCTGCTGAAGTAAGGCACCGCAGTGGCCAGTGTGATCGTCGGCTGATACTCGGTCTTGAACAGGATCTGCCAGTAGCTCCAGAAGAATGAAATCAGAACGCTGCAGATGACCGTGATCAGAGCCACTCGACTGTCGCACTTCAGAAACATCCCGATCAGAAACAGGGATGCCAATGGTCCCAGGAACATATTGAACGCCGGGGCCATCATATCGATGATGTTTCTGCCCGACTGAAGTGCAAGCCATGCGACACCCACGGCGATGCACGTGACGCTCAGACCGACACACAGTGTCAGCATTCGAGCGAAACGAACGTCTCCGCCGGCCTTCTGATGCCCCGGTCGGAGTCGAAGATAAAGGTCACCGGAGAAGACAGCGCTGATGCTGTTCACTCCAGAAACCAGCGTCTGCATCGCGTCGCAGATGAGCACCGCGAGGATGACACCACCAATCCCGGCGGGCAGCTGATGTGCAAAGAAGTGCGGCAGTACCTTGTCACCGTTCTTGACCACCAGTTTGTCCGCTTCGCGAGTGATGATGCCTTCAGGAAGATAATCCGGGTGCTGCAGGTAGAACGCGAGAAGCGCCAGCCCGCAGAGGGCCAGAAGACATCCCATGAGCAGATCGGTCGATGCGTTCACGAGATAACTGCGGCGAGCCGAGGAAAGTGATGTTGTCGAGAAGTATCGCTGAAGAACGACCTGGTCAGAACCGTGGGTGCAGATCGTCCAGGAAAAGCTGAGCACTGCTGCGGTGACGATGGTCATTCGAACGGTCGGATCAAAGCTGAAGACGATCAGCTTGGTGTGCCCGGCGGAGTTTTCGGATGCAATCCGCCACCATTCCGTCGGCCCGGTGCCGGTTGTCCAGACCACATAAGCCAGAGTCACCATCGTTCCGCCGAAAAGCATCAATGACTGGAGCACGTCGTTCCAGACAGCCGCTCTGAAACCACCGAGGCAACTGTAGAATGTTGCCGAAACTCCGACCGCAAAAATGATCCAGTAGACCAGTGTGGCTCGAAGCAGCTGAGGATCACCGCCGCTTCCGTGAAGCCACTGCGACAGCGGATCAGCCTGGGTTTCCGGTACCAGAGTCTGGACCATCTGTGTGAGCGCCAGTGAGCCGACATACATCACCATCGACATCCAGCCCATCCGGAGGAGCAGAAACAGCAGGCTGCCGATGATTCGGATCCGAACATCGAATCTCCTCTCCAGATATTCGTAAGCGCTGGTAAATCGCAGCCGCATAAAAAACGGCATCCAGAGATAGAAGACGACGGCAACACTGAATGGCAACGCCAGGTACTGCGCAAACATGGTCATTCCGTTTTTGATCATTTCCCCCGGTACACCCATGTAGGAAATGCTCGACATGAGCGTCGCCAGCACGCTCAGACCAACCGCCATCCAGGGCATGCGACGTCCGCCGAGAAAGAACTCGCTGGTGCTGGACTGTCGTCGTGACGACCAGAGCACGATGAACATGGTCACGAGCAGATAGATGGCGACCGCGAGAAGATCGAGCCATTCGAGGCCGTTTCGAGGTGTTGGTGCGGTCTGACTGGCCAGCGTCACCACATGCGTGGTTGACAGATTCAGCTGCATATCGAGGGTTTCCTCGGATGGATGATTCGGGAAGGTCTGGACAGAGCCCGGCGAACGGACCTTGACTACGGTGGCGATTCAAAGCACCTGTTTCCACACCGGATACGGCAATTCCCGGCAGGAAACAGATTTTCGTATCGATCACATTTCAAAACCGGGACAGGCACCCTTTGCGTTGCTGAGTCTGCAGGAAAGTACTGCGTCCGTCGGGAGCCAGTGCCGGTTTTGAAACGACCGGTACTCGAAGTCCAGCCATTCTGGTCAGGCTGGTAGTCATTCGCTACCGACGCGGGCTCGCATTTTTCCGAGTCAGTCGATTTGACGGAGGCGGATTCCGTCACGAAACCGCTCGCTGCAGAAACAGGCGACACTGCTTATTTGCCTGTCAGCTACTGAACAGATTCCACAGGCCACGGTCAGAAAGTTTTTGTTTCCGATCGTTCTGAACTGCGGTGTTTTCAACGGAATTCAGATTCCGGAATTCTCATCACGATTCGTGATGACTCTGGCACTCGAGTTGCTACTTTCGTGAAACACGACGCAGATGAGTCACCCCGGATAAAGGCGTCATAGTATCAGTCAGTATCAACCACCAGGATCACGAGGCTGGAGCATATTATCAGAACTTAGAACAGTGGTCTTGTGTCATTCCCGCGCCGGCGGGAATCCACACTGGGACACTGGATTCCCGCCTTCGCAGGAATGACGACTCAAGAAACCACTTGTCACCCGACGTTCGTTATGAAAACTCGCCTGATCCCGCTCAATGGGTGTGTAGCCCGAGCGGGACGCTCCTGTTGTGTCGTTTCTCACCAGACGCCACAACTGAAAAGGGGGAAGCTCGTTGCTTCCCCCTTTTCTTTTTGCTTCCATGCCGCTGCCACAACACAGCAAGTGGTTTCAAAACCGGGACCAGTGCTCCGTCAAAGATCAATTGATATATTGCTGTGTCGATGTGTTACTGTGTGCCACTGGCTATGCCAGTGTTTTCGAACCAACAGCACTGGCATAGCCAGTGACACACAAGCGCTTCCGAGTGATCTTACCCGATGATGACGCGTGGTCTGAGAAGTTCGTTCGGCTGAGCATCCTGCAGAAGCTCTCTAACGAGGAACGGGATATTCCCTTCCCCGAACAGCAGAAATCCCAGATTCATCTTCAGCGGACTTTCGTCTGACCAGCCGAAGTGAAGCTCAATGGGCTTCTCCCCGGAAGTCAGCGACAGAGCCAGCGCAGCAATCGCCGGCGCAATCGACGTGCAGCGGCTCACTCGGATAATGTAACGGCCGCCCTCATGCCGGATATCCAGCACGGGTTCCTGAAAGAAGTCACTGGTATCACCCAGTGAGATCTCCACAAACACAACGGGAATCTCAGCATCCAGATGATGCCACACCCGCAGTTCTTTTTCTTTTTCGTCAAGCGTTCTTCCGCCGGGACGATGAGGGGCCAGAACGGGGATTTCCAGATGCTTGAGCGTGTTCCAGCGAAACTGAGATTCATTGTCGGTGAACTGAAATCGAACAACCCGCAGTTCGTCACTTCGAAGGACTCGTGACAGCATGGAGACAATCATGATCGCGGCGATGAAAAATAGCGCGATTATGAGCCCTTCGGATTTCTCGATCATGATGTCGATGGCTGTGTACAGAAACACCAGAGTGATTCCGACAGTCGGCCACGGGATTCGCTTCAGCGTCGTCCCTTTGTTCTCCCGATACTTTTCAATCATCACCGCAACGCAGGCACTCAGGATCAGAACCATCACCCCGGTGGCATAGGCAGCTCCCTGAGCTTCGACCGATGCCTTGAAGATAATCGTCACAACGATGCAGACGAAGATGATGACGCAGACCAGAGGTCGAGTGGCAGATACCCAGACGGGAGCCATTCCGAATCGCGGAAGATAGCGTGGGATCAGGTTCAGAAGTCCCGAAAGCGCACTGGCGCCCGCGAAGCAGAGAATCGCCACAGTACTGATGTCGTAGAAAGTACCGAAGACGTGTCCGAAGAAGGGCCAGAGCTTCAGTCCGCCTTCCGCATGGGCCAGATACGCGAGAGCTCGTTCATAAGCCGGCCCGCCATGAGCCAGTGCTTCGATCGGAATCAGCGTGGTCACAATGACAGAGGAGCCGATCAGCATGAAGGACATGATGACCGCCGATGTCAGCAGCAGTCGCTGAGTTCTTTTGATTCGCCCGAGCGGCTTTTCCTCCGTGTCGTTCGCGTAGCCACGTATCTGTGGCATCACGGCAACTCCGGTTTCGAATCCTATCAGCCCAAGAGCCAGCTTCGGAAACAGCAGCACGCTCAGAAACAGTCCACCATACCAGGTCAGCGGCATCAACGGTGGTTGCTGAGCAACTGCGGACTCACCAGCCGGTGACTCCTGTGGCTTTGCCGCATCTCCTGAGTCAGAAGAGACCACTTCGGCAGAAGCCACCGCAGCCGTTTCTGACTTCGCCGGGGAACCGCCTTCAGTCTTCCCGGGGACAGCCTTCTCTGGGGCAGCATGCGCTTCTGCATGATGCGGATCCGCAGCAATCCCCACGTCCCCGGACGACAGTTTCTCCCACCAGTCAGAGATGTAATGCGGCTGATCAATCAGGGTCGCAATGCCACCGGTGATGACCACGATGTTCATCGCCAGATACACCGCCACGATCACAACGGCAACCCCGATGACTTCCCGAACCCCCTTGAGGAACATCGCACCGAGGAGGGTGATCATGAACAATGTGATGCCGATCTGACTGTGGAGCCAGGCCGGGGCGTGATTGAACAAGGGGTTCTCGATCAGGTGTTTGGCGGCATCCGCAGCGGACAACGTGATGGTGATCACGAAATCCGTCGCCGCAAATCCAAGAAGTGTGAGGACCAGAAATTTTCCGGACCAGCCTCTCAGAAGCTGCTGCAGCATCGCGATCGACCCCTGCCCGTGCGGGGACGATCTTGCAACGCGCCGGTAAATCGGAACGGCTCCAAAGAGTGTCACGAGCACCAGCAGAATCGTCGCCAGCGGCGCGAGTCGACCGGCACTGGTGATGGCGATGGATGGCTGATAGGCCAGCGTGCTGAAATAGTCGACACCGGTCAGGCATAATACCCAGAGCCAGAATGACTGATGATGATCCGCATGGCCGGAAGATGGATTGCCTTCAGCAGCAGCCACGACGGGACGTTCCGAGCGAACGGAATCGGAGGCGTTCATTGAATTTCCGAGATAGCGAATAAGCGGGATTCGGTAACAGAACCGAATCAAACCTGCAGAAACATCCTGGCTGTTATCACAATGACTTGCAATCGTCTCACCGGCCGAGTCGTGAGTTGTTGAACCGTTTCCAGAATCGCAGAAAAATGCTGTGCTGAACGGTTCGTCTGAACACTAAATGAGGATTGAGGATTGAGAATTTTGGATTGAGCAATAGTGTTTCCGGGAGGGCGAGGCTCCTGCCGAGCCGTTTGTGTGAAAAGCCGTTCCTGTGAAAACAGGAATTTTCACCACGAAGGGCACGAGGGTCACGAAGAACGAACGGTGAATAGGGAACGGGGAACAGGATTTAGGGGACAGGATTTTGGATTGAGAGGGCGAGGCTTCTGCCGAGCCGCCACGACATAGGGCAAGCGAACGGAGAACAGGGATGAGGGAACAGGATTCAGGATTGAGCCTCTGCGATTCCGGGAGGGCGAGGCTCCTGCCGAGCCGGTTCTCCATTCAAAACGGAATCAAATACTCCAGATCTACGGGCCAACGGCCCATGCGTTCCCCCAGCCTGGGCTGAAGCGCAGCGCAGGCCCAGGACATGGCCCACGAAAACGCGTCACCCCGTCCACCCGACGCGAATTCACAACCGACAAACGGGCCAACGGCCCAACCGTTCGCAGCACTTGAATGGAACGCCCGGGCCGTTGGCCCTCGATGTTTTTTTGGGGAAACGCCAACCCCGGGCCATCGCTTCGCTCCAGCCCGGGCTATGGGAACGGCTGGCCCCTTGGGCCGCAGAACAGGATTGAGGGGTGAGGATTCAGGATTGAGCACCTGCGTTTCCGGGAGGACGCCGCTCCCGCCGAGCCGTTTCTCATCCCAAACCAAATCAATCTGATCCCACCCTTCCCACAAACCCTTCGTGCTCTTCGTGTCCTTCGTGGTAAAGAATCCGGGAACGGCGAACAGGGGTCAGGGAACAGAATTGAACGCCCCGTTCTCCAATCTCCAATCCAAAATCCCGTTCCCCGTTCCCCATTTCCCCCTCTTACTGGACTTTCTTCCGCCCCTGCGTGAACAATCGGATGTTCAGAACAGCGGATCAAAGCGAGCGAGTTGTTTGATTCTGCTGTATTAAATCAATACAAAATTCCTGTACAGATGGATGCGAATTTTTTTCTCATCTGCTAAAACCTGGTCGGTAAATCCCTTACGACGAACTTTGTCAAACCGGAACACGCTGTGCACTCTGATTCCAGATGAGAACCATCAACAGGCTGTTGATCATTCTTCGGAACGGAATCGGAAAGTTGAACGAGACGCTGCCAGAGGGCCATGGTCAGCCAAAGAAACGACCATGATCTCAACTGCAGGGCAGGTAATCGACGGCGAACCCGGGCACTTCTGGAGAACGCGGCATGCCAACGTTCACATATGAAGCCATGGATAGTGCGGGCCTCGAGGTGAAAGACACCATCGAGGCATCCTCTGAGGCTGAAGCTCAGACGATGATTCGCGAGAAGGGCTTCTATGTCACAAAGATTCGTGAAAAAGAACGTAAGAAGAAAGCCACGCCGGCCAAAGGGGCCAAAGGCGGAAAGCGCGAAGGCAAGACCTTCACGATGGGTGGCGTGAAGGGCAAAGTGCTCTGCACGTTCACTCGCCAGCTCAGCACACTGCAGGACGCCGGTCTTCCGGTACTTCGCAGTCTTCGAATTCTCGAGGGCCAGGCTCGCCCGGGAGCTCTCCGAAATGCGCTCATCGATGTCATTGAAGACGTCGAAGGCGGGAACACACTGTCGGAAGCCATGGCCAAGCAGCCGAAGGCGTTCGACAATCTGTACGTGAACATGGTGCGAGCCGGTGAAGCGGGCGGTGCACTGGAAGTGATTCTGAAGCGCCTTGCGGAGTTCAAGGAAAAGGCTCAGTCGCTCAAGCGAAAGATCACCGGGGCCATGATTTATCCGGCAGCGGTCATCACCGTGGCCGTGGGGATCGTGTCCTTCATCATGATCTTCATCATTCCGAAGTTCAAAAAGATCTTCGAAGACTTCGGTGTCGAACTGCCCACCATGACCGTAATGCTCATTTCGATGAGCGACTGGATGATGAAGTACTGGTACTTCATGTTTGTGGCACCGATCACGGTCTGGCTGTTCCTCAAAATTGTGAGGAAGAACAAAACCGGGGCGTTTGTGGTCGACTGGTGTTCGTTACGTATCCCCTTGATCGGGAAGATTCTGCACATCGGCACCATTGCGCGCGTCACCAGAACACTGGGCACGCTGATCGGTTCGGGCGTACCGATTCTGGAAGGCCTGTTGATCTCGCGAGACACCGCGGGCAACGCGGTGTTTGTGCGAGCCTTTGACAATATTTATTCCGCGATTCGTGAAGGGGAAACGATTGCCGTACCTCTGAAGGAATCGAGGATTGTGGACGACATGGTGGTGAACATGGTGGACGTCGGTGAAGAAACCGGTGCTCTGGACGACATGCTTTACAAAGTCGCCGACGTTTATGATGAAGAAGTGGAAGTGCGAGTCGAAGGCCTGGTGAGCATGCTCGAACCGATCATGGTCGTCGTGCTCGGACTCATCGTCGGCTTCATCGTCATCGCCCTCTTCCTGCCACTGATTAAGCTGCTCAACGACCTGTCGTGAGCGAGGATCGAGGGGACAGGAAACAGGATTGAGGGGACAGGATTCAGGATTGAGTGTGATTTCGTCATTCCCGCGCAGGCGGGAATCCAGTAACGGAACGGGAAATAGGGAACGGGATCAAGGATCAAGAATCCGGGAGGGCGAGGCTCCCGCCGAGCCGCCGCCAACCGAGGGCGAGGGAACAGGAAACGGGCGTCAGGGAACAGGATCGAGGATTGCGATTTCGGGAGGGCGAGGCTCCCGCCGAGCCATTTTCAAAACTTTCTTTCTCTAAATCCTAAATCCTCACCCCTCAATCCTGCCAAATACTTTACCAACAACTCGACGGGAGCGTCGATCGACAATTCAGTTGCAAGGTGACCGCAATGAAACGCACTGCAGACCGTAAGACTACACCGCAACCCCGTCGCGGCTTCTCCCTGATCGAGCTCCTTGCGGTCATCATCGTGATCGGAATCCTCGTCAGCCTGTTATTCCCGGCGATTAATTCCGTGCGACGACGAGCTCAGCTGACGCAGGTGTCTGCGGAGATGACTCAAATGGAGCAGGCAATCGCCAGTTTCAAAGCACTCTACGGTGTTGAGCCTCCGAGTAG
>JBKDKA010000061.1:0-20022 GCA_046345315.1 Planctomyces sp.
CACTCTGGCTGCGGGAGGATCTCTCGGATCGGGCCGACCGTTTCCGTTACGATCCGCCACAATCGTTCCGGCCACTGCCGCCTTGAAATAGAAGGCATTGTTCTGCAGCCCGGTCAGGGCGGAATTCCTCTGGATGACACCCGCCAGAGTTGTTCGTTCGATGGCCTGAAGCTCGGCACCTCGGAACTGATTCTGGTACCAGAATCGGTCTCCATCCCGAAGTCGTTCGAACTGGTCACTGATGATGGCTCGCAATGTCACGCCGACACTGCCACCGCGAACATGGTCTTCCGCCAGTGCACCAACCCAGAGATCAATATTGTCGACGGATCCATACAACTGCTGAAGTGTCTGACTCACGTCGGGGTTCTTCGTAATGTCGGAAAACGTCTTCACTGCTGGAAGTCCGTACGCCACTCGCGTTGCGTTGTAATCGGCCAGACCGTGGTCACGACCGCGAGTGATGTTCAGGCTGATCAGATCGAGTCCACCAGCTCCGGGAGGCCCGAACAGAAAGTTGCGAACACTGTCGACAGCCTTCAGATCAATCTCCGATGAAGGATCGGACGCAAGATACTTCAGCACTGAATCGATACCGTTCTCAGCAAGAAGCTTCGGGTTAAAAAATGCGTCACTGAGTGCCACTCCGTCACGTGTCGGAAGCCCCTGATTGTTCAGAAACTCCACATCATCGCCGAGCATACTGTGGCCGAATCGAAATCCAGCGGTCGAAAATTCGTTGCTGATCCCCGGGTTCAAGCCTGCCTTATAACCTATATAGGGGTCCAGTGCACCGGGCCCAAGAATCGACGGCAGCCATTCTTTGTACGTAATGACCTGAAGTTCACCGATCACTGTCGCTCGAGCTCGCTGATAGATCTGCTCATCATTCAGCCCCGGATTCGCTGCGGCGATCTGCGCTGCCAGTCGATTGTGTTCTCTCACAAATACCGTGTGCATCGCCGTCAGTTCAATATTCTCGTTAGCTCGAACATCGCCTGCAGCATAGAGCTGATCAGAAGAGAAGGCCGGGTTTGCGTTCGCCATCGTCAGAGTGCCCGTCGGAAACGTCGCGGCATTGTTGACCGGGAGCATATTGCCAGTGCTTGTCTTCAGCCGGCCTCCCGTCATCGTTCGGAGCGCCTTCGCCGTCACCGCATCGGAACCATAGATCATGGATCCATCAAGAAACGCCGTGATGGAGTTCGTCTGCTGTCGGGGAGTTGCAGTTGTGGATCCCGTCGCCGGATTGTAGACAGACCGTGAGGTGTAGATTGCCGCGGTTCCTGTGCCGTTGGGGTCAAACCAGGGATCACCCTTCGGAATCTCAATCTTCAGAGTTTCGGTGGTACCCGAGTGAGTCAGATCCAGATCATGATCGATGAATTGTCCCCAGACATAAGCCATCGCCGACAGTGATCGCTGGCTGATGATGTCCTGCCCCGACTGGTCAGAAAGCGTATTGCTGATCACGCGAACTCCCGGTCTTCCGACGCCTCCGACTGACGATTTCCCATCTCCGTATTCGGCTGCTGCGATTCGAAGCAGGTCTTCATTCGTGCTGCCCCAGTCAGGATGCGTCAGGTTGTTCCCTGTGCCGTCAATTGGGGATGCAGCGAGAAGTTGTCGATCCTCCAGCACTTCCATCTGCTCTGCTGGAAGGTTCAGGCATCGTCGTTTTCTGCGACGCCCGCCGGAGTCCTGACAGCCAGGTATTCCGAGTGCCACTGATTGAATGCAGGAAATCATGGTCTGAAACTGCGTGACGAACTCCTTCTGAAAGTGGAAACAGCATTCAAGGATCAGGGTGGTTTCGAATCCGGGACTGGCTCCCGACGCAAACACAGCGACTGCAGGGGTTCCTGTCCCGGTTTTGAAACGCGCAACACTCAGCAACCCAAAAGACGTAAAGCGATCCGAACCCCGCAGTGGAACTGCGCAGGGATTTCTTTGGGGAAAACTGATGTCGCGTGACGGTCAGTAGGGGAAGAAAGCAATCGGAACGAGAACCATGCGGGGACCGCATGGCCGAAAGAAAGGAACTGAAACTCGAAACGGGAAAGGCACTGCGGTCGGGTGAGTTCGAATGAATCACACCGACGCAACGATTCAACACCCACTGTTAAACGGAGGTGTCGCGGATCGTTCCGAGAAATTCTTTTTTATTTTTCTTTATCGCTGGTCGAAACAATCATCGTTCCGACAACTGTCGGACGTCTGCCTCCGACAAAGCTCCACGATAAAGACGCACGTCGGCCATTCGCCCCTGAAAGTAGTCCTGAGCTCCAAACCCGATCTTCAGCGGACTTTTCACTTTCAGATCAAACTCTGACGCAGTCATCGGAACCGATTCAGACGCACGCTGACCGTCGACATAGACAATCAGTCGATCCTCTGAACGCACGGCAGCCACATGATGCCACTCCGCTGAGAGAGCGGTGTCCACTGTGGCGTTGCGACCGACTTCCAGTGAGAGCACTCGTCCGGACGGCAGTGTCCCCACAAACAGTCGTCCCTGATACACAGCCATGGACCAGGCACGTCGGAACTTCACATCCGGAGTGCGATCCACCTGTTCAATCTGCGTCCAGTCTGTGCCACCGTCGTAACGATAGACTTCACCAAGCGGCAGCGTTCCTCCGTACATGCGGCCGTTGTAGACCACAAGAGGCATCGTTTCGAGCTCCTGTCCGAGCCGCCCCGCATCCTTCCATTCGGTGCCACCCAGATACCGGTACACGTGTGCCTTTGGCCACTCACTGACGAACAGACTTCCTTCATGAACAGCGAAGCCGTAAGTCTGCGTCGCTTCCGGAATGCGACCGGCAGGATGCCATTTCTCACCGTCGTATCGAAAGACAAGTCCTTCGTCATAACACGTTGCGTAGAGCGAACCGTTGAACACGGTCGTTGCTTCGACTCGCTTTCCATCGGGCGTGTCGAGCGCAGTCCACTTCGTACCACCGTCGTATCGAAAGAAGCCGGCGGGCTTGTAAAGCGAACTCGCATAAAGACTGCCGCGATACTCAATCAGGCTCGCAACGGCCTGAGTCTCCGCTGACAGAGTACCGCAGTGAATCCATTTTCCTTCTTCATCCAGCCGATAGATCTTTCCCCCGAATGCTGCGTTCTCGGATTCCGCGAGCGATGAACCTGCCAGCCGATACTTGCTTGACGCAACATACAGTGATCCATTGTATGATGCCATCGCCGAGACAGCGTTCGCCTGATCCGGACTGCCCAGATCGGTCCATTGTTCGCCACCTTCGTAACGATAAACTCGACCCGCTTCGCCGGCTCCCGCATGGCACGTTGATGCGTAGAGTCTGTTCGCATGGACGCAGAGGGAGAAGATGTAAACCGCATTCCCGAGTCGACCGTGATCGCGGAATTTTGGTTCCCGACGATCCTGATCGATTCCGAAATGAAGCTGTCTGAAGTTTGACTGCGAGTTCGTGACTCCGTGATGACTATAGAGTCCGAAGTGAAAGCCAGTTCGCGTTGCGGAGTCATACCGGCTGATGATATCACCGGGAACATCGTCCACGCTTTCTGCCGGATGAATCCACGCAGACACCGAAAACGGTGCCGTACCAGTTCCGGAATTCTCCGGTACATCGACTTCAATCACAGAGGAACTACCATCGAAGACCGCTGAGGAAGTGATCTTCGCGGTGGGTCCCGCCTTTTCAAACATCAGCCCCGTCGGACGCGATGTCAGGCCTTTACCGGCTACATCATTGCCGTCACTCTGCAGCGGCCAGTGACCGATCAGCTGCGGTCCCTGACCACCAGTCTGCTCAGAGGCATTCGACGATGTCGCTGCGCTGAATCCAGCAATCAGAACGACAGCAACAATCAAGAGCGTTCGCATCAGTCGACTCCGAAACGTCGTTGTACAGGCCAAAGTGTCAGCATTCCGCATGTTGAAGTGTCCTCAATTGTCACTGCCACTCAGGCATCCATCAGTTCTCTGAGCTCACGAAGGTATCGCGGTACAGCCATGAACGGATCTTCGTCTTCCTCGTATTCAAACGCAACGTATCCGCGATACCCAGACGACCGAAGGATGCTGACGATGCGTTTCAGGTCGGCTGGCTGTTTCTTTCCGCCGGTGGTCTGAACCGAAACCTTGATCTGAGCATTGACCGCGTACGGGGCAATTCGCTCCAGATCAGAGTAAGGATCTTCGGTCGCGAAGTTGCCGCTGTCGAAGTTCACCCCAAACCACGGGGAAGGCTCAACGGCTTGAATGATCTTCAGCATCTGATCCGGTGTGGCCGTGATCCCACCATGATTCTCCAATGCCAGAAACACTCCTCGCTCTGCCGCATGCTTCAGGCATTCATTGATCGCCGCCGCACATCGTTCGATCGAAGCACCTTCTGAATCTCCCTGAGGCACCTGACCAGCAAAGATGCGAATGGCGGGAGCTCCCATGATCGCCGCGTAATCAATCCATTGACGGCATTCCTGGATCTGTTTCTGTCGAGCTTCCCCTTCGGGCAGACAGAAATCGTTTCCAATAGCTGTGCCGGATATCGACAACCCCATGCGGTGTACCCGCTGCCGAATCCCCAGCAGATACTCCGTCGTGATCTCCGCCGGAAAGTAATACCCGGTCAGTTCCGTTGCCGTCAGCTGCTGTTCAGCACAGAACTCAATGAACTTCTCCAGCGACATCTTCGCTGCAGCGATCTGCTCCGGAGTGCCTCGGCGAGCGAAGTGGCGAGTGAACGAGTAAGCCGCGAGACTCAGCTTCAGTATAGGCTTTCCCGTTCGGATGATCGGATCTGCAGCTGTTGTGGCATCAGCCATTGCTGCAATTCCGCAAACCGTCGCGGTTCCGGAAAACAGCGTCGCAGTGCAGGCCGCTGAAAAATACTCCGCTGAGCTTTTCAGAAAGCCGCGCCGGTCGGTCTGAATCCGACTGACCTCACGTGACATCGAGCCGACTCGCGGCCCGAAACTGGATTCAGCGATCTGCTGCATGGGGTGGTTCCATTTCTGGTGGATGTCGTAATTCTGGTGGAAGTCTTGAGGTCTCTGGATTTCGGTAAGCTCTGCCAACTCAGCTCATTCGCCCTGTCTGAATTGGTTTCAGCATAGTCTTCCGGGCAGCATGTCACCAGCGCCAACGAAAACAGGTTTTCGAAGACTGCCTGTTGTCATGGACCGAGTCAGGTTCCTGCCACGAATCATCCAGCGAACGCCTCGATAAAAATCTTTCTTCGAGGATTATGCTTTCTCAGCGGGTGAGCGAATATTCCGGCGATCGGGCCTCGTTTTCGGGAGCACTCCGCCGGATAATGAGCATCTGTTCTTTTGAATTCCGTTCGAAATCGGTCGGCAAGAGAACTCAGCCTGGTATGGACCGCTGCTCCTGGTATGGACCAATGCTGACGTGTCGTCCGTGTTTGTGAGACTCTTCCTATGAATCGCAGCATCCGGATCTGGCCCCGGATAATCGCCGGACTTGCATTGGCAGCGTTCGTTGCTTCTGCGCACCCTGCGGAGAAGCCTCTGGATGTCCGCGGTTTTCGCGACTGTGCCAGCCACTGGCGAAACATTCGCGACAGCAATCGCATCGTTCAGCCGCGACCGAATCAACCGTCATGGCGTGCTGATCAGATGGAGGAGATCGCTTCCAATCTGCTGCTGTTTCAGCGATCAAACGGCGGCTGGCCCAAAGATTATGACATGACCGCTGTCCTGGATGATGATCAGAAACTTGCCGTTGCTTCGACTCGGGATCGAACAGACACGTCCTTTGACAACCACAACGTGTTTCCTCAGGTGATCTGGCTCGCCGGAATTTATCACCGAACAGAACGAGCCGAATACCGCGACAGCTGTGAACGCGGAATCGACTTTGTTCTGAACGCTCAATATCCCGGTGGCGGATTTCCTCAGCGGTATCCAGACACCAGTGGATATCATGGTCACATCACCTTCAACGACGGAGCGATGATGGGCGTGATGAACCTGCTGAAAAGTGTTTCTGAAAGTGAATCGCTATTTGAGTGGGTGGATGAAAAGCGAAAGGCCAGGGCTGCCGATGCGGTGCATCGCGGAATCGCCTGCATCCTGAAATGCCAGATCATCGTGGACGGTATGCGCACGGGCTGGTGCCAACAGCATGATCGAGACACTCATGAACCGGTTCCTGCAAGGTCGTTTGAACTGGCATCAATCTGTCCTCAGGAGACGACGGAGATCGTCCTGTTTCTTCAGAAAGTTCAGCATACAGATTCCGGTGCAGCATCAGGTTTAACACAGGAGTCTCAGCTGGCGGTCACGGCTGCACTGGAATGGCTGCAGAAGGTGCAACTTGCCGGAATCCGAGTGGAAAAAGTTCCGGCACCACCGGAAGATTTCCTGAGACACACCGCAGACTTCGACATCGTCGTTCGCGAAGACCCGTCGGCACCTGCAATCTGGGCCAGGCATTATGAGATCGGAACCAATCGCCCCATCTTCGCGGGTCGTGACGGAATCCGGAAATACAGCCTGTCAGAGATTGCACGTGAACGACGAACAGGTACTCGATGGTACGGAGACTGGCCGGCGGATCTGTTGGCTCGCAATGCCGGACAGAAATCATCAAACTGAAGCCGGATCGGGAGCGGATCGTACAAACTGCAACGGCATGCGACTGTCTGCTGCCTCAATCAATTCGAACGGAGATTATGAGCAGCCAATCAGACCATTCTGATATTCACCGAAAGGATCCGCATCGGCTCGAAGACCATGAAGGGATTCTCGACATTCGAGCCATCCCAGGATCGGAATCCGTTGAGATTGCGTTCGATGCTGGTCGACTTTCCGAAGACGATCTCCGAACCCTGGTCAACGAGCACGGTGATGAAGTTTCTGCGCTGCAGAGAATGACTCTCCGGCTGAATGGATCCGCCAGCGAAGCCTGTGCGACTCGACTCGAACGTCGAGTCGAAAACATCCCGGGCGTTCGTAGAGCCACCGCAACCTATCTTGGTCGAGTGCTCAGTCTGACGTTCGATAGTCTGGTTCGTCCCGGAACAGAAATGCTTCGGGAAGTTCGAAATGTCGGAGCTCGAGTCGAACCGCTGCAGAAATCCATTCGCGAGGAGGCCAGCGCCAGTCTGTCTCAGCGAATTGTTCGCGGTGACCTCAATGAAGAATTGTCCTGCGGCGCTGGATTCCTGCTTCTGATCACAGCCGCTGTCGTGGAGAGTCGCGGTGGGATGAGCACCACCGCCGTGGTTCTCTACACTCTGTCCTACATGGCCTGTGGATGGCAGGGAGTCACGTCTGCAGTTGCGTCGCTGCGAGAACGAGTGCTCGATGTCGACGTCCTGATGGTGCTCGCGGCGCTGGGAGCTGCGATTGTGGGAGCACCGTTCGAAGGAGCGTTGCTGCTGTTCCTGTTCAGTTTTTCCAACGTGCTTCAGCACTATGCCATGGAACGGACTCAGAAGGCCATTCAGTCTCTGCTCACACTGCGTCCTGAAACGGCTCTTGTAAGGCGAGGATCCGAACTTGTCTCCGTATCACTGGAATCACTGCAGATCGGAGACATCGTCGTCGTTCGTCCCGGCGAACATATTCCCGTTGACGGAGTCGTTCAGGAAGGACGCAGCAGCGTGGATGAATCTTCGCTGACCGGCGAATCGATGCCGGTCACCAAAGAGATCGGCAATCCATTGTTTGCGGGCACATTGAATCAGAGTGGCGGGATTGAACTGCGAGTCACCCGGCTGTCAGAAGATTCCACATTGTCTCGAATGGTCCGTCTTGTTGCGGAAGCTCAGTCCGAGAAATCCGGGACTCAGAGGTTTCTGGAACAGGCGGAACAGTACTATGCCACCGGAGTGATCATCTTTACTGTTCTGGTGTTTCTGGTGCCCTGGCTCACCATGGGGCAATCGTTTCGAGAAGCCTTCTATCGAGCCATGACTGTCATGGTGGTTGGCTCGCCCTGCGCTCTGGTCATCAGTACTCCGGCGACGGTCCTTTCCGCCATTGGTGGAGCAGCTCGACGAGGTATTCTGATCAAGGGTGGATCGCATCTCGAAAGATCCGCTCTGATTGACATTGTCGCAATCGACAAGACCGGAACTCTGACGGTCGGAAAGCCATCACTGACGAATATCATAACGGCAACCGGGACGCACGAGATCACCGCAAACCTTCCTTCCGATGCAGCCGCACTGCTGCGAGCCGTTGCGTCATTGGAACGTCGATCCGAACACCCGCTGGCAGCTGCGATCGTTCGAGGGGCCTCGACCGCTGGTTTAACGCTCGCGGAGGCTTCCGATTTTCAGTCCACAACCGGCAAAGGTGCTGAAGCATCGGTCGACGGAATTCGCTATCTGGTCGGAAGCGAACGCCTGTTGAAGGAACTTTCAGCGGAGAACATGCAGGCTCTGGTCGGCCCTGCTGAAACCATGCAGTCGCGAGGTCGAACGTGTGTCTGGCTGGCCCGGCATTCAGAAGGCAAAGTGCTGGCGGAAGCTGTTCTTGTCATGGCCGATACGTTACGACAGGAAGCAAGAAAACTCACCGCGGATCTCCACCAGCTCGGTGTTCGCAAAGTGATTATGCTCACCGGAGACCATCGTCGCGTCGCAGCAGCGATCGCCGAAGAAGCGGGTGTGGATGAAGTGCGAGCTGAACTGCTGCCGGAAGGTAAAGTCGAAGCGATTCGGGAACTGCGGAAGCAGGGTGTCGTGATGATGATCGGTGACGGTGTCAACGACGCACCGGCTCTGGCAGTTTCCGACATCGGAGTGGCGATGGGGGCAGCGGGAACAGATATCGCCATGGAGACAGCCGATATCGTTCTGATGGGAGACCGGCTGGAGAATATTGCTCTTCTGGTGGGAATTGCCCGGCGAGCTCGTCGTGTTCTGCGTCAGAACCTGATCTTCTCCGGCGGAGTGATCGTTCTGCTCATCGCTGCCGCACTCGGTTTCAATCTGCCGCTTCCGATCGGTGTCATCGGCCACGAAGGCAGCACCGTCATCGTCTGCCTGAACGGCCTGCGACTTCTGCTCTGATTTGGCTTCCCTGCAGACCCACGAATTGCGGTCCCTTGGTCAAGTCGATATAGCTCGACTCAACATGCTGAAGGTGCGATACGACTTCAGCAGACGGCACTTTCGTGTTGTGCAAAGACAGCACTTCATGCAGGAGACGACTGGCCTGCCTGAGCGTGGTGTTTCTGTTGAAGGCATCCAGCGCAAAGACGACTCCGTCAGCCGATGAGGTCCCATCAGACGTCCGTGACGGTCGTTGACAGTCGTATATCGATGCCGACGGTAGCTGTCAGCGAGGGCTTTTGCCGGCACGGGGTCGACAGAATCGGCCGCCTGATCCAGAAGCGTTCCGGAGCCATGACGTGAGGGTCTGCTCGACGGGATCGCGGGGCGCGCAAAAAGACAGCACGGTAAGGTCCCCTCAAAGCTTCCCGCTTTCCTTACCGTGCTGTAGTCCGCTTTTGGCGGTTGTCTTGATGTGTCGCACAGAAAACCCGAGGCGTGTGTGGTAATCAGTTTCTCCGTGTGACAGCTAAACATAGGTCTGAAATGGCGCGCGTCAAACCGTCTCAGAAAATTTCTCCTTGAGTGAATCGATCGGGTATTCTCGCTCGATCGGGGGCCGGCAGAATCGTTACCGCCGTTGAAATGGGAATCAAACTCATCGCAGGGTATCGATGTTGATCATTGTCCACGATGTTGCGGAATCACGACACAGAATCCAATCTATGTTCAGACGTGGGATACTGCAGTCATGCCGCCGAATCTGAACCTCGGGAAATCACCGTGAGTGCACAGCTGAAACCGACATCCAACACTGCTGATGCAGATTTCTGCAGTGTGGTCGCGTCGATTCTGAGTTCCGATCAATGTGAGCTTCCCGTCCTTCCGGAAGCCTCCGCACAGCTGCTCCGCATGACTTCAGACGTCGACTGTGATGTCACCGACGTCATTAAAGTGATTCGCGGCGACCAGTCGCTGACCAGCCATCTTCTTCGCATCGCCAACTCCGTTCGTTACAACATGGGAGTCACGGTCACTTCCATTCAGCAGGCTGTTGCTCGACTCGGACTGCTGACCATCCGTCAGATTGTCGTTCTCATTTCCTGCCAGTGTCGAATTTTTGACGTTCCAGGCTTTGAAGCAGATGTTCGCTGCTCCTTTCAGCGATCGCTGGCAGCCGCTGCTCTGGCGCAGGAGATCGCTCGAGTACGGCGCCTGAACGTCGAAGAAGCTTTTCTCTGTGGACTCCTGCACGATGTCGGTCGCCCTGTTCTTCTTCAGGCACTGATGGATCGACGACGGAATGCCGGTCTGGTTTTCAGCGATGACGAACTCCGAAACGCTGCGGAAACTCATCGAATCGAGTTTGCATCCCGCCTGATCACATGCTGGGAACTTCCTTCCCGGCTCTCGCAGATTATTCGGCATCAGTCAGTTCCGCTGGAAGCGGAGTCGCTGACTGACAATGCCGCTATTCTGAATCTGTCGATCGATCTGGCAGAGATGCTGTTGAGCTCGGATGCTGAACTGAAAGCAGAACAGCTCGTTCATCCCATGATCGGTGTATTGAATCTTTACCCGGAGCAACTGGGGACCGTTCTTCGCAAACGTGATGAAATTCTGGAGTGGGTGAGGTCAACGGTATGATCTCTGACAATCTTCATTATGACGTTGTGGTGATCGGCAGCGGACCTGCTGGTCAAAATGCCGCTGTAGAAGCCGGTCGGCGCGGGGCCAGAGTGCTCATCGTCGAGCAGGAACGGCATGTCGGTGGAGCATGTCTTCAGTACGGAACGATTCCGAGCAAGACGCTGCGTGAAACTGCCGTGACGCTGACCGCATTTCAGCGCCGCAGTGGTGGAGTGTATCGCATCAGTCACGCTGCCGAACTGAGCATCTGCAGTCTCATGAAGCGGCTCGACGAAGTTGTTCACTCACATCAGGAAACAACAAAACACTGCCTCGATATGGCCGGTGTGGAACGAATGAGCGGGCGGGCTTTCTTTCAGTCGGCCCGTGAGATCGTGATCGAAAGTGTTTCACGAACCCTGACTATGGTGACAGCCGGAACCGTGGTTCTCGCCGCCGGGTCTCGTCCACGAAGCCCGTCAAATATTGCCGTTGATCATGAGAACATTCTGGACAGCGATTCAATCCTGTCGATGTCTTACCTTCCGGCTTCAATCGTCATTCTTGGAAGCGGTGTGATTGCCTGCGAATATGCATCCACGTTCGCAGCACTCGGTGTCAACGTCCTGATGATGGACAAATGGCCGGCTCCACTGGGATTTCTCGACCGTGAACTCGTCGACGTGTATCTCGATCGCTTTCGAGCATCGGGTGGCACTTTTCGCGGAAACTGTGACATCAAAGAAGTCCGCTGGGATGGTGTCAGCCGAGTTGAAGTGATTCTGGCCGACGGTGAAGTCATTACCGCTGACAAAGCATTTGCAGCGCTCGGACGCGTTGCCAACCTCGAGGCTCTCCGGATCGAACGAGCCGGACTTCAGGCGTCTGCTCGCGGCCTTCTGGACGTGAATCAGTTCTGCCAGACCTCAGTGCCGCACATTTATGCTGTCGGTGACATGATCGGGCCTCCCGCGCTTGCGTCGGCGTCAATGGAACAGGGGCGACGAGCTGTCAGTCATGCGCTGTCCGGATCCGCTCCCACAGAGCTCGGTCTGATTCCCACCGGCATCTATACGATCCCAGAGATCGCGACCGTCGGACTTGATGAGAAACAAGCCGTGGAGAAGTTCGGCGGTGTACTGACCGGACGAGTGCGATACGACCAGCTGGCACGAGCTCACATCATGGCATCCCCATCCGGGATGCTGAAGCTCATCGCGGACGGCGACGGAAACCGTGTTCTCGGTGTTCAGATTGCCGGCGACGGAGCAACGGATCTGATCCATCTCGGGCAGATGGCCATTATGGGGCAGATGAGTGTCAGCACGTTTGCGACATCCATCTTCAATTTTCCGACGATGGCCGAAGCCTATCGACTGGCGGCACTGGATATTCTGAACCAGAAAGAGGCGAGGAACGGGCTGTTGCCTAATACTCACTCCGGCAATCGAATCAGCACACCGCCCGTACCGGCGGCGATTTCCTGATTGGTTCAAGATTCAACAGTCTCTGCAGCAGAAACTGCCGGAAACGACTGCTCCAACGCCGTACGCAGGCATCTCTCTCTTGCGACAGGAGACAGCTCGACGCAGAATGTCGTGACTTCTGGTCTGCAGCGCCGTTCGTCTGAGTGCTAGCCGCAGCTGAGGTTCTGCAGGCATGATTTCGACAGAACCATTTTGTGCGTCGTGTCTGCCACCTGCGTGTCGCAAAACAGTCAATTGATCGATCACAATCTTCGCGTCCTTCGTGATCTTCGTGGTTCAAAACAGATTGCACAGAAGCACGCGATGATCACGAAGAAGAAGCATTTCGGGAGAGGGAAACTCCTGCTCAGCCGCTTTTGCCGTTCACGATGACCGGCTTCCCTGGGCCTGATAATGAACTCGACTGTAACCAATGGATTGCAGATTTCTGACAACAACATCTGTCACGAAGAATGACTCAGGACATTGCGTTGTCCATTTCAGAATTCACAGTGACGGACCGAGTCAGAGTGACGCGTCACGTCACTGGTTATTCGATTTCGGGGTCATCCCAATCTTGTCATTGTTCCGTGTCATCGCTGTTCTTGTCGGGATTCTGATCTCCATCAATGACGGTCAATCGGTCGAGAAGACGGCCGCTCCGGATCAGTACGAATCGGTCTTCGAAGCGACAACGCCCGGTGATCTGTTCTCCGGAGGCCGACATCGCAATCGCTCCCGGGCTCGCTCAGAGGATATCGCCGAAAGCCAGTCGGAAACAGTTCTCTCGCGATCGGGTGACTCCGGCACTTCCGGTCGAAGCGACGATCCGCTTCAGCTTCCCAACGTCAGTGTTCACGACTTCAGTGATGAATGGACACCGGAGGAGCTCACGGATCACCCGGACAATTCGGGTGATGCTGGATCGGCATCAGATACGGAACTCCGCCGCGCCATCGATTCGGAAGGCTGTGCCGACGAAGAGGCTCAGGTGATTCGTCCACCGGGAAGCCGCGATGAAGACGATCAGGTGAACTTCCGAGAAGTGAACCTGAACCGATACACGGAATATCGCGCCGACGAGTCAGGAGTTTACTGGCTTCCGAAGGCGGGATCCGGATTCGGCTGGCTGCGTTGGGGAAGTGATCCCTGGCTTCGAAGAGGTCAGCATCACGGGGTCATTGGAGAATTCAACATCCACTGGTTCTCGGGTCCTCAGGCGATTGCGATTCCGTCCCGCGTTTATGATTTCTCCGTGGGCTATCAGGTGCGACATCCGGTTTCGGAATTCTTCAGTGTGGATCTTGCTTCACGAGTGGGAGCGTTCAGCGATTTCGAAGGAAGTGCTCGTGACGGGATTCGCTTTCCCTCACATGCTGTTGGTATGATGCACGTCAATCGCCGAACGGATGTGATCTTTGGAGTTGACTATCTGGATCGCGACGACATTTCCATTTTACCGGTTCTGGGTGTCTCGTTGAGAGACACACTGATTGACGGCCTTCGGATGGATCTGATCTTTCCTCGCCCTCAGATCAGTTACGCAGTATCCGACAGCTATCGCATCTATACCGCCGGACGGATGGATGGTGGAACCTGGGACATTGAGTTTCCGGATTCCAGCGGTCATGTGATGACCTACCGAGACCTTCGGCTGTTGTTCGGCATCGAACACGCTGCCACAGACAAAATGATTTCGGCACTGGAAATCGGATACGTCTTCGGACGGCGACTGGAACTTCGCGATCTCCCGGGGCACACAGACTTTGGTGATTCATTCGTTGTTCAGTGGGTCACTCGAAGATGAAAAGCCGCAGACAACAGAATGATGATCTCCGGCGGGAAGTGAAAGAGCTTCGAGAGGCCGTCACTGAGCTGACTCAGGAGGTTCGCAGCGCAAAACAGCAGCTCCAGTCCGAGCTGAGTGCTGCCGGATCGAAATCCGGATCGAATACTGATGAGTCACCAGTGCGACGAGGTAAACGTCGCGACCGACGACTGCGAAAACCTCGGCGTTCGTTGTATCGGATTTCCGAACGACGACTGCTCGGATTCCCGATCTATGCCGTCTGCCAGGGACCGAATCCCGAGACCGGGGAACTTCGCGGACATGCGAAAGCCTGGATTGCCTACGGCAACGTCGCGACAGGGTTTCTGGCAGTGGGCGGGCGAGCTCACGGAGTCATCGCTGTTGGGGGGCTCGCGTTTGGGATTTTTGCCGTGGGCGGCTGCGCTGCGGGACTGATCGGTGCCGTCGGAGGTGTTGCTCTGGGTTATTACGCTGTCGCCGGGGTTGCGATTGCTGTCAAAGCGATTGCCGGCCTTTCTGTGCTTTCGTGATTTTCCAGACAAGCCACTCATCGGTAAGATAAACCACACACGGCCTCAGCCCGCAGTTGCCGGGCCTGTTGTTCCGGCCACTACCATTGGTCATTGACCGTGCGGTGGCGGTGAACAGTGATGGTTTCCGTTGAGTCAGATATCCCGTTGAGAGAACGGCGGTCATGCAGCGTCATTTACAAACAGCTACAGCGCCGCAACAGACAACGACTCAGCCTGCGAGCATTGTGGCGACACCACCGAAACAAAAATCCATCGCAACATGCGGCGGCTGGCTGATCTCAGGTTGGCTTGCAGTGATGCTGGTCGTATCCGTCGGCAGCGTTACCACAAGTGCGTCAGCATTCGCGGAGGAACAGCAGACAACACCGCAGGTCGTGAAGAAGTCAGACAGCGATGGAGCGTCCGACGTCAGCAAACGCGCTCTGGAGATTCTCAACGCGCACTGCATCTCCTGTCATGGATCTGAAACTCAGGAAAGTGCTCTTCGACTCGACCAGCGAAAGTCGCTTCTGCGAGGTGGAGATTCCGGGGAACCTGCTGTCGTTCCTGGTCACAGTGAGCAGAGTCATCTGATGCAGCTCATCACGGAGAAAGATCGATCCCGTTCGATGCCACCTGAAGGTCAGCCTCTGCTTTCCGATGAGGAAGTTAACGCACTTCGAGTCTGGATTGATGAAGGTGCTGTCTGGCCGGTGACACCTGGCGAATCCGGCAACAACGAACCAGCCGAATCAGACGAGGATAACTCTGATGACGCGAAACGGAATCACTGGTCGTTCCAGCCGGTGCGTCGCGTGGATCCGCCTAGCGCGGAAGGTGCCGACACTGTCGCTGAGAAAACCGTTCCGGAGATCGATCGATTCGTTCAAGCAGCTTTGCGAAAGAATGGACTGACTCCGAGCGTTCCCGCGGAGCCTCGAGTGCTGATCCGCCGACTCTGGCTGGATGTGCTCGGACTTCCACCAGATCCGCAGACTCTGGCTCGTCTCGAAAAACGTCTTCGCGAAGAGGGAGATGCCGGTTGGAGCCGCACTGTGGACGAGGTGCTGATGAATCCTCAGTACGGTGAAAGATGGGCCGTCTACTGGCTGGATCTCGTTCGCTTCGGTGAAACCAATGGTTACGAAACGAACCGGGAACGCCCCAACGCCTGGCCCTACCGTGATTATGTCATTCGATCATTCAACAGCGATCTTCCTTACGATCAGTTTCTGCGCGAACAGATCGCCGGAGATGCTTTGGGAGTTCCGGAAGCCACGGGATTTCTTGTCGCGGGGCTTCGTGACATTGTGAAGAGTCCGGATATCAGTCTGACATTGATGCAGAGGCACAATGAACTGGACGACATGATCGGCACCACCGGCACTGCCTTCCTTGGCCTGACCATCGGATGTGCTCGTTGCCACAACCACAAATTCGACCCGATTCGGCAGACCGATTATTATGCATTGCAGGCCATTTTCGCAGGAGTCCAGCACGGCGATCGTCAGCTGCCGCTGCCGGAGACAACTCAGAAGGAAATCGCAGAACTGGATCGAAGAATTGGCGTTCTGAAGGAGCTGCTGACCCCTTTTCGTAAACAGCCGATCGGCAGGAGAGACCCTGTCAACGCTCGCCGCAATGAAGAACACTTTGCGACTCGAAGTGCTCGATCGATTCGATTCACGATTCGAAATACCAGTGGCAGCGAACCCTGTCTCGATGAGCTTGAAGTGTTCAGTGGAAGCCGCAATGTAGCTCTGGCTTCAGAGGGAACGACCGCAGAAAGTTCCGGAAATCTCCCGGGCTTTGAAATCCATCAGCTGAAGCATGTCAATGACGGGCTCCACGGTAACAACCGTAGCTGGATTTCGAATGAATCCGGGAAAGGCTGGGTTCAACTGAACTTCGCTCAGTTACGGTCAATTGATTCGATCGTCTGGAGTCGGGATCGGGACGGGCAGTTTGCTGATCGCATTCCCACGGATTACCTGATTGAACTGAAGGATGATTCGGGGAAGTGGGAACCGATTGCCAGTTCTGCCGACAGAAAGCCATTTGTGAGTGCCGCTCCTGCGGAGCCGGAGTACACATTTGACGGCAAGCCGGAAGCTCAGGCGGAACAGGGACGTTTGTGGTTAGAGGAGTTGCAGAAGTGTAAACAGGATCGCGCTGGACTCGCCGCTTCGACGTCAGTTTACGCGGGACAGTTTGAACAACCCGGAGCGACTCGCCGACTATTCCGAGGCGATCCGATGGCTCCGCGTGAAGAAGTGTCGCCGAATACAGTCGAGTTCCTCGGGGAGCTGGGACTGAGCAAAGACACATCCGAACAGCAGCGCCGAGTCGCTCTGGCTCAATGGATTGGCTCGAAAGACAATCCCCTCACAGCTCGCGTCATCGTTAATCGTCTTTGGCAGTATCATTTTGGTCGCGGCCTGGTGGGGACGCCGAGTGATTTCGGACACGGCGGAGTGACTCCGAGTCATCCGGAGCTTCTGGACTGGCTGGCGAGCGAGCTCACGGACCACAGCTGGTCTCTGAAGCATATTCAGCGTCTGATCCTGAATTCAGCTACGTTTCGACAGTCCGGCAGTCCGCGTGAGGATGCTCTTGCCATCGATGCCGGGTGTCAATGGCTGTGGAGGTTTCCTCCGCGTCGGCTGGATGCGGAAGTCATTCGCGACAGTATCGTCAGCGTTTCCGGCCGACTGAATCCTCAGATGTCTGGTCCTGGCTTCAGTGTCTTCGAAGTCCAGATGGAAAACGTGCGGCACTACTTTCCGAAAACGACATTTGGCGAATCGGAGTGGCGACGGGCTGTTTACATGACGCGTGTTCGTCAGCAGAAGGATGCCGTCTTTGGAGTCTTCGACTGTCCGGATGCGGCGTCATCCGTTCCCGCGCGGAGTCGTTCCACGACGCCACTTCAGGCGCTCAACCTCTTCAACAGCGAATTCGTACTTCAACAGTCAGATCTGATGGCGGAACGACTGAAGAATGATGAGCCGGCCGGGACAGAATCACAGATTCGTCGAGCCTTTCAGCTGTGTTATGGTCGAGATCCTCAATCCGACGAGTTGAAGGACTCCGCTGAGTTTATCTCCGAGCAGGGACTGGCATCGTTCTGCCGAGTGATTCTGAACAGCAATGAGTTTCTCTTCCTGCCGTGATGGATTCCTGATCGCATTGCAAAACCGGGACAGTCACCCTTGCCGTTGCTGAATTTGCAGGAAAACACTGCCTCCATCGGGAGCCAGTCCCGGTTTTGAAACCACCTGTTGTCAGATTCGTAAGCGTCAGACGACAACTTCGTCATGATCTGGTATTCTGAACACTGAAAGGATGATTCCTCGGCACGTTCAGGGCTTGTCTGCTGGCAGGTGAATATGAATACCAACTTTATGATTTCGCTGTATCGCACGATGCTGATCATCAGACAGTGCGAGGAACAGCTGGCTAAGTCTCACCAGCGCGGGCTGATTCATGGTGCCTGTCATACTTACGTTGGACAGGAAGCCATCGCTGCGGGCGTCTGTGCTCATCTGACAGACGAAGACGTCGTCTTCAGTACTCATCGAGGACACGGGCATGCTCTGGCCAAGGGGATGCCGCCGAAGGAGCTGGTCGCGGAGCTTTTCGGTCGTGCCACTGGCTGTTCTCGGGGCCGCGGTGGCAGCATGCATCTGTTCTCCCCGGAGATCGGCATGATGGGAACCAGCGGAATCGTTGGTCCGTGCATTCTTCAGGCTGCCGGAGCAGGTTACAGTTACAAGCTGCTGCGATCCGAACAGGTCGGTGTGGCATTCTTCGGTGACGGCGCAGTGAATAACGGGGCCTTCCATGAAGGCCTGAATCTCGCAGCCATCTGGAAACTGCCGGTCGTCTTTATCTGCGAAAACAATCAGTTTGCAACGGAAGTTCCGTTCTCCTATTCCGCCGGAAAACCGGACGTCGCCGGTCGAGGGCAGGTCTACGGGATGCAGGGAGTTGCCGTTGACGGAAACGACGCGCTCGCTGTGTCGGCAGCAGCATCCAAGGCAATTCGGTATGCACGCAACGGCGAAGGGCCGACTCTGATTGAAGCCAGAACCTATCGCACTCGTCCTCACGCCGAAGGCATGGGAGACTTTGGTTACCGAACGAAGGAGGAAGTCGAGAAGTGGAAACTTCGCTGCCCGATCGCCTCACTTCGCAAGAGAATGCTCAAGGACGGAACGACGACAGAACTCGAACTGGTGACTGTCGAGAAAGAAGTCACAGCGTTGATCGCGGAAGCGATGACATTCGCGGAGAACAGCCCCTATCCTGAACCGGCTTCCGCGACGACTCACGTCTATTTCACACCCGGTAATCGGACCTCAGGAGATGCGCCTTCTTCAGCGAATTCAGCTGCGGCATCGCAGACAAGTCCCATTTCCGCAGTGGCTGCTGTGGCCGAGAATGTTGCTGCTCCAGCAGCTGCGACCACGAATACGGTGCCCGCAGCTAACGCCGGAACACCACGAGAAGCAACGTGGATGAAGGCCACCTGGGAGGCTCTCGCCGGGGAGATGGAACGCAATCCTCGGATTTTTGTTCTCGGCGAGGGCATTGGAAAACGCGGAGGCAACTTCAAGACCACAGATGGACTTTACGACAAGTACGGTCCGGTTCGGCTCTGTGATACGCCGATCTCCGAACGAGGATTCGTTGGGCTGGCGGGTGGTGCTGCCATGACGGGCACACGTCCGGTCGTTGATTTTATGTTCGCGGACTTTGTTCTGGATTCCGTTGGCGAGATCATCAATCAGATTGCCAAGATTCAGTACATGTCCAGCGGTCGAATTCCCATGCCGATCCTCATGCGAGGCTGCATTGGCATCGGACATTCCGCAGCGACTCATCACTCCGGCAGTTACTATTCGATGTATGGTCATTTTCCTGGCCTGCGAGTCGTCGTGCCGTCCAATGCCTATGATGCCAAGGGACTGCTGATTCAGTCACTTCGTTGCCAGGATCCGGTGCTCTTTCTGGAACACCGGGAGCTGCTCGGAACAAAATGTCCGGTTCCCGAAGAGTCGTTCGAAGTCCCCTTCGGTCAGGCAAGAATCGTGCGACCTGGCAGCGATGTCACTGTGGTCGCCATTGCTCATATGGTCCGAAAGTCCGTAGAAGCGGCAGAGAAACTGCAGTCTCAGGGTATCTCGGTGGAAGTGATTGATCCGAGAACCATTTCACCACTCGACACAACCACCATTCTCAGTTCGGTTCGCCGAACCGGCCGGCTGCTGATTGTGGACGAAACCTTTGCTCCGTTTGGGGTGGGTGCTGAGATTGCTGCTCGAATTGCCGACGAGGGCTTTGATGAACTGGATGCTCCCATCCGTCGGCTCAACGGAGCTTTCTCACCGACTCCATACAGTCCGACACTGGAAGCCGCGGTTGTTCCGGGAACCGATCAGATTGCCGCAGCAATCCAGAATCTTTTCGAAGAGTGAACTGATTTGAATCGACGGCAGGCTCTCCGAGCAACGGCCGCTGTCAACCAAGAACGCCTGACAAAACCGGGACTGGCTCCCGAACAATGCTGAATACGCCTGCAA
>JBKDKA010000062.1:0-22454 GCA_046345315.1 Planctomyces sp.
AACAAATTACCTGAAAATCTGCTGCTGCGGGGACTTTTCGTGACCTGTGCGGAATGTTTTTTTTGTGTGTTCATGTTGCCTGATTTAACCGCCCAAACATGAGCGTTTGCCCAGAAGGTTATTCGCGAAATTCAGCGCACGGGTAGCTTGTCAGATGACGGCTCAGACTGAGCTGAACCAGTGGCTGCTTGTCCGATTCCTGCGCCACCCGCCGACGGCGGAATGATTGCATAAGTTGTGCATCATCGGTCTGGATGCCGTCAGAACTCTGGAGGGATGACATCATGATGAACCTGTTTCGGGCGAGCATGCTGAGGTGCCTGCGCTTACCCGGTCGATCGACGGCACTGGCAGTATTGGCGTCGATTGCGATGCTGGGGGGAAACGCATCAGCGACCGACCCTGGAAACGTCGTTGAGGACGGCCAGTTTGGTCTCGGCGAGCCTCGCAACCCGTTTTCAACCTATTCGGCAGGACAGACAGTTGGTGGCTGGAAAGTCGACGTTGGAAACGTTGACGTAAACACCACGTATTTCAAAGTTCCCGATGACCAGTCGAATTCAGTCGATCTGAACGGGACGGCGACGGGGGCAATCAGTCAGGTTCTGGAAACCGTTGTTGGAAAGACCTACACAGTCCGGTTCCTGGTATCAGGCAACTGGGACATCGGTTCCACCAATCGTACACTGGCTCTGAGGGTCGGACCTCTGTCCCGAAGCCTGTCGATCGCCCGTCCGAGAAACTGGTCTCGGACTAATATGGGCTGGAGGCAGATGTCGTATCCGTTCATCGCCAATTCCACAACGACGACGATCAGCTTTCGGTCGACAGTGACGAGTGGCCCATGTGGCCCGGTAATCGCCAATGTTTCGGTATCGGCTCCGGTTGATCCTCCGAACGCACTGGAAACGATTCCGGTTCCGACACCGCCAGACCTCAACAAATATGTCGCCAACAGGGAAGCAGCGATTCTTCTCGGGAAAGCACTGTTCTGGGATATGCAGACAGGCAGTGATGGAAAAACAGCCTGTGCAACATGCCACTGGCATGCCGGAGCGGATGCTCGAACGAAGAACACTCTGAATCCGGGAGCACCAGGAAGCACGTTCGGACATCAGACGTCTGCTGGTCCTGCACTGGCTGCTGATGCGCTCGCCAATTTTCCAGGTGTGAACCTGAAGCTGACACCGGAAGACTTTCCGTTTCGACGTCTGCGGGTCATGGACGAACCTGAAAGCGCGTCGAATCCAGTCCTCTTCGATTCGAAGAAGGTTGTGGGATCACAGGGTGTGATCAGTAAGAAGTTCCTGAATATTGAGGAAGGAAATCCTGTTGACAACGGTCAGGTGACACCTCACCCGGTGTTCAACATCAACGGAGTGAATTCACGTCAGGTCACCGCGCGAAACGCCCCGACAACCATCAATGCGATCTTCTTTGACCGAAGCTTCTGGGATGGTCGTGCGAATCGGTACTTCAACGGCGTGAACCCATTCGGTAATCTGGACCCGAATGCTCGCGTTCTGAAGTATACGTCGACTCAGAAAACGACAACGACGACAACAGGCACCAGGTGGGTCTGGAAGTCAATCTGGGGCTGGATCGGATTCTGGACGCTGGAACCTGTCACCACGACAAAAACAGAAACTGTCAACTCACTCGACCCTGTCAGCATTCTGATCGACAACGGAGCACTTGCTTCTCAGGCTGTCGGACCTCCGAACAACAGTGTCGAAATGAGCTGGGATGGACGCGTCTTCCGCGAACTGGCACGAAAGATGTTTTCACTGCGTCCACTCGCGCAGCAGGAAGTCTCCTGGGATGACAGCGTTCTCGGACCTTATGTGGATGGCAGTGGTCACGGCCTGAGCCCTGATCATGGCTATGCTGCACTGATTCGACGGGCGTTTCAGCCGGAATGGTGGTCGGCACCGACTCCTGCAGCGGATGGCTTTACGCAGATGGAATCCAACTTCTCCCTGTTCTGGGGGCTGTCCATCATGCTGTATGAATCCACGCTGGTTTCGGGAGACACTCCTTTCGACCGATTCCGCAAGGGAGATACCGGAGCTCTTTCTGCGGAAGCAAAACGCGGGCTCCAGATCTTCCTGAACGAAGGAAAGTGCATCAACTGTCACGGTGGTCCTGAGTTCGCCGGTGCAACCGTCAGCCAGCTCCGCGGAGTGCTTTCGGATGATGGTCCGATCGAACTGATGCCGATGGCCCAGGGTACGGCGTTCTATGACGGCGGTTTCTACAACATCGGAGTTCGGCAGACAGAGGGAGATATCGCTGTCGGAGCTTCGCATCCTCAGTTCGGACCGTTGTCCTATTCGAAACAGCGACAGAATGGTCGTGACATCGGACAGTCAATCAATGTTCCTGCCGGAGCACGAATCGCTGTGAACGGAGCCTTCAAGACTCCCACACTGCGAAACGTTGAACTGACTGGTCCTTACTTCCACAACGGGGGTGCCAAAAACCTGATCGAAGTGGTTGACTTCTATGTTCGCGGAGCGGACTTCAAGAAGCAGAATATCGCCGATCTGGATCCTGACGTCGATGGAATTCCGTCACTCCGAGGTAATGAAGCTGATCAGCTCGCACTGGTCGCCTTCATGAAGCACCTGACTGATGAACGAGTCAAGTTCCGAAAAGCACCGTTTGACCATCCGCAGTTGATCCTGCCGAATGGTCATACCGGAGTTGAAAACGGTGTCGCTCTGGATGACGACTTCGTTCTTCCGGCAGTCGGTCGTGAAGGCGGTGATCCGTTCATGCCATTCGAAGAAGCTCTGGAAACGGGCTACTGAGTCTGAGGAACCACGGACGGCAGATCTGAACGGGGGTGTCGGAAGCAATTTTCGACACTCCCGTTTTTTTTGTGATGGGGATCAGTTTTGGCTGAATATCCACGATCCTGGAGACGTACATCCTGCATGCGATGTCCTCGTTCTGCAGTCTTCTGATATGATCGTCTGAAGATCAAGTAACCCAGAAGTGGCAGCAACAGCGACTGCTGACAGCAGGTCTCCCGATCAAGGTTGTGACGATGGCGAAACAACGGCATAGCCAGCGAAAGTCGAGCGAGAATCAGAAAACAAAGCAGCCCATAAAACGCTCAGATCTCGTGGTTGTCGCCTGCGCATTCATCTGGATCTGCGGGTTTCTCTTCTGGTTCTTCCGACAGCCCATTGAATCAACTCAGCTGACACGAGCCGCTCTGGCAGTGCTGATGCTTGACGATTTACTGGGATTGAATGGTCCTGCGAATGCGGAGTCGATGCGATCCGGGTGGGAGTTTCTGCCGCAGCGACTTCCGGTATTCGGAGTCGCCGGTGTCATCATGCTCGGAGCACTGTGTCTTGGAGATCTCCTCTTTCGCTGTCTTCGGATTCGGAGAACTGGTGACCTCTGCGAAGGATTGATTCTGCGAGCCGGTACCGGCATGTCAGCGCTGTCCCTTCTGATTCTGGTGGCTGGACTAAGTGGAAATCTGAGTTTCAGACTTTTCGCGATCTTCCTTGCAGTCGCGGTTCTGCTGACCGCTGTGCTGCAGTTCCGGAAACCTCGGAAAATGAATTCAGCTGTTCCGGAAACGACCGGATGGCACCACTCGCGGGATTCTGCCTCCGAAAGCTTTCGACCGGAGGAAACAAACACTGGCAGGACTTCGCCCTGGTTGTCATGGCTGGTTCTTCTGATTGTGATTCCATTCAGCGTTTATCTGCTGTTCGGAGCCGTATCACCGCCGACAGATTTCGATGTTCTGGAGTACCACCTTCAGGGACCGAAAGAATGGTTTCAGCAGGGAAAGATTTCATATCTGCGACACAACGTTTACACGAGTTTTCCGTTTCTCAGCGAAATGCTGCTGCTCGGCGGAATGGTTCTTTCTGAAGACTGGTGGCTGGGAGCACTCGCGGGACAGGTCGTACTGGCCTGTTATCAACTGCTGACGGCCGCTGCAGTGTTTGCGATGGCATCGCGCTGGATCGGGCGATCGGCCGGATGGCTGGCGCTTCTGATCTATCTGACCACACCGTGGACGCTCAGAATCTCACTGATCGCTTACGCGGAAGGCGCGATTGCGTTCTACCTCACGGCATCGATTTTACTCGCGATGCTGATTCGTCAGCGGCTGGTCTGCGCTGACTCAGGTACAGGTCCGTTGATTCTACTCTGCGGGTTTCTGGCCGGAAGCGGGATGGCATCAAAATATACGGGTGCTGTGTCCGTTGTCCTGCCGACACTCTGCCTGCTGCTGCTTCCGACAACGCGTCGTGCCGGTCAGACCGTGAATGGTGGTTCAGCGCAGATTCCGGATCGTGCTGGGGCGCATCAGCAGGCGGATTCGTCTGCCGGTCAGTCGTCGAGCTCGAAGCATTTGACGGCAACCCTGCTCCTGTTCTCTTCGGGAGTCCTCCTTGCTGTTGGTCCCTGGCTGGCAAGAAACTTTTCTGACACAGGCAATCCGGTTTATCCACTGGCATGGTCGGTGTTCGGTGGCAGCGAGTGGTCTGAAGAACTGAATGCTCGATGGAAACCAGCTCATTCAGCCAATGAACACAATCCCGTCCGGATTGTGACACAGCATTTTTTTGATGTCGCAATCGGAAACACCTGGACGAGCGGGCTGCTCTTTGCACTGGCAGTTCCCGCTGTCTTTCTGCTGCGACGCCGGACAGAGATTCGATGGTTCTTCGGGCTTCTGATCTGGGGCTTCTTTGCCTGGTGGGCTCTGACCCACAGAATTGATCGGTTCTGGGTCCCGCTGATTCCGCTTCTCTGTATCTGTGGATCGGGCGTCTGGTTTCTGTGGGATCGAGCTGAGTGGCGGATGTTTCTGCTGACAGTGATCGGAGCTGTGACGATGTGGAATATCCATTTCTGCACACTGTCACTGGTGGGGTATCACTCAAAACTGGCAGACCTCAATGAAGCTCGCCAGAAGATGATTCGCGCGGACCTGAGGGAAATGAATGAGACTCTTCCGAAGAGTGCTCGCGTACTGATGGTCGGAGAAGCTGCCGTTTTTGAGACGCGATTCAGCAATGTCTACAACACGGTCTTCGATGACGATATCCTGGAGGAATGGACTCAGCATCCGGAGGACATCGCGCTGGAACATCGAGCTCGCAGGTTGCGTCCGGTGAACGAAATCTGCGATCGGTTTTCGAGAGAACAGATTACGCACGTCTACGTGAACTGGAGCGAGATACTGCGATATCGACGTCCGGGCTCTTACACGTTCAACGAGTATATTCAGCCTCGTCGCTTTCAGCAGATGGTCGAGATCGGAATTCTGAAACCACCGCGAGTGATGATGGTCAGGTCGTTCAGGGATCTGGACGAGCAGGGGCGTCAGGTTGTTCAGTCCTGGGATGGTGTTGAACTGTTGATGGATGGTACCGGCAACATGGCTGCGTCCCAGTTGTTCGAAGTCAGCTGCGACCCAGCTGGATCATCGAGTGCTGCCCCGTCAGGCGGGAGTGACTAGATCGCATTTCCGAAACCCGGACAGGCATCCTTGAAGTCGCAGAATCTGCAGAAAACAATCGCGTTCGTCGGGAGCCAGTGCTGGTTTTGAATCCATCCGTTGACGGGTGCCATTATTCCGGGAGATGTTCAAATCGGACGCTCTCGAGTACGTGCTGAAAAGTCCCCGACTGATCAAGAATGTTCCAGTAATCTTCTGGTTTGACATACAGCCGGATATCGTCTTCCGCTATCAGCTGTGAACCACAGTTCTCTGCGTCGGTCTGTGACTCGATTAGTGTCGGTATGTGTTTTCGGACGAGCAGAAAATTCCTGGTTCGCACGGCATCGTAGTCGAGGCCGGAAATCAGTATCTCCCGATCAACAGGGTTTCCTGGATTCGCAAGCAGAGGGACCAGACTTCGCGGAGTCCGGACAGGATTGCTCTCTGAGCCTGACGCCTGTGCGGATGCGGGTCTGAGGGCAGTGCCGGATTCCGATGAATGAACGCTGTTCTGCGGAGGTGTTCCGATCAGCAGTTCGCGAACCGTTGGAAGAATGTCATAACTTCCGCAGAGAGTCTGAACTCGGCAGGGATGTCCGACTCCGGTGTCGATCCAGAGCGGCGTTCGATGCATGCTTTCGAAAGCGAACGGCTGGTGTCCGGATTCGTTTATTGATCCACGTGGAATGCCGATCCACCCGGTGACGATCAAAGCACACTTCTGCCCGGTGACATCGAGTAAATCCCGCTGTTGTTTCACGATCCCGGAAAGCGTCTGCGAGAACCGGTCGATCGTTGTATGAATACAGCAAACACCAGGAGGCTGCTTTTTCAGATCCGTGTTGACTTCATCGCAGTGTTCCTCAAACCGAAGCTGATGATTGTTCAGGTCGCTGATGAAGGCTGCGATCGCTGCAGGAGATCCGAATGGTCGAAGTGGCTGATCCGCTGAGGGGCGTTTTTGAAGATAATGCTGTTCGAAGTATGCGGAACGAACGTCAAGGTCTTCCGCAGCTGCCTGAAAGTCGTCAGGCAGCAGTTTCGGAAGAGCGGGATCACACTCATCGTCAGGACCGAACGTGAGGATCACGACGTGACTGAATGCGGGCGAAGCCATCGTTGACAGATCCGACTCCGTGCTGCTCATAAGACCTGTGATTCCATCATTTTGTTCACTCGCTGGCTGGGTTCACTGGGGTGATGTTCTTCGGGCACAATGGAATCAGGTAAGACGACTTCATCGCAAATCGCCTGGTTGTTCAAATTGATCCCCTGAGCGACACGCGGTTTTGTTTTCGATACGGCGGCTGAATTCGCTTCGGCGACTGCAACGAAAGTCTTGCTTCAATCGTTGTCATCATACCCGACAGCCGGACGGAAACCATGCACTCACACGGACGCCGGACGGCGATACAACCGATACGGCTGTGAAAATCAGACGACAACACCTGGAAAATCATTACGGCTGGGCGAAACGCATGCAACTTTCTGCTGAAGAGTCGAACGCGTACTAGTTTTCACAATGATCGAGATTTCCTGATGTCACTGAAAGGCTGATGGTTTCGGCAGGCTGTGACACGATATGAGATCGCATCGACATTCTTCACAACGACCGGCGGTTCCGGTGCAGCATCGAGGCGTGGCAGCCATCGAGACAGCACTGATTCTGCCACTGCTCGTGATTCTCGTCTTTGGTGCAGTTGAGCTCTCGAATGCGATCTTCATGCAGCAGTCGCTGAACATGGCAGCCTATGAAGCGGCCAAAGTGATTACGCGCCCCGGCGACAACAACACTCTGGCCACAACGCGGTGTCAGGAAGTTCTGACCGTCAGAAAGATCAGTACCTACACGCTTACGATCACTCCTGCTGTGACCGCCACGACGGCTCGCGGAACGCAGATTACCGTGACAGTGCAGGCTCCTGCATCCAATCTTTCCTACGGACCTCTGCGATTCATGTCAGGGCGAACAGTGAGATCTTCAGCAGTGATGGTCAGACTCTGAAACGATGTGAGATGGTTCTTTCGGTTGTGTTCCGCTGATATTTTCTGAAGGCGATTCTTATGTTGACACAGCGCATTGCAGCTCATCGTCGTCATCAATCTTCTGAAAGACAGCGGGCAGGTGCTGCCCATGTACTGATCGCCTTCATGCTGTTTGCATTCCTGGTCACGTCGGCAATGACGATTGACTTTGCTTACATGCAGCTGGTGCGAACGGAGCTTCGGACTGCGACAGACGCAGCAGCGAAAGCTGGCGCCGAAGCACTGGCTCGAACACAGGATTCCAATGCTGCGATCGCGGCAGCAGTGGCTTACGGAAGCCAGAACAGAGTCGCCGGTCGAAACTTCCAGCTGAGAAACAGTGATGTGTCTCTCGGACGAGTCACGGGTCAGGCAAATGGAAGCTGGTCGTTCACGGCCAATGCGACTCCATTCAATTCAGTTCGCGTCAACGGAAAGATTGCCAACAACGCACTTTTCGGTTCAGTGCCCACGTTTTTCGGACCTGCTTTCGGCCAGCCAGGATTCGCAACATCACAGCAGGCTACTGCGGGGCAGCAGGACGTTGAAGTGATGCTCTGCCTTGACCGTTCAGGATCGATGCTCTTCGACATGAATGGGACTGACTGGTCTTACCCATCCAACAATCCGAATCTTTCCACGTTCACGGCGTGGGGCACGACCTGGCAGTACCATCTGTCTCCGCCGCATCCGACGGCGAGTCGCTGGGCGATTCTCGCAAATGCCGTGAACATTTTCCTTCAGGAAGCCGGGCAGTTTCCGAATCCGCCAAGAGCAGGTCTGGTGACCTGGGGGAGCGCTTACACAATGCCGATCGCTCCGAGCACATTCTATCCGGCGTCGACCACCGACCATGCGTTGCCTTCCTTCACCGGATTTTCATGGAACAGCAATGTGACATCCATTCAGAATGCGATCAATACGCGGACGGCGAATCCGATGATGGGAGGCACGAACCTGTCAGCCGGACTCGACATGGCAGTCGCTCAGTTCTCCGGGGCCAACAGCCGGCCACTTTCCAACAAGGTTGTCATTCTGCTGACGGACGGTCAGTGGAATGACGGTCGCGATCCGCTTCTGGCCGCAGCAGATGCTCGCGCTGCGGGAATCACCGTTCATGTTGTGAGTATGCTGACATCGACTCAGGCCGTTCTTCAGCAGGTTGCTTCGACAACCGGCGGGCATTATTACGCGACTCAGAACGAGGCAGAGCTGAGAAATGCGTTTCAGGAACTTGCACGCACACTCCCGATCGTGCTTGTTGACTGAAGCGTGACGGGACAACTTTCCCGAATGATCGATTGTCAGGAAACTGGTTGAAGTGCAGTCCCGGGAAACGAGAAGCCGTCTTCTGACAACTGCCGGTTATTTCATGAAGCTGGATATGACATGAAACGGATACAACAGATCGCTCAGCGGACCAATTCATTCCGAAACCAGGCGTGTCCGTCTCGTCTCGGTGCGGTGACTGTTGAATTCGCCATTGTGTCGCCACTCATTTTTCTGTTGTTTCTCGGTAGTCTGGAAATGACTTCCCTGAATTTCGTTCGGCAGACGGCAGGGAATGCTTCTTACGAGGCAGCTCGCAAGTTGATTATTCCGGGGGGAACAGTTGCTCAGGCACAGACTGAGGGCCTGCGACTCATGAACTCGCTTGGAGTCGGAAATGGAGCCTCGGTTGCGGTCTCGCAAACTCCCCAGCAGGTGACGGTGACGATTTCCGTGCCAGCGGCCAATAACTCCTGGGGGCTGGTTCGTTTCTGCGGCGGACTGACACTCCGCCAGTCATGCACGCTGACAAAAGAGTAAACTGCATCTTTGAGCCGGAACATGCACCTTTGCTGCTTCCGGATCTGCGCGGATATTCCCGTCTGACGTCAGTGAATCCTGATTCCAGAACCAGCTTCAGGTGTTCAGTGGTTCATGCGGATGCAGAAACTGTCCTGAATCGGAGCCTGGCAGCAGCGTTCAACGTAGTCACTCGGGAACAGTGCTGACGTCAGATCAACTTTTCCGGGCCTCGGAGATTTTGCGGTCTGATGATTTCCGATTCGACCTGCTGACCGTAGAATCTGGACCAACGGACTGAACCACGCTGTCAGCAGATGCCGCAGTCGACAGTGGCCTGATGCATGGATGCTCTTCGGCGTCTGCAGTTCTCCTCGAGTGCACACCTCTATGCTGCGTCGCCTATTGTTCCGCCGTTTCTTCAAGTACGCCTTGCCGACATTTACCCGTCAACGGATGAAACAGACGCTGGTCCCGCAGCGTCGTGATGTCCGATGGTCCTGTTGCGTTGCCATGCTGACGTTTGTCGTTGTGTCGCTGCCCTTCGAGGCCGTGCAGGCGGATCGTGCTTCCGACGACTTCAATCTGGCTGTTGGTGCATATCGCAGTCGCCGCTGGGAGCTTGCATCGGAAAGCTTCGCTGAATTTCTCAAAGAGTATCCGGACCACGAAAGAAGTAATCTGGCGCGTCTGTATCTTGGGCTGTCACTCAGCTCCCGGGAGAAGTACGCTGAAGCGAGAGGTCATCTTCGAGAGTTCATCAGGCTTGAGCCTGCAGCGAAACAGAGCGGCGATGCTCGTTATCGAATTGGTGAATGCAGCTATTACCTGCGCGAGTTTGATTCATCGGCAGAAGAACTGAAACAGTATCTGGAAAAGCATCCACAGCACTCACTGCGCGACTGGGGGCTGGTTTTTCTTGCTGATTCGCTCTTTGAACTTGGAAAGGCGGAGGAGTCTGCTGCGCTGCTGAAGAAGTTCATCGCGGATTCGCCAAAGTCTCAGGTTCTGACAGATGCTCAGTTCGGGCTTGGAAAGTGCCTTGAGTCACTCAGTCGCCCGGCGGAGGCAGAAGAAGTATTTCGCACCGTTGCTGGTAGTTCGGATGCAAAGATTGCACCTCGCGCGCTCGCAAAAATCGGCAAAATGCAGTTTCAGCAGAAGCAGTATGACAAGGCTCTCGCGACGTACGACGAGGTCATCGAGAAGTATCCGGAGAATCCGCTTGCGAATTCGGCGTTCTTTAACGGCGGGCTTGCCGCGTACCGTTCCGGCCAGTATCAGTTGGCCATTGAACGCTTTGAGAAGATCTCCGGTGCGTCGAAGACGCGGCTTCAGGCTCAGTTGCTGAAATCGATGTCTCTGGTTCAGCTTGGGCGCAATGACGAAGCCAGAAAAGCACTGGAAGACGGATACAGAACAGCAGGCGATGGAAAAGAGGCGATTGAGTTTCGCGTTCAGCAGGCTCAGCTGGAAAGAAAAATCGGACAGCTGCAGGAAGCCGGGCGAATCTTCGAAGACATCGCGGCACGCTGGCCGCAGGATTCCAGAGCAGAGGATGCTTTTTTCAACGCCGCAGAAATCCGGCTGGAAATGAAAGAGCCGTCTGCTGCTGCTGGATTGTGGAAGCAGCTTGAAGAGAAGTTTCCGGAGGCGTCTCGAAGAAAACGTGAGCAGATTCTGAACGGTCGAATTCAGCTTGCATCGGGAGAGGTTGCTTCGGCTGTCGCAACTCTGGAGCGTATCGCAGGGAAAGAGCTCGACTGTGAAAAGGCTGCACGTGCTCTGCTTGTCGGGCGATACTATCTGATTCGTGCGGTTTACGAGTCGGGACAGCATGAGCAGGTGGTTGAGTACACTCGTCCCCTGCTTGCTCGTCTGAAGTTGCCGGAATACCGCGATCTGACCGGGGCTGCGGCTCTCGCTTCAGTCAGCAGCCTCAGGCTGAAGGCGTGGGCAGAGGCTCGCATGTTTGCCGATGAGTTTCTTGCCACTGGTGAACAGGATGAACAGAGAGCCGATGTGCTGGGAGCTCGTTCGGTGGCATTGGTTCGTCTGATGATGCCCGATCCTGCGATTGCGGATCTCCGTGAGCTGATGGAGAAGCATCGGGAACGTCCACAGACCTGGATTGCAGTGCTGCAGGTTGCTGAAGCGGCAGATCAGACAGGTGCGACCGCGATCTCCGAAGAAGCGTACCGAATGGCCTCGACCAATGAATCAGATGCCATCGTCAGCGAAGCTGGCTGGACAGGACTGGCATGGGGGCTGTTTCGAGCAAAAAAGTATCCGGAAGCGGAAAAGGCGTTTCAGGATCTTGTGGCAAAATTTCCTGCGTCAGGAAACGTTGCTCAGAGTCAGTATATGCAGGCTCGATGTCTTGAAGAGCAGGGAGATTCTGCGAAGGCAGCTCAGAGATATCAGGAGATCTTTCTCAATCTGACAAAGGATACTCCTGCCGCTGTCGCAGGGGCGGAGACTTCACCTCCTTTTCAGTTTGCATTCGATTCCGGCAGGCAGGCGGCTCGGATTCTCGGCAATCTGAGCCAGCTCGACGCGGCGGATTCTCAATGGGAACTTCTCGTCAGCAGGTTTCCGGCTGCTGCAAACCTCGATCGCATTCTTGAGGAATGGGCGTGGATGAATCTGAATGCGGAGCGGTTCGAAAAGTCGGATCAGATTTATCGTCAGCTTCTCGATCGATTTCCTTCCAGTGCGTTTGCAGGGCAGGCTCGACTTTCGCTCGCGGAAAGTGAAATGCAGGCCGGGCGTATGGAGAATGCGAAAAAAGAATTCAGTTCGATTCTTGCGGAGTCTTCCTATGGAGCGAACGAGAAAGAAGGGGCGTTTTTTCATCTGATTGACATTTACACCACAGAGCGAGACTGGAAGAAAGTGCGTGAGTCGTCAGACGAGTTTCTCAGAACGTACGGCGACAGTCCGCGATCTGCTCAGGTTCGACTTCTTCAGGCCGAGTCACTTCTGAATACAGCGACAGACAAATCGGAGTTCGAGAGTGCTCAGGAACAGATGGCAGCACTGAAAGGCGATGTCGTCGCCGGAAAAGTTGATGGTGGTGAGTGGGGTGATCGGATCTGGATTGTGATGGCGGAGGCTGCTCTTGCGGCTGGGCGTTACGATGCCATCGATGCGATTGCAGATGAGCTGATCATGAGGAACCCGCGTTCGAAGTTTATTTTTCAGATGCGGGATATTCAGGGACGTCGATGGAAGAATCAGGCTCCACCGGACTTTGTGAAAGCTCGAGAATACTTTCAGATGGCGATCGATGATGAGTTCGGAAAGGGAACTGAGACTGCGGCAAGGTGTCAGTTTCTGATTGCAGAGACGTATGTGCTTCAGAATGATCTCGCAGAAGCGAGGAAGGAGTACTACAAGGTCTACCTGAGTTACGAGTATGCACAGCTTCGGTCGCAGAGCCTTTATCAGTTTGCTCAGTGTGAGCTGAGGCTTGAGAAGAAAGACGACGCGATTCAGAGTCTCAAGGAACTGATCATGACATTTCCGGATTCTGAAGAAGCGAAACGGGCCCGCACGGATCTTGAGACTCTTGGCGTGAATTAGGTGACCGTTCAGGATGTGAGACACCGAGCTGTTGCTTATTGCGACATCGTCGGGACGCAGCTGATCGACAAGGTATCGCGGGTTTTCTGAGATTGAACGGTATACGGAAGAGACGTATGAAGAATTTTCGCGTGACGGATCCTCCTGCGAAGCCGCGTGTCCGGAGAGTACTGCCAGTTGTCTTCTGCGTCCTGGTTGCAGGGATCTGGAATGTCGCTGACTCAGTTGCGTCAATGCAGACTCCGACGACGACTACGGAGGTGTCAAGCGGAGCGCCAACTGCTGCACCTGAATCATCGCTGGTCTCTCAGCCTGTGAATGCCGTCCCGAAGAAAGGCGGAATTCCGACATCGCCGTGGGATGTGGCAGTGGCGATGGGACTGCCATTCACCGCCGCGTTTATCGTCGCATCGGTGATTGCTCTCTGGTCTGCCATCGAGCGGCTCGTGATGCTGCGGCCGCGGCGAGTAATTCCGAAAGCGTTTGCCGATCGGTTCCTGATGCATCTTCGAACCGGGCGGATGGAAAAGGCAGAAGCACTTGCGGTCTGTCAGCAGAATCAGAGTCCGATTGCTGATGTGTTTATGCATGGCGTTCGAAAGTGGGGTCGCCCCAGTGTCGAAGTGGAGCAGGCCGTGATTGACGGTGGCGAACGACAGGTGGGTGAACTCAAGAAACGTCTCAGAGTTCTCAATGGTATTGCGACACTGACTCCGCTGATTGGACTACTCGGAACAGTGATCGGGATGATTCAGTCCTTCAACGAGCTTGCGACTTCCAGTGGAGCGAGTCAGTCGCAGCTGCTCGCTGAGGGAATTGCCCTTGCGCTGCTCACCACGGCTGTCGGCCTTCTGATCGCAATTCCAGCTCTGTCGGCATATATGTATCTTGCCGGCAGGGTCGACTCACTGGTGATGGAAATGGACCGTCTGGGGCAGGAACTGGTACACCTGATCTCGGCAGAATCGCTTCGGGATCGGGCTGTCGCTGTTCCGCCGGATCCAAAGGTCAGAAAATCGGCAACGGCATCATCACCGTCTGCCTGAATCCAGTCTGGGCCACATCGACCAGCCGGTCTCGGGAGAATTCTCAGTGTCTGAATATCCGTGTCGGCAGCACTCTCTGTCTGTCATTGTGCCGATCCTGAATGAAGCTTCCAGTCTGGAGATTCTTTCGGGAGAGATTCTGGCTGCCGCCAAAGGCACAGTGAAAGAGCTGGAAGTGATTCTGGTGGATGATGGGTCCTCCGATGAGTCATGGAGCGTAATTCAGAAGCTCTCCGGGCTGTATCCGGAAGTTTCAGGAATTCGATTGCGGCGAAATTTCGGGAAAGCGGCAGCACTCACTGCGGGACTCCGAGCAGCTCGCGGTGATCTGATTCTGATGATGGATGCTGATCTTCAGGATGACCCGGCGGAGATATCTCGATTCATCCAGCAGATTGATTCCGGAGCAGATGTTGTGAACGGCTGGAAGGTGCGACGTCTTGATCCGTGGCACAAGGTTTATCCCAGTCGAGTCTTCAACTGGATGGCCGGATTTCTGACAGGACTTCATCTTCACGATCATAATTGTGGTCTGAAGATGTTTCGATCGGAAGTCGCCAGAGAGATCCATATCTACGGGGAGCTGCATCGATTCATTCCGGTGCTTGCATTCGGTCGCGGTTTTCGAGTTGATGAACTTGCCGTCAATCATCGAGCTCGCAGGTTTGGACATTCAAAGTATGGTTTTCGAAGGTTCTCACGCGGTTTTCTTGATCTTCTGACAGTTGCGTTCCTGATGAGCTTTCGCCGAAGACCGCAGCATGCGCTCGGAGCTGTCGGGTTGATGTTTCTTGGTACCGGGATCGCAGGGCTGGGATATCTGACCTTGCTCTGGTGTCTGATGAATGTTTTCGGCATTCTGAGTTCGTCTCCGATCGGAGGGCGACCGTTGCTTGCCTATTCGATCGGGGCAACATTGCTGGGTGGGCAGATACTTTCCCTGGGACTTCTTGCGGAGCTGATCGTGGCGTGTACTGCGGGAGGAAACGACAATACCTTCAGCATTCAGGAAAGAACTTCAGATTACTGCAGCAGCCCTCAGATGTCGAGTGAGAAAACCTGATCTGGTTCAGCGGTGTCGCCGGATTGTGAGGCTGTCAGAATTCAGACGTGGTTGCGATTCCAATGAGTGATGAGCAGAATCCATATCTTCCTCCTGACGAAGGTTCAGCGACAGAGGTCGTCAGAGAGACTCCGGCCACTCGAACTGCTCGGCCGCTTGTTCGTATTGCAGGATGGAATGCGGCTGCAGCCAGCAACATGGTTTTCTGTGGGATTGCCGGATGGGCTCAGACAGTCGGATCAGGGCGGCAGGGAATGCTCATGGGATGTCTGTTCATCCTCGTCATTGGTTCATTGATGTCGTATCTGAAGCCGCAGTTTGCAAAGGTCATGACTTCAGGAGCGATTCCGCTTTGTCTTTCGCAGTTCTTTCCCATACTGCAGATGATCTCGGGAATGTTCGCAGTTCATCTGGTGACTTCAATGGGGCTCTCTGAGGAGATTTCCCCTGGCGTTCCGTCTCAGATCAGTAATCAGCCCGGTGCTTTTCTTGCGACATGCCTGACGGCCGCTCCGATGCTCATCATCTGTGGTGCAGTCGGACTGACTATCGGGTGGCTCGGCAGAATCCTGCGAGGCGGATCTTCTGCGTCTGTCTGATGTCATTCGTCAGGCATTTGTCACCCGGTCATCTTGTCACTCGGTCATCATGGATTCATTGTGGTATCTCAGCATTTCTGCAGCGGTAATTCGGTCAGAGATTCAGTACACTTCCGGCCTGTCAGATCTCCAGCCACGCTCCTGAAATACTCTGCCGTATTCTGAAAAATCAAATGACCGATACAGATCCCGTGGTAGTCCGTGAGGCCGCTCGCCGTCGGACTTTTGCCATTATTTCTCATCCGGATGCGGGAAAAACGACTCTGACAGAGAAACTGCTTCTGTACGGCGGTTGTATTGAAGTGGCAGGGGCCGTTCGAGGAAGAAAGACTCAGAAATCCGCGACCTCAGACTGGATGGCGCTCGAAAAGCAGCGAGGAATCTCAGTCAGCTCGACGGTGCTGACTTTCGAATTCGAAGACTGCCAGGTGAACCTGCTGGACACACCAGGGCACCACGATTTCAGCGAAGACACCTACCGAACGCTCTGCGCTGCTGACTGCGCTGTGATGGTGATCGACCTGGCGAATGGTGTGGAAAGCCAGACGGAAAAGCTGTTTGAAGTCTGCCGCATCCGAAAGATTCCTGTACTGACCTTTGTCAACAAGGTCGATCGTCCGGGCAAGGAAACTCTGAATGTCCTTCAGGATATCGAATCGAAGCTGGGAATTGTCCCTGTTCCTGTGAACTGGCCACTGGGAACCGGCTTTGATTTCCGTGGAGTGATCTCACTTGAGACGGGCGTTGTGGACCTTTTTGAAGAGAGAGACAATCTCCATCGCCTCGGCTTTCGTTCGGTGCCACTCAGTGAAATTGATGGGGAGAGCATGCCTCAGGGGATTCTGGCTCAGGCGCGCGAAGAGGTCGAGCTGCTGACCGAAGCAGGGGCCTCTTATGATCGATCGGAGTTTCTCTCAGGGCGAGTTTCGCCGCTCTTTTTCGGAAGTGCTCTGACGAATTATGGAGTTGAGCAGTTCCTGAGGGGATTTCTTCGACTTTGTCCTCCACCTCGAGATCGAATGAGCGATATCGGTATCATTCCCACGACACGCCCGGAGTTTGCCGGATTCGTCTTCAAGATCCAGGCCAATCTTGATCCGCGGCATCGCGATCGAGTGGCCTTTGTTCGAGTCTGTTCCGGACAGTTTCGCAGGGATATGGAAGTCTTTCATCCCCGTACTGCACGGAAGATTCGGCTTCGCCGAGCTCATAAGCTGTTCGGTCAGGGGCGAGAAACGATGGATGAAGCATTTCCCGGTGATATCATCGGACTTGTGAATCCCGGCGAGTTTCACCTGGGCGATACGATCTGCGAAGGACCACCTGTCAACTTCGAATCTCTGCCACAGTTTTCTCCTGAGTTTTTTGCCACGATGATCTGCACAGACACGTCGCGCAGAAAACAGTTTGAACGAGGATTGTCACAGCTGATGGAGGAAGGGGCAATTCAGCTCTTCAACAGCCCTCAGACGGCTCAGCGACAGAACATCATGGCAGCTGTCGGGGAACTGCAGTTTGATGTTGTGAAGTTTCGCCTTCAGAGCGAATACGACACGGAAACTGAGGTTCGCTGGCTGAACTACAAGGTGGCTCGATGGGTCGTTCCGAAACCGGACTGCAAAACTGAACTGCAGCTGCTTTCTTCATGCCGCCTGGTGGAGGATCAGTATCATCAGCCTGCAATACTCTTTCTGTCGGACTGGGAAGCACAGCATTGCGAACGACAGAATCCCGGCTGGGAATTTCTGAAAATGCGATTTCGAAACGCCGCGTCCTGAAGGTCTTGTCTGAACTGAACTTTCTCTGTTGTGCGCAGGTCTCCCGACCTCGCACAGGCTTCGACCGCAGGTCTCAAAGGGAGGCCTGTGGCCGGGTGCCATGCCCTCGCGTTGGGTGCCATGCCCTCGCGCAGCGTGAGCATGAGGTTCACTGACCATCATCATAGTCATCGCCATGTCTTCAACAGGCGGACTATGGCAGTGCCCGGTCTCGGCATCAGAACCCCGCAGAAATCCATCAGCCGGCTCGCTCCGACTGATCGGTCGAAAACACCGCGGACTTCTGAACGGGGTGCTGTTCAGAAACGGGACAACGATCTGGTCACTCGGTCCACTCATGCCCACGCTGCGCGAGGGCCTGGCACCCGGCGCGAATCGCATCTGCAACATCGGCGAAGCTTTACGCGGGTTGAGCTACGATATACTTCCGTCCCATTGGTACCGCCGAAGACCATCTATTTCCGAAATCTGCCAGCCAAATCGATTCAGGACCTCATTACTATCGTGATTTCGGAATTCTTCCCAGGTGATCCGAAAATCCTCGCTGCATCCATGTGGCAGATCACGCACTGCTGAAGCGAATTGCGACTCAAGATGGCGGATGGGTGCAAACGATATGAGCCTGTCACGAATATCACGAACAGAACGGGAAAGATCCAAGGCCAAGTATGCGTTCGTCAAATGGCATTCGTTTCCATCGTTGAGTGCGACTGACGCTTCACGGACGGCGAACGCAGCCATGGCGTCTCCAAACTTTGAATTATTGATGGTAACTGGAAGCGGTGCTCCGATCCTGAGTAGGGATACAATCGCTATCGCCGCAGCGTCATTACTCGACGGAGATGAACTGCCAAAGTACCCACTCATCGAGTCTGAACTTAAGTGATCCACAACCGCTTCAACCCAGAATGGGCAGGCATTTAGGGAAGAGGACTTCACTGGGCCACCAATCTCAAGTAATCACCAATCACCCATATCGACATAACCTGCAGCACGCAGTTGAACCAGTTCAACACTGAACACTCGCGGTTGATTTGTGGCCGTATCGCAGAATTCTTATCGCGATCAATCCACTTACTCTAAAAACCGTCACTTCCCACGTCAGCATCACTTTTTCACAACGGACAGCAACAGCGCACTCGCCGACCTATGATTCTCGATCACAGCGAGCCACAACCAGTACGAAAAGCAATTCCGAATTATCGGACGTCGCTGGAAAGTCCGTGATGTACTTGATGGAAAGAGCGGCACTTCGTGATGCGTATGCTGCCAGTTCTTCGCTTGAATCCGCATCACAGTGCCAGTTGGCATAAGCTGGCTCTTTTCTTTCCGAAGACATTCGGTACACATCCCCGCCCAGGATCGGGCGTTTTGCAATTCGAAGCAGGTTGATTGCAAGCAACGCATCATTCCTGCGTAGCCCTACTTCCTGGGGCCACTCCTCGGCAAGCGGAACACCGCAATCGAGCAGAAGCTGTTCGTAGTTGTTGAACATCGTGCTATCTCCCGAATGGTTTGAAATACCGATGGTTGATGGCACCGTTAGCCTCCTTCATAAACATGAAAACCCCTTCAAGGGTTTCCCCCCGGCAGTATTCCCATCTCCACCCACTATTGATCTCACCACTCTGTTTGATTCAAAGTTTCTTACCAGCTCAGGGAAGGAATGCAATTCTCCGGGGCCATGAGAGATCTGCTCAAGGACTTTTTCCGGATAGTGCGTACCATCAATGAACGAACAATCATTATGCACCAACAACCCGCTGCTGGCGACATGGTAAACATGTTGCCCATCGACTTCGAGGTTGAACACCATTTCAGGTGGGCCTCGGTGGGGATGGATTCTTGTGAGCGTCGCGGTTTGGCCAGTGATGGTGCGGAACTGTTCGCCGATTTCCAACTGACCGGCAACGACGAAATCCTGGCGAGTCTCGCTCCAGATCGGATGCGTGTCAGTGACTCCGAGCGGTTCATCAAGTCCGGTGATGTCCAGGTAGACAATGTTGGTTCCCGGATGAGCCATCGTTCCGGTCACCACATTGCGGTCAGTGCCATCGTCTGGTTCGATGATTGGACAAGGATCGATGCCAACAACCCGAGTCGGACCATTCAGCCCCATTTCGTGCAACTCCATGGGAATCGAACCACCAACAACAGCACCGGTCGATTTCAGCCATGACAGTGGTCTCAGAAAAGCAAGGTCATATTCCACGCCATGCTGAATCATGTGCAAACGAACCGCCCGCCATGTGGCAGGGTCGATCTCTGAAGGAGCGTGCGTTTCATGCCGCAGAGGATTCCGCCCGACCACTCGCTGACCAAGCTGAATGTCTTCAATGTTCTTCGTCACCAGCTTAACGTCAGCGTCGTTGGCGGTCGGCAAGACAGCGGTCGTGCGAATCTCTGCGACGGAACTGGTCTGCGAAGTCACCTTGGCAGCGACGTCAGGCGTCATCGCTCGACAAGAGAACATGCAGCCCACCGTCAAACATGCCGCAATCGCCAGGCGACGAGACCACGAAAACGATGGCTGAGAATCAGCATTGCTCGGAGTAGAAGTATTAGTATCGAGGTATCCCTATCGGATGGATTTTGAATCAGGGGATGTCAGCGGAAGACCGTTGGTCTCGCGTCACATGGTGGTTGGACATTCTTGTCCGACTGTCATCCGAAACGGCTTTTCGATTCCCGCTCCAATTATTGCCGCAGGAGAACCGGCACGACGAAGTCACCTCAATGCCTGGCAGAAGATTACTTCTTTGTAGATTCGAGTAAGTCGGCAAGAGCCTGAATGTCCGCGTAGCTGCGCCCAATAGAAATTGCTTCTCCAGTCACAACCCCATGCGCAATTATCTTGCTGGCCAGGTTGAGTCTAAATTCCCGTCCGAAACGGAGGTTGTCTGGATCGATTCGATGATCCAACGCGACAACCCCCATCAGAGAGTGCCCTTTCTTCAAATTTGCTGTTTGCGGAAAACATACTACGCACGATACGAGGCCGCTTTGGCTCTCAAACGCTGGGCGCATCCCAGAAAATGGTTCCTGCTGCAGTCCACCCTGGGCCAAAAACTGCAATTCCGCTGTTGCTGCAATAAACCCATCCATCAGAAGGCGTGCTCCACTGGTGCCTTAACTCGGTTCAACAGATCGAGCAGACTTCCGCCTGCAGTCGTTGCCCCGCTTCTCAAGAATGATTCGTCAACGGGTGTGTGATCCAGTTGGTCGAACACACTCCTCGGGACCCTGGTTTTCACAATGGCCGCCGCATCCTGGAGCGTAGCAGTATTTGCTAACGCTAAGACCTCATCCAGATTATGGCCGAATTGCTTGACCTCCATTGCGCCCGCCCGCAAGTTGAAATTCCCAGTTGCCATAATGTCTGCAAACCCGTTTACCTGGGGACAGGCGGAGCGACGTTGATCACGTCGGTCGAATTGTTGACGCGATCACTGTCTGGCGTGATTCTCAAAGTTGGTGCATTTGCTCTGAGACGCGAAAGCCTCAATTCGAGGTGTGAGGACCTTCCAATGAGCCGGAACCCTAAACTTCATACACCGGAGTAGATCGTTGCGACGCCTCGTGATGATGAGGTGATGATGAGAACGAGCAAGGAGAGGGCGGCCTTTTTGTCCGTAGTACGGTCCACCTCCAGACAATGCTTGCGGACGCGGGTCTTTCCGTCCAGCTCAATACTCCCGCATCATTTCTTCAACGCTGTCGCGGAACGCGTCCTAAATGCATCCGTCCTGCCCAAGTGTGTAGGCCTGCGACACGCCTCTCGGAAGGACACGGTTCCGTCTTCTGCAGAGTCGCCCAGTCGGCGATGCCGAGTTCTTCAAACTCCAGCCAGACCTGACCACTGTCGTTGCGTTCGACCGACTCGATCCACGCCACCGGTCGAGCCAACCCGATTTTGAGCCAACCGCCATTTGGCTTGGTCATCAGGAAGCGATGAACCCGCCACGTGTTCGGATCAAGTTCACCAAAGTCCCCCGCCGCTTGTCCTGGCGTTTGCGGATTGTCAGCGAGAATTCTGTAACCCGCTGGTTGGATTTCGCGAATGGCGACTGTTTTGTATTTTGGAGAAGATCCCGATGCAGACGTTGTCACGGCATCGGCCGAGACAGTCGGAGTTAAAGCCTCATCGAGCGACTTGCCTCCGGTCCACATCCAGAGGCCGAACAGCAGACTGATGGTGAATCCCAGCGCGAGCAGGTGCCGTCGGTGTTTCGTATCGCGGAACACGGTCGCTTCCTTCCGCGAATTGGTTAGTCATTGGCGTCGATCTTGATCACGGGCAACTCAACACAATCGAGCCAATACCGCAATTCGGCTGACTCATATTCAAAGCTGAGGTCGCCACATACCACCTTCTCGATGCCAGACTGAATTTGAGACTTGAGCCATTCTTTGAGATCATCCAAACAATTAAACCTCGGCGAAAGTGCATCGACTGTCAGGGTCTCGATGGTTCCGTCATGTCGAAAGTAGACTTCGTGGATTGCAAAGTAACTCGACGAATCAGAATTGATCGAATGTATCGCGCGCGGTTGGAAAAATGCAATCTTCATTGTGACCCCAGATCAGTAAATGTGCCCCGTAATAATTTCCTCCAAGAGAATCGAACCGTCCTCCAAGTACCTGTAAATCAGTCGCTTGCCACCCGCTCCCTTTCCTCCGCCTGGCAGACTTGCCGAGAACTGCCCTACTCGGTCGCCTCGAAGTGGATGTTGCCGACTGCCTGGTCGGTCATGCGCCAAATTCTCTAATAGATCGTCGATGATCGCCTTCTGGCCAGCTGGGACCTTGTCAAAGTATTTTGTAACTTCAGGCTCCTCGATCAATTGACGCCCAATCCGACTGGCTCGAGCACCATCTGGACACGGTAACCCCGTATTGTGGGCCAGCACCCCAAGTCCCGACACATGATACGCATGGCTTCTGTGGACTTCGAGGTTGAAGACGGTTTCGCGAGTCGGACGCTGAGTTCTGGCTGTCAGAATTGATTCGCCATTGAGCGTTCTGACGACCTCATCGAGCTGCAGGTCCCCGGCGGGGATCCAAGCGTGCCGGGTTTCGGAGTACAGC
>JBKDKA010000063.1:0-44349 GCA_046345315.1 Planctomyces sp.
AACTTTCGAGTTGTTTTCGCCGGGATTCATTCCAGCTTGAAACACACTGGCTTTTCTTCAATCCAAAGAACTCCGACTGGCTTTCGCGAAGTGGTTCGAAAGGCCTTCGGAGGTCTTATTCTTCTACCAATTTACTACCAACGAAAAGTATCCCTTCACGGTGCCGCTGTGTTACCTTCCAATGTCTGCAAGATGATCCGAACACTGAGGAATTGAGATAAATGGGAAGACTTAAATAAACGACGAGGTCATCTGAGGTGAAAAATGTTTGTGTTTTTCGTGCTCTTGTGGATTGCTGTCCCAGTTGGGGCTGTCAGGAGTTTCTATATCGCCTTGCACCCGAACAGCTCGGAGATTGAGTTTACTCTCGGCAGAGTTCTTTTACTGATCCCAACCACCATATATCCAGTGTTTCTGCCGTGGGTGCACGCTTACGTTTCAGAACCTACCTGGAAAGAGTTCGGAGATGAACCGTTCCATTACATGACCAAGGGTTCGTCGTGTTGGATCTATTTTCTGCCCTTCGCCACCGCAAACCTCTTCGTATCCATTTCGCTGATAAAAGGGGACTGGCCACGAGATTCCGTGCTGACACAAATCAGCCTGTTAACGTGTCTCCTGATATGCCTGCTGTTTACGGTTGGCAATACGAAGGGAGTTTCTTGGGCATTTCCACTTTCAACGGCTCCGGGATATGCATACGGACTTTGGTTGCTAACGAGGTCAAGGGGGGGGCTCAGCGTCGTGCCGAGAGATCTTCTAGTCATCGGCATTTGGATTCTCGTTTCTGCGATGACAGTGCTGGCAAGCTTAGTGAAAGCACGAGACACAATTGCCAAGCTACCAGATCACGAATGTTTTCTCGTCACTGCTGCGACTCGCGGTCATCAATCCATCGTCCGTAGCTTCATTGATTCCACCTCCGGGCAGCTGACAAACAATCAACTAGCAGCGTTTCGAGCCTTCGAGGCAAAGTTAATTCGGCAGGCCCCCCGTACTCACAAAGTATTACGGGCAATCTACAATCAGATCGCACCGCAGCTTTCAAGAACAGTAATTTTTCGCTGGCAGGCTGATCTTGTCTACCTGATGCTGAAGCCGCTGGAGTGGTTGCTCCGCTCGATTTGTTGAGGTATCCACGGGGCGGTGGTTGCGCCGTCATGCCCGGGTCATCGAGACGAAGGCAAATTCTTCTACCAATTCGCTACCAAACGCCGAACCCCTCAACGAACAAAGCCTTTCGGAAGAGCTTCAGAGCTTCAACCGAAAGGCTTTGTAAAGAGGGGCGAGTGGGAGTCGAACCCACGCGTGACGGATTTGCAATCCGTTGCCTTAGCCACTTGGCTACCGCCCCAGAGTGGAAGTTCTTCGAAGCTCATTCGAGACGACGTCGCAGTCAGAGACCCCAACGACGAGGCGGAATGGGCAAGAAAGACGCTTCAGTTCAACCGGGAGTTTTATACCGAATTGATCGGCAGTTGGTCCACCCCGCTGAAGGATTTCTGAGAGAAATCTCGCTCTCGAAAACCGGGCACATTGACGTTCAGGCAAAAAAATCCGTCCGGTGATCAGACAACGTGGATTTCGTCAGGTTCACGCGGCATCCGGTGGAACACCTGCGGAAAGACGGGTAGCATGGGAAAACGAAGGTCCTTTTTCAGTGAATCGGTACACAGATTCTCTGAACGAGAACTGATTGTTCACGATATCCATCATGAGCCCCTCACTTCTCATCAGTATCAGGAATCAAATCCGTGGCCGAATCTGAAGAACAGCTGATTTCAACCGCTCGCGACGCTGTCAGCCAGTGCAACTGGGTTGTCGGTGAATGTGCTTCCCGATGGACGCAGCGGTACGCCAGTGGACGAACGGATCAGGACTTTGGTCAGATGGTGGGACTGAGCGGGGACCAGATCTACCAGCGTCGCCGCGTCTGGGAAGCATTCGGTGAAAGTTACCGTCAGTACGCAGGGCTGAAATGGTCCTTCTTTTACGTCGCATTGAACTGGGATGACGCTTTCGAATGCCTCGAATGGGCTCAGAGCTCCGGTGCCACGGTTTCTGAAATGCGAGCCTGGCGACGAGCGCAGCGGGGTGAAGACCTGTTCGCTGAATCTTCGGACGGGTATTCCGAATGGGCGGCTCCGATCGGGTTCGATACTTCACGGATTCCGCTCAGCGCCGTCGTGGATCCAGCTCAGTTCACGCCGGCAGGGATGGGGAATCGTGCTGGTGTGGCGACTGCCGAGCGTCCAGGTGCTCCTGTCATGGGAATGGCAGCCAGAGATTCTTCCGATTCCTATGCTCCCTTTCGTGCCGATGCGGGTTCAGTACCGGTCGCAGTTCATGACGAGGAACCACGAGCACGTGCAGAGCTGACACCGGACCAGCTGTGGAAGAAGGCTGCAAATATTCTCGAGCGACTGAATCGAGCACTCTCAGAGGAGGTACTGAGCGCACTTGAAGATCAGCCGGAAAAGCTGCGTCATCGAATGGCTGAAGCTCTCAGTGAGATTGTGGAGAAACTCGACGGACGCCTCGACTGAATCGAGATTCCGGTCCCGATGCTCCACAGAATCTCCGGCCCCAGAAGGATCTGATGGTCTTCGACGATGGCTTTTCAAAGAATGACTTTCCGCATGGCGGAGATACTCGTACGAAGTCCGAAGCGAGCAGAGGGAACAGAGGCATGATCAGGATTCAGATCTCCGGAAACGAACGACCATGAGTTCGCGGAACACCGACCCTCATCAGACCGGCGCTGCCGCCAACAGCTGGCTCGTTGTCATCCTTGTGATCCTGATGGCACTTCTGCTGTTTCGTACCATCAATGAAACTGTCAGTAATCGTCCGGATTACACACCACGGATTGTCACGCCGCGAGGGGACCTCGCAGCCGGGGAAAAAGTTCAGATTGAGATCTTCGAAAAGACGTCACCTTCTGTTGTCTACATCAGATCCAAAGGAACTCAGCCTGGACGGTTCAATGCCAGTCAGATTCAGACACAGGAGCTCGCTTCCGGAACCGGATTCGTCTGGGATGAATCCGGGCATGTGATCACAAATCTGCATGTCGTCAAAGACGCCGTGCTGACACAGGGAACGCAGCTGGAAGTTCAGCTGGTGGATGGCACTGTACACGATGCTGAATTCATCGGCGCCGTTTATCAGCATGATATTGCGGTCCTGAGAATACGAGCTCGAGCAGGTCAACTTCAGCCAATTGCGATCGGATCATCAGAAGAACTGAAAGTAGGCCAGAACGTTTTCGCCATCGGAAATCCCTTTGGATTCGATCGCACGATGTCCACAGGGATCATCGGCGGCCTGAATCGCAGTGTGGCGACCGATGGCCAGAGCAACGAGTTTCTTGACGGCCTGATACAGACTGATGCGGCAATCAACCCGGGTAACTCGGGTGGCCCGTTGCTCGACAGTGCCGGCCGACTGATCGGCGTGAACACAGCGATCGTAAGTACCAGTGGTGCATCTGCAGGACTGGGGTTTGCGGTTCCGGTCAAAGATGTGATGAAATCCGTCTCTGAGGTACTGACAGTGGCCGGAAGCAGTCAGTCCGCAGCACTCGGAATCGGAATCCTCAACGAAGAGTTTGCTGTCAGCCACGGAATACCGGACGAAATCTTTCGACGCGGCCCCATCATTCGAAACGTTTATGCGAATACGGCAGCTGCAGACGCCGGACTTCGTGGTACAACTCTTTCGCGGCGAGGCATTGAGCTCGGTGATCAGATCATCGGTATTGACGGAAAACCGGTCACCTCAGGCGAAGAACTTCGCAAAATGATCATGAGTCGAAATCCAGGCGATCAGGTCGTTCTCGATATTATCCGAGGTGAATCTGCCGGCAAGGTCACGGTCACATTGAAGGCGCCGAAGCTTCTGCTTTGATGAGCCGAATAAGTTCGCAGCTGTTACTCACCGGGTGACGAATTGACACAGGTTCCCGACAAAACACTCATTGAGAATGCACTGACCGGCAGCGACAGCGCCTTTGAACAGCTGGTGCTTCGTTATCAGGACCGACTCGTCAGAAGCATCTTCCTGCTGACTGGAAGCATGGAAGAATCTCTGGACATTGCACAACAGGCCTTTCTGCTTGCGTGGCAGAAGCTTTCGTCGTTCCGTGGAGATTCTGCCTTTTATTCCTGGTTGAGTCAGATTGCGAGGAATCTTGTCTTCAGTGAATCACGACGCACTCGCAATCGTGCTCGAAGCGTCTCACTCGACAACCTCTCGGATCATCATCAGGCGCTGATTGAGCCCGAAACAGAAAACACGGACCATCTGGATCGTGAGGAACAGATTCAGGCGGTGCGCGATGCACTCCTTCAGATCCCTGAGATCTTTCGTCAGCCGCTGATCCTCAAAGAGCTTGAAGGACTGAACTACGAACAGATTCACGAGGTACTCAACATTCCGATCGGCACCGTTCGAAGTCGAATCTTCAGAGCACGCATGGAACTCACAGAGCGACTGAAGCGGACAGTCTTCAAGGAACGAATGCGGAAACCTGACGCGCCGTGATGGTGCGATCACACTGTCGTCAAGGAATTCAGAGAAAACGACAGAACTGAGGACTGCGGGCAGACCTCAGCCGATGAAAGATTCGTTCCGGTCATCCACAGACTTATCGCCCTGGAACCCATGGGTTCCAGGAGCAATAGTACATCGCCTTTGGTACCGCGGACTCAAGCAGGAGGCTCGCAACGGACGCTTCACGAACTTCACCGGCTCCAAGGAGCGAGTCCAGCAGCCCGCTCGTCTGCTGATACTCAAACGCGTCATATTCGGCGGAAATATTTAGCTTCTCTGCCATCGCGACAACAGCGTCTTCGACATAACCGATTTCATCAACAAGATGATTTTCGAGCGCCTGATTCGACGTGTAGATCTGTCCGGTTGCAAGAGTCCGCACCTGCGCCTCATCAAGCTCAGGCCGATTCTCTGCGATGACAGAAACGAATCGACCGAAGGCATCCTCCATGATCGCCTTCCAGACATCCTGTTCCTGCTGAGAAAGATCACGGAATGGGTTCAGTGAATCCTTGAGAGGTCCGGTGACCAGCGGTTCAACGCGAAAGCCGATGTTCTTTGCCATTTCCCCGGCATTGTAGCGAGGGATAATGACACCGATGGACCCCGTCCAGGTCGTCGGCTCCGCGTAGATCTTTCCCGCTTCACCAATCCCCATGGCAAGATAATACCCGCCTGAAGCCGCAAGTCGCTTCATGGCGACGTAAGCAGGCTTCTTCTTGACGAGTTTCTGAATCTCGCGATAAAGCTGATGACTGTCAGCAACGAGCCCTCCGGGACTGTCGACTGCGATCACAACACCCAGAACCTTTTCGTCCTCCGAAGCCTTCTTGATCTGTCGAATCCATTTCTCCGTCAATGGGGGGCTGATTGTCCCGGCAATGTTGATGACGGCGATTCGACTTGCGGCGCCTTCCTTGCCCTGCAGATGTTTTTCGGGGATCGTCGTCGGGCTCTGGCTGGCTGCAAGGATCACGAGCAGCCAGAGATTCAGCAGGACGGACGAAATGGTGGCCGAAATCATCAGGCGACTGAAAAACGAACGAGCTGGCGCGGCGACTGATTCGACTCGAACGATCAGCGGCCCCATCGACCGTTCCGCAGTTCCCCCGAGAGGCACCTGCAGACTCGAATGATTTTCAGAGCCGGATTCTCCTGAACCATGACCGCCCGAATTTCCGCCTGAAACCACCATAGCGACTCCTTTACTGCCTGATGACTGAACTCAAAACTTTCTCACTGAACGAAGACGTCACACTGAAGACAATCTTCAGACAGTACGCAGCGGCTTCTGCCATGATTCTTTCAGTGCACTGAGATCAGCGTTAACGACGACTGAACCACCGGTGCCGTAAACAGTCAGTTCAGGCTTCGAAACGGTTTCACCGATTCGAGCAAACGGAACTCCCTGCAGCGTTTTCTCAAAAAGTTCCGCCGTCTTGACAGGGACCTCAAGCAGAAATCGGGAGTTACTCTCCGAAAACAGACGTGCGGCATCTGAAAGGTCAGGCGAAGAAACAGGCAGATCACTGAGCCGAATCGTGGCACCTATACCACCAGCGAAAGCCATCTCTGCGACTGAAACCGCCAGCCCTCCCTCACTCAGATCGTGACAACTTCGAACGAGTCCCTGACGGATCGCCGAATGCACTCCGCGAAAAATGGACGGTGCCAGAACGGGGTCGACACGGGGAGCTTCCCCACCTGGAATCTTCTCGACTGACGCAAACTGACTGAACCCACAATCATTGTTTGTCAGCCCGACGAGGTAGAGAGCATTTCCAGCCTTCTTCAGGTCCATCGTCACGCAATGTTCAACATCCTCGACCTGACCAAGAGCCGTAATCAGCAACGTTGAAGGGATTGCGACTGTCCGGCGAACACCCGCAGCGTCTTCATACGAAAACTCGTTGTTCAGGCTGTCTTTTCCGCTGACAAACGGCGTTCCGTAAGCCACAGCGATGTCGTGACAACCGACTGCGGCTCGAACCAGCGAGCCGAGCGTTTCCGGACGTTCTGTATTCCCCCAGCAGAAGTTGTCGAGGATCGCGATGCGTGACGGGTCAGCACCGACGGAAACACAGTTTCGAACGGCTTCATCAATCGCAGATGCGGCCATCCAGTATGGATCAGAGTCACCGTAGCCCGGATTGATGGCACTTGAAACAACAAGTCCGCGAGATGACTTCAGATCCGGACGCACAACGGCCGCGTCTGAGGGACCGTCGTTGGCAATGCCCACGAGCGGCTTGATCACGCTGCCGGCCTGAACTTCATGATCGTACTGCCGAATGATCCACTCCTTGCTGGCGACATTCAATGAGCTCAGAATACGATGCAGTGAATCCGTGTAGTCGCTCCGCTGAGGCAGCTTCGTCGGGACTGAAGGCGTGATCTGATAAACCGCCTCGCGAACAACCGGAGGTCGTCCATCATGCAGGAAACTCATGCTGAGCCTGCCGACTTCATGCTCCTGATACTTCAGCACAAGCTCATGGGTATCCGTGAACCTGCCGATGATCGTGGCCTCGACACCCTCCGACGCACACAACGACCGAAACTCTTCCCAGCAGGCTTCCGGAACGGCAAGCACCATGCGTTCCTGAGCCTCCGAAATCCAGATCTCGGTGAATGAGAGCCCCGGATACTTGAGTGGAGCACGATCCAGCCAGACCTCAGCTCCCGTCTCCTCACCCATCTCACCGACAGCACTGCTGAAGCCACCGGCACCGCAATCCGTGATGGATGTGTAGAGGTTACGGTCTCTGGCAGCCAGGATAACATCTGCCAGCATCTTTTCGGTGACCGGATTACCGATCTGCACAGCACCGCCGCTGACAGTTTCGCTTTCTTCTGTGAGTTCAACGGAGGAAAACGTAGCACCGTGGATTCCGTCTCGACCGGTCCGTCCACCGACAGCCACGATGAAATCCCCCGGACTCATCCGCTTCTCACACTTATCAATCGGCATCATGGCCACGTTGCCGCAATAGACGAGCGGATTCCCGAGATACCGTTCGTCGAAGCAGACAGCCCCGTTGACCGTCGGAATCCCCATGCGATTTCCGTAGTCACGCACGCCGGCAACAACTCCCTGCATCACAGAACGAGGATGCAGCACTCCCGGTGGGAGCCGATCCGCCGGAAAATCCGGAGGAGCAAAACAGAAGACATCGGTGCTGCAGACAGGGCGAGCCCCGAGTCCGGTTCCGAGAGGATCACGAATCACACCACCAAGCCCGGTATTTGCACCGCCATAGGGTTCGATAGCGGACGGGTGATTGTGCGTTTCGACCTTAATGCAGACATTCTGTTTCTCATCGAAACGGACAATCCCGGCGTTGTCGCGAAATACGCTTACGCACCAGTCGTCATCGCCAAGTCGTTGACGAATCTGCTGCGTCGCCTCAAAGATCGTTTCCTTCAGCATACTCCTGAATGATCGTTCGGAGCTGACCTGACCCGCGACGATCTCCGAGTAACGAATCCGTCCACCGAGCGTCTTGTGGGAACAATGCTCGCTCCAGGTCTGAGCAATCGTTTCCAGCTCAATTTCCGTTGGGTCGCGCTGAAGACTTTGAAAGTAATCGCGAACAGTTTTCATCTCAACGAGATTCAGATGAAGCTGTCGTTCCGTACTGATACGTACCAGCTGTTCGTCAGACATCTTTCCGATGGAAACAGATTCTGCGCGAAAGCGATACTCAGACCCCACGGAGAGCGTGGTCAGAGTCAATGGCCCCTCAACGGAGTACTCAATTGCCTCATTGGAAAGGATACGGCAGGTTAAACGCTTGAGATCAGCACCTGAGAGTGAGCCGGAAACCCAGTATTTTCGGCAGGTCGCGACGGCAGTTGCCGTCAGATTCTGACTCTTCATGAGTTTCAGTGCGTTATCAGCCACGCTGTCGGTGACACCAGGATGCAACAACACGCTGATCTGACGGCGTTGCATTGAGTGAGCTGTGCCGTCGGAATCATCGGGCAACCGGTGCATCTGAAAACATTCCACGACCGGGTCGCACAGCATATCGGCGGCCACTCGATGGACGTCAGCCTCCGAAATGTCCCCTTCTATCAGGAAAGACCTTGCGGAAAGAACCTCCGTCAGGCCGGCAATTCCCTGACTCCGGGCGCTGGCAAGAACTCGATTTCCTTCGTGATCCGGCTGTCCGGCTACTGGACGAATTTCAACTTCCCAGAGCATAGAAGCGTGTTTCCGTTCGATGTTTCTGTTCAATGCATTGAAGACCGAACGCTGTGCGTTCGAGGAATCCGATGGAAAATCTGATTCCGCTTCCCTCATTCCCTGATTGAATCCAACTCGGTGGCAGAGCAGGGCACATGGTGTGCGCGAAGTATTTCAGTCTGCGGCGATGAGTACAAGAACACGAGAACCTGTTTTCGACCGAAGTCTCGAAGGAGTCAGGTTTTCCGAAGCCAGGAATTCGATTCTTTGCGTGAATTGCAGCCAATCGGCACTGGCATCGCCGCGCAGCACCACACTCGAATTCCTTTTGCAATCGTCATCGATTTACGGAGTATCGGCCATGATGTTCTGAATTCCCCCCCAAAGTGTGCCGATGATCACTCCTCCTCAACCTGACGTGACGCCTCACCACGATCGTAAATTTTGTTGGGATTTCGAGAATCAGCCATTCGAGGATGCTCGAATGGTAATTGCACCACGGTTACACTCCGCATGTCAGATTGACGGATTCGACACCTCGGTTGTCTGTGAGATCGCCTCAGTCCATCAGAATTAAATGATTCTGATCGTGATCTCTGTGACACCGATGGATGATTCCGCCGTGATCCAGGAAATCCAAACACCAGCTCTGTGAACGCCTAATGAAAATTCACGAATATCAGGGTAAGCAACTATTTCGGGCCGCTGGAATTCCGGTACCCGAGGGAATTGTGGCCAGAACTCCGGAAGAAGCAGCATCAGCTTTCGAGAAGCTTGGTGGCAGTCTCGCCGTGGTCAAGTCTCAGATTCACGCCGGGGGCCGCGGTAAAGGTCGGTTCAAGGAACACCCGGACCAGGCAGGGGTCGTGCTGGTTCGTTCCGCAGCCGAAGCTCGGGACCATGCATCACGAATGCTCGGCAGTACGCTCGTCACGATTCAAACCGGGCCGGAAGGGAAGCAGGTCAACACGCTTTATGTTGAGCAGGGGCTAAAAATCGCCCGTGAGCTCTACATGGCAATTGTCGTGGATCGGGAGGTCGGCGGTCCGGTTCTGATCATGTCGTCTGAAGGTGGCATGAATATTGAAGAAGTCGCCCACGATACTCCAGAGAAAATCATCTCAGAGCCATTCGACGCGGCGCTCGGACTGTTTCCGTACCAGGCTCGCAAGATGGCTTATGCACTCGGGTTTGATGCTGCAGCCGTCAGAACTGCAGAAAAGTTTCTGCCAGCCATGTGTCGATTCTTCGTGGAATCAGACAGCAGTATGACAGAGATCAACCCGCTGGTGCTGACGGAAGATTCTCGCCTGCTCGCTTTGGATGCGAAAATCTCTTTCGACGACAACGCTATGTTCCGTCATAAGGATCTCGTTGCATTGCGCGATCTCTCTGAAGAAGACCCCTCCGAAGTTCGCGCTGCGGATACTGGTCTCAGCTACGTCAAGCTTGAGGGCAACATCGGTTGTCTGGTCAATGGTGCGGGGCTGGCAATGAGCACCATGGACCTGATCAAGCTGCATGGCGGTGAACCTGCCAACTTTCTGGATGTCGGTGGTGGGGCGAATGAAGATCAGGTCACGGAGGCATTTCGGATCATCCTCGCTGACCAGAATGTGAAAGCGGTGCTGGTCAATATTTTCGGCGGCATCATGCGATGCGACATCATCGTTTCAGCGTTGCTGAATGCCTACGAGAAAGTCGGCTTCAACGTACCTCTTGTCGTTCGGCTCGAAGGCACCAATGTCGAGAAAGCGAGAGAGATGCTGAAGAGCAGCGGTCGCGACATCATTACCGCCACTGACCTGACCGACGCGGCACAGAAAGTCGTCAAGTCGCTGGGTGCCTGATCCGGGAATCACAGACGGGCAGGGGAGTTGGCTGAACTCCCTGCCTGCTGTCGGATCTGACTTGTTTGGTGTCATTTTGAATCACTTCCTTTTTGCCACGATACTGACCTGAACCATGAGCATTCTCGTTTCGAAATCGACGCGTGTCATTACGCAGGGCATCACCGGTAACTCAGGGCTGTTTCACAGCCAGCAATGTCGTGCTTACGCGGCGGAGTGTCAGCCGGGAGTTGACGTATTCGTCGGTGGTGTCACACCCGGCAAAGGTGGGACGACGACGGATGGCTTCCCGGTATTCAACTCAGTGATTGAGGCCCGCAGCAAAACCGGGGCGAACACTTCCATGATCTTCGTTCCGCCACCATTCTGTGCGGATGCGATTCTGGAAGCGGCCGACGCCGGAATGGAACTGATCGTCGCCATCACGGAAGGCATTCCGGTGATGGACATGATTCGTGTCCGTAAAGGAATGGAAAAGACAAAGTCGAGACTGATCGGACCGAACTGCCCGGGGGTGATCACACCCGGGATCGCCAAGATCGGCATTATGCCCGGATACATTCACAAGCCAGGAACGATCGGGATCATCAGCAAGAGCGGCACGCTGACGTATGAAGCAGCATGGCAGCTGGGACGCGTCGGGCTGGGTCAGAGCACCGCAGTGGGAATCGGTGGTGATCCGATCAACGGAACCAACTACATCGAACTCCTCCAGATGTTTCAGGATGACCCCGGTACCGAGGGGATTCTGCTGATCGGTGAAATCGGTGGAAATGCTGAAGTCGAGGCTGCCGAGTTTATCCGATCACATGTGAAGAAACCTGTCGCCGGTTTCATTGCAGGACAGACAGCACCTCCCGGAAAACGAATGGGACATGCGGGGGCAATTATTTCGGGCGGCGGAGGCACTGCTGCAGAGAAGATGACAGCACTGCGGGCCGCCGGAGTCATTGTATCCGACAGTCCTGCCGGAATGGGAGATGCGATGAAAAAGGCGATGGCTGGAAGGTAAACTCGCAGGTTTCGTGGTATCAGCTGAGCGACCTTGATATAAGCAGCTTCCTCCCGTTGAATGATCCGCGGCGTTTCGTCCCGGCAGCTTCTCGAATTTGCTGAGTAGTTACCTGTCGGCGATTCGTTTACGTGGCAGTTGCATCGGCTTGTTCAGGCTCTTTTGGGTTGAAGACCATGCTGCGGATTTCAGGAAATCCGAAACGAACCTGCGCCGGTACATCCCGACGCGAGCTTCTGATCGCGGGGAGTCTGAACAGTCTTGCCGCAGCAACAACTGCCAATTCCGCGATGGCGATCACGCCGTCAGCCGCCCTGACCTCAGAGACTTCGGAATCCGCAGAATCAGGCACAATTGCACCCGGTTTTGGGCGTGCAAAATCAGTGATCTGCCTGTTTTTGTTTGGTGGCTGGAGTCAGCTTGAAACCTTCGACATGAAACCCGGTGCCCCGGCGGAGATCCGTGGGCCATACAAGCCGATTTCGTCATCACTTCCCGGGATTTCGGTGTGTGAACATCTGCCGCAGCTGTCTCAGCGAATGGATCGTCTCGCACTGATTCGATCTGTAAACAGTCCTGACGCAAATCACAACACCTGCATGATTCTGACGGGCCATGACGGCACTGTCAGCGGAACGGCCACCAAAGGCTTCAATCCTGGAATTCCGAGGGATCGTCCATACTTCCTCTCAGCGATACAGCACCTGAAAGAACGTGACTACCGGCATTCCGAACATCAGCACCTGCCGGGCAATATGTGCGTCCCGAATCGACTCGGACTTCTGGAAGGTTATTACCGAACAGGACCTTACGGAGGCTTTCTGGGCAATCGATTCGATCCGGTCTGCACCCAGTTCGGCAGCAACGGACAACTCCTGTATCAGCCGGGTGGAGTGAATCCGGAAACGCTTTCCCTGATACCGGACGGGGCATCTCCCGTATCTGACGTGAATCTGGATCGACTGGACCAGCGCCGCAGTCTGCTGCAGCAGCTCGATCGCGAGCGACAACGCCTTCTGAAAGCGGCCTCTGTCGAAAGTTACCAGTTTCGTGAACGACAGGTGCTGGACCTGCTGACATCTGATCGAGTTCGCACGGCGCTTGATCTTTCGATGGAACCCCGTCAGCTTCGAGATCGTTATGGCTGGAATCTCTTTGGTCAGAGCGTTCTGCTTTCGCGCCGCCTTGTCGAACAGGGCGTACCGCTGGTAACTGCGATCTGGGACTGCACGAAAGAAGGCTCCGACATCGCCGGACTCGGGTGGGACACTCACTGGGACCATTTCAAAGCATGCGAAGGATGGCTGCTCCCCGGAATCGACGCCGCCATTTCAGCATTGCTTGATGACCTTGAATCGCGAGGAATGATGGACGATACGCTCGTCGTCGTACTGAGCGAAATGGGCCGAACTCCAAAGATCAATTCTCGCGCCGGCAGAGATCACTGGGTCGGAAGCTATTGTGCCCTGATGGCGGGAGCGGGTATTCGCCCCGGCGTTGTTCACGGAGAGACTGATGCCATCGCATCAGCGGTGACGGATGCTCCTGTCAGTCCTCAGGATCTACTTGCCACGGTCTATCATCTGACCGGCTTGACACCGGAGACCCTCATCCATGATCGGCAGAATCGACCATCGCTGCTGTACGGGGATGGACGCCCCGTTCAGAATATCCTGATCTGAGTCACTGATGACCGCCTGAAGAAAGCCCATGACAAAACCATTGCCGCTGATCTTTTTCAGTTTTTGCCTGATTCTGCATGTCACCTTCCTCCCTGAACTGAGAACCGCAGCAGCATCGGAAAAAGTCGGTGGCAGCGGGGACTGGCCGCAGTTTCGAGGTGCAGATTCCAGAGGTGTCCATCCGGATTCGACTCACCCTGATCGATGGACAACAGAGGAGAATGTCGCATGGAAAACGGACATTCCCGGTCGCGGCTGGTCATCCCCGATTCTTTCCGGTGATCGCGTCTATCTGACAACCGTTGTGAACGAAGGTGAGTCAGAAGCCCCGAAGAAGGGGCTCTACTTCGGCGGCGAGAGGAAAGATCCTCCGAAAACGAATCATCAGTGGCGCGTCCTGGCTCTGGATCGCAGCACAGGCAAAATCCTCTGGAACACGCTTGTCGCATCCGGGGTGCCCGAAAGCAGTATCCACATCAAGAACAGCTACGCTTCGGAGACACCTGTCACCGACGGACGTTTTGTCTACGCCGTGTTCGGGAATCGAGGAGTCTATTGTCTCTCTATCGATGGGGACCTGATCTGGGAACGTCCGATCGGTGCAAAAAAGACTCGGCTCGGCTGGGGAACATCGGCATCACCCGTGCTTTACGAAGACCGACTCTACATCGTCAATGACAATGATGAAGAATCAAGCCTTGCAGCTCTCGACACAAAAACCGGCAACGAAATCTGGAAGATCAGTCGCGATGAAAAAAGTAACTGGGCTACGCCGTATATCTGGAAAAACTCACTGCGAACAGAGATCGTCACACCGGGAACCGAAAGAACTCGATCTTATGACCTGAATGGGAAACTGCTGTACGAACTGGGAGGCTCATCATCAATCACCATTGCAACACCATATGAAGCGATGGGACTTCTGATCGTCAGTTCCGGTTATGTGCTTGACGCCAGAAAGCCGATCTTTGCAATTCGACCCGGTGCGTCTGGTGACATTTCCCTGAAGGATGATCAGACGAGCAATGAATTCATCGCGTGGTGTCAGAAACAGGCTGCTCCGTATAATCCCACAACGCTGGTTCACAATGACCTTCTCTACGTGCTTCAGGACCGAGGCTTCTTTGCCTGTTACGACGCCAAAACGGGAACTCCGGTATTCGATCGCCAGCGACTTCCGGTGACCAACTTTACCTCATCTCCATGGGCGGCAGGCGACCGCATCTTCTGCGTGAATGAAGACGGAGTCACCTGCGTTCTGCAGGCTGGTCGGGAATATAGTCTTCTGCACACCAATTCGCTGGCGGAAGATGACATGTGCATGGCCACGCCAGCGCTCAGCAGTACAAGCCTGTTCCTTCGCACTGCGTCACGTCTTTACTGCATCGAAAAAACAGACACCGCCGTTCAGCAGTAAGCCCGGTTAAGTTCCGAAAGAAGAAAGAGTCAATGATGGATCAGGTCGGAGTCGGAATTGTCGGCAGCGGATTCATGGGGCTGACGTACAGCGAGGTCGTGGCAAACCATGCCTCCGGATGTCGGCTGGTGGCAATCAACGGTGGACGACGAGCAGCTCAGCTGGCCGACGATTATCACGTACCACATGAAGATTCATTCGAATCGCTGATTTCTCGAAACGATGTCGACGCCATTGTTCTGGCAACGCCGGATATTCAGCGTGCTGAACTGACACTGAAGGCAGCTGCTGCAGGAAAGCATGTGCTTGCCGAAAAGCCCATGGCCCCAACGGTCGCGGAATGTGATCAGATGATTCAGGCCTGCTCGAAGGCGGGTGTGACGCTGAGTGTCGTCAAGACAGAGCGATTCCGAAAGATCACAAAGAAGGCCCGCCTGTTGATTACGGACGGTGTCACAGGGCCAGTTCAGATGCTGCGGACTGTCTCTGCTTTTCCACTATCTCTGTCGCGCCAGCTGTTTGAGGAGCGTCCATGGATGTCTGATCCACGAAGCGGTGGCCTCTTTATGGGAATGGCCACTCATAACGCGGATTTTCTCAGATGGCTGACTGGAAAGAACGCGGTTCGTGTCTTTGCGCAGGCGTCAACGTGGAGCAACATCCCCGGACCTCCGCTTTCCGTCATGGCGCACATTGTTTTCGAAGACAATGTGATGGCTCAAATGTGGATCACGGGGGAGCTTCCCGACCCGTCTCTTCCATCCAGCGAAGTTCGCTTTCAGGCATTCGGAAGAGACGCCATGTTTGACCTGGAGAACTTTGAGTATCTGGATCTTGGCCGCAGCGACAAATGGGAGAGAATCTATACTCCGGAACGCTTCGATTACCTGAAGGAACCGAAATCTCCGATTCGACTCTATCCCCACATCGGCGTGATTCAGGAGTTCATCGACAGCATTCGTGAATCTCGACCACCTGCAGTCGGCGGTCTCGAAGGCCGGGCCGCAGTCGAAATCTGCGAAGCATGTCTGCTGTCAGCAAAAACCGGTAATGTCGTTTCGTTGCCGCTCGCGGGCTGATTTCGTTTTACACGGAATCACATTCACCGCTCCGAAACAATGTGTCTGCAGTCATTAACAAGAGGGTCTGACGAAAACGGAACAGGCACCGCTGGAAGTCACATTTCTCAATGATTTCAAACACCCGGCGGGAGCCAGTGCCGGCTTTATTACGCGTTCCAGGTCTTCTCAGTACATGCAGCATTCGACGGGAGCTCCAGCTTGCCCAGCGATACTCCAACAAATCATCAGAAGACGAACGGCACAATCCCTGATGGGGCAGGGCAGGGCAGCCAGATTGGCACCGATTCTCTGATGAACGCGGTGGCGGAAGAAGCGTCTTCCACATGCCCCCTTTCCTGGCCTGAACAGCGACGCAACCTGATTCTCTTCGCCGTCTGCACGGGCACGCAGTATCTCGCCGCTCCCGTTCTGTATGTTGGAATCACGCAGGCTTCACTCTGCGATCGTCTGGGAGCTGATGCGAGAACAGCGAATCTTCCCGGCACACTCTTTTTCGCGATGACAGCAATCCCGGCTCTGATCGCATGGGCCTCGCCTCAGGTTGCATCGCTCAGGCGAAACCTGAGCCTCTGTTATGCAGCCTGTGCCGCAATGCTCGCGATCCTCGCACTGGTTCTCGCATCGAATGTTCCGGACAGCATGAAGATTGCAGCAGTTGTACTTCAGGGGGGCGTTTCCGGAGCCGTGATGCCGGCCGCGATCGCGCTGCTCTGGGAAGCTATTGGTCGCGGAGTGGAAGAGAAAAGACGTGGCCTGGCATTGAGTCTTGCGTTCGGGGCAGGCCCGCTTCTTGCCGTGGTCGGATCCGTAGCGCAGACATCGCTGCTTGGCGGAGATCTTTTCGGAATCCCTTTCAAGGGAATGGAGTATCCTCGGAACTTCATCCTTCTTTTCGGTTGCGCCGCGCCCGTCATGGCCTTTGCGTCTCTTGTTGCATGGTTCTTTGTCATTCCGCCACAGAAAGTGGAAGCGACACGCGAGCCGGTTTCGGAAGTCATCGGCCTGATCCTTGGATTGCCCATGATGTTTCTGTGCATTGCAGTGACGCAATGGAATTCAGTACCCGGAGAAGGAGTCCCCGGAGATGCTAGTGTGTCCGGGTCTGCAAACGTCGGGCTGACCATCATCGGAAACCTGAGCGGCTTCCTTGCTGCAGCAGGCTTTATTTACCATTTTCGATCGATTCTTCGTCAACGAGTTCTGCTTACAGCAACGCTTGTCACGATTCTTGTCTATGCGGGCAATGTGATCCCCTCAAACATGAATCTGTATTCGTCAGTGGCACTTGGAGATATTCCGGAACGATATGCAGGCCAGCAGAATTTACTTCGCTTCAGCTTCAAAGTGATTGCCGGCTTTCTTCTTGGCTGGATTCTGACAAAGACGAATCCTCGCACGGGAGTTCTGTCGACCGCATCGATTTTTCTTGCCGCTCAGATATGGGCCATTTTCGTTACTGGCCCGCTGTATCTTCTGGCCTTTGGTATCCACGGGGCTGGAGAACTGATCGGCGTTTACGCGCCGAACTACATCGTATCAGCGTCTCAGAGTCATCAACTTCGAAGAAACATGGCGTTCGTCACGATGCTCATGGTACCTGCGGCGCCGGCAGGATACCTCTATGGCGCAATCGTTGATTATTTTCGTCGATCTCAGTGGACGGCATTCGGACTGAGTCCGGAAGCACTGGGATTCCGGGTGAGTTTCGCAACCTGCGCCGTCCTGATACTGAGCGGAATCGTTCTCGCAGTCATCATGCTTCCGGCGAAACCGCAGCAGTTCGACTCAGACCGCACCTGACAGTTTCGCTTTCGCTGAACAACGCACACTGTCTCATTGATGCCTGTGGATCTCTCGACATCTGTAATTGACGGTGTGGTTTTCTTTGACTCCGTTTCCCCATCGGAAACTCGAAGCCTATAATTCAGTATGAGGCGGCGCCGAGCAATCGCAACTTCGATGGATTCAGGCGTTGCACGGAATCAGGTTGTTCAGTGAGCGGAACGGCGTCAGCCGTTCGGGGAGGCAGGAAACAGATGGCTTTCGCCTATCTGCCCGATGCCCATTGAGCACTTCATTGTCGTGCAACTGTTGACTCCCTGCAGCGGTCGCCTCGACAGCAGCATTCGTATCTCACCAAGGGACGTCATTCATGTTAAGCCGACTGTCATCTGAAGATGCGTACTCCGGACAGCAGAAGGAACACCGTGGAAAGTTCCGTCACTGCGGTCATCGATTTCTGAATTCCTGCGTTGTCGTTTTCTGCCTCCTTCTGCTCAATACGGACGTTTCCCGTGCCAGCGCAGATCAGGTCCGCTTCAATCGCGACATCCGACCGATCCTTTCTGACAGATGCTTTCACTGCCACGGACCGGATGGTGCCAAAAGAGAAGCAGAGCTGCGGCTGGATGAACCGGGAACACTTTCAGATCGAAAGATTATCGTTCCGGGCAAACCGGAAGAAAGCGAACTGTTGACGCGAGTTCTCAGTCGCGATCCGGATCAGCATATGCCACCTCTGGCTTCAAAGCTGGAGAGCCTGAACGAAGCAGAGATCGGACTGATTCGCAGGTGGATTGAACAGGGCGCTGAGTTTGAGAAACACTGGGCATTCATCCCGCTCAGCCCTTCTGAGATTCCGGAACTGAACCAGAAATCGCCGATTGATTCGTTCGTTCTGAAAACGCTCACCTCGCGTGGTCTTTCGTTTCAGCCGGAGGCAGATCGATATACGCTGATTCGTCGACTGAGCTTCGACCTGCGCGGTCTTCCGCCGACTCCGGAGGAGATCAGCCAGTTCGTCAACGATCCGGCATCAGACGCCTACGAACAGCTTGTCGATCGACTGTTGGCATCGGAAGATTTTGGCGAGAGAATGGCGGCAGACTGGCTGGACGTTGCCCGCTATGCGGACAGCTACGGTTTTCAGGTCGACAGAGAACGCGATGTCTGGGCCTGGCGAGACTGGGTGGTCAATGCGTTCAATCGAAATCTTCCATTTGATCAGTTCATCACATGGCAGATTGCGGGTGACCTGCTTCCCGATGCTACCGATGAGCAGATTCTTGCAACGGCGTTCTGCAGACTTCACCAGCAGGAAACTGAAGGCGGCAGCGTTGAAGAAGAATATCGAGTGGAGTACGTGAGTGACCGAGTGCAGACGTTCGCGACAGCGTTTCTTGGAATTACCTTTGAGTGTGCTCGCTGTCATGACCACAAGTTTGATCCGATCACACAGAAGGAATACTACCAGCTGTTTTCCATGTTTCAGAACATCGATGAAGCCGGACTTTACTCCTACTTCACGCTGTCACCTCCGACCCCGACCCTGTCGATGCCGGATGATTCGACGCGACAGAAACTGGCTGACCTGAAAATCAGGATCCGAAAGTCGGAAGAAGATCTGGAAATTCTCCGGACATCCGGAGCGGACCGGTTCCAGGAGTGGCTTTCAGGAGCGAAGGAGAACGCAACGAAAGAATCCGGCACATCGCCTGAAGAGCAGGGAGGGGGGGCCTTCTCCGGAGAGATCGCTCGCTTTCAGTTCGACTCAGCGAATGAGGGAAAGCTGCTGAATGACAAGGCTGCGGATCAGCCGGCAATACTGAAGGGGGACAATCGCCTGGTATCCGGGTGGCAGGGGAGTGCAGTTGAGTTTTCAGGAGACGATCCGGTTGGACTGGCTGTCGGAAATTTCAGGCGCGAGGAGCCATTCAGTGTCTCTCTCTGGATGAAAACGCCGGATCTGAAGGATCGAGCTGTCGTCTTTCATCGATCTCAAGCGTGGACAGATGCTGCCAGCCGTGGCTATGAGCTCCTGATTGATCAGGGGCGCCTTCGGTGGTCACTGATTCATTTCTGGCCGGGAAATGCCGCTTCGGTGGTTTCGAAGAATCAACTTCCAATCAATGAGTGGACACATGTCGCCGTAACGTCAGACGGCAGCAGCAGAGCAGACGGTCTGAAGATTTACATCAACGGGTCTATCGCAGACATCTCCGTTCTTCGTGACAATCTTTCCAGAGAAATCACAGGAGGCGGTGGAGACAACATCACTCTTGGTGAGCGAATGCGAGACCGGGGTTTTACTCGCGGGCTGATTGATGATTTCAGAGTCTTCCGGCGAGAGTTATCCCCACTGGAAGCGCGAACGGCATTTTCTCCGGAAAAGGGATCTCCGCTACATGCTTCAAAAGCTTCTGAACTGGCGGCAGCGGATCGAGAATTGTTATTCCGCCACTACCTTGTAACCGTCGACAAAGATTACCAGTCAGCGTTGAATTCCCTTCAGCAACTGCGAAGTGAACACAATAAACTGGAAGACTCCGTTCGTGAAATCATGGTCATGCGTGAACTGCCCGTCCCCAAGCCGGCATACGTTCTGTTTCGCGGAGAATACGGTGCTCGCCGCGAGGAAGTGCAGGCTGGCGCCCCGGCAGCGATTCTGCCTTTTCCGGATGATGCTCCGCGAAACAGATTAGGACTCGCGAGGTGGTTAACTGATCGATCCCATCCCCTGACAGCAAGAGTCACTGTGAACCGCATCTGGCAGAGTCTCTGGGGCAGGGGACTTGTCAGATCTTCTGAGGATTTCGGAAGTCAGGGATCACGACCGATGTATCCTGAAGTTCTTGACTGGCTTTCGCTGACATTCATCGACAGTGGTTGGAACACCAAACAGCTTCTTCGAACAATTGTCTCGAGCCGTGCTTACCGGCAGCAGAGCACAGGGGCTCGAGTGATGATGGAAGAAGACCCGGAGAATGAACTTCTCGCGCGGGGTCCATCATTCCGACTGTCTGCCGAATGCATTCGTGACAATGCTCTTGCCGTCTCAGGACTGCTGAAACGTGGGCTGGGCGGCCCCCCTGTAAATCCTTACGAAATGTCTGAAGCATTCAAACCGCAGGCACCTTCAGATCCTTCAGACGTCTATCGGAGAAGCCTTTATACCAGCTGGCGTCGAACATCGCCTCCTCCCGCAATGCTGGCATTTGATGCTCCACGGCGAGCAGTCTGCAGCGCCAAGCGGGAACGAACGAACTCTCCGCTTCAGGCTCTGATTCTGATGAATGGCGTTCAGTACATCGAAGCAGCTCGAGTTCTTGGTGAAAATCTGCACACAGAGTTTCAGGGGGACATTGACCGAATTATCGACTCAGCATTCCTGAAGTGTCTGAGTCGCCGGCCGGATTCTCGGGAGCTGTCGATTTGTCGACAGCTCTATCAGGAACAGCTCAGTCATTATGAAGCGGACCCGGCCGCGGCTGAGGAACTGCGGAAAATCGGCAACAAAGCGTCACTTACCGAGATACCTGCACCGAAAGCAGCCGCTGTCACAATCCTGATGCAGACATTACTCAACCATGACGAATGTGTCGTCAAGCGATAAGGCAGTATAACCATGAATCCATTGATGCCGATCAGCCGTCGTGTTCTGCTGAATCAGTTCGGAGCTGGCCTTGGGGGACTGGCGCTGGCAGAAATGCTTGCTGCTGAAGATTCAGGCAGCCGAAACGAAACGCCCCATGAGAACACGGAACCGCTCGGGCTGATTCCGCATCAGGCTGCGCGAGCGAAACGAATCATTTACCTTTTTATGTCCGGGGGTCCATCTCATCTCGACCTGTTTGACCACAAACCATTGCTCCACAAGCTTCATGGTCAGCAGCTACCGGATTCCGTCCGTGGCAGTCAGCGACTGACGGGAATGACCGGAAGTCAGGCCTCGATTCCTCTCGTCAGTTCGCCGTTCCGATTTCGGCAGCACGGAGCTGGCGGCGCATGGTTCAGCGAAACGCTCCCCCATACGTCAAAGATTGCGGATGAGCTCTGCGTCATCAATTCCATGTACACTGAGGCAATCAATCATGGGCCCGGAGTGACCTTGTTTCAGACTGGCAGTCAGATTGCGGGCCGTCCCAGCTTCGGTTCGTGGCTCAGCTATGGGCTCGGCTCAGATAACAAAGATCTGCCGGCATTCGTGGTCCTGATCACAAAAGACAAATCCGGTCAGCCGCTCGGGGCGCATCTTTGGGGAAGCGGGTTTCTTCCGACTCAGCATCAGGGAGTGCTCTTTCGCGCGTCGAAGGACCCCGTGCTTTACTTGGGTAATCCGCCGGGTGTTTCGGTCAGCAGTCGTCGCAACATGCTGGACAGACTGAGGGAACTCCATCAGAGGCAGTTTGAAAAGACACCTGACGTTGAGATTCAGAGCCGTATAGAGCACTATGAAATGGCATCCAGGATGCAGTTAAGCGTTCCTGAGGCTGCTGATCTTTCCTCCGAACCGCAGTCCGTCTTTGATCTGTACGGTCCGGATTCACGAACGCCGGGTACATTCGCAGCAAACTGTTTGCAGGCTCGACGTCTGGCTGAGCGAGGCGTCCGATTTATCCAGCTTTATCATCAGGACTGGGATCATCACGGAAGTCTCCCCACATCAATCCCGAAGTTATGTCAGGAAACAGATCAGGCGTCAGCAGCACTCGTGACAGATCTCAAGCAACGCGGCATGCTGGACGATACGCTGATCGTGTGGGGCGGGGAGTTCGGAAGAACGAACTACTGTCAGGGAAAGATTCAGGCGAACTTCGGTCGCGATCATCATCCCCGATGCTTCAGCATCTGGATGGCTGGCGGTGGCGTCCGTTCAGGCACGGCTTACGGTCAGACATGCGACTTCGGATACAACGTCGCAGAAAATGGAGTTCACATTCACGATCTTCAGGCCACGATCATGAACCTGCTCGGAATCGATCACGAGCGTCTGACGTATCGCTTTCAGGGCAGACGGTACAGACTGACAGACGTCCACGGAACTGTCGTCGCAGGACTGAAAGGGTAACAACCCATTCCACTCAGTCTCGTCACTCCGCCCGTTAAGCGTGCTGAAGAATCAATTTCCGGATCGATCTTCAAGCTGAGCCTGAAGCTGATCTCGTTCTTTTCGAGTTGTTTCGAGGTCGAACATCAGATATTTGACGTCAAGCCGAAGCTGAGACAGGGCTTCCTGAACAAGGTTCAGAATCCTGCGTCGACGCTGGAACGAATCTGAAACACGCTGCCACGCGAGAAGCAACTGAGCTTTCTCTGCTCCCTGCATCTGCTGAATTGCCTGTTCAAGTTCCAGCATTTCCGAGGGAAGTACATCAGCCTGAGCTTCATTGAATCGTTTTGGAAGGGTCACGAAAGTCATCTCCTGATTGTTTCTAAACGACTGCTGCCTTTCGAACACCCTCAGAACTCAGTGCCCTGTCGTTGCAAACAGGACTTTCGAATGCATGGAAGCTCATGGCAGGAAATTGATTTTGTCTGTCTGCCTCACTTTTCACAAGGATTTACCGTTACGCGGATGCTCTTTTTATTAACACGCCATCACATCCTGCCTATCCGTCAGAACCGCTCATAAAACAAAATAGAAGCTCAGGGAAAGACAGGGTATTTCATGTCCCAAAATGGGCTCGGATGATTTTCCGTTACCTGATAGACTCAACGGGAAGTCAATCATTCATTGTTCAAACGAAAACGTGATGTAGCAGCCTGTGGCGGCGGAGCGGCCAGTGTGGCGATTCGAATGGAACTTTTCGGGACGCATTTTCCTCAGGAAAAAGACACCGAAATTTTTTCTGGTTCTTCTGTTCAGCCTGCCGATGGCATCCCTGCAGGCACAATCAGATCAGGATCTGACCAGTTCCGCTCGGCTCCCGGATTCCGACCACAGTGCATCAGTCGTCGGGGAATCTGATACAACAGGAGACCTCGAATGGCTGCTTCCGGATGATGCGGAACCATTGACCTTTTCGAAAGAAAAGATCACCGCAGATGCCGAGCAGTTTCACCGACTCCGAATTCAGAACTCCGGTGAACACCTCCCCATCAGCATTGGTATCAGGACGCCGAAATCCCTGCTGCATGATGAGTTTGTCGCCAAAGTTCGGGTCAATTCAACAATTGAAGGCCTGCAGCCAGGACTCCAGATCGTTTTTCCGCATCAGCAGGACCCGCGCAGCGGCCGGATCTTTCACACGATCATCCCGGGGAATTCTTATCAAAGTTCAGGACAATGGCAGGATCTTCGTGCTCAGGGAAAAAGTTCATCGTTGACTGCACAGCTGCGTCGGGCTCGAACGGAACTTCAGCGATCTGACATTGACTCGACGGATTGTTTTATTCGAGGGCTTGTCATCGCTGCAGACATCCCCCCGGGTGAATCAGTTATTGATATCAGCAGTGTGGCCTATGGACCAGTTATAGTCCCGCAGCAAGAGTCTTCAGAAGAAGTGCCGCCCGAGCAAACGGCTCAGGATCAATTGCCGGATCATATTCCTGTAAAGGCTGATCTGAACAACATCATGATTGATCGGAAAGCCGCACTCCTGCGGATGATCCCGGATCACGGTGAAGACATTTCAGAGTTGCAGACTCTTGGCATCAATTCGGTCTGGGTTTCTGATTGTTTTGATTCTCAGCGAATTCATGAATTCAGAGAAGCAGGAATCGCCGTACTCGCAACACCGCCACATCCGGAGTTTGAACCGGGTGACTATTCAAAGCTTCTTCGAGGCCTCTCTCCGCTGAATCAGATGTGCCCGGAAGTCTCCGGATTTATTCTGGGAACACGCGTCACGCCCGACCAGCTGACGCACCTGTTACGCTGGTCCCGCGAGGTGCGGAGTGCAGATCGCCACTTACAGCGTCTGCATCTCGCCGATGTGACCAGCGCCGAAGGTGCTGTCTCGCGTGAAGTTGAACTGGTTGGCATCGGCCGCCATGTGACAGGACGAAATCAGTCATTTGGTGAACTGCGAAATGCGATGATGCAGCGAAGAGTCACTGGCCCACTGTCATCTCCGTGGACCTGGATTCAGGTACAGCCCTCAAGTCAGCAGACTGAATGGAGAAAAAGTATTGTCGCTGAGCTTCCGGTTGTCGAACCGGAGCAGATCCATCATCAGATATATGCTTCACTTTCGGCAGGCTGCAAAGGGATTGGATTCTGGAAGACGAAGCGACTGGATGCAGATCTACCGGCTGATCGCGAAACCTCCATTGCGATTGAACTTGCCAGCCTGGAGCTTTCACTTCTTGAACCACTGCTCGCCACCGGACGAATCGACCGGCATATCCCACTCTCTTCGGACGGTTCGGGTGGACGCAGAGCAGGGCAGGGGAACAGCAAAACAGATCGCTGGCTGAAGCCAACATGGCGTGCATCAGTTGACACAATCAATGCCGAAGAACCCGCAGGACCAGATGCCGCAGTCATCACATCGGGAACGTCAACTGTGCTGCTCGGAACATGGTGGGATTCCTTCTCGCAGTATGTACCGGGAGAAATGTTTCTCCCTGAGGCGAGTGTCATTGTAGCAGCCTCCGAGACCGCCACTGCCTATCAGTTGTCACTGACCAGTCTGAAAGCAATCCCGAAGGAGGTTCTCGCGGGAGGGCTGAGCATTCGGATTCGAGATTTTGACCAGTCCGCCACGGTGTTGATCACTTCAGATCCTGACTTCGTGGTACAGATGGAGCGACAAGTCCAGGGAGTTGCAGCTCGTGCCGCGAAGCTTTACGTTGAACTGGCTGATCTGAAATATCGAAGGGTGCTTCAGACGATAGAACGTCTGCAGTCCTTTGCTGGTGTACCCGCAGATTCAGATCGCAGCCTGAAGGAGGCAAGAGCATTTATTGACCGTGCCGAACACGAACTGGAACTGGAAGACTCTCATGAGGCAGAAATCCTCGCCCGGGGCGCAATGCGATCACTTCGAAAGGCTCAGTCTGCCTGCTGGGTGCTCGCGCAGGGCACTCTGATCAGCCCTTCAGCATCGCCGCATCTGATTTCGTTTGCGACGCTTCCCGGCCACTGGCGTCTCATGAAATCAATTGAGGATCGTCAGAATTCAGAGTCTGAGAACCTGATGCCATCAGGGAGCTTCGAGAATTCCGCAGAGTGGTCAGGCAGTGGCTGGAAGAAATACACTGCCGACAAAAACGGATTTACGTCGAATGCGGGACTGACAGAAGAATCTGCTTCGGGGAATTCCATTCTCCGGCTCTGGGCATCTCTTCCTAAAACCCGCCAGCTCAAACCTCATCGACTTTCTGACGATGCGCTTCCGCTCATTCTGTCTTCTCCCGCTGTCAATGTCAGACCAGGCGACATTGTCAGGGTGACTTTTCAGATCCGAAGGGGCAGCCTCATTCGAGCTGAATCAAGACACCCTGTCGTTATCTTTGATTCCGAACTGGGGCTGGAAAACGGACTTCGTCCCGTTCTTGGGCAGGAGTGGATACCGGTCGAGATTTTTCGTGAGATTGGCGGTCGCTCGACCGAGTTTCGGATAAATTTCGCGCTGAATTCAATGGCCGAGATTCACCTCGACGAATTGAAAATCACTCGTTTCCCCGGATCAGAGACAAACCAGAGTCTGATCCGGACGACAAGCAACACGCCCCCCCCAGAACCAGCTGAATGAATGATGTTGTGAGAAGGATCACCGATGAAATCTCTGAAGCGGAATCATCGCCTCAGGATGGAACTCAAACCGGAAATCGAATCCTCACACACCATCCTCCCTGCAGCATTCTGATGCCATTAGCTCCGGAACTGGAGAATTGAACGAAATTTTTGACGACATCATTGTCGGTGCAGGCGTCGTCGGCATGACGACCGCCCTTTGTCTGGCACAGGAAGGCAGGCGAGTGGCGATCGTGGATCGTCAGACAACGGGAAAAGAAGCGTCGTGGGCCGGAGCTGGCATGCTCCCGCCGGCAGGACCTCTGAGGCTCGACATGGATCCCGAAGCCAGACTTCGGGCCTTGAGTCACAGTCTCTGGGCTGATTTTTCACTTCAGCTCCGGGAGCTGTCAGGAATCGACAACGAATATCGTGTCTGCGGATGTCTGGAGTTTCCGGACGGCAAACTGGATCACTTCGCCGAACGCCTGAAGCAATGGGAGCGTGAAGGCATTCAGGTAAACCGGCTCCTGCCATCCGATATCAGCCAGCAGTTTCCTGGACTCAGTTCGCCCTCCCCCGGCAGCTGTTTTCTTCCCGATTTTGCTCAGGTCAGAAACCCACTGCATCTGAAAGCTCTGAAAGCAGCATGCCGGCAACTGAATGTCCGGTTGATCGAAGGCGTTCAGGTCTCAGGTATCAGTTTCGATGGTGACAGGGTTACCGGGATCAGGATTCAGGATGAACTGATTTTCTGCGATCAGTTATGCATTGCAGCAGGAGCGTGGTCGGAGCAAATGCTCCGCGATCTGACCGGGATTCAGATACCCGTGAAACCTGTTCGAGGTCAGATCGTTCAGGTTCGAACGAGCCATCGCGGATTTGAATGTATCGTTGAAATCGGTAAACGGTATCTTGTCCCTCGTCGCGGTGATCTGATGCTGATCGGTTCGACAGAAGAAGATGTCGGTTTTGAAAAAGGCAACACTCGTGACGGAATCTGCTCGCTGCTGAATTTTGCCGAGTCGATTTTCCCTGGCCTGTCAGAGGCTGAGATCACTCGCACCTGGTCAGGACTGCGCCCCTGCCCTCCCGATGAGCTGCCGATCATCGGCCCAGTACCGCATTTCCGCAACCTGATGCTGGCAACCGGTCATTTCAGATCTGGCCTCCAGATGTCACCGGCAACCGGATTCATCCTGCGAGACCTGATACTCTGCCGAGATCCAAAGATTGACCTCACAGGTCTTAAAGTTTCACGATTCTTCACGTAACCTGTTAATCAGCATCGACTCGAGTCACAGAGGCCATTTGCATTTTGCAATTCTGCTTTCCGACTCACAACTACCGCAGGTACCAGTGCTTCTCATATCGCACTGCCGAGATGCTTTCTGAACATCGGTCAGACGATCGTTCGCCCGACAAATCTGAAGGGGGAGAAACCCAGAGTATGCGTGCCGTCGTTCAGCGAGTCACTGAGGCATCCGTTTCTGTTGACGAACAGATCTGCGGCGCAATCCAGCGCGGCCTGATGGTGCTTGTCGGAATGAATTCTGAAGACAGTCAGCGCGATTTGATCTGGATGGCCGAAAAGATCGCCGGACTCAGAGTCTTCGAAGATTCTGAGGGGAAAATGAACCTGTCTCTTCGGGATGTCGGCGGCGCGGTACTGCTTGTCAGTCAGTTTACCTTGTTCGGAGACTGCCGAAAGGGGCGTCGACCAAGCTTCATCGCTGCCGCTCGCCCGGAGAAGGCACGCGAACTCTACTCCAGCCTTACAGCCGAACTGAAAGGACTTGGAGTTCCGGTGGAAACAGGAATCTTTCAGGCAGACATGAAGGTCCATCTTGTCAACGATGGTCCCGTCACGCTGCTGCTCGACAGCAGCGGACAGTTCTGAGCAGAATCTCCCGGTCTGGCTCAGTTCGATCAATGATGAACTGTCTGCAGATTCAGCAGGCACTTCGGACGCATTCTGTTTCCGCTCGGCATGACGCCCAGACCGATTTGTCCTGTACCGGCATCGACGCCGGACGGAGCGCGACAGGACAGGGGGGGCAGGGGGCAGGGCATTCAATTCAGGCCAGTCGAATGGTGAGCACACAGTGCCAGTTTTCAGCCTGTAATTGCAACCGGAACCGATCTTTCCCGTAACCCGCAGACTGTCATATACTTCCTTTATGCATCAGGATGGAAAACAGGAGTTCCGCGGGCGATGGAAGTGTGCCGATGAATTCATCACAGATCTTTGATCTCGTTGTGGTAGGAACTCTGCTGTTCTGCGCCTGGAAAGGAGCCACTCGCGGGCTCGTGTCGCAGGCCACCTGGATCGTGGCGCTCGTCCTGTGCTTTAAGTTCTCGGGAGAACTGGCCCCGGCGATAGAACCGATCATCGCTGTGCAGCAACCGCTCAAGAAGTGGATTGCCATGGCGATCGTTTACCTTGGGCTCTGCCTCGTGTCATTTGTCGCAGCAGGCATACTGAACAGCTGGCTCGAGAAAGCGAATCTGAAAGACTTCGACCGCCATCTCGGAGCACTGCTTGGCTTCCTGAAAGGCGTCATCATCTGCATGACTGCCATCTTCTTTGGTCTGACGCTCTCAGAATCAGCCAGGGAAGTCATCAGCACGTCTCGCTCCGGATACGTCGCCGCATCCCTGATGCACCATCTTGATCCTCTGTTGCCTCTGGTACCGGAAGGTGCTAAAGACACTGTGAATAATGTCCGTGACACATTCAATCGGAAGCTGGGACAGCCAGTGCAGGACGAAGATGGTGGTTGGTCACTTCCGAATCGGGATCCGCAGACAGATGCTGATGACGAATTTCGAGCATCAGGCAGCTCGGCCAGAGACCGCGATGTCCCGTCCGACAGAGAAAGTTCCGAGCCAGTTTCGTCATGGTGGGAAAACGCGGTCACGGGAAGAGAAGGGGGGGCAGAGTCTCGACGCCCGGCTGCCGATCCAAAAGACGGTCCGACGCTGAGTGAACTTCTGAATCAGATGCCCGAGGCTGCTCGAACCGAACTGACATCGAAGTCAATGCAGTATCTGAGAGATGCCACGGAGTCTGAGCGCCGGAGACTTATGGATGAGTTTCGGAAATCCGCTCCAGAGACCGCCAGTGATCTCGTTGATGATTTCGTTCGAAGTCGCAGTGGCCAGACCGAGAAGTTTGTGAACTCGATCCAGCCAAAAGATCTGAGTCGCACAAGCACGGCTTTACTCGAACAGATCTCAGAGATCTACGACAACAGCGGACAGGTTCGTTCCGATGCTGAGCAGTATCTGCGATATGTTCCGGAAAAGGTTCAGCGCGGAGTTCTGGAAGACTGGCATTCCGACATCCTTCAGTTTCAGAATGACCCTGACCCGGGAACAACCGGCGACACACCACTCCGAGATCGCGTCGTGAGGCAATTGAAACGCGCCGGAATCTCGGTTGAGGATCTCGATCGAGCGGCTCGAACACGTCTCGGTCTTGGCCCGGCTGACAGACGGTAGCGGAACAGGATGCTGCCGGACGTAAAAAACCGCAGCTGAAAAAAGCCTGATTTTTCGTTTTAACCTAACATAACGGACATTATCGGACGTTGCTTGTACCCGATTCCACAGTGCTTGCGGGCATTCGCTGGCGGAGTTCTGTCTGATTCAGGTCGTCGATAAACTGCCGGATTCGTGGAACTCTCCGATTCGACGAAATCGCTGATACCGCTTCTCCAGGAGCTCTGCAGTCGATAAAGATTCAAGCGACTGAATCGCTTCCATCAGACTTGCCTTCAGGGTCGCGGCCATCCCGAAGTGGTTGCGGTGTGCCCCGCCAAGTGGCTCCGGGATTACCTCGTCAATCACACCCAATGACAGAAGATCTTTGCTGGTGAATCGCAGAGCTCGAGCGGCCTTGTCTGCATGGCGAGCATGCTTCCAGAGAATCCCTGCACATCCTTCCGGACTGATCACGGAATAGTATGCGAACTCCAGCACCGCCACGTGATCTCCCATGCCGATGCCCAGAGCACCGCCGGAACCGCCTTCTCCGATCACTACGCAAACGACCGGAACCTCAAGCATCGACATCTCGCGGAGATTTACCGCAATATTGTACGCCTGCCCGCGTTCCTCAGCCCCGACTCCCGGATATGCCCCCGGAGTGTCAATCAGACAGATGATCGGCAGTCCGTATCGACTGGCCATTTCCATCTTCTGCATCGCTTTTCGATAACCCTCGGGATGAGCGCACCCATAGCAGCACTCATTTCGCTCCTTGAGATTGCGTCCCTTCTGATGGCCGACAAGCATCACCTTTCTGCCAGCCAGTTTTGCGAAACCCGTGATGATCGCTCGGTCGTCGCCGAATGCTCGATCACCATGCAGCTCGACAAATTCATCGAATACAAGTTCGAGATAGTCAGGCGTCTGCGGACGCTCCGGATGTCTTGACACCTTCACAGTCTGCCAGGCATCCAGATTCTGGTATCGCTCTCGAGTCAACTGTGTGAGCTCGACGCGCATTCGCCTCATACTTTCTTTCTCAGCCGGCGTTGGATCCGGTTGAGCTTCCAGTTTCAGCAGACGCTCTTCAAGTTCGTACAGTTGCTTCTCAAAGTCAAGCTGATGAATGGGGCGCATATCGGCGAAATATCTGCAATGAGCCGGGGTATTTACAAATGATGCGGAGAACAACCGTGTTGTAGGAAATTTTCACATCGGTGAAAACATCGCAACACGGCGTAAATCCTCGCTCTGCAGAGTTTCTCAGTCTCCCGGAAATGACGGGCTCTGTGCCCGCAAACGGAAGCGAAGCGACAAGAACCCCTCAGGGAGCTCTGAAACGCAAGGTTTCGAGCTCATTCCGACACCCGCAGCTGCGTTCAAAACCGCAGTCCGCCGCTGTCAGGAAATATCCGGCAGCTCGGTCATGAAATCCAGATTCTGGGCTGCTGCGGGATCAGCGGCAGGCGTCGGGGCACGCCGCCTTTCCAGCGGAAGATTGACAACCTTCTTTGCCGCCTCCGAGTTGACACCGGCTGATGCACCGGACGCCGGTGGATTCTGCGGTGCCACTGCAGGTGGAATCATGGCGGGATTGACATTTGCAGCTCCAGCTGGAAATCCTGGCCCGCCACCACCCGGAATCATACCGGGCTGCACTCCCGGCATCATCTGCGGCATCATGACAGGCGCTGGAGCAACAGGATTCATCTGCGGCATCATCATCGCCGGGGGCATCTGAGGCATCATCATCGGAGGCGGCATCATGGGCCCCATCATCATCGGCTGTGGCATCATCGGCTGTGGCATCGCATATGGCATCATACCGGGAGCCTCGCTCTGAGAAGCACCAGCCTGGCGCGTGGCTCCCTGCCGTTTTACGGGTTCAAGTTCACCAATCGCAGCCGTTTTCGGCTTCGCTTTTTTCTGTTTCACCGGTGCAGCAACACCTCTTTCCGTTCGGTCCGCGTCCGCTCGACTGTCAAGACGCTTGTCAACGCTGACCGCTTCCCGCTCTTTGGACTCCCTGGCAATCTTGTCGTGAAGCTCCATCGGGTCTTCCAGAAAACATTTCAGGGATCTGAACGAGGCATGCAGCTCGCGCATATCAGCCGGTCGATCCTTTGGCTTCTTCGCCAGCATTTTGAGAATGATCAGGTCGAGTTCCGGTGACACGTTCGGATTAATCAATGAGGGAGGCGCTGGAGTCTCACCAAGATGCTTTTTCAGCAGATCGTTCGGTGATGTTCCTGCGAACGGGGGAGCACCAGTCAGGATTTCGTAGAGTGTCACTCCCAGGCTGTAAATATCTGACTGGACAGTGGGAACTCTCTTCAAAATCACTTCGGGAGGAATGTATGTTCTCGTGCCCTGAATGACCTTGAGTCTTCCTGCAAACAGTTTACCGAGACCGCCAACCTTCCGTCGGGAAAGCGAGAAATCGATGATCCGAACCTCTCCCGTTTTATTGACGAGAATATTGTCCGGCTTGATATCACAGTGAAGCCATCCTTTGTCATGGAGGTGAGCAAAGCCCTGAGTGATCGCTTCAACGATTTTTTTGAATCGTGACTGTGTCTCAGCGAGGCTGGAACCAATCTGCGATTTCAGATTGGGAGCTCGAAAGTAATCCATGATGAAAAATGCGTGGTCTCGATTGATTTCAATCTTATGAAACCGAACGATCGACGGATGATCAAGCTGCGATCCGATCCTGAACTCATGTTTCAGAATCGCTTTCAGCTCCGGCTTTTTCCGTGACTCATCGAGCATGAGTTTCATGGCCATCTGTACGGCAGAACCCTGCTCAGAAACTTCCCAGATCTGAGTGGTACGACCGCTGGCGACGCAGTTTCTCAACTCGTATCCGCCCACCGTGTTCTGATTTTCTGCCATATGCCTGATCTCCTGACTACCACATGCCGGTCTCTGCCCGGTGATGCCTCACTCGAAACCGTCTGTTCAATTCTATGAGCTTGTGCAGAGAAGTATAGACGGATCCTCGATCATTAGGTGAGCAGAAATTCCGAATCGAAACGCAGAGTTTTTCCTGATATTTCTGAGAATCGCCCCAAAAAGTCAACCATAGTTCAATTGTCGTGCTCTCGCACATCTGACATAGTTCCTGAACACATTTCAGCGGATTGCATTCCAGGGAAACTGCAGTTCCTGACGGTCTGCTGCAATTCTGAAACATCTCTCTCCACTCTGTGCACCGGCGTCGCGCTGTCGCACAGCCAGTCTTCGGCGATCTCATGATGACTTCACGAATACGTCTTTTCCCACCCAGGTTTTCGACCCTCTCGCTCCTGATGCTCCTTACGTTGCTCGAAAGTCTGCTCCCGGGAAGAACTGCAGCAGACGATAAGACGACGGAAATGCAGTTGTTTCGCTATCACGGAGTCCTGACTCAGGCAGATGACGCAGAGGCTCCGATTGTCAGGCGTTTCGAGGTCCTGCGACTGCAGCATGATGGCTCGAATTTTTTTCACGTTCTCGACGATCCCGGCAACGGCTGTGAATGGCCTGAAAGCTTCGGGTGGATCAGCAATGAGACAGATGACCCTTCCCGGGTGCCTCATATTCTTTATGAACTCGACGGGACCATCCACCCAGTCACTCTCCCACCGTTTCAGGTCAATGTTCCTGAAGACGCTGCGGAAGGCTCAGAATTCGAACAGCAGGGATTGCGAATGACGTATATCGGAAAGAAATCGCAGAATCAGGATGAGAGAATAGAGATTGAAGCTCGAGAGAAACGTGGTCGACGACAGACGCTGACGGTTTCTGCAAAATCAGGCGATCTAAGAAAAGTTCGCGCAGAAGTCGTCGTTGGCAGAGGTGATCGGCTGGCTCTGACGATGGAAGAGACGGAAGCATCGCTGCTGTCAGGGGACATGGTCATCCGCCTCAATCAGCTTCAGAATGACCTGGCAGCACTCCAGAAGTCTCTGAATCGCCGAAGTGGTACCCTTCGAGCTGAGCTTTCTCTTCGTCAGATCGAACTTGTTCGGGAGAAGATTCCTGCCGCGACCGAAGCCGCCACTGGTACGCCACTTCAGGAACTTGTGTCAAGAATCTCCAGTGATGTTGAAAAACAGAATCGCAGAGCAAACGCATCAATCACTCGAGCCGCCGAAGTCATGAATTCCGATGCTCCTGACTTTTCCCTGAACCTGATTCAAGGCGGCACAATCGATTCTGAGTCACTTCGAGGACATGTCGTCGTTCTCCATTTCTGGGACTACCGCGACCAGCCTCTCTCTGAGCCATACGGACAAACAGGCTATCTCGACTTCATTTCCAATCAGCGATCAAGAATGAAAGTCAAAGTGCTTGGTGTCTGCACCGGTCAGGAGTTTCAGTCGCCCGATGGACTCCCGAAAGCAAAACGGAGTGCTCGTAAACTGACGGAATTCATGAATCTCACCTACCCGGTCGCGTACGATGACGGAGCGTTACTGCGTGCAGTCGGAGATCCCCGGGAATCGAACGGCAATCTGCCACTCTGGGTGGTCCTGTCAGCCGACGGCAAGATTGCTCACTACCACGCAGGATTCTATGAAATCGATCCGGCGAAGGGCCTTCAGGAGCTGGATCGTGCGGTCATCGATCAGATTCGAAAAACTTCCGAAAAGAAGCCATGACCTTTCCGAACCAATATCAACAACGTCCAGACAGATTCAGCTGACTCGGCAGATCGCCATTTTGAGATATTCCGTTTCCGGACACGTCACGATCACCGGGTGATCTGATGGTTGCCCATGGAATTCCAGGATCTGAATATCTCTTCCGGACTGACGAGCAGCCTCTGCCAGCATCTCCTGAAACTCGGCCCGCGAAACAAGACCGGAGCAACTGCAGCTCACAAGGATCCCCCCTGCCCTGAGGACACGAATCGCCTGAAGATTCAGTCGCAGATATCCGTTCATGGCTCGCTCGAGACCTCCACGAGTTCGGGCCATCCTCGGAGGGTCAAGGCAGATCACGTCAAACTGATTTCCGGCTTCCGCCATCTCATTCAGTGCCACGCGTACGTCGGCTTTTCTCCACTCACATTTCTGAGCAACCTCATTGAGCTCCCCGTTCGCTCGCGCCAGCGATATCGCCGCTTCAGAAGAATCAATACCAACGACAGATGCAGCTCCGCCCAGCTTTGCCGCAGTGATTCCGAATCCACCTGAGAAACAGAATGCATCCAGCATTCTGGCACCGTTGGTATACCTGCTGACAGCGAGGCGATTGTCGCGCTGATCAAGGTAACAGCCGGTTTTCTGTCCTTCCTGAACATCGACACCGAATCGAACACCGTGTTCCTCAACAAACAACGGTCTCGGCGGGGCATCGCCGAAAATCAATCCATCCACGATCTCCAGCCCCTCTGCTTCCCTCATCCCTTTCTCAGTTCGCAACCAGATTCCGCGCGGATTCAGCTGTCGTTTCAGCGCCGCAACAATCCCCTCGCGATGCAGATAAAGAGCAAGGCTGGTGAACTGAACCAGAAGATACCCGCTGTAGAAATCAACCGTCAGGCCGGAAAGAAGATCCGACTCGCTGAAGACAAGACGGCAGGCCGTAGAGGGATTCGTCAGATCGAATCGGCGGCGACGGAGTTCCACCGCAGATGCAATTCGGCGATCCCAGAACTCACCATCGAGGACTTCACCCTGTCGCCAGGAATACAGACGTATCTGAATCCGACTGGAGGCATTGAACAATCCTGTTCCGATGTACTGCCCCTGAGCACTCATCAGCTGCACGCAGGAACCAGCCTGCAACGCTGAAGATCCTGCATTGCGAACCTGATCAATGGCACCTGCAAACACCCAGGGATGACGACCGAAGAACGGCTGTGCTCGCCTGTCCCGGATGACAATCTCTGTCGGCGAACACTTTTCCGGAAATTCAGCAGTCATCGGACTCCCTGTAGCTTCTTATATCTGTTGACAAATTCACACCGGTCGACTGACCGCTCAATTCTGACCGCGAAGAACTCGATCTTCCATTTCCTCGAGATAAGCGAGCAACCGATCTCTTTCCGTGGCGAGATGCCGGACTCTCAGCAGTGATCGCACTCTTGTTCTCAGTTCCAGGCGGTTCACCGGCTTCGTCAGAAAGTCATCACAGCCGGCCTCAACAGCCTTCTCAATATCGCCCATCTCATTGAGTGCCGTGACCATCAGCACCGGAATGCCCCGACGCAGCGGATCACGCTTCAACTGGGAACAGACCTCGTAACCGCTCATTCGCGGCATCATTATGTCCAGCAGAATCAGATCGGGATTGTGTTTATCGACCATCTGGATGGTCTGCTGACCGTCGCAGGCCATGAACATCTCATATCCCTCATCAGCCAGATAGGCTTCCAGAAGTTCCCGGTTCTGCTGTACATCATCCGCGATCAGGACACGCGACGAGGAAATATCGATATCTGAGTTCATGGAAATTCATTCTTTCTTCGAAGACTGGTGCGTCTCACACGGTGAGGCAACGAGCAGGTTCCCGACCGTCTGCACTGTTTCGGCGATTCGAAGTCTAGAGAATCACGAGGCTTTCGAACATGCAGACGACGGCTGTCTGACAGGAACAAAATTCATTCGTCGGTCACATTTCTGCGATCCGAGGGCCTGGTGAAATCCGAACGAATCTCCGGATCAATCCGCTCATGAGTTCTGACTGCAGCCAGACTGCCGTCAATCAGGCGTTTCAGCAGCAAAGGATTTACGCCTCCCCTGAAACGAATCCGCCCGTCAATCTCAACAACAGGAACCGACTCACCAAATCGCGAAATCAAAAGCGGATCTTCATCAATAAACACAATCTGGAAAGGCGGCAGCTGTTTCTCAAACTGTTCAAGCGTCTCAAGTGCCTCGTCACACAATGGGCATCCGACTCGCGTGTAAAACATCAGCTTCCGGAAAGGCGACTTCGGTTCAGCCGAAGAAGACTTTGACTTCAACAGTACTGCTGCACAGACCCCGAGCACGACGCAGATCAAAATGTGAAATCGACGTGTCCGATACCAGAGCCCCGGAAGTTCCAGTGCCAGCGATTCTGTCCGATCCGCAAAAATAAGCACGGCAAATACAGATGCCGTGAACAGCAGCAGCGTTCCAATTCTGGCGCCGATCACCGAGTCGTCCGCCACTTCAACGTCGTTCACCACTCTGATTTCCCTGTTTCCGAAGATGCACCTTCGCTGGCAGACGAGTTGCCACGACGTCAGACTAAGGTACTCTGTTGCGCCAGACAGATCAGTGACGCTTTGATTTTCAGCATTCCCCTCAAGATTTTCTGACAGACGTCTGTGTTCAGGGCGTCTGCAATTCTGTCAGCGAGAACCATTCTGACGACATGAGTGTATCACCGGCAAGCCAGTCATTCCTGCAGCTGATCGTTCGAAGTCAGCTCATCCCCGAATCGGTGATGACTCGACTTGCGCCTGTCGCCATTTCTGCCCTTGAAACCAGTGGACAGCCGGTGACAACGGCAAGTCTTGCTGAATGGCTCGTGCATCATGAGTATCTCACTCGCTGGCAGGCGGACAAGCTGCTGCAGGGACGACACCGTGGATTTTTTCTCGGGCGATATCGACTGCAGAGCAGGATTGCCAGAGGTGGAATGAGCACCATCTACTCTGCGGTTGAAACAGAACACCGCAGGCAGGTCGCGCTGAAGGTGCTCCCGCTTTCCCGAGTGAGTCAGTCATCATACCTGCCGAGATTCGTACGCGAAGCCGAAATCGCCAAACGTCTTGACCATCCGAATATTGTCCAGGTCTACGACATCCATACCGCATCAGATGGCGTGAATCAGGTTCACTTCATGGCCATGGAGCTTCTGGATGGAAAGGATCTCAACGAAGTCATTCAGACAGATGGCCCCCTGCCCTGCCTCACTGCCGTCGACTTCATCATTCAGGCGACCCGCGGACTGCAGTATGCACATGACGCCGGACTTGTTCATCGTGACATCAAGCCAGCTAACCTTTTTCTGACCGGAAACGGAGTCATTCGAATTCTCGATCTCGGCCTGGCGCAGGATTTTGAAACCGAACAGAATCTGACTCGAGAACACAACGAACGCGTGCTCGGTACGGCAGACTACCTGTCGCCGGAACAGGCTGTCGACAGTCATCTCGCAGACGCTCGAGCCGACATCTACAGCCTGGGATGTACACTGTATTTTCTGCTCACCGGGCAGCCGCCATTCAACGACGGCACACTCGCCCAGCGAATTCTGGCTCACCAGTCCAGATTGCCGGCCCCTCTGTCTGCATTTCGACGTGACATCCCGGATGACCTGCAGAGCATTTTTTCCAGCATGACGGAAAAAGATCGTTCGAAAAGGATTCAATCCGCATCAGAAGTGACTGAGCGGTTAGCCGGATGGCTGAAGCAGCACAGCAACGATGGACACCTGAAGGTGAGACCCGAACAACTGCGCGGTCGTGAACTGCAGCGAGAGCAGCACCAGTTTCGATCTTCCGCATCTCTGGATGCTTTCCTCAGCCAGTCAACTTCCCTGACTCAGGATGCACTTCCTGACTCTCTGCCGAAGAGAACAGGTTCTTCAGCCACGGGTGACATGTCCAGAGTTTCGCCCGCCCCCACATCATCTCCTGCTGCGTCTGACACTCAGCCAGTCGTCTCATCATCACCGTTCATCCCGGAGTTCGATGGCTTCCTGCGTTACCTGAACCAGGACAGCGGTCTTTCATCGGTCCTGCAGCCCGAATCTCTGAGTCAGCAGATGACAATGGTCGCGGACAGCCTGCCAGTGAATTCGGCTGAGAATGAGTCAGCCGAAAATCCGAGGAACCAGAACATCCCTGCATCAAAACGAAGATTCTCGCGCAGAACAATTTTCTGGACAGCCTTCACGCTGTTTGTTGCCATACTGACTGCAGCGATCAGCGGAATGTTCTACCTGAAAGCTGAATGGCTGATGCCTGTTTCCGACCTGATCCAGAATGGAAATCGCTGAACGCATCAGTGTTTCAACCAGAGTCGAACTCATTTCGGGTCGAACTCATTGTGCCGCTGCATCGCTCCCGAGCAGGCCTGAGTTCTCCTCAGGACGATTTCCATCAGGACAATGAAAACCGCCCTGTTGATGGTAATCGTTCCCGGAAGTCAGGAGTCCCCATGCGAGCGGTTGATCCTGCGTGTATTGTTTGCCGAGCTGTAGAGCGATCTCTGCCTTCGCCATTTCGTATCCGAGATAGAACGCGTGTTCTTCACTGAGAACGGAATTCTGCCCGGACTCCGCCGTGGACTGCATCGAACTTCGGCATTCGCGAAGCGCTGTCGAGAACACGTCGAATACATCTCTCCCCTTCCAGTATCCAGCACTGTTCATCAGATGCACGTCACCGCTCTCTGAAAAGATTCGGAAGTTTCGATCGGTCAACTTCTCCGAAAACACCTGAAGCTCTTCGGACGGAATCTTCTTCAGCCGAGCATCTCGCAGCATCACCAGCGCGGAACTGATATGCTTGGGAATGACTCCGGCTCCCATGGAATAGTGGAGAATCCGACGCGCTGCGTTGAGCTCCGCCACTGAGGTGCGACACCAGTTGATGACCTGAGTCGTAAGAACACTCTGAATCCCCAACTCCTCACAGATCGCAGCAAGCAGCATATTCACGCCGGCTGAATCCACTTCTGTCAACTCTGTCACGTTGCCGACACCCATCATCATCGGACAGTCAGGATACCGACGTCGGAAACGGGTATAACGATCAAGTGATGCGGTGAATCCGGAGCCTATCGGTTCCAGAATCGGGTCGATCCGGAACGCTGCGTTTCGTGAGGAAAGCTGTTCAATCAGACGGTCCAGCGAAGCCTCATCCGATGGTGAATCCGGGATCGCAACGACCTCCACACCATACTGAGTGACCCAGTCAACGTTTGAATGATTGCAGCTGAGAATGAGCTCCGCACCACTGCTCACCGCCTGTTCCACTTCAGACTGATCAAAAGTGTCGATGGAAACTCGATGTCCGTGACTTTTGAGTGTCTTCACGATCTCTGCGATTCGCGGGCTGCTTTCCCCTGGAACTGATCCGACATCGATCAGATCGGCGCCGGAATCCTGAAGTGATCGAGCTTCACGAACAATGTCGTTCAGGTGCAGTCGAGTCGCGTGATTAATCTCTGCGATGATCTCGATCGAAAACTTCGAAAGGTCGGCATCTCGACGTTTCCCAAGCCCGAAGAACTCGGGGAGATCGCGAAGATCTCGGGGACCTCGCTGAAATGGAACACCAAAACGCACTTCCAGTTCCTGAAAATCCCCCTGAACCCAGCCCGGCAGAATAACCCGACTTGTTCCGACGGGAACCTGAAGACGGCTCGACAGCAGCCTGACATTCAGCAGCGCAGCCACCTGAATCCCTGGCACCGCAATCTCATAGTCGAATCCGATCTTCGCCGAAATACCGGCGACGACCTCTCGAAGGCTCTGCTCGGCCAGACGCCCAGTGACGAACAGGATCTTCTCACCGCTCAACGCACTGCTCCGCCATTCACGTTGATGACCTGTCCTGTGATGAAACCGGCGTCATCACTCAGCAGAAAACGTGCAAGAGCAGAGATATCTTCCGGCTTACCCCAGCGTTTCAGCGGGGTTTCGCTGAGCACTCGCTGCTGCCAGTACTCACCCGCCGTTTCGCCCCAGGCTGTCTGGATCCAGCCCGGAGCAATGCAGTTGACGCGAACACTGGGAGCCAGACTGACGGCCTGAGATCGCGTAAACCCCATGACAGCATTCTTCGCAGCGGCAAATAGCTCACCACTGTCACCCTCCATACCACGATCCGCCTGATCCCAGCCGATATTGAGAATCACACCGGCCTGCCGTTCGAGAAAAACCTTTCCGAACAGCCTCGACATTTCCAGAGTTCCCACGACATCTGTCTGCAGCAGCACTCGAAGTTTCTCTGAAAACTCAGCGTGTCGCAGATCAGTCGTGAGCAGATCCGCACCGGCATTGTTGACCAGACCGTGAACAGGGCCTGAATCGAGCACTTCCTGCAACAGACGCTTTCGTTCGGATTCCTCGGAAATGTCAGCATCGATGACAAAGGCCTTTCGGCCGAGATGACTCACTTCCGCTGCAACCTGAACTGCGGCATCACGCGATGAACGACAGTGAATGATCAGATCGGCCCCGGCGCAGGCACAGGCGATCGCGATTGATCGTCCGATGCCGGATGATGACCCCGTTACGAGAACACGTTTTCCGTGAAGCGATGCAAATTCCTTCATAGACTTCAGCATAGTCACTGATCCGCTTCGAAGCGACAAGACACTGCCATCTGATTTTTGCGAAACTCAATTCCGCGAGTTCGGACGACTTTTATGAAACCTGCTGCCATGGTAAAAAGCGGTTTCCATACGTTTTTCACTGCGCAGACCTTCTGCGCCGAACTCGGGGAGAACTCCAGACAATGAAGACTCGTCCGGCGAAACTGGTGCTGGCTAATGGCTCTGTGTTTACGGGCCAGGCATTCGGTGCTGACGGTGAAGTTCATGGTGAAGTCGTCTTCAACACGAGCATGACCGGGTATCAGGAGATCCTGACGGACCCATCGTATAACGGTCAGATTGTCACGATGACGTATCCACTCATCGGAAATTATGGCATCAATACGGAAGATGTCGAAAGTCGCGGCCTGTTTCTCCGCGGGTTTGTCGTTCGCGAACTGTGCGACATCCCCAGCAATTACCGCTCTTCGGAATCGCTTGATTCTTATCTGAAGCGAAATCACGTTGTCGGAATTCAGGGAATTGACACGCGAGCTCTGGTGCGAATGATTCGCATCCACGGAGCCATGAAGGGTGTCCTGTCGACTGTCGACCTGAATGAAGACTCCCTGCGAAACAAATTGCAACAGGCTCCTGAACTTGTGGGCCAGGATCTGGTGCGGGATGTGATGCCGCAGGGCATCAGCAGCTGGGAAGACACACTGTCTGATCTCGGGCGTCCGACAGATTTTGTATCCGGCGCTGGCCTCTCAAGTCGCCCCCATGTCGTCGCCATCGACTACGGAATGAAATGGAACATCTCACGTTACCTGCGTGACTCCGGTTGCCGCGTAACGATCGTGCCGGGAACCGCAACTGCAGATGAAGTTCTCGCTCTGAACCCTGACGGTGTGTTTCTTTCCAACGGACCAGGTGACCCGGAACCTCTGACCTACGCGATCGAAACGATTCGAGGATTGCTCGGACGGAAACCCATTTTTGGAATCTGCCTTGGGCTTCAGTTGCTGGGGCTGGCGTTCGGTGGTCGCACCTACAAGCTGCGATTCGGACATCGGGGGGCAAATCAGCCAGTACTGAATCGGCGAACGGGGCGAGTCGAAATCACTTCACAGAACCATGGATTCGCCGTTGATGCCGACTCCCTTCCTCCGGAGATTGAAGTGACTCACATCAATCTCAACGATCAGACAGTGGAAGGCATCCGCCATACGCAATTGCCCGCTTTCGGTGTTCAGTATCATCCGGAAGCTGCCGCTGGTCCTCACGACAGTCACTACCTGTTCTCAGAATTCTTCCAGATGATGCAGGGTGCTGCAGTCTGATGTTCTCCGCCCCACAGTAATCTCACTTTTCTGTTCTCAGTTCTTTGTCACAAGGTCTGTCTTTCATGGCTCTTGAACGAACACTTATTCTTGTCAAACCCGATGGCGTGCAACGACGTCTGATTGGTCGAATCGTCTCCAGAATTGAGGATAAAGGCCTGAGCATCATCGCCATGAAAATGCTTCAGGTGACACCAGAACTGAGTAAACGCCACTACGCTGAACATGTCGCCAAACCATTTTACGGGGAACTGGAAGCATTCATCACTTCCGGCCCAGTGGTCGCAATGGTGATCGAGGGACCTGAGGCCATCACCGTCATGCGAACGCTGATGGGAAAAACCAACAGCCGTGAATCCGCTCCCGGTACAATCCGAGGCGATCTCGGTGCGAGCCGGCAGATGAATCTGATCCACGGAAGCGATGGTCCTGAAGCCGCAGCAAAGGAGATCGCAACCTACTTCCAGCCGCAGGAAATCGTCAGTGCTCCAAAAACTCTGATTCCCCATCTGTGGGCCAATGAAGAAGCTTAAGAGTCTCTAACAGAACGGGGACAGGCCCCACTGGAAGTCCATCTTTCTCAATGGTTTCAGACTCTCTGCGGGAGCCAGTCCCGGTTTTGTTACGCGAGCTGAATACCCGGGCAGGCTGATTCGCGTGGGTGGATTTGCTTTGTCTCAGGAGTTAACTTCCCAGCCGCAACGAAGCTTATTCAATTCGTTGCGGCTTTGTTCTTTAGACACAATGGAATGTGGACTGACAAACTGGTAATGGAAGAAAGGTCGCTTCCGTGAATCTGTTCAAAGCTGCGATTCGACCTGTTCTGTTTTCCTTCGATCCGGAATCTGCACACAATGCCACTGAACGCCTCTGTCAGTGGTTCGGCATGATTCCTCCCGTGCTGTCGTTGCTGGAGAAACAGTACAGCTTTCGAGACCCCAAGCTGGTTTCCGAAGTGGCCGGCATCCGATTCGAAAACCCCGTTGGTCTTGCTGCCGGCTGGGACAAGAATGGTCGAGCGGTTCCGCTGCTTTCTCGACTCGGGTTTGGGTCGATCGAGGTCGGATCAGTCTCTTCGACGCCATGCGTGGGCAATCGCAGACCAAGGTTATTTCGTCTTCCGGATGATCGAGGTCTGGTCGTCAATTACGGTGTCCCTAACGACGGCGCAGAAACTGTGGGAAATCGGCTCACAGGAAAACAGTTTCCGGTTCCTGTGGGTATCAATATCGTCAGCACAGTCGCTCGGCCAAAGAACCACACTCCCGAGCAGACCCTGCCGATTATTGTTCGGGATTACGCCGAGTCCGCAGCAAAGCTCTATCCAGCGGCCTCCTGGCTGACGCTGAATCTGAGTTGCCCGAATACACGAGGGACCATCGAAACATTTACAGCACCGGGTGCTATCCGCCAACTGCTTGAAGGGCTCAAACCCCTGAATATCCCCTGCCCTGTTTTTCTGAAACTTGCTCCCGTTGCTGACCCAGCTACCGTGGAAAGAATTCTGTCGGAAACCGTACCTTTTGATTTCGTACGGGGCTTTTTGTTTAACCTCACATCGGGAAAGCCGGAAATCCTTCGAATCAGAACAGCACGTTCCGTCTACGATCGCATGCCCGGCGCCGTTTCGGGAGACCCGGTCGAGCCTCTGATAAACCTCTGCATCCGCGAAATGTACCGGAGAATGCCAAAGGGAAGGTTTGCTCTGATCGGCCCGGGAGGCATCTTTTCCGGTGAAGATGCCTACAAACGAATCCGTCTCGGAGCGTCATTGGTACAGGTGCTGACGGCCATGGTTTATGAAGGTCCTGGAATCGCCCGACGGATTAACGAAGAACTCTGCGAACTGCTCGACAGTGATGGCTTCAGCAGTATTTCTGAAGCGGTCGGACAGTCGAATCAGAAACGACCAATCTGATTACTGAGAGTGATAGCTCACAACGTTCCCCCCTCAGTCCGAGGCATTCTGTTTTTCGCCCGGAGCCTTTCCGCAACGCCTTCGCAGCTTCAAGGTCTGCTC
>JBKDKA010000064.1:0-21624 GCA_046345315.1 Planctomyces sp.
CGGGAGGAGAGCCGGAGTAAAGGTCGGTGACAGGAAGAATGCTTCAGCTCACGAACTTCGACGGTCCTTCGGTCTTCGCTGGGCTGACAGAGTGAAGCCGCACGTTCTGCAACAGCTGATGCGTCATGCTTCGTTGAATACGACGCTGACCTTCTACGTTCAGTCGGAAGCTGACGACATGGCGGAAGCTGTCTGGAGCGCATTCGACAGGATGCACGATTCTTCTACCAAATCGCTACCAACGACAACTTCGGGCAAAAAATAAGCCTTGCTTCAGAAGTGTAAAGTATTCTGCAGCAAGGCTTTGCGATATGAGAGCGGTGGGACTTGAACCCACGACCTACGGATTAAAAGTCCGTTGCTCTACCGACTGAGCTACGCTCTCGCGATTTCGACAAAATGAACCGTTGAGTGACGAATTCTGCATCCTGAAGGACGGGAATCGGTGATCGTCACTGAACGGTGCGAACCTTACACCGAAATCTGAAGAAATGCAGGTGTTTGAGGTTACTCAGGGAGAAAACTGTTCGAATTTTCTGAACCTGAGAGAACATCAGGGGCCCGCAATGCAGAAATTCCGGATCATCTCTTCGGGGAAGTCTTGCGAATCATGGGACTGTGGTCAATGAAGTCTGCTGTCACGGGAGTATTGACACTTTCAGCGTCGCGAGGTGCGAAAAAATTTGCTATCAAACAGTGCTGACGGGGAACTTTTGCATTTTACAGTCATCAGAAAGGCCTGGAGCGGATGCCAATCTTCAAAGATAACTCTGAAACAATCGGAAGGACACCACTGGTCAGAATCAATCGCCTTGCGTCGGGGACAAAGGCGACTGTACTGGCGAAAATCGAAGGTCGAAATCCGGCATACAGCGTCAAATGCCGTATTGGTTCTGCCATGATCTGGGATGCAGAAAAGACCGGGCGTCTCAAACCGGGGATGGAAGTTGTTGAACCGACGAGCGGAAACACCGGAATCGCGCTTGCGTATGTGTGCGCTGCCAGAGGCTACAAACTGACTCTGACCATGCCGGAAACAATGTCTATTGAACGTCGGATGATGCTCAAGGCTTTCGGAGCTCATCTTGTGCTGACTCCCGGTGCGGAGGGAATGAAGGGAGCGATTGCTCGGGCTGAAGAATTGTCCAGTCAGCCCAATTTCTTCATGCCTCAGCAGTTCAAGAATCCAGCGAATCCAGAGATCCACTTCCGGACCACCGGACCGGAGATCTTCGAAGACACGGCAGGAAACGTTGATATCTTCGTTGCTGGTGTTGGTACGGGAGGCACGATCACAGGAGTTGGTCGTTACCTGAAGAAGGAAAAGGGACTCAAGACGAAGATCGTTGCTGTGGAACCTGCGGGAAGCCCTGTGCTGTCGGGCGGAAGTCCCGGAAAGCACCGAATTCAGGGCATCGGTGCGGGATTCAAGCCGGATATTCTCGACATATCGCTCATTGACGAGATCATTCAGGTGACCGACGAAGATGCCATGGCGATGGCACCTCGCGTGGCTCGCGATGAAGGCATCATCTGTGGAATCAGCTGTGGTGCGGCCATGACAGCGGCTCTGCGTCTTGCGGAACGGCCGGAAAATGCCGGCAAGACCATCGTGGTCATCCTGCCGGATTCCGGTGAACGGTATCTCTCCACACCGATGTTCGACTATGCTCGCGAAATGAACTGATCTCGACTGTGATTCTGCGGAGCAAAGAGACTCTGCGGGACGAAGACCATGTGCGGCACAAAGACCATGTGCACCGACGTAGTTTCTGTGAACTCGTCGGTGCATGCGGCCCGCTTTTGTCGGGTCGGCTGTCTACCTGCGACCTATTTTCGAATCAGCACTTTTGAGCCGATATCGAGGAGATTGAAAACCTCCTCGATATCATCATCTGCGAGATGAATGCAGCCGCGTGACTGAGCCTGCCCGATGGAATCGGGATCGATGGTTCCGTGAATCCCGATGTGATTGCCGATCCCGATCCAGTACTCGCCCAGAGGGTTTTCCGGATCGTCGGCCTCAACGACGCCACCATCCGGGTTGTACCAGACGGGGTTTTCGAGTTTATCCTGAACCGTGAACTCTCCGATCGGAGTTCGGTTATCCTTTCCCGTTCCGATCGTATAGCGATGCACATACCAGCCATGCGCATGGATGGTCATCGAGAAATCATGAAGATCCACGACCGCTGAGAACGGGCCTTCGACGATCTTCAGCGACTGTCCGGCCTGAAGTGATTCGGGTGTGGTTCGATTGAGCATCGCAAGGTACTGCCAGGAGATTTTGTGTTTCTTTGCGATGCTTTCGAGCGTATCACCGTACTCAACAAGACAGGGTTCGTTGAACTGTACGTCGGGAGACCCGTAAATCAGGTTGGCCGTGTGATCGATTCTTGATCGAAGGATGGCTCGGGAGGCAGGCTGATTCCAGTAAAGCCGCGAGAGTTCAGCATGAGCTTCCAGAATCCTGTCATCTCGATAAAACTGATCAATCTGGCGGAGCTTCTCGGCGAGCTCTGCAGAGATCACCCTGGGAGTGTTCGTTTCGGATCCGGAACGCGGCTTCTCCTGAATGGTGAGAGACGCCTGCTGAATCCCTGATTCGTTCGCTTCAGCAGGTGATTCGTCATCGCCATCTTCTGCAGAACCGTGAATGCCCCGCGATCCGGCACGAGTCACTGCCGGAGTCTGGTGAGTCGGAATTGCGGTCTCCGTGTCGATCTCACCGGAGTTTATCCTTTCATCATTCGAAGGCTCCGAAGTGGCGACTTCGGCGTCCACTGCCGGATCATCAGGATCGGTGGAAGCGATCGCTTGTGTGAGAGGATCGCGCTCCGCGGTGGCTTCGGGATTCGTATTCTCCGAGTCGCTCCGGTCGACAATCACATCCAGCTGTTCAATCGATGATGCGTCAAGCACCTCTGCCGATTGATCCTGCGGAATATGGCCGGTGGCAGCGGATCGAATTCTGGGAATGATGTCAAAATGCCAGACGCAGAATACTGCTGTCAGCACCACCACGGTGATCCATGGTGAACGTGACCGTCGTGGTTCCTGGATCGCAAAGGGTTCCATCATCCCTGATTCCCGAAATCGTTTCCTGCGACAACTTCTGATGTCGGCTTCATTCGGGGGGAATTGTCTCACACACCTGAATTGACGGCTACAGCAGATTCATGCCGAACATTGCAACTGAGTGGCTAGAGTACGCAGGTTATGGTGTTGCTGCTGATCTGGAGCTGCTGGAGGTGAGTGCGTTGGTCGGTGAAGATGTGGTGTTTTGGTTGTCGCGCGGCCGGTCTTCGTGGCGATGCGGCGACGATCGAACGGCCTGCCCGGTCGATATCGTTCATCGTCGGGCGAGCTGCATTTCAGACTCAATGCATTCCTTCAACGTCATTCTCTGTTCCTGACTCAGATTGACAACGATTCGGTCGCCCTTGTCGAGTCCTGATTCGATGCAGACTGTTTCGTCATTGAACTCCCCTGCACGGACGGGAACCGGAAAGGCATCCTTTCCCACATATTTCAGGACATAGGTGATACGACCGGTTCCTTCGATGGCGTCTCTGGGGATTGTCACCACATTCCTGCGTTCGCCGACATTCAGGACCACTTCTGCATCCATGTGAAGTCTTACCAGATTTCCGGAGTCCTGTTTCTGATCATCCTTATGTTCAGACTTTCGAACGCTGTCGCGCAGAGTCTTTTCAGGATCGATCAGCGTAATCTCAACATCGTAGTCTCGTGTTTCGGGCGAGAAATAATTTCTCTGATGGGAGTATTCAGCAATTTCGGAGACCCACCCGGAAATCGGAACCTCCTCGTATCCTTTCAGACAGACAGTGGCGCCCTGCCCCTTTTTCACCTGCGCAATCAGTGACTCATGTATCGACACATTCACGCGGAATTCGCTCTGATCAGGGATCTCGAACAGCGCCTGCTGCCATGCCACAGGCTGTCCTTCCCCGATCGCAGAAACACCACGGCTGAGTTGCTGCCATGAATTTGCGTAGATGACCTGACCACTCGATGGGGCACGAATCTGACACGCTGCAAGGCTTTGACGAGCATACTCACGGTACCGTTCGTAGATTCTTGCACGACGTTCCGACAGCATGGTCTTGATCTGTGCTGCAGTCAGAGAGAGCGACGATGCGATCTCGGTTCGAAGCACTTCGCGTTCCGCGTTATGCTTCTGAAATGACAGCTGCACCTCATCGCGGTCGTGCTGCAGCGTGTTACGAAACCGAAGCTTCTGCTGAAGGCGACGCAGGGACTCCGCCTGAAGATCACGATCATACTCTGCCTGCTCCATGACGCGATCGCTCGCAAGTCCCTGAGCCCACAGATGTCGAGTCTGCAGCAGTTCTTCCTGAGCGAGACGCAGCTGATCTTCCTGAACAACGATATCGCTTTCCAGCTGCTGTGACTGCTGAGGCCAGGTTCCGAATTCGTATTGTTCCAGTTCATTCTCCGCCTGCTGCAGCTTGAAGCGGGCAGACGACAGCAGCCGATCATTGCCGGATTTCTGAATCAGTTCCTCCTGAACGGAGGCTTCGAGAGAGGCTCGAGCGCTGATCAGCGGGATTTCCCACTGATGCAGTGATTCTTCAATTTCTGAGCTGTCCAGTTCACAGACGACATCGCCTTCCTGAACCCAGGTTCCTTCGGGCACGATTCGAAGGATGTGGGTGTTCCAGTGACATTCCGACCGAACCACATCAGATCGGACAGGTTTCACACTGCCGGAAGTGTTGATGGGGATTGAAAAATTACTGCGTGTCACGGTGTGAATGGAAATGGCATTCTGCGACGCTGTCCCGGAACGGACTGCCGAAGCACCGGCTACGATGATCAGCAGGCCGCATAAAATCAGCAGGCCGCGAGATCTCAGCCAGAACCCGGCTTTGAGCCATTGCGGACGCGTCAAAACTCGGAGTTCATCGACGTGCTGATGCGTGTGTTCAGGTGACACTGGAAAATGAGTCTCTGACCGATCATCAGCGATGATGTCATGAGCAGTCATTTCGGGAAACGTAATTGACATGAACTGCCTCCAGTCAGCCCACAGAAGGTGGTGAGGCCACCGCAGCTGCTCAGGCTTTGAAGGTGAGGGAAGGAAAACTGTGGTTGGATCGGAGAGACGGAGTTTCTGCCGGCTTGTGGAATCGATGAAGTCGTAGAGCCGGAAGTTGCGGCAGGAAACGTCGCTGTTGGGGGGTGAACGAAGGCAGGCTGGATGGAAGAAAACTGCAGAGACGGACAATCACGGAGACGGACAATGAATCCACTCCGCTCATCGCATCATAGTTGATCCATCGGTCTTCCGGGTGATCTGATCTCGGCCCCGGGAGGAATTTGGAAAACCTTCCGAATTGAGGGCAAAACAGTCTTGCAGAGAATCCTGTTCTTACCAATGAAAAAAGCCTCCGGTGCGTGCCGGAGGCTTTTTCGTCAGGCTCTGTTCTTTGTTGATGTATCCCTCGCGACCATGCTCCCGTTCAGAGGAGTTCATCCTTGAACCATGCATGCCAACTCGAAAATCCGTCAGCATGTCCTCGGGAAATTCAACCGTTTTTTGCGGCCCTCTCCCGACCGCACAAGAATGATCGACTCACTTGTCAGATTTCCTTCATTCGGAATCACGGAACCCTGGAAGAGGAATCGAGTGAAAAATCGGAATTCTCTGTCGCCAGGCAGATTTCGCCAATCAATCGCGGTAACTGAAATCATTCTGCCGAATGTTCCTGTAGTTGCGGTTCAACGCTCGGGGCGCAGATGACCGGGGATATGGTTCCTGCGTTTCCTGAAGAACTGAGACAATCCACGCAGGCGGCAACTGTTTCCTCTTCAGCCTCAGAGTCACCTCACCGAGAAAGTTCTGCTCCGGTCAGGAGTATTTCTGAACGGATTGCAGTGAACCTGTGATGGGAGCCGAAATCGCAGGAGACGCCTGACCGGCAGGTTCTGCCGAACAGGTCGTTTTCACTCTGCCGACACCTGCCAGATTCGTAACATGGATTTCTTTCGTTCCATGGACCTGGCTGATTCAGAAGCGCCGCGATGCATCCTGATCGAAAAATTGGGTTTGCTCTGGGAATTCTTCTTATCGGAATTGTCGGTGCGCTATTCTTCCGGAACGAGCCACTTCTTGTGGATGATGTTCCGTCTGTTAGGCGAGAAAAGCTCCTGAATGAGCAGCTTCGTGAACGGGATATCGCCGTTTACCTGGATGACTCTGTGGATTCTGCGACTGCAGATCGTCATGCGAAAACAGTACCAGGGGATCCGGAACCAAACTGGACGATGCCCGATCTTCTGCGGGATCTGGATTCCAGGAATGATGACGTTCCCCTGCCGGTCGGCAGCACTGCCGGAATCCGAAGCAGGAGAAATGCGTCTGCGTCTGAGAATGACGATCTGACAGATGGTTTCCGAAAGGCCTTGCCGGACGGACCGGATGAATCCGAGTCGGACGACGCGTCGGAAGTTCTGTCGAGTGATGATCGATCGGAGCTTCCGCTGCTGCCGGGAATGACGCGTTCATCCCGTCGAAAGCATCGTTCCGGCGGGACTTCCAAAGACTCCGTTACGAAGTCCGAAACGGACTCTTCGGCCTCGGATCTGAAAACAGAGAAGGATGTTTCTTCCGAAACAGCTGTGGCCGAGAATGATTCCGAACCCTCTGTACCCACTGATGTCGAATTCGATGAGTACATCGTGCAGTACGGTGACACACTCTCCGGGATTTCGGAGAGAAAGCTCGGAACGCCAGTTCGGTTTCAGGAAATCTACGACCTGAATCGGGACCGAATCTCGACGCCGGATCGGCTGAAGGTCGGTGAGTCGCTGCGAATTCCGCGGCAGTAGGTGCCGCCGCGATGATTTGTATGCGGATCTTCGGTGGCAGTCTTCCTGGCCACAGTCTTTCGAGCGGCGGGAGTGGCATTCGGCTGAACCACTCAGTATCCTCGCAGTGACCGTGTTTTCTCCGGATGAATTCTGAAGAAACACTCCTGTTATGACTGAACCCTGTTCCAGCAGAACAAGGGCCTGCGATGATCAGATATTCTTCAAGAACTGTTCGATGGATTCCCCGGTATCGTTCGAGTCCGATGCGTGGTCTGCGGCCGTCGCTTCAGGCTTTGATCGCCGTGACCTCCGTGCTCGTGCTGAGTTTTGTATTTCTCGCCCCGATCCGAGCGGAAGTTGCAAATTCCTCGGACGTTTCTGAGATCCGGTTTGCAGCAGACATTCGTCCGATACTCTCGGAGAATTGTTTTGCCTGCCACGGTCCTGACGCAAAAAAGCGCGAGGGGAACCTGCGACTCGACGAGCAGGAGTCTGCGTATCGGGTCATTGTGCCCGGCAATGCTCGTCAGAGTCTGTTGATGGAACGGGTGACGTCGACTGATCCGGAACTCGTGATGCCCCCGTCGGGGTCCGGGCATCAGCTGACACCGGAACAGATTCGAATTCTCGAACGGTGGATTGACAGTGGAGCACCGTGGGGGCGTCACTGGTCTTTCGAACCGCTCATCGCGCCGAAAGTTCCGGTATCTCCATTCGCGGAGTTTCCGGCGGTAAATCCTGTTGACCATTTCGTTCAGTCAGAACTTCAGCGTCGTGGAATGACTCCCTCTGTCGAGGCTGACCGTGCGACTCTGATCCGAAGGGTGACTCTGGATCTCACGGGGTTGCCGCCGTCTCCCGAAGAGGTCGCTCGTTTTCTCAATGATTCGTCACCCGATGCGTGGGAAAAGCTGGTCGACAGGCTGCTGCAGTCTGAGGCGTATGGAGAGCGATTTGCCTGGGATTGGCTTGATGCGGCTCGCTATGCGGACAGCAACGGATATCAGGGGGACAATGATCGGACCATGTGGCCCTGGCGAGACTGGGTTGTTCGCGCTTTCAACTCGGATCTTCCGTTTGATCAGTTCACGGTCTGGCAGCTTGCCGGAGATCTTCTTCCTGATCCTTCTGAAGAGCAGATCCTCGCTACGGCATTCTGCAGAAACTACATGATTAACGGGGAAGGTGGCCGAATTGCCGAGGAAAATCGAGTTGACTATGTGATGGATATGACCGAAACCGTGGGCACAGTCTGGCTTGGTCTCACGCTGAACTGCTGTCGTTGTCATGATCATAAATTCGATCCGCTGACCCAGAAGAATTACTACCAGCTTTTTGACTTCTTCAATCAGACACCTGTTGATGGGGCTGGTGGAAATCCACAGACGCCGCCGGTTCTGGAAATGCCGATGGCAGACCAGACGCAGCAGCTGAAAACTCTGACCGAGGAGGCTGCAGCGCAGGAAACGCGACTCACACAGAGAAAAGAGGCTGTGATCCGTGAGTTTACGAAGTCGGAACAACAGCTGTCCGAGGAGAAAAAGCAAACGCTCGTTGCTGAAGATGAAGAGGCAAAACAACTTCAGTCTGATCTGAAAAAGTTGCAGGATCAGATCACGGAACTGAGAAAAGCAATTCCTCAGGTGATGGTGATGAAGGATCGTCCGGAGCGTCGGGAGTCATTCGTGCTGACTCGTGGGTTATACAATCTTCCCACCGCTGAATCTGCTCGAGCGGATATCCCCGAAAGCCTGAAAACGGCTGGTTCTTCGCAGGAAGGCGGGGATGGGCGACTACTGAACCGGCTTGATCTGGCGAATTGGCTGGTTTCCAATGAAAATCCAGTGACTGCTCGAGTGACAGTGAATCGTTTCTGGCAGCAGATTTTCGGAACGGGTCTGGTTAAGACATCCGAAGATTTCGGGTCTCAGGGGGAGTTTCCTCAGCATCATGATCTTCTCGACTGGCTGGCTCTGGATTTTCGAGAACATGGCTGGTCGGTCAAACGACTCATCAGAACCATTGTGCTGAGCCACACTTATCGGCAGTCTTCTGTTGTGAAGGAAACCGATGCCGTTGATCCCGATGGTCGGCGTCTGACGACCTGGGACATTGATCCGGAGAACCGTTTTCTGGCTCGTGGCGCCAGGTATCGACTGCCGTCCTGGATGCTTCGTGATCAGGTTCTTTCCGTCAGCGGTCTGCTCAACCGTCAGAATGGCGGGCCGCCGGTTCGTCCGTACCAGCCTGACGGTGTCTGGGAAGAGGCAACATTCGGAAAGAAAACCTATAGCCTGGATTCCGGCGACGCCGTTTATCGGAGAAGTCTGTATGTATTCTGGCGCCGCATCATTGCTCCCACAATGTTCTTTGACAGTGCGTCGCGTCAGACCTGTTCGGTCAGGTCCTCACGCACCAATTCTCCGATGCACGCGCTGCTGGCTCTGAATGATACCGCCTGGACGGAAGCCGCGCGAGTTCTGTCTCAAAAGGTTCTTGCGAGCACGATGGGTGGCACTGACCAGGAACGGCTCAGGGCTGTCTTTCAGGCGATTCTTTGTCGGGATCCGGACAACAGTGAGTCCAGTCTGCTTCTGGAAGGGCTTGAGCGGACTCGAACGACATTCCGGGAGGCACGCGAAGACGCTGAGAGTCTTCTGAGCGTCGGAGCATCACCTCGAGATCCAAAGGCAGATGCGGTGGAACTGGCCTCCTGGACTGTGCTGACACTCTCGGTCATGAATCTTGATGAGGCGCTGACGCGAGAATAACTGCGAGCGAAGAACGTAACTGGGGTCAAAAAAAAGCAGCAGCCTGAGAGATCTCTCAGGCTGCTGCTGATGGTCTTTTGGCGATCGGCGTGATCTTCAGGTGATCGGCCCGACCGGGTATTTCTTACGTTGACTTCTGGATCAGTTATTGATGCTCGGGAGAGCGAATGGGTCGGAGACGACCGGCTTCACGATGGCACCAGTTCGAATCAGGCTGACAGGAACCCGGCGTCGAACGGCAACCCCGTCTTCCATGACTCGAATTCGCTTCAGATTCTGTCGAAACTTGCGAAGCGTAATCCCGGTCGTTTTGCGACCGTTACCACCGAGGTACTTTGCTTTACCTCGTTCGCACTTCTTGACGCCGTTACCAGGCTTGCGACTACCGTACAGCTCCAGCTGAGCGGCCCGCTTGATACGTTTGTTCTTCTTGAGCGTACTCATTTCAAACTCTGTTGATAACTGAAATCTGGTGAAATCCGGCGAGCAACTGATTCTCAGTGACCACGGCCGAATGGCAGGTTTGCCTGAGCCCCGGTGGAGTTCACCAGCGGATTTCAGACGGATCCTCCCTGTTTTGGTCCGCAATTGACGTTTTGGTCCGCAATTGACAAGGGCGGATCATACGGGACGCAAAAACAAAGTTCAATTGAGTTTTCGACCGCAGAGTGCACAGAAAACTGAGTTTTTCGAGCTATTCGTTCAATAGGTCCCGACTTTTTCAGGGGAGCCGATGGTTTTCGCCTGTGTTGCGAACTTCGGCGGCCTGCGGGAAATGCGGTGACATTGAGCTTCTCTGGTGTGTGTGGTCCGCTTCAGCGGGAATTGCTCGATGCCGGTTCGGCATTTTCGATTCCCGACAAATGCCAGGTTCCAGGTGAATGAAGGTCTCTCGCGGGGGTGCCGAATCCGACGGGGCTGCCAGTGACCGAGAAAGAAAAACGCATGGCTTCTGAGGGAAGCCATGCGTTCGGATTTGTTCTCTTCGAATGGCACCAGCATCAGTTCACCACAACCCTGTTGCCTGGTGATTCGAGATGCGGTAGCCAGGCTTGAGGCCTCTGATCACTCAGCGGCTTTGTCGGTGCCTGGGAGTTCACCGGCGGTGATCAGGTCGCCGAATGTCTTTCCTTCTGTGGCGCTGTTGTCTTTTTCAGTTGCCTTGAGAGCTTCTTTCAGCTTTGCGTCGTCAGTTTCGTTCTTCTTCTCAAGGTGCTTCCCGAAGGCTGCGCCATAATTGTTGCGAACCTTCTTGTCCTTTACTGGATGACAGAGGCTGCAGGTGAACTTGTTGTCAGTTCCCTTGGCCTTTGCGAGGTCAGCATATGCTTCGTCTGCAGCTGCCTTGTACTTTGGACGTGCAGAAACACTGCCGCCGCTCGTCAGAACGAAAGACAGGATTACAGCACCTGCCAGCACAACTCGACCCACCTTCAACGTCGTCAGCATTCAAATACCTCCAGATTTCATTACCAAAAGTCTGCCACCACGGAGCGGAGACGATGCCATTGTTCGCTATTCAATCGAAAGAATCAATGGTCGTTCCTGAAAGACATTTCAAGAGTCGTTTTAAAGTGGACGGGGCCACGTTGTCAACCTTGCGGAACTGAGAGGGTCTTCCCGTTTTCTCTATTTTCCGCAGGCAGTTTGTTGGATTCGCTTCTTTGCCGCTAACGGGTTCCTGATGATTCTGCTCCTTCGTTCGCGCGAAAATCTCGCCGGCTGTTCGATTTGTTCAGGTAACTTCATTGAGAGAGGATTGCATAAAAAAACCGGACCTTACGGCCCGGCTGTGTTTGCATGAGATCGACTTCCGTGCCCAACTGCAGTGGCCGGCGATGCTGCTCACGCTGAAGGGACTGCGGTAGAACGTGGCTCGATGTTGCGGTTGCCGGAGCTGAAGTCGCAGAGCTCTTCTCTGACGATGTTCATTGTTTTCGGGGCTTCAATCCCGATTCGAACGGAGTTCGGCCCAATACGCACAACGGTGATGGCGATGTCGTCGCCGATAAGAATTCGTTCGCTGGTTTTTCGTGAAAGCACCAACATCTTTCTCTCCCTGTTAAACGACGGCAAGCGATCCCTGCTATGTGGTGCGGCCAGCGCCTCGCTGGGAACCCGCAATTCTTGCCGAAGCCATGAGCCAAGCCGAAGGAATGACATCAGATTGACTGCGACGTCATAACGATAACACTCGCTCCAGGCCGTGCCAACCCCAAAATTGTTAAACTGCACACAAAATAAACAACCGTTACAGCTGTTGCTTTGCCTGTTTTTTGTGCAGCTTAAAAAGTGGGCAGATGTTTCGCGGGTCTGGTGGCCTGTGCTCGGGGGTGGTGTTTTTTTTTGAGCGGTTTCTGGGTGCCTGGGTGCGGAGTCGCGGTTCAGGGGGCAGAAAGCCATTCAGGGGATTGTGACTCAGGGGATTGTGACATTGTTGACGGGGCAAAAAGTCGGGAACCTTTGTTTCCGGGCGCTCGTTGCCTTGTGAATCACGGTGATCAAAGTTGAAATGCTCCGCCGGACGCTTTCTCGCAGATTCCGATGCGTCAGCTCGCACTGGTTCGACGGGCGGCGAAGATCGGTAGCGAAGCTTGTCGGAAATCGAGTCGTCCGAACGCTGGCTGCGATCAGTCGAGCTGTGTGTTGTGGAGTGTTGCTCTGTGGTTTGATGGTACGTTCATCCGGGAGTGAGTGAATGATCAGGGTTGGAATCATCGGCATCGGATTCATGGGGTACACACACTTCGAAGGTGCCCGAGATCTGGTCGGCGGGAAGGTGACGGCGATTGCAACCCGAGATCCTCGAAAGCTCCAGGGGGACTGGACTTCAATTCAGGGTAATTTCGGGCCGCCGGGCGGACATGTCGATCTGAGCGATATCAAGAAGTATTCTGACTACCGTGAACTGCTTCAGGATCCGGATATTGATCTCGTGGATATCTGCCTGCCGACGGATCAGCATCATTCGGTGGTGATGGAGACGATTCGAGCGGGAAAAGCTCTGCTGGTCGAGAAACCGATTTCAGTGGATCTTGGCGAAGCGAAAGAGATGGTGGCCGAGGCCGAAAAGCGCGGGACTCGGCTGCTGGTTGCTCACGTGCTTCCGTTTTTCCCGGAATTTCGATTCGCGTCCGAAGCGATTCGAAGTGGAGTTCACGGCCGGCTCCTGGCGGCTCATTTCAAGCGAGTCATCTGCCGACCCAACTGGTCAGGGGATATGTCGGATTTTCGTAAACTGGGCGGATGGGGGATCGATCTTCACGTTCACGACAATCATTTCATTGCTCACGCCTGTGGTCGGCCGGAAGGGGTTTTTTCACGAGGCCTGATGCAGGATGGGTTTGTCAATCACGTTCACACTTCATACGTTTACGGAGCGAATGGACCGACCGTTACGAGTGTCAGTGGCGGGATCGCAGCATTCGGACTTCAGTTTGCTCATGGTTTTGAGCTCTACTTCGAAAACGCCACGATGCTGTTTGATGCGGGAACTCTCGGAGGTCAGTGGGTCGTGAGTCGACCGTTGACTCTGATCACATCCGATGGACGTGTCGAAAATCCAGGTCTTGACGGCGGAAAATGGTGTTCCGCGTTCACTCACGAACTTCAGACTGCCGTCGATGCCATTCGGGATAAAAAATCTGCCGGACCGCTCGAAGGAACTGTGGCGCTCGATGCGCTCCGAATGTGCTGGGCGGAGGCGGAGAGCATCGCCGGAGGGAAAACGGTCAGCCTGTGACGTTCAAGACCGGGATGGAAACCGCTGCAGGGCGGCGGCAGTTTCAGAAGGCTGTGCTGAGCTGGTATCGCGATCACCAGCGGCAGCTGCCATGGCGCGAGTCGGCCGACCCTTATCGGATCTGGGTCAGTGAAATCATGCTTCAGCAGACGACCGTCGCTGCGGTTGTTCCTTACTTTCAGCGTTTCACCGATCGATTTCCGGATGTGACATCTCTTGCAACTGCCGAACAGGACGAGGTATTACGGTACTGGGAAGGTCTGGGATACTACAGCCGAGCTCGGAATCTGCATCGTGCAGCTCAGGTGATCGTTGATGAGCATGACGGAGAGATCCCGTCTGATGCAGCGAAGCTCCAGAGTCTACCCGGAATCGGTCGTTATACGGCAGGTGCGATCTCGTCGTTCGCTTTCAAAAAACCTGCGCCGATCCTCGAAGCGAACACAATTCGACTTTATTCACGGCTGATGAATCTGGATCTGGATCCGAAGACGTCAGCTGCCCAGAAGTTGCTCTGGAGTTTCGCTGAACTGATTGTGTCTCCGACGGAGCCTGCGGATTTCAATCAGGCTGTCATGGATCTCGGATCCGGAGTCTGTCGTCCGCAGGAACCCGACTGCGGCAGTTGTCCGCTGAAGAAATGGTGCGGCGCTTTTCAGGCCGGCAGTCAGGCTCGAATTCCGCGTGAGTCGCAAAAGGCGGCACTGTCGGAGATCACCGAAGTGTCTGTGGTGATTCAGGGGCCGAAGGGATTTTTGCTGCGACAGCGGACTGAGGGGGAGTGGTGGTCAGGGCTCTGGGATTTTGCTCGATTTCGAGTTTCCCCGGAATCCGCGCAAGAACTCTTTCCCCGTCGACCAAAGTCTGTTCAAAAACGGAAGCTGCGGAGTGAATCGCGTTCGCAGAAGAGCTTGTTCGCGGATGACGCTGATGAGTTCAGGTTCCCCGCGACCTGGCAGGCGGAGCTTCAGTCGCTCGCGGGACTGCAGGTGTCCAGGATCAGGCCGCTCACGGAGATTCGTCATACGGTGACTCGTTATCGAATCCGTCTCATTTGCTTTACCGGGCGTGTGAGTCACCAGCGACTGCCTGAGGACTGTCCGTTTCGTTGGTTTTCTGAAGAAGATCTGCGGACACTCCCGCTTTCGAAGACCGGGCGGGAACAGGCGCAGCTTGTGCTGCCGCAGGCTCATTCATGATCGGAGTCTGTTCTTCGACCGAAGGTGAAGATGCTGTTCCGGTCGATTCTGAATCTGACGGCTGCTGGTGCTTTCGAGCGTAGCGCGTGACTGGAACTCTAAGCAGCCATGGGATAATGCTGAACAGAGTTCCGATCGTGCCGATTCCGGAGCCGTTCAGGAATGTGAAGCCGACGATAATCAGGCTGCCGGAGATCACGAGAAGCTGACGTCGAAGTTCGATATCAGACGCAATGCGAATCACAATCGCTGCGGCGGGAGACTCCGATAGCTTTGCGGCGGGTCTGCGAGGAGTTGGTTTTCTGCCAAACAGCAGGTCTGTGTTGACCGGAACGAAATGACCCGGTTCGGAGGTTTCGTTTCCGGTGGCCTGAGAGAGCCGCCGGCCGAATTCCGGGTCGGAGTGGAGCGTTGCGGAAAAACGTTCGAGGTATTCCACTTCGTCTTCAAGTTCGACGAGTCGGACGGCGTTCTCCGCGTATTGATCACGTACTCGCAGCCATTCTGCGATTTTCGGTGAGAGCGAAACGGTGGAGTAGATACCGCCGGAGATCAGCAGCGATGCCCAGAATAACAAAGAAACGACCCAGGAATGGTCTCGATGCTCAATGTGCATCGCGGCCACCGCCGGGTCGTTACTGTTTTTCGGGATCGCTGTTGAGACAGACAAAAGAAGGCTCCGGACGAGTGTCCGGATCCTCCGGACGAAGCTCAGGAAATTGTTCCACCGAATACCGCTGTGTCGCCGAGGATTTCCTCGATTCTCAGCAGCTGATTGTACTTGCAGATTCGATCGGTTCGGCTGGCCGAACCTGTCTTGATCTGACCTGTTCTGAGAGCGACCGCCAGGTCAGCAATCGTTGTGTCTTCTGTTTCTCCCGAACGGTGGCTCATGACTGCCGTATAGCCGTTCTGGAACGCCATCTGAACAGCCTGGATCGTTTCTGTCAGAGTGCCGATCTGGTTGACTTTGACGAGAATACTGTTGGCGATTCCTTTTTCGATGCCCTGAGCCAGGCGTCGCACGTTGGTGACGAAGAGATCGTCTCCGACAAGCTGAACACGGTCACCCAGAGTATCGGTCAGTTTCTTCCAGCCCGTCCAGTCGTCTTCGGAGCAGCCGTCTTCAATTGAACAGATTGGGTACTTCTTGACCCAGCTTTCAAGCAGGGAGACCATACCATCGGAATCGATGACTTTGCCGTCGAGTTTGTATTTGCCGGTTGCAGTGTCATAAAACTCGGTGGCGGCACAGTCCAGAGCGATCTTGATCTGTTCGCCGGGCCGATAACCGGCACTTTCAATGGCGGTCAGAATCACAGACAGAGCTTCTTCGTTTGTCTTGAGATCCGGTGCGAAACCGCCTTCATCGCCGACCGCAGTGCTCAGACCACGACTGCTGAGAACCTTCTTCAGATGGTGAAAGACTTCCGTGCCCGCTCGAAGGGAGTCGCTGAAGGTGTCAAAACCCAGCGGCATCACCATGAATTCCTGAATATCGATGCCGTTATTCGCGTGCGAGCCACCGTTGATGATGTTCATCATCGGAGCTGGCAGGCAGTTGGCGCCGACGCCGCCGATATATCTGAAGAGCGGCAGATAGCTGACTCGCGCTGCCGCATGAGCAGCTGCCAGTGAGCACGCCAGGATCGCGTTGGCTCCCAGACGGGATTTGTTTTCCGTGCCGTCCAGTTCAATCATGGCATTGTCGAGCGTAGCCTGATCGGTGACGTCGAGGTCAACGAGCACGTCGGCGATTTCTTCGTTCACATTGCGAACCGCCTGCAGAACACCCTTTCCGAGGAAGCGGGACTTGTCAGCGGTATCTCGAAGTTCGCATGCTTCATGAGCACCTGTGCTTGCACCACTTGGAACTGCTGCACGACCGATCGTGCCGTCTTCGAGCTGAATATCAACTTCGACCGTCGGATTTCCGCGGCTGTCCAGAATCTCACGTGCATGAACTGCTGCGATCGCCACACTCATCGAAAATCATCTCCCTGGATAATTGCGTAATAAAATAATTGCGTTCAAAAAAGTCTCAACAACTTCAGACTGTGGAGAGAAAGCTCTCTCCTGAATATTTTCGCTTGTGTGCCACTGGCTCTGCCAGTGCTTCTCGATGGAATCCACTGGCGGAGCCTGTGGCACACATCAATTGATCCTTGTCAGAGCAGTCGTCGTCAGAGCAGTCGTCAGTTCCCGATCTCCGATGAAATCTTCAGCGCCTCACCCCGGGGTTCAGTGCCCTGACCCGGAATAGAAATCAGATGCTGCTGCGACTCCACGTCCGCCCGCCGAAACTCCCCCGTTGCGAGCGATGCACTGATCCAGTGCTGCCAGTAACAGAAGGACGTTCGATTTCTTTGCCGTCTCACCCATCAGACCGATTCGCCACGTTTTGCCCTTCATCGGTCCCAGACCACCGCCGATCTCGATCCCGAACTCATTCAGAAGCTGAGCCCGAACGGCCGCATCGTCGACGCCGGATGGTATCAGCACAGCATTGAGCATGGGAAGACAGTTTTCTGCGGCTACGGCATACTGAATGCCCATCGCCTCAAGTCCGGCCCTGAGTGCACGATGGTGGAGTCGGTGACGTTCATAGCGTTTTTCGAGGCCTTCCTGAAGCACCAGACGCAGTGCCTGATGCAGCGCGTAATTCATATTGATCGGGGCTGTGTGGTGATAGGCTCGATTGTTCCCCCAGTAATTTCTCAGGAGACCAATGTCCAGATACCAGCTCTGAACTCCCGCTTTGCGGCGATCCATGGCTTCAAGAGCTCGTTCGCCGAAGGTGACTGGCGAAAGTCCGGGTGGACAGCCCAGACATTTCTGAGAACCGCTGTACGCAGCATCAATTCCGATCTGATCGATGTTCACAGGGAGTCCACCCAGCGAAGTGACGCAGTCCGTCAGCAGCAGAGCGCCGCTTTTTCGGACGACTGCTGCGATTTCAGAGAGCTGCTGACAGGCACCGGTTGACGTTTCTGCCTGAACAATCCCAACCACTTTCGGTTGAACCTTTTCAACGGCCTCGGCAATCTCCTGGGTGGTAAACACTTCGCCGAAAGGACGCTCCAGAACCGTGACGACAGCGCCGCAGCGGCGAGCCACATCAGCCATTCGTCCCCCGAAAACACCGTTGACGCAGACGACCATCCGATCACCGGGTTCAATCAGATTCACTACGCATGTTTCCATGCCGGCACTTCCGGTACCGCTGATGGCCATGGTCATGTGATTTTTCGTGCCGAAAACTTCACGAAGCATCGACTGCACTTCATCCATGACCCGCAGAAAATACGGGTCCAGATGCCCCACTGTGGGAGCTGCCATAGCCGCAAGCACACTCGGGTGAATCTCACTGGGCCCGGGGCCCATCAGAATTCTTGACGGCGGTGACAGTGGTGAAATGCTGAATTCGGACATGACGTATCGTTCCATCAGAATACGGTGACAATCACCAGTTAACTGCGATTTCCGGGCAACTGCGATTTCCGGACTTTGGGCGGCGAGGATAGCAATCTGGTCGAGCAACGCAATTTCTGCAGACCCGGCCAGCGGGAATTTCGCACAATCGCCGTTGTTGACACCAATGACGCGATCAGAGAATTCAGGACGGATTGCGAAACGATCGAACGAGCTGACTCAGTGTTCGAAACTCCGCAGCGGCAGCGGTTTCGCACCATTCAAAAACGACGGATTCGGCGGAAACGATCGTGGCCCCGCTGTCGCTCATTCGGCGGATCGCTGATTCCGCCGTTTTCTGCTCAAAGCTTCCGACTGCATCCGCCACCACGAAAACACGAATGTCACTGTTCAGCAGATCCAGTGCGGTCTGCAGCACGCAGACATGTGATTCGATGCCGCAGATTACCACCTGCCGCACATCGCGAGCTCCTGATGTCGTTAACGATCCTGAAGAATCAGAATGGCTGTCGGGGGCACTGAGCCATTCGCGAAATCCTTCCGCCGCACTGAATCGAAGCTTTTCGAAACGATGGTGTTCCGGCGATTCACGATTGATTCGCAGATCGCTCACGGTAGGCCCAAGCCCCTTCGGATACTGTTCGGAAACAATCACGGGCACATTCAGAAGTTGTGCCGCATCAACCATCAGCTGCACAGATCTCAGGAGCGACTGATGGCCGGAAATTGTCGGCAGCAGCCGTTCCTGAACATCCACGATGAGCAGGCAGGAGTGATCTCGCGAGAGCAGCTGACTGCTCCGCGTCAATCGGTAGTCGTCATCGTCAGGTGTCGCGCGAGTCACTTCAGTTGATCTCACGATTCAGGAACGGGAAGTGGCGGGCATCGAAGATGTGCTTTTGCCGCTCGTCATCAGCGACACGATGATCAGCGTCAGAAACCCAAGAGGTATTGTGACGATGCCCGGCTGACTGAACGGGACGATGGCCGGTGTCTTTGTCAGATCAAGGCCGTAGACTTTTTCGAACGCTTCGGCGCTGAGCAGAATCCAGCCCAGAGCAGAGACCATGCCGACGACGATACCGGCAATGATTCCCTGCCGCGTCACACGCGGCCAGAAGAGAATCATGATCAATGCCGGCAGATTCGCCGAAGCTGCGACACTGAACGCCCAGCCGACAAGAAAACTGACGTTCATGTTCTTGAAGAGAATACCCAGCACAATGGCGATGGCTCCGACGAACACGGAGGAAATCTTCGCCACCCGGACCTTTTCTGTGTCCGTCATCTTCCAGCGGAATGCACTGCTGAGCAGATCGTGAGTGACAGCACCCGCGGAGGCCAGAATCAGCCCGCTCACCGTACCCAACACGGTCGTAAATGCAATTGCGGAAATCGCCGCAAACAGCCACGTGTTCATGCTCTTCGCGAGCAGCGGTGCCGCCATGTTCTCGTCAGACAGGTCAATCGCACCGCTTGTCATCGCACCGAGCCCAAGATAAAGCGTCAGAATGTAGAAGAAACCGATGGCTGCGATGCCGACGATCGTACTTCGTCGAGCACTGCTTTCGTCCTTCACTGTGTAGTAGCGGATCAGGATATGTGGCAGAGATGCGGTTCCGCAGAAGAGAGCCAGCATCAGCGACAGGAAGTTCACCTTGTCGGAAAGTTTCTCGCTGCGAATTCCTCGAAACGTCGGATGCTCCCCGGGCCTCAGGATCTGAGCTCCTGAAGTCAGCTTCGGGTAATAAACAGTTGTTTCGCTCTTGTCCGGATGAACGATCTTCTCGTTTCGCCAGAGAACGACTTCAGACTTCTGAAGCACACTGAAATACGACAGAGGCGACAATGGTCCGGTCGATGTCTGCCCGTCAGGAAGTGAATGAATATGGCCGACCGGATGAAGTTCCGGGTCGCCCTTTTTCTTGTTGGAAGGCTGCCCGTTGATTTCGATCTGTCTGCCGGATGGCGTGACGATCTTTGCGAGCGTCTGTGTTTCCGAAAGGGTCAGAGCGTTACTGTCTTTCTCTGACGTCTGCACGTGCCATACTGAGACGAGCCCCGAATCGCGCGATTTCAGACGAATGAACTTCTGGCGAGTTTTCTCCCAGCCGTTTTCACTGGGAAGCACGTCCACATTCTGAAGTTCTGCAACGGATCCATCGGAGTTTTCGAGGTCAGTCGTTGTTGTTGTGAAGGATCGAAACTCGTAGCCATCTCGACCTCCCTTCTGAACTGTCAGTCCTTTGCTGAGAATCATCCACGTGAGGATTCCGCTGAAGATGACCAGCAATGTCCCCTTGAGAAACTGAACCCAGGTCGTGGAAACCATGCCGGCTGTTACGACAATCAGAATTACGACTGTTCCCACCAGAATGACACCGTACTCATGATCGAGCGCCAGCAGTGGCTGCACGAGCACGCCGGCTCCCACCATCTGGGGGATGAGGTAGAAGATACTCACGGCCAGAGTGCTGATTCCGGCGGCGAGCTTAATTCCCGGGGAATTGAATTTTGCATCGAGTGCGTCGGCGAACGTAAATCGCCCGAGCCGCTTCATCGGTTCAGCGACGACAAACAGCGCCACAATCCATCCCGCGAGATATCCGATGGAATAGAGAAAGCCATCGTAGCCGTAAAAGGCGATCATTCCGCAGATACCGAGGAATGAAGCTGCGGACAGGTAATCGCCGGCGAAAGCGATCCCGTTGACAAACCATGGGATCTGCCCGTGAGCGGCAAAATACCCTTCCGAAGATTTTGCTTTTCCGCCGAGCCAGAAGCTCAGGCCGAGCGTAAAGCCCACAAAGACGCAGAAAATTGCGACGGCTTCCCATGAGCGTTCATAAATCATGTTCGCGGCTCCTGAATCGGAGTCGGAGACTTGGTGGCTTCATGATTCGAACCGTTCGGACCGGCATTCGGTTCTGCAGCACTGCTGAAAAGGCCGTAGACCATGGACAGCAGAAATGCGCCCAGAATGAGCCCAAAACCGTAAATGATGGCCAGATTGAGCCCTGCGAACGGGAGTGTTTCCATGATCTCCGGGCGAAAGGCGTTCAGTAGCACGAAGCCGCAGTAAAATGCGAAATAAATGAAGAATAGCTTTAACCCGAATCGCGAATTCTTCTCCGATGCTGTCCTGTCAGCCATTCTGAATCTCTCTGCCTGTCGTCGAACGGTCATTTGGGGACTCGAAGCCTGATCGGATTCCGAGCCACCGCCTTGGGCACTCCGGTAGTTGACTGGTCGAAGGGTATCGAACGGAGTTTGAATTCACAGTCGATGCTCGCCAAAAAATCACGGCAATCACTGATTTTCTGAACAGTTGTCTGGTCCGGGGGCGGGTTTCGATTGGGCGATCTCGGAGTTTTTCCGTGACGTCTCGACACACGTTGGGAGCGATCAGAAGGCTTCGGATCTGGCGAAACTTGTGTTTCGAGTGGATTTCTGAAGAATTGGGAAACCATTGCTCTGTGTTCGACGTCTAGCGCATGGACAACACTTGGTTCTTGGGTTTCCTCATTCCCGCGAAGGCGGGAATCCAGTGCCCAAGTGTGGATTCTCTCTTGTGTGCCACTGGCTCTGCCAGTGCTGTTGACTGGAAAACACTGGCAGAGCC
>JBKDKA010000065.1:0-27609 GCA_046345315.1 Planctomyces sp.
CTTGGTCGCAAATCCGACGGCGAACCCGGCTGGCAAACGATCTGGCGTGGTCTCGAGGTGCTCATCCTCGCCCTCAGAGGTTACAACGCCGCTCTAAAAAAATGTGGGTAAAGATGAGCCTGCCGGGCAGGACTTCGCGGCCTGCCGCGACTTGAGGGATGTGGATAGCAGATTCGACGTTCGAGCCCCACATTGACCTGTTGACGCGAGAACCCAGGAATCGCAGAAACGCAGGTTCGGCTTCGCCGGACGTCCATTCAGGCAGAATGAACGGACCAATTTTAGTCCATTCCTGCAAAATGCCCCTGTAGGTTGCAGGGCGAAAACGTCTGGTGACTGAGAAGTTGAATCAACGAAAACAGGGTTCTCTGATTTCTCAGAAAACCCTGTGTTTTTCAGTGCTCCCAGTAGGGCTCGAACCTACGACCTAATGATTAAGAGTCATTTGCTCTACCAACTGAGCTATAGGAGCGTCTGTGGGCGGAATTTTAGCGGAGACTTTCGGAGATTCCAAGTATCCGCCATACAAAAGAAGCCAACGGCTTCAAAAGCGGGTCGGGTCGGGTGGAATGCGAAGGATGTCGGGGCCTGCTGCTCCGCCGATGCACCATTGTCGCAGGTTGGACTCGCCCCGGTCGCTCTGGTCTCGGACTGATTCGAGGAAATCGTGCGAACACCACAACTGTTGTAGGGCGTTGGAAATCCCGGGGCGGAAAGTATCGCGCCTGAGCACATTCGTTTTTCCTGGCTGTTGATTCAGAGCAATGACGGAATGATTACAGTTTCGCGGTCTGCGGAAAGTGGTGAATCAAAGAAAATGCAAAAAAAGGCCTAATCAGATCCGGAGGAAGTCAACTTCCTGTTCGTTCCGCAGGCACAAAGGGCTGAACCTTTCTCCGCTTTCGGGGTACTCCGAGTGAATTTCGTGCTGGAGAGATTCTTTTTCCAAAAAAGTCGCGAACCATTTGGTCTGTTCGTCCGTCTTTAAAGGTGTACCATTCCATCCAGAGACAGCGATTGTCGCTTTCTCATTCTCCTGAATCATTTCATTTCACATTTCCGGTTACTCTGAGGCTGGCTGTTTTCTTCACTGATATGACAGCTGGTGACTCAATTTGGTTCGCGATTCAGCCAGGTTGTGCTGAACGCAGTGTCCTTTCTGCAGTCAAATGACGAACTCTGATACCTGTTCCTCAGCGGAACACTGTTGTTCAGAAGCGTCGACCCTGCTGCAGTGAACAATCGGTCGAGCTCTGCGGAGCTCCGCCACGATGGAGGCAGAACAATGCTGCTCGCAAATATCCTCAATGCTGTCGTCACAACAACTCAGGAGAATCTGGGTGCGGTCGTGATCGGTCTGCATGTGGTATCTGCCTCCGCCCGTGCGTTTGCGCTAAAACTAAAGCGCTGGATGATGTGGTCGAAACGCGATTCATCGACACTCTGGCTGCCGGATGGTCCGTGGCAGCAGATTCCATGTCGATTCGAGTTGTGTTCTGACGGCAGAGTGCTCGCCCTCGTGCAATCAGGCACGTGCGAGTATCAAAACGAACCGTCATCAGTCACCGGAAGTAAAGCTTTCGGGAATCGCTGAGCGAGTTTCGTTCTTCAATATCAGGATGGATGTCACTCGGATCTTTCGAAGAGACCCGGACTTCATTCCATTCCATTGATGCACTGCTCAAACCGTCCGAGGCCCGACGTTCATTCGTTCCCCCGGATCGCAGCGATCTGAGCATCACTCTGAGCTCAGGCTGAATTCACAGTCAGCCTGAAAAATCACTCTGAAATCATCCCACTGTTTTCGTTTCCCCGGATGCCCCGCCTTCAGCGGTTCAGTCGGCACTGCGGCGTCAATGACTGCTGTGAGTGTCCACTTCAGGCACCCTTTGGAACGCATTCAGTATTCTGACTGAAAGTCTCTGAAATGTCTGACCAGCACCTTATCGACACTGTAATACGAGCACAGTTCGGGGATCCCTCTGCGTTCGATGAACTCATGACCGCATTTGAAGATCGGATTCATCGAGTCGTGATCCAGCGACTGCGAAACACAGCTGAAGCCGACGAAGTCGTTCAGGAAGTGTTTCTTCGCGCCTACAGAAAGCTGCCTCAGCTTCGGGAACCCGAACGGTTTGCCGGTTGGTTGTGCCAGATTGCTGTCCGACTCTCGATCAATCGTGCTGTTCGTCGGCCGGCAGAATGCATCGCTGAAACGGAAGTTTTTGACGGACGGGATTCCGGTGTCAGCGGACCGCTCGATGAACTGCTTCGTCTTGAAGACATGCAGCAGGTTCGGCACGGACTGAATCAGCTGGGAGAGATCGATCGTCAGACTCTCCTTGCCTTTTACTTCGAAGGTTCGAGCCTGAAGGAGATGAGTGATCGTTTTCAGAGCCCCATCGGGACGATCAAGCGAAGACTTCACACCGCTCGAGGTCGTCTGAAGGACGTCATGAGCTCCATGCAGCCGGCGTGATCAACCTGTCATCTGACTCGATCAGATGTCCGGCTGAAGGCTGGAAGCAGGGAAAACGGCGTCTGAAACGGTTCAACCGCACTGAATTGTCGCCTCCTCAGCAATCGCGGCCATTCTCCTGTCTGACAGGAGAAAGGCCCGGTGGCGACTATCCTCAATAACGTGGACTCAACAGAAGTTCTTGTAAATGTTTCTGAAAGAGAGGAGAATGACCGCAGGACTGAGGCGCCGCTGGCTGAAAGGTACAGCTGGCGGGTCTGAGGAATCCCATGTGATCTGCATGGAGCTTTATCGAAGCTTAGAACAGGGTTGTTTGTGTCGTTCGCGCGAAGGCGAGAATCCACACCGGGGCAATGGATTCCCGCCTTCGCGGGGATGACGACCACTGCATTTCACAGTCCATGGAACTCTGCTGAAACAGAACGGCTGAGGATGCCGTCGATCGGGATGGATACCGTATGAAGATTGTCAGCCAGACGGCTCAGCGAACATCGCTGACATTCAACATCACGCCGCTCATTGATGTTGTTTTTCTGCTCATCATTTTCTTCCTCGTCGCCAGTCATTTTGTGCGACATGACAGTTCGGATCCTGTCAGCCTTCCTCTCGCTGAGCTGGGACAGCAGGAGGCTCATACCGCTCCCGTTCATCTGACAGTCACGATCATGCAGAATGGTCAGTTGTCAGTAAACGGCCATGCGATATCGGAGCAATTCCTGCGGCAGCGGATCAAAGACCTCTCAGAGCAGAATCACAGAACCGGGGTCGAACCGGAATTACGAATCCGCTGCGATCAGCAGGTGGAGTATCTGCACGTGAGACGAATACTTGAATACTGCGCTTCACAGAACATTCGAAACGTTCAGTTCGCGGTCGTGAACCAGAAAACATGAAGATCCCCAGACACCTTGATCGGTCGGCCAGTTCCGAAACGCAGACAATGACGCCAATGATTGACGTCGTCTTTCTGCTGCTCGTTTTTTTCGTCTGCGCATCAGTCGGACGGACACCGGACCTGCTTCTGCCAGCGAAACTCGGCGCCGGGAACACAGCGACCGCAGAAGCATCTGAATCTCCCGGCGACACAGATGAATGGGAAAGTCCCGAAGTTCGAGTAAAGCTGTCTGTCAGTGCACCGAATGTCTCCGGACCTGCGAAGCCTTCCGGTTCGAATGAACTGCTTGTGGAGATGAATTCCCGGCATCTGGAGGGAATCGATGATCTCCGAAGACGCCTTGAGCGGCTTTCAGCGGTGAATTCGGACGCTCAGATCATTCTGGATGTTGCTGATTCGGTTCCCGTAACACATTTCATTGCTGTTTACGATTACTGTCAGAAGCTGAAGTTTGGACGAATCGCCTTTGCATCCCGTGCAGGCGATTGAATGCAGTCGAAAGTTGTTCGATACTGCAGCCAGAGCAGGCCTTACTCGGGGACGGTTTTTATGAATCCCGATCTGCTGGCTCAGTGACCACCTTTCGATGCCGGCTGATTCTGATTCGGGAAAGAATCACAGGCCGGTTACAAGAATAACGTACCGAAACAATCTGACCTGCAGAAATCCTGACCGGAATGAAAACAGAACCTCGAGCCATCAGCGACGTCAATATCCGTGGTACTTCTCCGCTGATTGCACCGATCGAACTTCAGCGTGAGTTCCCTTTGACTGATGCTCTGGTAGAACACGTCACGGGGTATCGCGCCGTTATCGAGAATATTCTCCGGGGTGAGGATCGACGGATTATTGCAATCGTCGGCCCGTGCTCCATTCATCAGCGTGATTCAGCCATTGAATACGCTCAGAAGCTGAAAACACTGGCCGACGAAGTCAAAGATCGCATCGTTGTGGTGATGCGGGTTTACTTTGAGAAGCCGCGGACAACCGTCGGGTGGAAAGGTCTGATCAACGATCCTCATCTCAACGACACATTCGATATCATCACAGGCCTGAAACGGGCGAGGCAGATCCTTCTGGAAATCAATACCACCGGATTGCCGGCCGCGACGGAGATGCTCGAACCGATCACGCCTCAGTATATCAGTGATCTCATCACGCTGGCGTCGATCGGAGCTCGAACCACCGAGTCACCGACTCATCGGCAGATGGCCAGCGGGCTTTCGATGCCTGTCGGATTCAAGAACAGTACGGAGGGCAGTCTGGAAGTTGCGATTAACGCGATGAAGGCGGCTCGGGCGGAGCACTGTTTTCTTGGGATCGATGAGCAGGGGAAGACCTGCGTGATGCATACGCGTGGAAATCCGATGGGGCATCTGATTCTTCGTGGAGGCCGGAATGGCCCGAATTATCAGGCGGAACACCTTCGGGAAGCGAGCCGACTGCTTCAGGAAGCTCGGTTGCCGCCACGTTTCGTTGTGGACTGCAGCCACGCCAATTCCAGCAAGGATTATCGCCGCCAGCCGATTGTCTGGAATGAAGTGATCCAGCAGCGTGTTGACGGGAACGACGAGATCGTTGGTCTGATGGTGGAAAGCAACCTGTTTGAAGGTCAGCAGTCTCTTGGCAGTGATCCATCTGTGCTGCAGTATGGTGTGAGCATTACTGACGGGTGCATCAGTTTTGACGAAACAGCCAGCATGCTTCGGTCTGCCTGGAAGATGCTCGAAAAAGCCACGGCTGGCTGAGAACTGCAGAAGCCTGAAGAACGGCGATATCTTCTTCAAGCTCACCATGCAGCAGTGAATGACGAGGCATGGCGTGATTCTGTGGCAGCCTGTTATTCGGCTGGTTTTTGGTGTGAGTCCGTTATTCTTCGAGCTTCGACAGAAGGTCGCCCACAGGAATTCCGGAGAGCGGATATCCGAAGCCGGACGTTACCTCACAACCTGCCAGAAAACCGTCGCTTCCGAGTCCGGTCCAGCGAACGTAGCCTTCAATATGCACAAGAGGCCGGGAACTGTCTGTCTCCTGAACCGTTCGTTGACGAATGAACTGAAAGACGGTTCCAACGACAGGGACGGGCGACATCATCAGGCAGATTCCGTCGCGACAATAATTGACCGCGATTGCGGGATGCTCTCCGCCGCCGTTCCAGATCACCGTTCCCTGAACACAGCAGTCGAATCGGATGCTCTGCCGACGGCAGCTTGGATTCGCCATGAGGAAGTCTCTCGGGACCGGATAGCAGAGTGCCACACCGACCTTCCAGAAATCTCCCGATCGATGAACCCAGTGAACAATCCCGGGGATTGACACATCCACAGTGGGAACATGTGACGGAAACACCATCTCGATGGAATCACCGGGGCGGATGGCGGTGCTGATAGAACACCGAACGTCATATCCGGAAGCTTCCAGGATGAAACCCCGATGGGTTCGGCCATGACTGACGATTTCAACGGCAGTCCGATCACCGCGAAATGAAGGTCTGCTGATTCCAGTGTCAACGGGATTCGACGTCGATGTTTCGGCACGACTCATGTAATCACTCCTGAGATATTCACTGCCTCAGCAATTTGCGGCAGAACGTGTTCAGAAGTGATCTCGAATGAGTTGCGGTATTTTCTGCCCGCTTTTTCTTCTTTTTCTCAGCGTCGCGGGAGACTCCCCTCGAAACCATTGTTACCACCAGACCGATGGTTACGTGGGTTTTCAGGTACGATAGATATAGGAACCGCACATATCTGTGTGCAACCGCGACACACTTCACGGACAGGTATGTATACAGGCGTGCGCGTCTTTATTGGGTTGAAGTTATTCCGGCAGAACGCCTCTTGCGAGCTCGTCTTCCCATTCGTCGAGCAGCGGCCAGTCAACGGCACAGGTGCCGAAGTCTGCCATATGCTGATACCTGTCGAGTCGATCGATGGCAGACTGGAGGAGCTTCCGATCATTTCGAAACGCGGGACCATGGCTCGGCAGAAGCCATTTGACGCTGCTGTTCTGGATTCGCTTCAATGAGCTGATAAACGCGGGGAGGTCGGAGCCGTGGTGAGCGTCGATGCTGCCGACACAGCCGTCACGGAAAATGTTATCGCCTGAAAACAGGAGATCACCAAGGCGAAATGCCAGCTGGCCGACAGCGTGTCCTGGCGTATCCCAGACTTCGAGCGAGATGTCGCCCAGTGAGAGAGTGTCTCTGTTGGAAACTTCACGATCGATCGTAAATGCAGGCATTGCGATCGAAATTTCCTGAGCGGGTATTTCTGCAAATGACGCGATGCGATCGCCCGACTCCAGGATTCGCTTTGCTTCTGGATGAGCAACCAGCTGTGAACCGGGGAGGAGTTCTTTTGCGCGATGAAATCCCTGCACGTGATCGACATCGGCATGCGTGGCCACGAGATATCTGCAATTGGCGAGAGGAAAATCCATCGCTCGGATGAGATCGATCAGCTCCTCAACGGTGTCTTCGTATCCAATATCAAGCAACATCCAGTCGTTGCCGGAAAAGACGAGATACACGCAGCACCCGAGGCGACGGCGCGCCTGAAAATTCAGTTCGATGACCTGGGGAAAAAGTTCTCTGCGTTCCAGCATTCAGGGATCTCACTCACAGACTTCGTTCAGCGGTCAGGACTTCAGTCACTGACACAGAATAACAGCAGCCAGGGGCCGGTTTCTACGGGCCGCGTCCGATGGGAGGTTATTTCGCCGGAGGAATTCTGATGGCGACCGGAAACTTTCCTCGTTCTGACGTGTTTCAACACGACTCATCGACTGGATCTGCAACTATTCGAACCGCTGAATTCGAATCCGGCTCGTTCGGAGAGCAGTCCTGTTGCTGATCCTGGAGAGATGACTTTTTTTAGAAATCATGAAGAAATTCTGCCGACGATCTTCCGTCTGAGCCGATCACTGTGGCATACTACATATGGTGTTGCCCGGCCATTGAGTGTACACTATACTGCGGAATCGAGGAGATCTGGGAGAAGCCTGAAAATCAGCGTTGACTGTCGCAAGGTGGTTCCTCAGAACGATTTGAGTGTGGGTTGGAGTGGTCGATTGACAGTCTCATTCGGCGGAGTATTCTTTCGCCCAACGGTAAGGACGCCCTCTGCAACAGGAGGTTGAATCTATGGTGTTGTTCATCGCCGCTGCCCCGAGTCGCTTTCAGGGCAACTGCTCTTTCCCGAGGGAATGAGCCCCCATTTTTCTGAACTGGGTTCGCTGCTGCGCGCTCGGGGATTGAGATGGTCGTCGGCGGAGACATGTTCAATCGACGTCATGCATTCCGGTCAGACGGAAGAGAGTGGTGAGACAGTGAAGTGATACGAGGTCGGGTGAGTGGATCTGGTGAGACGGAGTGTCCTCGCAAGACGCGTGGAGTTCATCTGGAAGAGCTGATTAAAGGGGAGTTCGCCGAATGATTCGTGCAGAGACGGAATGGATTGTGCGCAAGCGAGATGGCCGACTGGCACCGTTTGAGCCAAAGTTGATTTTTCGAGCAATTCGGAATGCTTTTCGCGCCGAGCTGAATCTGGCGGACAACCAGCCACTGGACAGCGAGCTTGAGAAGGAGATCGTGTCGATTACCGATCAGGTATCGGCAGATGTCTCCGCGGAAGCTTCGACGGATGCTGGAGTGACGGTCGAGTCCATTCAGGATATGGTGGAGATCGAGCTGATGAAGCGTGGCCACTATCGAGTGGCTCGCCGATACATCGTCTACCGTGCAGAACACGCAAAGATTCGCTCGCTGATGCCGGCGGAATCACTGGAAGAGTCGGAATCGGTTCGGCCGCGTTTGTTCGTGAAGCTGGAAGACGGGGTTCGAGTTCCCTTTGACAGCCGACGAATTCGGCGTCGCCTGGAGATCGCCTGCCAAGGGCTTCCGGAGTGTGACGCTGATGCGCTGCTCCAGGAAGTCATGAAATCTGTCTTTGACGGGATCTCTGTTGCAGAGGTCTATCGGGCGATGATTCTTGCGGCTCGATGTCGGATCGAGTTTGATCCGGCGTTCGATGTCGTGGCGGCTCGTCTGCTTCGAATGGTTATCGGCAACGAGGCTCTCGGCAGTTCCCCGGCGGATCCTCAGGATTACAACAAGCTGTATCGCAATCAGTTTGAACACTACGTCATTGACGGCATTGTGGCTGATCGGCTGAGTCCGGAGCTTCGTCGGTTCAATCTGACCAGAATCGCAGCTGCTCTGAAGCCGGAGCGAGACTCACTGTTCAAGTATCCGGGACTGCAGGCTGTGTACGACCGGTACCTGCTGCATATTGATGGTCGTCGCATTGAGACGCCTCAGTATTTCTGGATGCGTGTCGCGATGGGGTTGTCGCTGAACGAAGCGTCGCCGGAAGAGCGTGCGGTTGAGTTTTACAACATCCTGTCAACGCTTCGGTTTACGTCCGCAACGCCAACTCTGTTCAACTCCGCAACAAACCATCCGCAGCTCAGTTCCTGTTATCTGTCGACGGTGAGTGACGATCTGGAGCACATCTTCAAGATTGTCTCCGACAATGCCAAACTGAGTAAGTGGGCTGGTGGTCTGGGGAATGACTGGACGAGTATTCGAGCCACCAATGCTCACATCAAGGGAACGAACGGACGCAGTCAGGGCGTGATTCCGTTCCTGAAGGTTGTGAACGACACTGCGGTGGCGGTCAATCAGGGCGGCAAGCGAAAAGGGGCTGTCTGTTCTTACCTGGAGACATGGCATCTCGACATCGAAGAGTTCCTCGATCTTCGCAAGAACACCGGGGATGATCGTCGTCGTACGCATGACATGCATACGGCGAACTGGATTCCGGATCTGTTCATGAAGCGAGTTCAGTCGGACAGCGAATGGACTCTGTTCAGCCCTGATGAAGTGCCGGATCTTCATGATCTTTACGGAAAAGCATTTGAAGATCGCTACACGGAATACGAGCGTCTGGCGGCCGAAGGTCGGATCCGGATGTCACGGAAGGTGCCGGCTGTCGAGCTCTGGCGCAAGATGTTGACTCGGCTGTTTGAAACCGGTCACCCCTGGATTACGTGGAAAGACCCTTCGAATCTGCGGTCTCCACAGAGCCATACCGGGGTCGTTCACAGCAGTAATCTCTGTACAGAAATCCTGCTGAATACGTCCGCGACGGAAACAGCGGTATGTAATCTGGGGTCTGTGAACCTGCCGGCCCATGTCATTGATGGCGTTCTCGACCTGCCGATGCTGGAAGAGACAATCCGAACCGCCATGCGGATGCTGGATAACGTCGTTGACATCAACTTTTACCCGACAGCGGAAGCTCGGAATTCCAATCAGAAGCATCGACCAGTTGGTCTCGGTCTGATGGGATTCCAGGACGCTCTGGTGGCGATGAACATCAGTTACGCGAGTCAGCAGGCGGTCGAGTTTGCTGACTACAGCATGGAAGCGATCTCCTACTTTGCGATTCTTGCATCGACGGAGCTTGCCGAAGAACGCGGGGTTTACAGCAGCTATGAAGGTTCCAAATGGCAGCAGGGTCTGTTGCCGTTTGACACGATGGATCTGCTGGAGCGTGAGCGTGGATGTTCCATCGACGTCGATCGCAGCAGCCGGATGGACTGGTCTGTCGTTCGTGCTGCAGTAGCCAGTCGCGGAATGCGGAACAGCAACTGCATGGCGATTGCACCGACGGCAACGATTTCGACCATCATCGGTGTGTCTCAGTCAATTGAACCGATGTACAAACATCTGTATGTGAAGAGCAATCTGTCCGGTGAGTTCACTCATCTGAACAATTCGCTGGTCACGGAGCTGAAAACACGCGGACTCTGGGACGCGGATATGCTCGAGATGCTGAAGTACTATGACGGCGTGCTGACGGAGATTTCCCGGATTCCAGCTGACATCAAGGCACGGTATCTCACAGCGTTCGAAGTGGATCCAAAGTGGCTGATCGAGTGTGCCGCTCGTCGTCAGAAATGGATCGACATGGGTCAGTCGCTCAATCTTTATATGTGTGAGCCGAGCGGCCGAAAACTCCACGATATGTACTTCCTCGCGTGGAAGAAAGGCTTGAAGACGACCTACTACCTGCGAACACTTGCTGCGACTCAGGTTGAAAAGTCGACCGTCGACGTGAACAAGTACGGGGTTCAGCCACGCTGGATGAAGAATCGAAGCGCGTCCAGCGAAATTCAGCTGGACCGAATGGACGACGATCGGTCTCGATCGGACGTTGCAGTCGCGGGAGTACCGGCTCCACATGTGGTTCCTGCGACCGACATGACGAACGTGAAAGCCTGCAGTCTGGACAATCCGGACTGTGAGGCCTGTCAGTAAAACTGCTGCCGGGCAGTTGGCCTGTCACCTCCATGAATCCTTTTCATGGAGGTGACGAATGGCGTGACCTGAACGTCGTCGGACTTCCTGGCTGAATGAAGTTGTCGATTTTCTGTGAACGACGTGTGCTGTTCTGCGGTAGCGATGAGTAAGCTCTGAATCTGTTTTATGTCAATGACAATGACTTCATGGAATGAGGTGTGTGAATGGCGATAGGTTTTACAGAAGAAACGGAACTCCTGACTGGCGCAGGGGGACGTGTCAAAGCAACCGAGAAGCGATTGATCAATTGTGCAAAAGTTGATGTGAATCAGCTGATGCCGATCAAGTACAGCTGGGCATGGGAACATTACCTGAACGGCTGTGCGAATCACTGGATGCCGACAGAAGTCCCCATGAATCAGGACGTTGAAATCTGGAAGTCAGATCGCCTGACAGCAGATGAACGTCTGGTAATCATGAGGAATCTGGGATTTTTCTCGACGGCTGAATCGCTGGTGGGAAACAACCTCGTCCTCGCGATCTTCAAGCATGTGACGAATGCGGAATGTCGCCAGTACCTTCTTCGACAGGCGTTTGAAGAAGCCGTTCATACGCACACATTCCTTTACGTGGTGGAAAGTCTTGGCCTGAACGAAGGCGAGATTTTCAACATGTATCGAGAGAATCCGACGATTGCCAAGAAGGATGCTTTCGAAATGGAGCTGACGGCAGAAGTTCTCGACGAGAACTTCTCGACTGATACTCCGGAAGGCCGTCAGGCGTTTCTGAAGAACCTGATTGGTTACTACGTCATCATGGAAGGCATCTTTTTCTACAGCGGCTTCGTGATGATGTTGTCCTTCCATCGACGAAATCTGATGAAGGGTATTGGCGAACAGTTCCAGTACATTCTCCGTGATGAAACGATTCATCTGAACTTCGGTGTCGACCTGATCAACGGGATCAAGGCCGAGAATCCTGAGCTCTGGACGGCTCAGTTCCAGCAGGAGATGATCGACCGCGTTCGAATTGCTGTTGAACTGGAAATTGAATATGCCGAAGGTTGTCTGCCACGCGGTGTTCTGGGGCTGAACACAGAACTGTTCCGTGATTATGTGCAGCATGTGGCTGACCGTCGCCTCGAGCGAATTGGTCTGCCAACGCAGTTCAACTCGCTGAATCCATTCCCATGGATGAGCGAAACGATTGACCTCTCCAAAGAAAAGAACTTCTTTGAAACTCGAGTGACCGAGTATCAGAGTGCCGGTGCACTCAGCTGGGACTGATTTCTCTGTTCCCGGATCTGTCAGAAACCCGAAAGGCCGTCCTGATCTGCGGGACGGCCTTTTGTTTTCTCTGCCTGCCGCTTTGCGATGTTTGAACGAACTGCTTTTCTGGCGGGGCTCCAGGATCAGCAAATGTGGCACTGCCCATGTGTCCCGGCTCAGAGAGCGAAGCGTCTGATCATTTGGAGTCCGCTGCGGTCGGCTGTATGATCCACCCTGCCCGCCGAGGATTGTCGGTTTCATAACAACCGAGAATTCCCCGGTGTGCAGAACAACGTTCCTGCGAATCATCCGCAGGTCCCTGCGTTTTTTGAACTGCGGATGGCCGTTCTGACGGCTTCATCTGCCTACCGAAACTGATTTATCAGGCATGGACGAACTGTTCCACGAATGTGGTGTTGCTGCGGTTTACCATCTGGACTCGGATTCTGTGAGTCCGCTCGTGCCAGGCGGCAGTGAGCCGGGAGGCGATCGAGATCGAACCATCCGTCTGCTGCCCGGGATGCTGCTGGACATGCAGAATCGCGGTCAGCTGGCCGCCGGATTCACAACCTACAATCCGAAACGGGCGCAGCTGATCGACACTCACAAAGATGTCGGTGGTGTTGCAGAAGTGTTTCGGATGAACCATACCGAACGCTACCAGCAGCTGATGGCGGAATACGCCGGACATGCCGGTATCGGCCATGTCCGTTACGCCACCTGCGGAAAAGACGATCGCAGTTATGCGCAGCCGTTCGAGCGACACCATATCGCTCGTTCCAAGTGGTTCAGCTTTGCCTTCAATGGGCAGCTGGCAAATTATCTTGAACTGCGTGAGGAGATCCTTCGCTCGAGTGATTTTCATCTTTCACGAGAAACTGACACTGAGGTTCTGAACCACCTGATCGCCCATGAGTTATCACTCGACGCTGAGGTCGATCCTGTCACGCTGCTGCAGAAGATCGCAGCTCGTGTCGACGGTTCATGGAATGTCGTATATATGAATGCCCGCGGGCAGATGTTTGCATCCAGAGACCCGCTGGGAATTCGGCCACTGAGTTACGCTGTTGAAGGGCCATTGTTTGCGGCAGCGAGTGAAAGCGTCGCGCTGGCTCATCTGGGCTTTGCAGATGAAAGTGTCCGAGACGTACCTCCCGGGCATGTCGTCATCGTGGATCCGACCGGTGTGCGCGTCGAAAAGTTTGCCGAAAGTCCTCGAAAGGCACACTGTTTCTTCGAATGGATCTACTTTGCGAACGCAGGCAGCTTCTTCGACAATGCGGGTGTTTATCTTTCGCGAAAGAAACTGGGAGAAGAGCTGGCACGGTCCGAAACACTGCCGATCGGTGACGATGTGGTGGTCGTGCCGGTACCTGACACTGCCAAAGCAGCTGCTGACGCGATGGCGTTCGAACTGAAGGTACCGTCGCTCGAAGGATTGATTCGAAATCGTTACATCGGGCGGACATTTATTGAAGGAAACAATCGAGCTGACAAAGTTCGAATGAAGTACACACCGCTGCCGGAAATTCTTGAAGGCAAGCGAATCATTCTGGTGGATGACTCGATCGTCCGAGCGACGACGCTCAAAGCGCTGCTCGAATTGCTTCGTCGTCGTGGCCGAGCGAAGGAGATTCACGTTCGGATTGCCTGTCCTCCGATCATTGCTCCGTGTTTTTACGGGATCGACATGTCCACTGTGAGTGAGCTTTACGCTCCAAAGTTCATGTCCGGTCCGATCATGACAGCCGAAGACGAGCAGAAGATTGCAAAGGAGCTGGGAGCTGACAGCCTTCGGTATCTGCCCGTCGATGCAATTTCTCGCTGCGTCGGGCTTCCGGAGGAACTCCTGTGTCAGGCCTGTATCCGCGGAATCTATCCGACTGCTGCAGGCGAACGGATGTATCAGAAGATGCAGCAGGAAGGGGGAGACGCCTGTGGTGGCTGTGGACCGCGCGCCTGGTGACAGCCGTCTGACTTATCACCCAGGATTGTCTGCGGATTGTTTCTGAAGGATCTGTTCGGATGTCGAGGAAGTGGTCATTTCATCCTCATGACGAATCGAAGATTCGACGTCTGTCAGCTCAGCTTCGCATCTCACCACTGCTGGCGCAGGTCCTGATTGCTCGCGGATTCAGTGAAGCACCTCAGGCGCAAGCGTTTCTCGATGCCAAACTTTCCGATCTGCATCCACCAGATCTGCTTCCGGGCATTCCCGAAGCAGCGGACCGCATCGTTTCAGCACTTCGAGCTGGTCGAAAAATCACTATCTATGGCGACTATGACGTCGATGGCGTCACCGCAACCAGCCTGCTCTGGCATTGCCTGAGGCTTCAGGGCGGAAAGGTGGATTACTATATTCCGAGTCGACTCGAGGAGGGGTATGGACTCAACTCCGCAGCCATTCGGCAACTGCACGAAGAAGACCCGACTCGCCTTCTGATCTCAGTGGATTGCGGAATTGCGAGTGTTCACGAAGCCGCACTCGCTCGGGATCTTGGTCTCGAAATGATCATCACTGATCACCACCATATTGGTGATCAGCTTCCGAATGCAGAAGTTCTGGTCCATCCTGGCCTGCCGGGAACAGACTATCCTTTTCGGGATCTTTGCGGTGCCGGAGTGGCATTCAAGCTTGCCTGGGCAGTTTGTCAGCGTCTGGGCGATGGCAAAAGAGCGACTCCATCGATGCGTGAGTTCCTGAAGTCTGCTGTTGGACTGGCTGCAGTCGGAACGATCGCAGACGTTGTACCTCTGCTCGGTGAAAATCGAGTCATCGTGCGTTATGGTCTGCAGAGCCTGCGAGAGAACCCATCTCCGGGACTGCGGGCCCTGATGACGATCTCAGGGCTTGATGAGAAACCAGTTCTGCGAGCGGATGATATCGGTTTCGCACTGGGACCTCGCATCAACGCGGCCGGGCGGCTGGGCCAGGCTCGCCTGGCGGTCGAACTGCTGACGACGGAAAGCACTGAGCGTGCAATGATGCTGGCTCAGTATGTTGATGAGCTGAACAAAAATCGAAAGACAGTGGAACGTCGGATTCTGCGTCAGGCAAAGGAAATGGTCGAAGCCAATCCCGCCTGGCAGGACCATAAAACCCTGGTTCTCGGCCACCATGATTGGCATCCGGGAGTCATCGGGATCGTCGCCAGTCGCGTGTCAGAGGAATTCGGCAAACCATCCGTGCTTGTCGCACTGCGCGATGACGGAACCGGGCAGGGATCCGGGCGGTCTTATGCCGGATTTGATCTTTACGAGGGGCTTGCATCCTGTGAATCTGTTCTGAACGGATATGGCGGACATCAGGCCGCCGCGGGTGTCCGACTGATGGCATCTCGTCTCGACGAATTTCGAGATGCTCTCGCAAACTATGCTGCACTTCATTTTCATCCGACACCGGAGGATTCGGAACTCCGCATTGACGCAGAAGTTCTGCTGTCCGAAGTTTCCGTGAAAGCGGTTCAGGAACTCGATCGATTGGGGCCGTTCGGACAGCATAATCCTCTGCCGCGATTCGTCGCGAGCAAAGTTGAACTTGCAGAAGCTCCTAAAACCATGGGTGAGGGAGACCGGCACCTCGCCGTCAGACTTCGACAGAATCGAACGGCCATGCGCGCTGTGGCAGTTGGTCGATCGGAATGGGCGCCGGAACTTCAGGCTGCAAACGGCCCTCTGTCAGTCAGCTTTGCCCCTGTCATCAATTCCTTCGGAGGCTTCGATCGGGTGGAACTGCATCTGCTGGACTGGAAAGATGCCTCGTCGAGCAATCAGCCGGCGTGATCGCGGCCTCTGGCCAGTTTACGGCGTCGGAGCCGTCAGTTCAGATGTTGTCATCCGTGTTGAGTAGCGGATTTTTCCCTCACTGACGAACTGCGCTGTCACTGAGACATCCGGCAGGGGATGGCGGTTTCCGGACGACTGTGTTTCGTCACCGAACGCAGACAAATTCTCGGGATCTGCAGAAACGGTAAGCAGCAGAAACGATTCTTTCAGTTCCCCGTCAAATCGCAGCCAGGGACTCGGGATGTTGTTGTACGGTGCGGGATTCTCTGCCAGCGGAGACGCCACAAACTCATGAAGCCGATAACCAACTCGCTCAGTTGTCGGATGAACGAAATGTCGTGAGCGGTGAATATCTCCACCCACGAGAATGACTCCCGAAATGCGTTCCTGTTTCAGATAGCGAAAGAGCCCCTCACGTTCATAAGGATAAGCCATCCAGTAGTCGATCTTTCCCGGGTAAGCGGCTTCGTTCCACATCATTCCGGATGCCAGCACTTTCACGGGAGCCTGCGATTCTTTCAGTGCCTGCCGTAGCCAGTCCCACTGTTTTTTTCCGATCAGCGTCATTCGCTCAGGGTTAAAGGGCGATGGTTCCGTGTTTGCAAACCAGCGGGTGTCTATCAGGAACACCTCCACAGGCCCGCGACGAAACTTCGTGAAAATTCCCTGGTGCTCAGCAGGCGAATCCGAAGAGACGGATGGACGCCCTTCAGTTCCATAAAATGGATTGGCATGGTACTCCATGAACGCTTTACGGGAATTCTGTTTATTCGGTGTTCGACCCAAAGCGTCGTCAGGCCCGAAGTCGTGATCGTCCCAGGTCGCATAGAATGGAAATCGATGAGAAATCGCTCGCAGCTGAGGATTCCCCCAGAAATCACGATACCGCTTTCGAAGAACCGAAAGATCCGTGGAATCAATATACGGCGTGTCACCCAGCAATACAGCGGCCGAGACGCCTGCATCCGCCATGGTCGTCCAGACATTCTGCACCGGGTGACTCACGTCCCATGCGCAGGATCCAAATGCCAGCCGAACTATGGTTTCCTCATTTGCAGCAGGTGGTGTTGTCAAAGTCAGATCGCCAGGCCGATCGAGCTGTAGCCTTTGCCCTCTGTTGTCGAGAATCTCGATGCGATAGACAGACGCGGGCTGCAGACCATCGATGTTCCAGTGAACTGTCATATCGTTCTCTTCGAGCGCCTCCGAGGAAAAGACCTGAGCCGAGTCTTTCTTCTCTGCACTCGTCGACGCGTGATTCGGATAGATTCGAATCTCATACTGCCCGACTTCGGAAACACGAGCAAATACATTCGCAGTTGCTGGATTCAGATGCCCGAGTATCGGCCCGTGCGTGATCTCCGCTGCGTGGCTGTCAGAAATCTGATCCTGAGTCATCAGACGCAAGAGCAGTGCCATCACGGCAAACAATCGTCCACTTACCCGGTTCCGGAGCGAAAGGACATCTGGCCGACGACGGTGATCGATCGACATTTCAGCAGACTCCAGTTGAGCAGAAGCAGAGCTGGCAGGCATTCGGTTGGAAATTTGAACTGCCTGTTGAATTCGGCACTATCCGTGCAGCGTCACCGTTCGGCCGTCATATCGAGCGACACAGTCCGGGTTTCCCGCAGCATGTCTTTCAAGAATCATCTCCATGGCCTGAACTGCTGCCACGACCTGCCGATCTGCGGCCAGGTCGGCGTATATCTGCGATCGGATCTGCTTCAGTCTTTCAGTACGATCGGCCGGTGATCCGCCGTGTTCGACAAACGCGACTTCCCTCGCGAACCTGTCAATGGCCTCAATCCCGTAACCCCGTTGTGATCGCTCACCCCAGGGTTCGACGAATGAGCCGTTGTAATGATTGTTCATCGTATTCTTGAGCTTCAGTGGGGTCAGGTTTTCGACGGTCAGTTCAACTCCACGTTTGCGTGAATGTCCGTTCCAGACGCCGTTGTCGAATCGGAACTGAACTTCCTGTTCAACGTAACCGGGAAAGTTGTCTGGGGTCACCCATGACGTGTGGATATCGAATGCCGCTTCACGACCGTCTTCGTATTCGTAAATCAGACGAAGCTGGACGCTGTCCCAGGTGTCGCCTTTTGCGGAGCCCACGAGACCGCGCTGGCCGGTGCAAGTGACCGTCTTCAGTCGACCTCCGAACGTGAAATCGATGAGTTTGATATAGTGAACGGCGACATAAGTTCCGGGATTCCGTCCGGAGATCCATTCACCGAACTGTCCACCGGAGATCTGTTTGGGTTCGAGCAGTGAACAGTATCCGTTGTTGACGTGCTGAAGTACGGAATCATGGACGAGCGTTCTGAGCTTCTTGTGATCCGGATCCAGCAGTTTGTGGTAGACAACCCGAGCCAGCAGGCCGCGTTTTTCGGCGATTGAAGTCAGTTCATCGAGTTCCGACAATGAAAGAACCGAAGGCTTTTCCACGAGCAGATGCACACCAGCCTCAAGAATCGCCTTCGACGCTTCGAAGTGACGATTATCAGGAGTTGCAACGCAGGCAAACGTGAGGTTTTTCTTCAGCATTTCCGAAACGGCATCGTCGCCGCTGAAACTTTCGAACGGAAAAATCCGATCGCCGGCTGATTTTCGATAAGCGCTGGCTCTGCCGCCGGTTCTTGACGCAACAGCAACGAGTTCCACGTCGAGGTCGCCGAAATCACGGTCGTGGAGGCCCTTGAGGTGGGCCTTTTCGAAAAACGGGCGATAAGTCTCGTCAAAGATCATCCCCATTCCGACCATGCCCGCTCGAAGAATCGGGCGTTGAACCGAGACGTTTGTGTTGCCTGCCTGTGTCATTTCTCTTCCGTCTTCTGCCCGTAAGCGTTTTCCAAAAGGCTCTGACAAAACCGGGACAGGCACCCTTCTCCGCCCGAATGTGTGAGTGTCTAGAGAATTGTTCGGGAGCCAGTCCCGGTTTTGTCAGCCGTTCCAAGTGATTCGGCACCCGAATCCTCAGCGAGGACAGCGTTTTCGTGGAAAGATCTCCTTCCGTCAACCGCTGCGTCCTCAGGAATGGGGATGAGCAAACAGAACTGGAATTTCCGAAAGCTTCTCACTATCATCGCGCGATCCCGCTGCATCAGAAGGGTGATGATCGCTCGCTGATCCGTCAACTTCCTGTGTAGCAGGTCCTGCGGAACGTTCACAGCCTGTCCGTGTCAACAAGAGTGTTGTCGCCATGCCAACAGTGAAATTTGTCAACGAAAAGGTCACCGTACAGGTTCAGGACGGAGAAGACCTGCGATCTGTTGCTCGGAAGAACGGCGTGGAAATTTATTCCGGGCCGCACAAGATTGTGAACTGCATGGGTTTTGGTACCTGCTGCAGCTGCAATGTGATCATTCGTTCCGGCGAAAAGAACTGCAGTCGCAAAGGGATTCTGGAGTCTGTCTGGAAGTGGCTGAACCCACTGTTGGGCCTGAAGATTCTCAGCAATGCTGATAAAGACGTACGGCTGGCCTGCCAGACTCGTGTTCATGGCGATGTCGAAGTCGAAACGCATCCACCAATCAACTGGCACGGTGAGAAATACTGGAGCTGATCTGCCCGCAAGATTTCTGCTTCGGTGATCGCGACACAACGAGTTGTTACGATCAGGCTTTATTCCGAAAGTGATTCATGGCACTGCGCGTAGTCCTGATGGGTACAGGAGAGTTCGCGCTGCCCACCTTTCGAACGCTGATGAATTCCAGCCATCAGGTCGTGGGAGTGTTCACGCAGCCTGACAAAACGGGACGTGGACATCACCGTCATGTCAACGCGGTGAAGGAACTCGGCATCGAGAACTCTGTTCCGGTGTTTCAGCCGGAACGAGTCAATCGCCCGGCGGTCCTCGATGAACTTCGCAGTCTTTCGGCTGACGTTTTCGTCGTCGCTGCTTACGGACAGATTCTTCGTCCCGAACTGCTGTCCATCCCACGGCTCGGAGCATTCAATCTTCACGGATCGCTGCTGCCTCGGCATCGTGGGGCAGCACCTGTTCAATACTCGATCTGGAAAGGAGATCGTGAGACCGGCGTGACGATGTTTCAGATTGAGCCGGCTCTGGATTCCGGCCCGATTGTCGGTCGGGTTGTCACTGAGATCGGTCCTCGAGAGACTTCCGGGGAACTCATGCTGCGGCTCGCAGATCTCAGCGTCGCCTTGACTGCAGAGGTGCTGCAGAAGCTGGAATCTGGAACTGCGGCGTTTCTTGTGCAGGACGAGTCTCTGGTCACACTGGCTCCAAAGATTGATAAAACCGAAGGCAGTATCGACTGGAAACAGACGGCCGAGCAGATCGATTGTCATATTCGGGCCATGCAGCCCTGGCCCAAAGCCGTGACATCTCTGCTCCGTGACGAACTGCCACCGATTCGATGCGTAATCCTCGAAGCCACTCCCATTGATGGCAGCAGTGATCCGTCGTTCGGTACAGGAAGCTCAGTTGACGCCGGCAGGATAGAGGTTGTTGCCGGACAACTGACTGTTCAGACAGGCAGCGGACGGATGGTGATCAATTCCATCCAGCCTGACGGGCGAAGGCCTATGGATGGACGGTCTTTTTTGAACGGCTATCCGCTCACCAGCTCATCGCGATTCGGAATTGTCACTGCTGACTGAAGACGATCCATCGGAGCTGAAGGTTTTGTGTCAGACACCCCCGAGTGGTGCGTTCCGGCCCGACGAGGCTGCGAGTTTCTGTAGGGTGGGACAAGCGAAGCGAAGGCCCACCACAATAAACGCTGCGAAATTGTGGGGTGTCGGATGCAATGCTCCGATGTCCCGCACTGCGAAATCATTCGTGACAATGTCGCCGGGCCACTCGTTCTTTCGGGCCGTTTTCGTGCGGTCGCTGCCCCGGGCCACCGCTTCGCTTCAGCCCGGGCTGTCAGAACGGCCGGACCTTCGGCCCGTAGTCAGAATACGTTCCCGTCAGCCTCGCCTGGCGGACATACAACAACCTGCTACCGTCGGCCTTGCGCCGACTGAATCATAGCTGACGGCTACCGTCGACCTTGCGTCGGCGGAGCCATAAGTGACAGCTACCGACACGATGCATGTGCCTCTGGCGGGGCTCCTTCTAGCTAGTTCAGGCGGAACCGGCGATACACACACATGACTGGAATCAATAGCTCAATTCACTGCATCCGCCCGGAAAAACCAACTGCAGCTGCCGCCGGCACAAGGATGACGGAATGCAATCCGTAACTGCTGCATGGCAAAGAGGCTGTCCAGCTAATCTTCAAGACTGCTGCAGAGATGATGCAGTGCCTGCCGGAGATTCGCCTGAGTCCAGAGCAGCGGCGTGATGTCGTTGGGAACCCATGTTCCGTTTTCCATGAAGTACGACTCCGGGCATCGCCATGCGCCGAATCGTGAACCGGGGAGCGTCAATTGAGCCAGTGATCGCCGAAGGTACTCGATCTGTTTCTGCAGATCTTCTGCCCGTCGATGTTCTCGATATCTGGCGCCGAAGATACAGGAGAGAATCGGATCGAAGATACACCACTGAGCTTCAGTGCCTGGTCGCAGCATCTGGTCGCGGGCCGTCATGTCATCGCTGAAGTCCGACGTTCGGACTTCGGCTGACAGAAGCGATTTGTAATCCGCACACCAGTAGGAATCACCGACATAGCGACGAATTCCAATTGGCCCCATCAGATGCTCGCGAACATTTCCGATGATGTCATCCGCCTGCGCTTTGCTGACGATGTTGAGCGGATAAATCAGGAACAGAAGAGCTGCGTCGGCAGTTCGCTTCTTCAGCGGATCATTCTGGATACATTCTGACGGAAGAATGGTATCGAGTGCCCTTGTGCCCGCTTCGATCAGTCTGTCCACATCTTCTGTATTGACGGCGCTTTCTGTGTCTGCCAGCAGTCCGGGGTGATGGCCCATCAGCTGGCGAAGAGCCGTCAGTCCGGCCACCGCAGTCCCGATGCTGGAGGCTGAAACCTTGCGTGTCTCCTCCCAGTGTCCACTGTCTTCATCTTCCCAGAAACGAATCGTTTCCCAGTAACGCACGAGATCTCCGATGATCTCCTGATGAACGTCTTCCACAGGCAATGCATTGTCGAGAACAAGGCGGCATGTGAGCCAGAGGAAATATCCCAGTGCATCATTCTGAGCGTGCGACCACTTTTCCGGCAGTTCCCGAAGCTTCTCACCGTCGAAGCGGATGTGTGGTCGGTTCATCGGGTCCTGCGGATTGTCGCGACCCTCAATCACGTTGCGAAATCGAAAACGATGACGGGTGTAAAACTTCAGCAGGCCTCGCACGCAATCCGCCGCAGAGGATGATGCAGGATTTAAAACATGATGAGCCGAGGCAATCTGAATGTTGTCACGCAGCCAGACATTGGCATAACCGGTGGTCTCATGATTCTCAACATCGCTGGCAGCCGCAGGAAACAGCCCGGACGGCAGGCTCCGAAAATGGAACGTCCCCTGCTCTTCCAGGAACGCAGTCAGTGAACGAACTCGATCTGATGTGAGCTTGCCGTTCAGCCATTCAGCTACGCTGGTCTGTTCCCACTGAACTTCCATGTTGACTGGCACTCCGTTGTCATTTCAGAAATCGTCTAAACACAGCAACGCCACATCGAACACCGCAGACCGCTAACGGCAGGAATCAAGGCGGCGAACGAAGACGTTTCTGAACCAGACTTCGCTATGGTGATCCGTGAGCATCAGTCGTCCAACTCGATTCGTACCGAAGCCGGCTCGATCGCGAAATTTGCTTTCGGAGACCGCTGCCTGAAATCGCGGCGCCCCGAAACACTCATCAATGACCAGGTTGCCATTCTGCCAGTGACGAACATGGTTATTCTGAACGAGGATTCGGCCGACGTTGAATTCATTTTCCGTTCGATAACTGCGACGGAAGATTGGCTGAGAAATGCTGATCAGGTCGTACAGTGAAGCGGTAAGGTGTTTGTCACCCATGTCAGGAAATGCGGCATCGTCCTGAATCTGGTATTCCGGTCCGAGCCACGATGTGTCGTACTGAGTCACTCGATACTTGATTCCGCTGTTCCCTTTTGAGGCAATACGGTACTCAAACCAGAGATCGAAATCACCATACTGTTCCCGAGTGATGATGTTTCCACCATCGCCCTTCAGATGCAGCACTCCGTCAGATTCAAGGAGCCATCCTCCAGACACAGCACTACCATCTGTCTTCATCCACATCGAAAGACCGGCGTCCGACAGCAGATTGGTGTACGCCGGTCCCTGAGCCTCCGCAGCGGGCAGCAGCAGAACGAGCAAACTGAAGAAAACCAGAAGGCTCAGGCATTTCTGAGCGAGCAGACCGGCCTGTAACACACACACGCTTCTGTCATCTGATGAAGGCATACGATGAATCCCGAAGAACAGCCGTTTCATTGAGTGATCTCTGAGTGATCTATATCAGTGCGCTTCAGACTTTTAACTGCGGAACATCCACCCAGCGTCGTTCCGCATACGAAACCAGCACGGAATCTGCGACCGCCTGAGCCGTTGCACCATGATCGAATCCAGGGACCGCATCGCGTTCTTCGAGAATCGCGGAGACGAATTCCCAGACAAGGTCATAACGGAAGACAGTGCTCGGGCTGCCTTTGGATGGATCTCGCGGACTTCCCGCAGGAACCAGATACTCCGCCGGAACCGGCACCACTTCCATATCGCGGGTACTGGATCCGATGCGAATATTGTTCGGATCGGTCAGCTGGTAGACCGCTGATCCTTCGCTGCCGTTGATCTCCGCCCATTCAAATCCCATCCCGGAATTTTTATAGCCCTTCATGAGCGTGCTTCCTTCCCAGACACCGACTGCACCACTTTCGAATGTGCCGATCAGCGCTGACCAGTCGTCGACCGTGGACGCTTCGCAGGGTTTTCCATCGGAAGCACGGTCTCGCGGAGCATAGGTCGCGACGGCTCCGCAGACGGAACGAATTGGTCCCAGCAGGTCCTGAGCAAAATCAATGCGATGGATTGTCATGTCGAACAGATCACCGGCACCGGCCAGTGTTTTGTTCTGCCGCCAGCCCCAGCTGGTTTCAGGAAGGTCCAGAAATCTCTGACTGCGGAAATGCCGAGGCACTCCGAGCGCTCCTGCAGAGATCAGGTGTCGAAGATATCTCATGGAAGGAGCAAAGCGGTAAGTGAAGGCTGTCATGTGCCGGACGCCGGCCTTCTTCGCTTCCAGATACATCTCCTCCGATTCCTGGTAGTTGAGCCCCAGCGGCTTCTCACACATCACGTGTTTACCATTGCGAACGCATTCGATGGCAATGGCGTGATGGGTAAAATTCGGAGTGGCAATGATGACCGCGTCGACTTCGTCACAGGCAGCGATCTGACGATAGTCTTCAAACGTGAGGATATCTCCCCAGTCGGACTTTCGTTTCTGAAGCAATTTCTGATCGGGATCGCAGACCGCCGTCAGCGTTGAACGGGTATCGATTCGAATCCCCGGAACATGATGATAATCAGAAACAGCACCAGCTCCGATAATACCAATCCGTACACTTTGCTTTTTCACCGGAGAATATTCTTCCATCGGAAAACGTTGTTAAGGACCGGAAATCACGGGTACAGCAATCATGTCCATCGTGAGACCAAAGCCATCCGCGCCAACGCCAGCCACAACTGCCTTGGAAGCAGATGGCGGACGCTTCGGATCGTAGTACTGTGGTCTCAGCGTGTTGAGCATGGGATTTGCAGCTGCTTCCGGTGAGACATAATAGGTGGCCTTCGCGAGATGCTTCAGGTCGCTTCCCGCCTGCCCCAGCAGGCGCTGCAGTGTCTGAAACACCTCTTTAACTTCTCGTTCTCCTGTCTTCGGGTCATTCAGCGCACTACCAGCAGTGTCCGCGTAAAGTCCTGAAACATAGACGGACGGCGAACGATCAATGCGAGCAACGCGACTGTAGACGGGAGAAGTCGTCATTCCCGGCGGAGTTGCCCAGGAAATCTCAGGGCCTTTACCGGCACTCTGACCGCCCCAGCCGACAAGTTCAATTTCAATCGGTGTATCTGCTGAGGACTGCCATTCCACAAGAATCAGCGGCGGAACGGGCGCTGGCGAGAAGAACCTCGCGACTTCGTCCGAAACTGCAGCGGCATCTGACATGGGCATGATGAATGCTCGCAGCTGAATGATATCAGCATCGGATCTCCCCATGAACTTCATCGTTGCGCTGAGGCTTTCCAGCGTCTTTCTGGTGGATTCCCGAAGCGACGGACTTCGCTCGGCCTGACCAGCGACGTAGATGCGCGATCCGGCTGGTACAATGGCAGCGTCCGACAATACGGCAGGCTTGTCTCTGCCCTGCCCGGATTTCAGATATGCATCACTCACGCAGCAGACGGCATCCACCGAAACCTGTGCGCCAGAGATCGGAAGCAACGTCGTGACATAGGAGACGGCAGGTTGATGCGTTCCGGAAAATCGTGCGCTCAGCGCTTTCCTGATCTCCGGCACAACACTCGCCGATGTGACGCAGAAATTCAGCTTCACACATTGATTCCAGCCGGATTGAACTTCGGCCAGTACACGTTCGAGACGTCCCAGAACCTGATCGACCTGAACCGGAGTGCTCAGCTGTGTCAGGTCACCGGCACCGGAATCCGGAAACAATTGTGCTGTGTGCAGAAGCGGTACATCGCCGACAATGACGGCTCCGGAAGACCCATTCTGCGCATTGGGTTCGATGCAGCGCATGACTTCCTCCGCCTTCGAAACGACCGAAAAAACACTGAAGACCAGCGACATGATCGAAAGAGTTTGAACAAGTGAAGAAAAGTGTCTTCGACCGACCTGACCGATCGCAATGATCAACGTCACTTCGCGATCGGGATTGATTCTGTTGCTGTTTTCCAACCAACACACGGCAGATATCTCCGAATAGCATTCGATAGTTCTGATGGATCCATGCTTGCAGCTCGTCATTCTGATTGACGCATCCTATTGCCGACCGGAACAGACTTCCAGAGACTCGGAACTCCGGATCTTCAATGAGCACGCTCAGAGGTATTCAGCATCGCGATTCCGCTCTGAAAATCCGATCAGAAGATCGCGGTCACTGGTCGTCCGGTCGTGATGCGAACGGGCCGGCCTGTGTGGTCCGGAATGGTCAATTCGGGCGACAGCCCGAAGGCGTGAAGAACCGTCGCGGCAAGGTCATCCGGGGTGACCGGCAGGTCCCGAACATACGCACCCTGAGCGTCACTCCGGCCATAAACAGATCCGCCCTGAACGCCTCCACCGGCCAGAAGTTGAGTGTAGCAGTGAGCCCAGTGATCGCGACCGGCGGTTGCATTGATCCGGGGAGTTCTTCCGAATTCGCCACCCACGGTAATCAGTGTTTCATCCAGCAGGCCTCGCTGTGACATGTCTTCCAGCAATGCAGAGAATGACTGATCGAAGGAGGGAGTGCAGTATCGATGAGTCAGCTGTTGGCGCCCCGTCAACTGCCCGTCAATTCCACAAACGTCATTGGGGACGCCATGATTATCCCAGAGGTTGAACTGACAGCCTTTCGAGTCAAAGAAAGTCCAGAACACGTTGACATGGCGAACTCCCGATTCAATCAGTCTCCGTGCCATCAGAAAACTCTGCCCGTATTCGTTGCGGCCGTAACGATCACGAACAGACTGCGGCTCCGCGTCGAGGAGGAAGGCGCTTCGGATTCGAGAATCGGCGAGCAGACTCTCTGCCTGCTCCACGAACGCTGATTCGTGTTCCGAGGAATCGGCTCGAGCAGTTCTTCCGCCCGCCGTGGTACTGCCGGCATCCGCAGGTTCACCTGTTCCTGTTCCCGAGCGATCCCGAACATTCTCGAGCGACCGCAGGAGGTCAAATCGATTTCGAAACCTTCCGGGACTCACATCCGCTGGCAGCTCGAGAGATCCGATTCGGAGTGGTGCCTCGGACAGCGACCCGATTCGCTCTTTGTCAAAGAGTAAAGGATCAAACGAAGGTCCGAGGAAGCCTCCGGACTGACCTTTGTACGCTGGTGAATTGGTTCCGAAAAAACGTGGCAGAACTACCCAGGCGGGCAGTGGAGCCGAGTTTCCGAGCAGTTTCTGAAGGATGGCGCCGATTCCCGGATGATCGTTTCGATCAACATAGAGTTCACCGGGAACTGATGGCAGCTGTCCCAGCAGGCTGTGAACAATGGCACCGTTGTGGTCATTGTTCGAATGAGTCATGGATCGGATCAGAGCCAGCTTGTCGGCGTGCCGCGCAACACGTGGGATTAATTCTCCAAAATAAATGTCGGGCACCGTCGTCTGGATTGGCTGAAATTCGCTTCGAATGCCGACAGGCGCTTCCGGCTTCATATCCCAGAGATCGGGCTGAGACGGGCCTCCACAAAGAAAGATGGAAATGCAGCTCTTCGTCTTTCCGCCTGATACGGATGGGAGGAATGCTTCTGCGGATGGGGAGTTCTCTGCTGCCGCCAACTGAAGCCGCTCTGCCAGAGTGACTGACGCCAGGGCTGCCATTCTGGTCAATGCGGTTGTTGTCAGTTCACGGCGACTGAGCCGACTGCTGCAGAATGCGGCCGCATCAGATGAAGTCCTCGTTGCTGCTGCTGCCGGAAACAGATGAAACATCGGTCTGTGCCCTCAGCTGTTTCAAAGACTGTCCATGCAGCATCCTGCATTCGAATGATGATGATTTCCCGACGACTAACCGCACCCGATCGGATCACGGGAGAACAGGTTTCACCCAAAAACGTTTCGCCCTCGAAATCCAGGATTGAAGTCAAATGCGGTGAGGCTGCGATTCAGGCAGGATCAGATTATCCGGAAGACCACGCCGAACAAGAGCGAGAGACGAAAAACTCCAGCGCAAATCAATCACTGATGCCCT
>JBKDKA010000066.1:0-6690 GCA_046345315.1 Planctomyces sp.
GAGTCTACCCGCTTCTGGAATCGCGATGCTTTGAATGCCATTCCGGATCAGCGGTTTCCGAATCCAGACCGTCTGAGAAGGCCCCCAGTGCAAACGCCGAGTCGGCTGCAGACTCAGCCCTGGATCGGAAGAAAGGCGGGCTCGTTCTTTCACGCCGATCCGCCATTCTGAAAGGTGGTGACAGCGGCCCGGCACTGGTGCCTGGAAAGCCGGAAGAGAGCCTGATCATTTCAGCCGTCAGTTATGAATCATTCGAGATGCCACCGCGCTCGCGACTTCCTGTTGAAGAAGTGCAGATTCTTGAGCGATGGATCGCCGATGGAGCCTTCTGGCCGGACTCGGTGGCGGAGACTCCTGCGGATCCGGAAACTGCTCCCACGGCGTTTCCTCTCGAAGAACGTCGCCGATCTCACTGGGCATGGCAGCCGATTCGAAAGCCGGCGATTCCTTTAGTGAAGAACCGGAATTGGGCCAATACCGACGTCGATCGCTTTGTGCAGGCGAAGCTGGAAGATGCGGGGCTGGAACCAGCTCCGGATGCCGATCGTCGGACCATTCTTCGAAGACTGTATTTCGATCTCATTGGACTACCCCCGACACCCGCAGACGTTGACGCGTTTCTGAACGATGCGGGAACGACTGAATCGGCCATGGAAACTGTAGTTACTCGTCTGCTTGAATCACCGAAGTTCGGCGAACGGTGGGCGCGTCACTGGCTTGATCTGGTGCGCTATGCGGAAACGCTGGGACATGAGTTCGATTACCCTCTGCCTCATGCGTGGCAGTATCGTGATTATGTGATTCGAGCCTTCAATGATGACGTACCCTACGATCAGTTTGTTCGTGAGCATATTGCCGGTGACCTTCTTCCTGATCCGAGAAAGAATCGAGAGCGTGGCTTTAACGAATCGGAGATTGCCACCGGGTTCTGGTATCTCGGCGAGGACAAACATGCTCCCGTGGACGTCCGTGGTGAAGAAGCGGCTCGCATTGATAATCAGATCGATGTGTTTTCACGAACATTTCTGGGACTGACCGTCGCATGTGCTCGCTGTCATGACCATAAGTTTGATGCGGTCACGACCGCCGACTATTACGCTCTTTCGGGCTTTCTCCAGAGTTCACGCCGTCGGACTGCGTGGCGCGACCTCGACGGCAGGACCTCGGAATGGCAAAGTCAGCTGATTCAGGCTCGTAAGGGACTGACAGACCACCTATTCCCGGAACTTCAGCGTCTGACGTCCAACGAACTGCTCAAGGATCTGACAAAATTCGCAATGTCAGAGCCACAAGCCACTGCATCGAATGACCCGAACTCAGGGCAGGCAAGTGTCTCTTTTGCAGGCGTTTCGGGTTCTGATGTGGGACATCCGCTGTCGCTCGCAGTTCGAATCAGTCAGCTGCCGGGAACTGCAAAGACAGACGCCGCTCAGATCAAGCAGGTCGCGATCGACTGGTGTCGAGAAGTTCAGGCGGCGGAACAATCTGTTCCTGCGGAACAAAACCTGGCGCAATTTGATAACGGACTCCCGGAAGGCTGGAAAGTCTATGGGGAAGCGTTTCCATCCGATCTGACCGACGGACTCATTTCCGGTTCGAAGACACCTCAGGAACAATCTGCGGAAGCGTTGCGGCGTGATGTTATGTCCGCAGCCTCATGGACGGACGCTGGTCCGCAGCTGAAGCGACAGCAGGGAGTTTCATCAAGGGTTCTCGCCCCGGGGCTTCGCGGTGTTCTGCAGTCACCGACATTCGAACTGAAGCATCCGGAGATTCTGGTACTTGCAGCGGGGCGGTCGTCCAGAATGCGACTCGTCATTGACGGATATGTCATGAATGAGTTCAGCGGACTGCTTTTCGATGGTACACGGCAGTCGATCGATTCCGGCGATGAGTTTCGCTGGATTCGGATCAGCGGCGACACTCATCGTTATCAGGGACATCGGTGTCATCTGGAATTTCTGGATGAAAATGACGGATGGTTTGCAATTCGGGAGATTCGATTCGCGGGATCTCCAGGAGAAGCACCGCCGAAGGATCCGCTCCCCGGAGCTGCATCCATTGCTCTTGCCACGTCACTGACTGAGTGGCTTCAGCAGCAGAAACCAGGCGACGTGCGTGCAGATCTGATTCTGCGGAAGATCTCTGAGGTGACGTTCAGTGATCGTCACTGGCCGGCGATTGCATCATCAGCGGGGCTGCTTTCGGAGTCTCATGGTCGGCCTGAATTTCTGCAATTGACTGATCGCTGGAAGCAGCTTGCCGGGCAGACTCCGGAGTCTGATCCGGTTCTGGTGATGTGTGACGGAACAGGCGAAGACGAGCACATCATGATCCGGGGCAGTCATCGAAATCCCGGACCTGTTGTACCGCGCCGCTTTCTGGAAGCTCTTTCCGGCAGGAACAGTATCCACACACTGACATCCTTCAGACCGCCGGTTCATTCCGAAAGCGGTCGACTGGAACTCGCCGAGCAGCTGGTGTCCGACTCCAATCCGCTCACCGCTCGTGTGATGGTCAATCGAATCTGGCAGCATCTGCTGGGACGAGGGATTGTCGCGACGCCGGACAACTTCGGAGCCAACGGTGAACTGCCCTCCAATCCTGAACTGCTGGATTACCTTGCCTCGGAGTTCAGGACCCAGGGCTGGTCCGTCCATCAGATGATCCGAACCATTACGCTCAGCCGCGTTTATCGCATGAGCAGTGCGCGTAACCCTGAAGCGGAACAGAAAGATCCTCGCAACCTGTTGCATCATCGAGCCATGATCAAGCGGCTGGAAGGTGAAGCCATCCGGGATGCCATCCTTGCGGTGTCCGGGCGGCTGGATTCGACGATGTCCGGTCCTTCTGTCCCGGTCTATCTGACGCCCTACATGCAGGGGCGAGGGCGTCCGAAAGATTCCGGACCACTGGATGGCGCTGGTCGCCGGAGCATCTACCAGGCCGTGAATCGCAATTTTCTTTCACCATTTATGCTGGCGTTTGACACACCGGCCCCGGCCACCAGCGTCGGGCGGAGAAACGTTTCGAATGTTCCGGATCAGGCACTGATTCTGTTGAACAGTGAATTTATTTCTCAGCAGGCGGCTCTTTGGGCTGCCGGCCTGATCGAAGGAAAACACGCGACAGCAGCCGATCTGATTCAGACCGCATACCGTCAGGCCCTGGCGAGAAACGCCGAACCGCAGGAACTGAAAACCATGGAAGAGTTTCTTGTGGCGACCGCTGCTGAGCAGGGAATTCCGGCGACCTCCGCGACGACCAGTCTTCCGGCCGTGACGGATCTTTGTCACGTCATCCTGAATCAGAAGGAATTCCTGTTTCTTGACTGATTCCTCAATTCTGCAACCGGCAGTTTCTTGAAAGCGAACCGCCGGCGGCATGACAACAGGTGGCCTGAAAAGTGATCATTTGATCACTTTCTTTCCGGGTTTTCGTATTGGCTGAGAAACGGAAACCTCGTAGATTACAGGGGATTCAGCCAGTCGGCAGGGGCATCATGGATGATGGCAGATCCGACCTGGCTGACAGACGGTCAAACTGAGGCGATTCAGAAATGGACTTCAACATACGCCCGGCTGCAAAATCCTGCGCCGCGACGGGTCGCGTATTTCTTCCCGGTGACGTCTGCTGGTCTGTGCTGATTGAGCAGGACGGGAAGCTCCAGCGACAGGATTACTCTGCCGATGCCTGGACCGGGCCGCCTGTCGGCGCCATTGGTCACTGGCGGTTCCTGATTCCGGAGACCACTGAGCAGACTCGACTGAAACTGGATGCGGATTCTCTGTTCGAGTACTTCGTACAGCTGGAGGAATCGCCCAATGTCGTTCAGCGTCAGTACCGTTATGTCCTGTCACTGCTGCTGCTCAGACGTCGACGGCTGATTCTGGAAGATGTCTTTCAGGTGGATGATCACCCGACCATGCGTCTGGTAGGAAGTGCGGGAGAAGGTCCATTTGATGTCCCCGAAGAAGAACTGTCCGAAGAGCAGATTGAACGACTTCAGGAACAATTGTTTGAATCCGGCAGCGGGAGCGGAATGGCCGCCTGAAAGTGGTCCGGGGACGTTTCAGAGAGTGACGTTCTGACTGCTGCCGAAATCTTCGGACATCATGCTGATCTCCGAGAAATGATCGTGTGAGTGACAAGTGATGCGAGATCAGACCAACGCCATCCTGCTGACGATGCTCTGCATCACCGGATGCGTCGGTCTGAGCAAAACTCAGGAAACTCGCTACGTCGAACCACTGCTGCCGATGACGCTCACAGCGGAAGAGCTGGTTGAGCATCTGAATAAGCAGAGCGGCGAGCTGCACAGCTGGCGATGCACAGACATGTCCACGACGGCGCACATGCCGAAGACACCACCTGCCAGGCTTTCCGGGATGATCGCGTGCGAAGCTCCGCATCATTTTCGACTGAAGGCTTCCAACATGATCGCTCAGGCGGATCTGGGTGCCAATGACGAACGCTGCTGGTTCTATGTGACTCCTGGTGGAGCTGGAGTACTGACATGGAAGCACGAAGACACGCCATTGCTGCAGCAGTGTCAGATCGGTGTGCCACGTGTTGATCCGGCATGGCTGATGGAAGTTCTCTGCGTCAAGCCGCTGAATGCGGACGGGATGACGACTTCACGAGGGCATGCCGACGAAAAGGAACTTTGGCTGACATCGATTGAAGATAACTTCGATGGCAAAACCATTCGCCGTGTCATCAAAGTGGATACCGTTTCCGGTCGAATTCGAGAACACGCCATTCACGACCCGGATGGCGATCCGCTGATTCGGGCTTTAATCACGGAACATCGGACATTCAAAGACCATCTGCTGCCGACCAGAATTCGTCTGGAATTTCCCGCGATGGAAACTGCTCTGGTCATGAATTTCGGGCGAATCGAACCGAACTGCGAGTGCTCTGATACACTCTGGCACCTGCCGTCGGACAAATCCGGCGGCGTCACCGATCTGGGCGACGTTGTGAGGACTCAACTTCAGAAGGCCGACAACCGCGGAAAAACACCGGCTCGGTCGATTTCTCGATCAGGGAATCTCAGTCGTCCCGACCCTCTGAGTCAGGACGCTGTCAGCAGTGTGGCTCATGGCAATCAGTTTCAGGAAGCCGCGAACGACTCGCTTGACGACGAGTTTGATGCGGCGGGAGACAACGCCGACGCGGAAGTCGTTCCGGAATGGGACACACCGAGCCGCCCGCAGCGACGATGGTCGCTCTTTCGAAATCCGTTCCGTCGTCGCTGAATCTGCTGATGCCGCACTCGTCGGTGTCGTGATCGTCGAAATTCCTGCCCTCTGCTCCCTGGTGACTGTCGGCAGATAATCGCGGCTGCAGAGTGGAACGATGCCCGTTATGCGACTACAACAGTGATTCGGTAACAGACAGAAACGAATCGTCAGAAGACGATTCACGGCGTTTTGAGTGTTCGGGGGAATGTCGTCGGATGAATATCGATTTCAGTGGTAAGAATGCGATCGTCACAGGATCTTCCAAGGGGATCGGCGCGGCAGTCGCACTGCAGCTGGCTCGGGGTGGTGCCAATGTGACCATCAACTGCAGTTCCAGCACGGAGAAAGCAGAAGAAGTTGCAGCTCAGATTCGAAAGCTGGGTCGAAAAGCTCTGGTGATTGCTGCTGATGTTTCCCGTCAGAAATCCGTTGAGGAAATGGTCGAGCGGACAGTTCAGGAATTCGGTTCGCTCGACTGTTATGTTTCCAATGCTGTCTACAGTGATCGACAGCTGATGCTGGACGCTGACATGGAGGGATTTCGGCGAACGATCGACGTCACCATGTGGGGAGCGTTCTACGGAGTTCGTGCCGCGGCGGCTCAGATGAAGAAACAAGGGACGGGTGGAGCGATCACTGTGGTGAGCTCTCCGCACGCGGTGATTCCCTTCCCTACGGCCATGGCTTACAACATGTCAAAAGCGGCGATTGACCACATGGCTCGAACGGCTGCGATTGAAGTGGTTCAGTACGGGATCCGTGTGAACGTTTTCCATCCGGGATGGATTGATACGCCGGGTGAACGCAAGTTTTTCACCGAAGACCAGCTGGCAGCAGGTGCGGGAGAACTGCCAATGAAGCGGCTCGGTTCCCCGGAAGAAATGGCATACGGCATCTGCTTCACACTCAGTCGTGAAGCCGCCTACATGACCGGCAGCACCATGACGATGGACGGTGGGGTCGAACTGCCCTGGTGGTCCAATCGCAGTGAAGGCAAACCATAAACACTGCCGCGTCCTGTCAAGATTCAGCAGTTGCGTTACGTACGGTTTGGCTTCACGAACAGCTTTATTCGTTCGTCTGTTTCTTTGAACTGAATCTCACCACGGATGCAGCCGTCGTGCGAAAGATCAAGCACGACCTCCACAGGCGATCGGTCACTGAGCCTGCGCGAGGGAATCAGCGGACGTCTGTGAAGCACGGTGCAGTGTTTCGGGTCCGGTACTTTACCGCGACCGCTTCTTTCGGCGCCTCTGGTGGGATCGCTTCGCTGCTGTCCGATGCTTTCGAATTCCTCAGGCTTATCAGGTCCTGTCACAGGAGGCATTCCGATGCCGCCGCTTCAGGGATTCCTGCCACAGCGCTGAACGTCGCTCTATTTCGCTCGCACGAAATGGCCGTAGCTGGTATTGGCGGTGTGCACATCCGACGTCCCGCGCCAGAT
>JBKDKA010000067.1:0-7437 GCA_046345315.1 Planctomyces sp.
AGATGAATCAAACTTCAACAAGAAGATCAGCAGACAATACAAGACTCTTTTGTCGCAGGGGCCGAATCTCAGCGCAACTGCCGACAAAGAAGTGATGACTCAGGGGCTTCGCTACCGGATCTATCGAGCTACGGATCCACAGGTTCAGGCCAGTCCTTTTCTGATGGGGCAGGCACTCCTCGATATTCGTCGTGAGCTGAATTCCTGCGGCAGCCTGATACTGAACAAGAGCAGCAAAGAACGATTCCGTGAAGAGGTCATGGTTCTGGCCCACGGGTTACTTCTGGATCTGCTGAAGAACAATCTCGACGCGAGAATGTTCGCACTCGCAATACTGAATGAACTCGAAATCCGAAGCAAAGGACCCGATCAACCTCGCACAGATATCCTTGGTAAGGTCCCGGAAACACTGCAGCAGGTCATTTCTGATGCTGATGCAAAAGTGCCTGACGCAGTCAGGGCTGCCGCGGCCGTTCAGGTTCGAAAGTTTCTGGAAAAGACGGATGCCCTTCCAGTCGTTCAGATGCAACTGGGTTCCGCGTTGAGAACACAGCTTGCACGAACTGACACGGAGGTGACCTACCAGAAGACATTGATTGAAGCGCTCTGTCGAGTGAGTTGGCCGCGTGAAATCGTTGGGCAGGCTACTCCTTCGATATTCGACGCTCTCCTGAAAGTCGTTGCGGATCCGAAGCGTGACATCTCAGTCCGCTGCATGGCAGCTCGTGGATTCGGACGCATCGGCTACGATTCGGATATCAATTTCGATGTGCTCGCATGGAAAGTCGCTCAACTCGCGGTTCAGGCCGGGGAGAAGTTCAACGAAGATCCGGGCAATCCGGACTTCCCTTTCTGCGGCTCAGATCTTTATCTGGCGTTTCACCACCTGGATGCCGACGAGGCCAAAGATCCGAAAAACATCAAGGGAATGCTGAACCGAGCACCTCGCTCAACGGTTGTAAAAGACGCCTATCAGTTGATTCTGAAGATCGTCGGGCCGATGCTCGCGGCATCCGGAGAACCGGTTCCCGCAGAAGATCTGCAGGCGGTGAAAGACTGGACGGAGAAGAACGTACCCGCCGACCTGAAGTTTGATGCGGCCGGGATTCCCGTTCCGAAGTAATCTTTTGGAACTGTGCTGAAGCGGAAACAGATCGTCCGCACAGAATCTGAAAAACACAGAACCGGTTGACCGAAGCCAGTGGCTCAGTCAACCGGTTTTATTTTTTTCATCCATCCCGCACGAAACGGCTCGTTCAGTTCATTCGCATTCGAGTGCAACGGTTCATTCGGGTGCAACGGCTGGCCCGTCCAGGGCCCTCGGCAGATCAGCATAATCGTCCTCTCGTCCTGAGGTCTGTGTTGATGAGGCTTTCTTTTGTTTCCTGACTCAGCTCTGTCGTGACGTCCTGATTCAGAATGGAAACCCTCATGGTTTCCGGCTCTGAACCATCTTCTATCGCACGACTGCCCCATGATGAACCGGGTCGTTGATGTTGCTGAGCGAAGAACTTCGTGCCACCGATGGCTTTCCCGGTCGGCAGGTGCCGGCAGCCTTCGCCATGTCTTTCAGCTGACGACTCTCCGCAATTCGAATCGCCGTCTCCAGAACTTCATCTCCGTTCTCGATACCGTCAGCATCGTCCACCGTCACATCAGGAGTCACACCTTCTCCAGCCATTGGCCGTCCGTTCGGTGAGTAGAACTTTGCTGTTGTCAGTCGAAGATTTCCGCTGATCGATTCCAGCGGGAAGTGAGTCTGAACTGTTCCCTTTCCGTAAGATTTTGTCCCTACAACCACACCTCGTTCGTTCTCCTGAATCGCTGCAGCGAAGATCTCACTGGCACTTGCACTGTCATGGTCCACCAGAACAACCAGCGGCTGACTCCAGGTTCTTTCATATCGAGCTTCTTCAAGCATGTTGTCTGAGCTCAATCGACCCTTTGTGGAGACGATCGTACCGCAGGCAAGAAACCGATCACTCACTTCGACGCAGGTTGTCAGCAGGCCTCCCGGATTTCCTCGCAGGTCAATGATCAGCGACTTCATTCCCTGATTGTGCAGGTCCATCAGAGCCTGATCGAGCTCTGCGGTTGAGTTCTGTGAAAAGCGACTCAGACTGAGGTAACCGATATCTGAACCTTCCAGCAGTCGGGTGTCATTGACTGTCCAGACTCGAACTTTCCGACGAACCAGTGAGAAGTCTCGTTCGCCCTTCTCGGCACGGTAGATTCGTACCTGCATCGTGCTCCCTGAAGATCCTTTCATCAGATCGACACTCTGTGCCATCGGCATTCCGGCCAGTTCCTGACGGTTGATCGCAATGATGATGTCACCCGACTGGATTCCCGCTTCAGCAGCCGGTCCGCCTCGGAGAGTCTTCATGACGAGCAGACCTTCACTGTGAAGCTTCACTTCAACGCCCACTCCGACGATTTCCTCTTCCAGAGCTGCACTTCGAGTTTCCTTTGCGACATCTGCTCCACGAGCTGCGATCGGTTCAGCCGGTTCAATACCAGAGAACTTGTCGAGAGTATCGAGGCTGGCGTTCGCGAATTCGAATCCAACAACACTCGCTGTCATCCCCGGAATGGTCTGAGCCTGTTTCATCAGCGTGGTCATCGCAGTCTGAGCGTCCTGATAGTCTCTCACCCGCATCGAATCTGCCATTCGGCCGAGCAGATCGCGGAAGCTGTCGGTTCGAAACGAATCCCCGGAAATTCTCAGTCCGCCGACGAATGCATCATTGTCGAGTGCGATGGAGAGATTCCTCAGAGCTCTCCGGACACGCAGGTCATAGGTTGACGGCTGAAGGTGACGTTCATCAATCTTCCGAGACACCTCTGCGAAAAGGTTCGCGGCCTGCTCTGCAGACATCGCGTTCAATGCTCGAAGTGTGACGGGGTTGCTGTATCGAGCTGTGATTTCCTGGTTGATCTTTTCGGCTTCTTCGTTCATCTCGCCTCGGGGCAGCGGAGCAGGAACGAACGGGTCTCGACCTGTATCGGTGTTACTTCGCCCCGGAATTCGTCGTCGACCACCGCTCGTGGCAGGCCAGTCTCGCCCTGTGCCCTGCTCGTCGAGCCGACTGCGCCGGCGGTCAGCTCCTGAGAGACGGTCTGTTCCTGAGAACTCATCCGACTCATCGATGGCTACCGGAAGGCGACGGCCATCGTACCGGCTGTGTGACATCTGTGGGCGTTCCGGACGAGTCAGATCGGAAAGATCTTCCACCCCTCGGGAGTATCGCTCATCGCGGATCTGCCGATCCGTTCGCCAGTCCAGCCCGCGGGAGGGTCTGGACATGTCGATGGAGTCCGGGAAAACGGGGCGGCGACTGACTCGCGAGCCCGGCACATCGGGAAAGTCTGCATCCAATGATCCGCTCTGAGCCGACACTGGTGACACAAATGTCAGTGCCAGGGTGAGCAGTGCGCCCCATCTCATTATTCTGATACCTGATATCCATCGTTTGTTTCGGGTTGTGGCCATCATGTCCTGTTCTCCTCGAATTGATTCTTCTGTCTGATTCAGTCTTCTGACTCTGTCTTCTGGTTGCGGGAACTGCTGCAGAGACTCAGTGCCCGTTCGTTCTGGTAGCGTTCTTTGATGATCAGGCCACGTGGGGATACTGATCGGAGATGACTCGGCCGACGATGGCAGCCGGAATCGCTGGTGCAGGTTCGACCTTGCTCTCAGGCAGCAGCTCACCTCGCATGACCCGGACATCTGAAGGAGCTTCGATCCCGATCTTGACTGCACCTTTACCGGTTCGAATCACTTTGATCACAATGTTTTCTGAGATTCGAATCGTTTCGCCAGCTTTTCGTGTAAGCACCAACATGTTCCCAGACCTCCTGTAACTCTGGTTCACGCAGCATTGAGTCCTTTTCACACTGATCAGGATCTCTTGTTGTCGTTGTGATTCATGTAATGCCAAATCTGTGCCAATTTCGATTCGGCCATTTATTTTTATTCACAGATATCCGTAACCATTTTCTCACATGGCACTTACATCGAATTTAAACTTTTTCCGTCAGGGCACAATGGTCTGATCAGGAAGACTCTGAGTGGAAATAATTTCAAACCGACGCGTGGAGCTTTGAATTACTATTGTCATTTCGACAATCCGAGCTTCAGATTGATATTTTGCTCAAGTGGTGGCACAGAACTGCCGAGGGACAGAAATCTGCTCTGCTGACGGAAGCTTTCTTTGCTCAATCGAACGAACGTTTTTTCGAGAAAACAGAGCTTCCCCCGCTCGGTGTCAGCTCAATCATCTGCTCCATGAAATGGGGAAGAACGCTGCTGATGGCAAGAAGACCTACCGAAGGTCGATGGAAACGCTAAGATCCGCAGTCGATCTGTGCGAAGTGGATCTCATTTTTCTCCCGATGAAAGTGCTCAGTGCGATGACGTCGCGTATCTGGAATTTTTCTGCCGGCCCTGCTGTTCTCCCTGAAGTTGTGCTCGAAGAAGCAAAAGAGAATCTGCTGTCGCTCGGAAAGACAGGCATCGGGATCTGCGAGCATTCTCACCGAGGCAAGCCATTCATGGCCGTCGCCGCAGAAGCGGAGGCTCTGTGTCGGGAGCTCGCAGGAATTCCAGCGAATTATCGAGTGCTTTTCCTGCAGGGGGGAGCTTCTCTGCAGTTTTCCACGATACCGATGAACCTGCTGTCTTCCGGGCAGACTGCGGATTACCTGGTCACCGGGTCGTGGTCAGAGAAAGCACTTCAGGAAGCGAAGCCGTTCGGAACAACGCATGTTGCCTGCACGAGCAAGGACGGCAACTACAACTACATTCCGAAGAAGGTCTCTTACAGTTCGTCGCCCCGATACGTTCATTTCACATCCAACAATACGATCTTCGGAACTCAGTTTGCCTCGGAGCCGTCCGGATTCGCGGCTGACGTACCGCTCATCTGTGATGCGAGCAGCGACATTTTCTCCCGGCCTCTGGACATTTCGAAGTACGGTCTGATTTACGCCGGCGCTCAGAAGAATCTGGGGCCCAGCGGCGTCACTCTGGTGATCATCCGGGATGACCTTGTTCAGCAGGGAAAGAAAGATCTCCCCACGATGCTGCAGTATCGGACTCATGCAGAAAATGAGTCGATGTACAACACACCACCGACATTCGGAATCTACCTGATGCTGCTGGTCTTTCGCTGGATCAAGGCTCAGGGCGGGCTGAATGCGATGGAGACAAAGAATCGATCAAAAGCGTCGATCCTCTATGACTATCTCGGTCAGAGCGGGATGTTTCGCCCCACTGCTGTCGCCGACAGTCGTTCACTGATGAATGTGACTTTTGTGACCGGCGACGAGAACCGCGACAATGCCTTCATCAAGGCGTCTGAAGCAGCAGGATTCAGTGGTCTGAAGGGCCACCGAAGTGTCGGCGGAATGCGAGCCAGCATCTACAACGCGTTTCCGTCAGAAGGCGTGTCAGCTCTGGTGAACTTCATGAAGGACTTTGAAGCCAAAGGCTGATATCCGAAGATCAACCCATTGAGATCTGGAAGAAACGTTCGCTGACTGCTTCTCCGACTGCATTCAGGTTCAGCTGAAATCGGTCAATGAACGTGTGCAGCTCGCCTTCGAGAATGTCAGAAACCGTCGTGAAGCTGAGCTCTGAATTCAGCTGTCCGAGCAGCTGCTCCGCGCGGTTGGTGAAGCCATGGGGCGGTGAACCGGAGATTGCTCTCAGGCTTTCGTCCGCCTGACGCACACAGAACCGGAGAGACCTCGGAAATCGAGGATTAAGAATCAGGAAATCGACGACGTTCGAAGGATCAATTCGGCCGTAGGCTCTGCGGTACATCTGAAGTGCGCTGGTGGATTCCAGAAGTGCTCCCCACTGAATGACGTCGATTCCATCAGATTGACCGGAATCAGGCTGAAGCAGAAAGTATTTCACATCCAGAATTCGAGAGGTCTTGTCGGCTCGCTCAATCATGTGCCCCATGCTGGCAAAATGCCACGCTTCGCCACGCGACCAGGAGGCCGAGGTGACTCCGGAGACCTGATGAGCCGACCGCTTGATCTGTTCAAGAAACGGCAATGGCTGCGAAAGTATCTGTTCTGAATCGGCGGCCGCCTTTCGGACGCGCAGATAGAAGCGGTTGACTGCTTCCCACATGGGGGTCGTCAGATTTTCACGAATCGTTCTCGCATTTTCGCGAGCATGGTAGAGGCATGTGACGACGGAATTCGGGTTCTCACGGTTAAACAGCAGGAAATGCATCACATTCCTGCGTGTCGGCGGCGCCCCGGTCTTCTGGAAATTTTCGTCGTCACCACCGGCATGCAGGAGTGAAGACCAGAGAGTCTCATCCTGACCGAGATATCCGAGCGAGATTGAAAGCGTTACCTCAATGAATCGAGCGGCATTTTCAGCTCGCTCCAGGTAACGGCTCATCCAGAACACCGAATCAGCGACACGGCAGAGCATGGGGAAACACTTCTCTGAGCAGTGAAGAGACAGTTAAAAATTCTGCGTCAGCGGGCATATTACCGCTGTTTCTGCGTCGCAGAATACCCCGCCTGCGGTCTCGTTTCCGGAATTCCCGGGTCCGCCAGTCGGGGTGATGTTCTTCTGTTCCGTTCTCCCTGGAGGCGTGTTCAGCATTCATGCAGCATCCCGGTAGAGCTGCCGTGGAAAGAGTCATGCTCATTGGAGGTTCGCCCGGCCCGCCCCGGAACGTCAATTTTCCCTCAGAATTTCCATACCTGTGACGAGTTTCCATGGCTTTTCTGCCTTTCAGGACAGGCATTCTGCCTGCCGACGAAAGTGATTTTTTATGGGAAATTCGACGAAACTTAAGCATTCATTGTGGTCGTTCCGCTTTCACATGCGATAGAATCTGAAGAGACATGTGAGACTGAGTCTCACTATTAGGTTGTCCTGAAGCCCTGCCGGCAAGATGTTTTAAACGGACGGATAAGACGTGGAAACATTTCGACTTGCTGATCTTCGCCCTGGTGAATGTGGTATTGTCACCGCGATTTCTTCCTGCGGCACCGTGATGGCTCGCCTGATGGAACTGGGACTCGTGCCTGGTGCGACGGTAGAAGTTCTCCGGAAAGCGCCGTTTGGTGATCCGGTTCAGTACCGAATTCGCGGCAGCGTCATTTCCATGCGAGCGTCCGAAGCTGCTTTCGTGACGGTTCGAACGGCTGACAGTTTCAGTGAAAGTTCGGAGAGCATGGCTTCTGTTCGCTCCCGCAGTATGGCACTGGTTGCCGGCTGATTTGCCGGTGTGAACCGCCATGTCTGATTTCACGGCACGTCGGTAAACCCACTGACCCCGGGATGTGCGGAAGACCATCATGTCTCCTTCGACCGAACCGAAAACCGATGTCGGGGTCATCCGAGTTGCTCTGATTGGAAATCCAAATACCGGCAAGAGCACTCTTTTTAATGCTCTGGCT
>JBKDKA010000068.1:0-79635 GCA_046345315.1 Planctomyces sp.
GCGTGGAGCAGCTCAGCGGCGGCACACGAGAGCAGCTGTTTCTGTCCATTCGATTCGCCCTTGTGCGTGAGTTTGCTCGACGGGGCGTGGAACTGCCTCTCGTCATGGACGATCTCTTCGTCAACTTCGATCAGGAACGTACTGACGCCGCTGCAGACTGCCTGATTGAAATCGCCGCGGAAGGCCAGCAGGTGCTCTTCTTCACCTGCCACGAACACCTGGCTCATCTGTTTCAGAAGAAGCACATCGAACCGCTGTGGCTGCCTGGTCATCGAGTGGCAGTGGACCTTCATCGCCCGGAACACGAAGCAGCAGCCGAATCTGCCGGCGGCACCTCAGTGGCCACTGCGGTGCTTGTCGCGAATTCAGACGAACTCTTCGACGATGCGGCTGCTTCAGAACGAAACGGAGATTCCTGAAAGATCTGAGCAGCGCATCAGCGTCGGACGGACTCCGCGTGATCCCCCCCTTGCGGGATGACTATCACCTGCAGGACTGAAATCCATCAGAGTTCTTCACCGCCGGAGACATGGAGAATCTCTCCGGTGATGAATCGGGATTTCAGAAGAAAGTGAATTGCGTCGCAGACGTCACCTGGGGATCCGGTACGTTTCAGAGGAATGGACTCAATCGCTCGCTGCTGATGCCAGTTACTGCGATCCTCCGGAGGAAGAATGGCCCCCGGAGCAATACCATTGACCTGAATTCCCGGTGCCAGCTGCTGCGCCAGACTTTTGGTGACACTGGCCAGAGCAGCTTTGCTTGCGGTATAGATCAGATGATCCGGTCCCGGTCGTTGAGCACGCCAGTCGAGAATATTGATGATGTGCCCCGGCTCTCCTTCGGCAAGCTGCCGGATAAACTGCTGCGCCAGAAAGACCGGGGCAAGCAGATTGACACTCAGATGCACATTGCAGTGGTAGGCATCGATCCATGGAAGTGCACGATCCTGAAAGACTGCCGCGCTGTTGATCAGAACGGACACCGGGCCGAGCTTCTCCGCAGCCTGAAACACAGCGGCTGCAGCAGCTCGCGGCTCCCGAAGATCCGCCGACACCGCCACTGCACGGCCGCCTTCGGACCGAATGCGATTGACCAGCACCGATGCTTCCACAGCGGATGTTCCGTGGTGAACGACGACTGCATATCCATGACGAGCCAGTGACAGAGCGATTTCGCTGCCAACCCGTCGAGCAGCTCCCGTGACGACGGCGACCTTTGATCCTGCTTCAGGATCTGCGGCCGGAGATCCGGCGATTTGTAATGCTTCCGAATGCAACTGTTCAGACTTCAGACTCGGCAACACCGCCTCGGTCCCGGCAGTCTCCGCGAAAGGACTGATGTCGGCAGATGGTTCCGGTGTCGGATCGGGCGTCGAGGCTGTCATGTAATCACGCAGATCAGAGTCTGTACCCACTGAATTCACACAACATAAAGACGACGAAAGCCCGGTTGCTGGAACGCACCGGGCTTTCATGAACTTCGTTGCGGACAGTGTACGGTCGACAGTGTCTGCAGAAGGTCTGATGACTTTTTCGTGTCAGTCCGGCGGTCGTTATGTCTCTCCGCTCAGACTTCGATACAGTTTGCGAAGAGCTTCGCTTTCAATCTGACGAACTCGTTCCCGAGTCAGTCCCATTGATTCGCCGATTTCCTTCAGCGTTCGAGGCTCACTGTCATCCAGACCGAATCGCATCCGCAGAATCGTAGCTTCGCGGGGGTCCATTTCATCCAGCAGCCGGAACACATGAATCAGGTTGTCTGAGTTGATCAGCTCGTCTTCCGGACCGCGGAAGCGATCATCCGGAACGATCTCACCAAGTGACATGCCTCCCTCTTCCTGTTCCGACTGGGGAGCCGCGTTATACAGCGTAATGGCCTTCTTGACAATTCGCAGCTTCTTTCGGGGAATTCCGAGTTCCCGGGCAATATCCTCGGCGGTTGGCTGATGGTTCAGTTCTTCTGCCAGCTTCGCAGAGGCTCGACGCCATTTGGACAGGAGTTCCACCATATAAGCTGGAATACGGATGGTCTTGGCGGAATTGACCAGAGCTCGTTTGATGGACTGCTTGATCCAGTAACTTGCGTAAGTACTGAATCGTGTGTTCATATTCGGGTCGAAGCCTTCGACCGCCCGCAGAAGACCGAGATTTCCTTCTTCGATCAGGTCCTGCAGCGGTAAGCCCTTCCCGACATATCCACGGGCGATGTTCACAACCAGTCGCAGGTTGGCTCGCACCATCCGATCCCTGGCAGCACTGTCGCCATCGGAGATTCGATTGGACAGCTCTTTTTCGTCATTTGCAGTCAACAACGCAGTTTCATTGATCTCCCGAAGATAGGTTTCGAGTGGGGTCTGCAGTCGAGAGGAAACTCGTTTCTTCCGGGTTGTCTGATTCATGCGTAACAGCCTGTCGAAATGGATCGCGGTGCACTATTGAGGGAGCCTCAGATTTATCGTCGCTCCAGGGGATGTGGTTCAGACGGATACCTGCAGATTCTGCCGGAGAGATCTGATCGTCCCTGCGTGACTGAGGAATTCCGATCCGGTGCAGAACCGGAGTATTCGTCCCGTCCGGCATGACCTCCAGCAACCGAGAATCCTGGTTTCATAAAACAGAAACTTACGTGAACGCTTTGTTTTTCAGGCAAGGCCTCGAAACTCCTGAGGGATTTCAGGACTGCGAATTCTGTGAAGAGGCAGAGGTCGATACGTCAGCCCTGTCGACACTTCGAATCACTCAACGACGATCAGTGGACAGGCTGAAGAGAATCGGTCGAACAACCAGCTCCATCATTCAGGAAACGATCCGGATCTGAATGCTGAGTCAACAGCATGTCCAGTGTTTCACCGGTTGAAATGACCTGCGACTGCTCCTGATGATCGATATGCAGTGCAACAAGATTTCCGAACATTCGAGGCAGATCCCGGCCACGCTGACCAGCCACACTGCAACCAGCGGAGTACTTGTCGTCTGCCGCTCGACACCATTCAACTTTGCCGTGAATGACCGTTCGATCACTCGTACCAGCAGAACTGAAAAGCGAAAACTGGTCGCCTGGTTGCGCGGCGTCCTTAAGCATCAACCTCATTCCGTTGATGGAATAACTGGAAACGTGTACCGGCGAAAGCTGACCTGAACGTTCCCAGAGCACCCACGCCTTCCAGTCGCAGTCGTAACGCAGCTGACTTCGCAGGTCTTCCGAACCACGGTCTGTCAGGTGAGCCGGAAGGGGCTGACTCAGAAATGCTCCGATTCGCCAGCCCATTCGACCGGCTCGGCAGTAGTGAACAACCGCCTGCCCATAACAGACCGATCTGATCGGCTCGGTAAACAGTGCCAGTTTCAGAGTCGTACCATACCTGAGAAGTCGATCGGTCTCGAACTGAAGATCGAGTCTCGCCACCTGGACGGAGGCAGTCACGATCGGTGTGCCGTCTGAAAGACACGCGGACATCCGAAAGTCCTGCAGTCTGATGCTGCTGACGCCCGGAAACTGCCTATCTTGAGTTGTCGATTTTCCTGTCGTCATGGCACTTGCTTACTGCAGACGTTCGAATCCCATATGGATCCGGTATCGATGGACTGCCAGAGGTCCTGAACCACGACCTGAGCGAATCTCCGGAAAACTTTTCTGAACAGGAAAATTGTTTCGTTTCTCCCCCCTGACGGGATTGCTCCTGTCCGTCCGATTTCTCCGATCGGACCGGTTCAGAAGCAGGCAGACCGTCACCTGAACGGTGCGGCGACAACTCTCGAGAATCACGGTCATCGGGATTGAGGACGCAAACAGAAAAATATGGTGATTCAGGAGGTTTCGGAAAGATGATCCATCGGGTTATAGCGATTCTGCGACTTGTATCAGTTATACCAGCGGAATCTGAAAGGCACCGTCTGTCTGAGATCGATACAGAAAAAGATCATGAGGCAGTGTCATTTCTGAGTTTCGCTTTCTATGACTCTCAGAGGTTTTCACCGATATGAATCTGTCAGAGACTGACCCGACCTTCGAGGTCGATGAAACAGGCATCGTCAGGACCGCAGCATCTCTGAAGAGCCGAGCCCACGGACATCGACGACGAATTCGCGGACTGAACTGCTGTTCCGATCTGATGGAACACCGAATCGTTCTTTCGGCGACACTCGCAGCGGCATTCTCCATGGATGTCGCGCCTGGTGGCGGACATGACTCCACAGCCAGCTCACTTCGATCAGAGGATCACGAAACGACCGTTCAGATCCAGATGGCTCAGATGCAGTCCGACCTGGTTTCGAGAGAATCGGTTACGGAAGACTTCATGGGTCCTCAGTCTGCTGCCGAAGATCGCGGAGATCAGTACGGATTTGAGAACGACGCTGTGTATGGTTCCCGTTCCGAAAGTGTCGCGGTCGGTCCCATCGCTCGCCACGAAGTGTTCGGTCCACGTGCTCTGATGAGGCTGCTCGCCCCTCATGAAGACGCTTCGGTTCCGGGGCCGATAATAAAGGCCGATGCCGTCGTGTCCGATTCCGAGATGCTCCCCGTAAAGAATCCTCAATCGATTTCATCGGATACCGCAGTGTTCCGCGGCACAACCTCCGGATTTCGAGTTCCCGGGTCAGCGGACGCGATGGGAATCCTGAAATCACTCGCATTGCGGAATGGCCGTGAAGACGCCAGCTCCCATCCGCATCAGAAACCGGCTCTGGCGACACAACGGGAATTCGCCGGAACAAATCGATCCGGCAGAGTCGCAACGATTGCAGTTCCTGCTGCGAACTCCGATTCGCAGAGGAAGGCGGACTCCGAAAGCAAGCCGTCAGCCGGCGAATCATCGGTTGCTGAGACCAATTTCGCGGAGCCCGACGTCATTCAAACTGACGTATCTCTTGTGGGGGGAGTTCTTGCATCTCCTGACAACACAAGCCGGAAACGAGGCGTCATTAGAGACCGTTTTGCTTCCCCTCGCATTGTGAAGCACCAGAACACAGTGAAACATCAGAATACTGTGAAGCACCAGGACAAGGTGACACAGGTCCGACATGAACAGCCGGATTCCGAAGTGCGCGAGGTGCACGAAACATCCGAGCACAATGTCCCCGGGACGAAGTTCTCTCGCTCCGACATTGTCGAGATTGAAATTCGTCCCGGTCGACAGAAAAGCGCAATCAGACACGCTACGGACGACTCAATGATGCCCACAAAGGATCGCGCTCGACAGCGAGAAGGATCGCTGCGATCGACGGATTCGAAAAACGCTGTCAGCAGCTACCAACATCCAGAGAGCCCGTAAGCGTCACTTCCACAGATTCGACCTCAACAGGCCGAATGACGACGGCGCCGGTTTGAACGTCAAGTCAGCTCACCCAAAGATGCTGCTGCGGTCAGGGCACGGGAACGTTCAGCATTCTGAGATCAGAAATGAGCTGTTCTGTGGTTGTGTACTGATGCGCATGAATTCCGAACGTTCGAGCCTTTTCGATATACGGCAGAATGTCGTCGGTATAAAAGCATTTATCCGGGGGGCATTCGGCCTTTCGAAGTGCCGCTTCAAAAATTGCTGATTCGGGCTTCAATACTCCCACTTCGAATGACGTCACTCGATCGTCCATGTATCTCAGAACGTCGAATCGTTCTTCAATGAATCTCAGATGCGTGATGCTCGTGTTGGAAAGCAGCACCAGGCGAACTCCCGATGACTTCAGTTTCTGCAGCACAGAAACAATGGAATCATTGAGACAGAAAATATCAGCGGCTGCAATTCTCAGCTGTTCCGGATCAATCGAGCGACCTGCTGCAAGAGACAGGTCCCGCTGAAACTGCTCCTCCGTCATTTCACCCCGCTCCATCGCCCATTGACGTCCCTCTTCGATCAGATATTGTCTGACTCGGTCCAGCGGCCACTGACAAAGAGCAGCGATGTTGTCACACATTTTCTCGTGCGAGAAATGGACAAGCACATTGCCCATATCAAAAAAACAGGTTCTGATTGTCATGTTGGCAGCTGGCTTTCGGGAGATGGAATGTCCTGATCGGCACGACGACGTCGTCAGAACCCCGGGAATACGCGAAGTGGAATGCCCTTTTCACGAACCTGACGCTCGTAGAGCTCGTGATACGGACGAACGGGTGACATCGCCGCCGATTCATTGACCATCAGCGAACGTGTCGATTTCCACCATTCATCATAAGCTTCTCGCATCTGTTTCGCGACTTCCGGGTAGTCAGCAATGACATTCGTTGTCTGCTCCGGATCGTTCGTCATATCGAAGAGAAACGTATCGTTCACGAATCGAAAACGACTGTTCCTGACGGCAAACTGCTTCCACTGGAATTCATCCGGATTACTCCCGACCGGCCAGCGGCCGAGGTGAGTGAACAGCATTCGATCAGTCCATTCAGCATTCGGGTTGTGAAGAAGCGGCAGGAGGCTTCTGCCTTCCACCTGATTCTGAGGAAGTTCTGCCCCGGTGAGTTCCGCGAGTGTCGGAAGGAGATCGATGTGTGCAGCCAGCTGATGAACCTCCTGCCCGGGTTTCAGATGACCATCCCACCTCACGAAGAAAGGAACACGCACGCCGCCTTCATCGACACTTGCCTTCAGTCCCTTCATTCCTGCGTTGTAAACAGTCATTGGAACTTCGTCTGACTGCCTGCCGATCACTGTTCCCGGTGTCCCCAGAGAACCGCCGGCCATTCCATTGTCTGACATAAAGATGATGACGGTGTTCTTCAGCAGTTCCCGAGATTTCAGAAATGTCAGCAGCCGCACGATGTTCTGATCAATATTCTCGATCATCCCGTAGAACCCTGCCTGATCCTCTGTCATCCCGCATTTCAGAAACCTTGCGCGACTTTCATCCGGCGCGTGGTACGGAGAATGGGGCGCATTCGTGGCAATGTGTGCAAAAAATGGCCGACCGCTTTCGTTCATCTGACTGATCCAGGTCGTTGCGGCCTGAAAGAAGACATCGGTGCAGAACCCCTTTGTTTTCACAAAGGATCCGTTATGTCGAACGACAGGATCGAAATACGAGTTCCCCGGGACATCGGCACAACTGCAGTCGTATGCCTGCCCGATTCCTCCTGCACCGTGAATAAATGACTCGTCAAATCCCCGCCGATGAGGTTGATACTGTTCTTCGTCACCGAGATGCCATTTTCCGAAAATCCCTGACGTGTATCCGACTCGAGCCAGCATCTGCGGAAGAATTTCAGCCTGCAGCGTCAGACGCTCCCGTTCAAGAATCGTATGAGTGACTCCATTCCTCATATCGTGTCGTCCTGTCATCAGTGCCGCTCGGGTTGGCGAACACGTCGGACAGACAAGAAATCGCGTGAACCGAGTTGATGTATCGTGCAGTTCGTTCATTCCGGGCGTCTTCAACCACGGATGCCCATGTCGTTCGATCGGAGCATACCCCTGATCGTCGGTGATGATCAGGATGATATTGGGGGGCGACGAGCGATTCGATTCAGACGTTGCCGACGGAAGTGTCTGAGCCTGCCGACTCACTTCAGCGCCGTCAGCGCCAGCGAGCACTGCTGTTGCGAACAGAATCAGGAAAGAAACGACGTCGATCAGATCACAACATCCGGCCTGCAGCCGTAACGTCATTTCAGGTCTCCTTCGATTGTGCCATGTCGTCAGGTAGCGGCGTGCAGCAGTTGGACCATGTCGTTCTTTTCTGCATGCAAAAGGAAAAAGCTTTCGGAATGATACCACTCCGAAAGCTTTCTGTTGAACTCACAGACACCGATCTCCGGCGCCGGAAACATGTTTTATGCAGCGACTTCCTGTTCACTCTCGGAGCCAGCTGCAACAGCTCCCGCAGCTATACCCAGCTCGTCCGGACTTTCGTCCGCTGCTTCGCGTCCTTTCGGCAGTCGATCTTTCACGTCATAGGCCTGACCAATCGCACGCAGGAACTGGATTGACCACCACGTGATGTCTACTTCCCACCATTTGTGACCGGCAGGGGCGATGGACGGATGAGCGTGGTGGTTGTTGTGCCACCCCTCACCGTAAGCCAGAATAGCCACCCACCAGAGATTGCGTGAATGGTCGCGAGTGTCATAGTTCCGATAACCCCAGAGATGTGTTGCTGAATTCACAAACCAGGTGCTGTGATAAGCAAACACCATTCGAACACACATTCCCCAGACGACGAATGATGCTGCCATCGGCCAGCCACCGGCCAGCCAGCCGGCTGCAAGCAGTGTGAGTCCGCCACCCCACAGCCAGAGTGCAAACGTCTTCTCGAAGAACTGCATCATCGGGCGCTCAACGAGTTCCGGAACATAGCGACGAAACAGGACTCGGGAATTCTCCGTGCTGCGTTTCGGGAACAGCCAGAGAATATGTGACCACCAGGGACCAACAACGATCGGTGAATGCGGATCTCCCGGATGGTCTGATTTCTGATGATGCAGACGGTGAGTTGCAGCCCAGGTCAGTGGGGAACCCTCACCAGAAAGACAACCCGAGAGCAGAACGGCAAATTCTGCCGGTTTCCTGAGCTTCATCGATTTGTGTGCGAGATAACGATGGTAGCCAAGACAGATACCAATGCTGCAGGTCAACCAGTGCAGAGCCACACACAGACCCAGGCCTGCCCAGGTGAAACAAAACGGTGCTGCCAGTGCACCAACATGAATACCGATCAGAAACAGCGTCACAACCCAGTCGACATTGTTCCAGCGAAGTTGATCCTGATGAAATGAACGCAGAAGTTCTTCGTTGTCCTGGATGGCCTGAAGTCGACGAGCATCGCCACCTGTCGGGCGACGTTCAGACACAGGTGAAGGTACTGCAAGACTCGACATAAACTCACCTTCCGCGAGCAAAGATTTACTGAAAAGGCTGCCGTTGATGTTTTTCGGCCGCTTTCCGATGTCCGCAGATACATCAAAGGACATCACCGATGCAGGAACCCTACGCTGATCATCGACGCTCGGCAATGCGGGACAGTCGGGGGGCCGTCAAACCGTTGTCAAAGATTTGTCAACGCCGCAACTCCTGTAACGAAAGCATGTTACAGCGTTAACGCCAGCATCTTCTCTGGATGTTTTTTCTGAGAACCGGTCGGCTTTGACAGTCCTTCCCGCCGAAACTGCGATGAAGCGTATCCGGGGGCAGTTTGTCGCCGCATCGATGACATCCGTCAGCTCCGGCGGCAATGCAGGATCTGAGCCTCGATGACTTTCCAGTCAGGGGCCGGGCCGTCGACGATGAGCTCCAGTCGACTGTCTCGCCGATACGCTGTTCGTTCAAACCGCGTATCACTTCCCCTGCGCTGAAGACTCCACCAGTCATCCTGACAGTGAAAGACACCCTTCAGTCGCAGCAAAGGCAGGGATCCGAGAAGATCAAACAGATCATTGCGTCGAAAAACCTCGTCCCGGGAAAAAATCCATCCGCAGGCCGATTGACCAAGTCCTTCATTCTGAAGTCGCACTGGTCGTCCTGCTGTCGGTTCCGTGTCCACTTTCAGAGAGTGATCATTTAACGCCCCATCCGTCGGTGCTTCCGAGGAATCGATGCCCAATGAAACCACGGCGAGCGGCTGCGACAACGAGGATCCCGATGTTGCTGCAGGATTGACGGATTCGCTGGAGTCTCCTGAGTGCTGGGAACCATGGCTATGAGCCGGGCCGACTGCATGAGCATTACCAAACTGTGGCGGCCGAACCACGATATCGGTCAGCTCCAGCCACGCGGGATCAAGCCGGCCCTGCTCCGTTTCGGCAATCCGAAGCTTGGGAGGATCCTGATCCTCGATGAATTGCCGACATCGATCAATCTGAGCTCGTTCGCATTTGTCGGTAAAATTGATGGCGACAATATCTGCCATCTGAATCTGATCTCGAAAAACCTCCTTATTGGTGATTCGGGGATTCTCGTAATCACGGGGATCGATCAGGCAGATCGTCGTCTTCAGTTCCAGAAGCTCCGCAAGCCGGCCGGTACGCAGCAGATCGATCACTGCGGCCGGATGCCCTGAGCCGGTCGGTTCCAGAATAATCCGATGCGGTTTTGTACGGCGAATCAGGCGAGCCAGCGCGATGGGCAGTGCCATCGACAGAGTACAGCAGAAGCAGCCACCGGCAAGCTCATCGACCTGAACCCCGGAGTCATCCTCGGAATCATTGACCAGAATGTGATCCAGGGAAACCATCCCGTATTCATTGATCAGAATCGCCCACCGTTCGTCTGGTTTCCTGTGCTGCAGCAGCGAATGAATGGCGCTGGTTTTTCCTGAACCGAGAAAACCCGTGATCAGATTGGTTGGGATTCGCGCGGTGGTCGCGTTCCCTGAATCCTGCGAAGTTGGTTGCGGCGTCATGTTGTCTGCAGCTGCCCTTCTGGTATCCGAACCATTTATTGAAACGAAGTTTCAGCCACTTCAGGGATGACGCCGAAACGCCACGATTGTGAGATCGTCGGGTTTCGAAGGATGTCCGGAATCCCGACCTCGGTCCGACATGCGTTCCGCCGCCATCTCAACCAGACGATTCACAGCATTCAGCAGATCACCACAACGGATCGTTTCAATAATCTCGTCCGTGGAAAGATTGTCGCTCAGGCCATCGCTGCATAGGAGCAGCGTATCGCGGGGCCCCATCGACAATGGCGGGCCGATTTCAATTCTCATTCCCGGTGATCCAACGATGTTGGAGACAAAGTGACGATCCGGATGCTGCATCGCATCTGATTCGTCCATCATTCCGGATTCCACTGCGTATCCGACCGGGGAATGTGCGATCGACTGCCAGTGAAGCTTACCGCGCTGACCACACAGCATTATCATCGAATCACCGACGTGATATGGCCGGATTCGATCTTCCTGAATTTCCACCGCTGCCAGAGTCGTCGCAGCGTTGGCTCCCATTTCGCAGATCCTGCGGTTGGCCTCTTCAAAACCATCCAGAATCAGTGATCTCATGTCCCGGGTGTCGCCGCGATATCGACGTAGTTCCTCGACAACAGAGTCCACCGCTACTGCAGATGCATGGTGCCCGGACTGCATTCCGCCAACGCCATCGGCGACCATCAGAACTCCGCTGGCTGCATCGAGATTGACCACGGCAGCCGAATCCTGGTTGACCGTGTCGCGTCGAGGCGATCGATGACTGTACAGCGCAACCTGACCGCACTCGAAGCTCACCAGCTGCGGTGCCTCAAGGTCACGTTCTGAATAAACGTTTGCCGTTGTTGTGGTGTCCGACATGGGGCCGGAAGTTTAACGGACCCGCCTCGTTTCCTGAAGTCTTTCCGACGACGGCAGTTTTCAGCCGTTTTTTGAATCCACGCGAGACTCCAGGCAACCTACGAAGGATAGGTTTTGTATCAGGGAGGGCGATATAATTGAAGAAAGGCTGTGATCTCAGGAATCAGAGGTGCCTGCAACTGACATGACCGCGAATCTCCGCGAGCGATTCCTGGAGCGACATGCTCCAGCCACGCCGTTTCTGTGTAATCCCGCTCGAAAAAGTCTGCAGCGATCCGGTGGTATCGGAGATGGCATGTTGCCACAATAGACAAGGGACGATGCCCATCGCAGTCGTTATTCCGGCGGAGACAGCGACGTGTGGGATTCTCACACGCGTGCCGGCGCAGATCCTCAATTTTGTCATCCTCGCGAACGCGGGGATCCAGAGTTATTCTGCACTTGCCAGCCGCGGATCGACGTGCGATGAGATTTAACCCGTATTCTGCAGGACATTTCGAAAAATGCTTCTGTCCCCGTTCGAAACCGTCACGGCCGTATCGGCACTTTTTCGATTTCTTGACCCAACAGGGCGTCTTCATCCATAAGCTTGAAAGCCATGATCCAGATGAACTCAGAGAAAAACAGTCAGAGCAACTCCACTTCGGACGCGAGGTCAGTCAGTCATTCCAGCTCGGTGAGAAAGGGCGAGATCTCACTCGCGATGATGCGAGACCAACTGACCGTGCCGCTGCTCTGCGATGCACTGGACGCCGCCGGATATCGTCATCAGTCGCCTAGACTGCCAATCTCACCGATTACGCTCTCGGACGTCACTCTCATCGGCCGATGCCGGACAAGCCTCTGGGCTGACATGGCTCACGTGGATCCGAAACCTTACGAACTAGAACTGCTGGCGGTGGATTCCTGTCAGCCGGACGATGTACTGGTCTGTGCGGCCGGTGGTTCCATGCGGTCCGGTATCTGGGGAGAATTGCTGTCCACAGCAGCTCGAAACGCAGGCTGCATCGGAGTGATTGTGGACGGAGCTGTTCGTGACGTCGCTCAGATGCGTCGGATGAAGTTTCCGGTATTCGCACGAGGAGTGTGTCCGTATGACAGTCGCGATCGCCAGCGTGTCATTGATTTCGACAAACCCATTGAGATTGACGGTGTTTCCATTCGATCCGGGGACCTCATTGCCGCTGATCAGGATGGTGTTGTGATCGTACCACAGGAAGTCGAAGCGGACGTTGTGTACGCTGCCTGGCAGAAAGTTCACGCGGAGAACCAGGTTCGCGATGCCATTCGTGCAGGGATGTCAGCGACAAAGGCATTTGAAACATTCGGAGTCCTCTGATTCGAAACAATCACCGAAACTGTGACTCTGATTCCGGTCAGGCATTAGTCTCCGAAACTGACACTGCGAATTTCCGGTCCTGAATCTCAGGAGTCTCACGATGCATCTGGCAAAGAGCCTGACACGCGCGTCCGCGTTTACCACCCGTTCCATCCGTGAGGAATCCCGTCTGCTGACGCATCATCTGCTCCGTGGCGGCATCGCTCTTTCGATTCTGATCGCTCTGTTTCTTCAGGGCGTTAATTCCGTGTTCTTCGGGGCCGCCGGACTCAGGCTCTACAGCTCGATCTGTTTTCTCGTTTACTGGTTTCTGACGATTGCAGGAACACTGTATTTCTCCCTGGCGATTGCGGAAGAAAAAGATGAGGGCACGCTTCCGCTTCTTCAGATGACCGGAGTCTCTGACTTTGCACTGCTTCTCGGAAAATCAATTCCGCGTCTCGCGATCGTGTTTCTGATCCAGCTTGTCATTCTGCCCTTTTCCATTCTTTCGATCACTCTTGGGGGACTGACTCCAGGGCAGCTGATTGCCAGTCAGATCTGCCTGCTGTGTTATTCATTTCTTCTCTGTGAGATCGGGCTGCTTGCCGGTACCGTGGCACGGAGCGGAACACGAGCCTTTCAGATCAGTGGTCTGATCTGGTTTCTTTTCGAGCCCGGTTATTTTGTTGTCTGGCTGCTCAGTGAATTGCTTGAGGAATACGGGATCCTGTTCGCGGCATCAGTCAGAGATTTTTCCGAATGGCTGCATGACCGCAGCCTGCTGATGTCACTTGAAAAGACCATGCATCTGTCGGAAGCGGAGCCCCTTCTGCAGCCACAGTGTTTTTTTCATCTGACTGCAGGGTGCCTTCTTTTTCTCATCAGCTGGGTAAGCTTCAGGCGATTTACGCGAACAACGCCGGGGGCGTCCGGCGAGGGAGTTCCGGCGGTCCGTCGACTGATCAGGCTGCTGCCGGGGCAACGACCGTCGCGCCGGGTGAACGGGAATGCGTTGAGCTGGAAGACGAAAAACTTTGTTTCCGGTGGACGACGCGGACTCATTCTGCGAACGGTCTTCACACCTCTGGTTGCGTTCGGAATACCAGGGTCAATCGCATTTCTTTTTCGCGAACCAGTTCCATTCGAAGCTTATGCGACATCGCTCTGGCTCACCGCTGCAGTGCTCGGGCTGATTGACCTCTGCCTCCAGACCGGCCGAGTACTGAATGAAGAGGTGTTTCGTCAGACGATTTCTTCTCTCGTGGTGCTTCCGACAAAAACCTCCCGTGTCGTGATTTCTCTGCTTCTCGGGATCATCCCATCAGTTCTGCCACACATCGTCTGGTTCATCATCGGAGTCGTAACGCACATCTCCGAGTACCGCCGCAAAATCGAGTGGTCGAGTTTCGAGTGGGTCGCTGAACCCTGGGCGTGGCATTTTCTCTCGTGGGTCATAGTGACACTGTCTCTCGGCCTGTACCTTTCGACTCAGCTTCGTTACGGCGGAATCCTGATCGCCATTGCCGTCGTGTGGTTTGCGGGACCGTTTCTGTTCATGATGTTTTTCGGGGTTCTGACACCGGGCCGCGGTTTCGGGATGGAGATTGTGATTCGGCATCTGATGCCGCTGCTTCTGATGATTTCGGAATTGGTTGCCTCCTGGTGGCTCTTTCGAATGACAATCCGGAAGCTTATCACAATATCGGAGACAGCCTGAAAGTTCTCTCCGCACCAGCGCCCCGGTTCTCAGGAAATGTCAGCTTGCGCGGACTCTTCGCAGTTCGGAAATCGAAAAAAAACGATCCGAAGGGCATTCCGGCCACACAATCGTCAGAACCCGCAGAACGAAACACTCTTTGATCGGTCCATCCCCCGATGTTCCAAAAATTTCCGAATTGCATCGAATTCCCGAATTACACATCAAGCATCGGTCCAAGAACTCTGCGCAGGGATCCAGCATGATCAAAAAGCGTTTTCCGACAAATCGTCCGCGACAAACGGCGAGGTCAGGGGGAGCCATGGTCGAATTCGCCATGACGCTTCCGCTGCTCGTGCTCATCATGCTCGGGACAATTGAAGCCTGTTCGATGATCTATCTGAAACAGAATCTGCAGATTGCAGCTTATGAGGCCGCTCGAGCGGCGCTCGTGATGAAATCTTCGGCTGCGGTCGTCAATACAACCGCGAAGCGGTTCCTCGATGACCGCCGCGTCCGGAACGCCACGGTGACCATCACGCCGTCAACATTTGCGACTGAGGCCGTCGGCACCTGGATCACAGTCAAGATCGAAGCCCCTTCGAACGACAATTTCGGTTCTTCGCTTCTCCTCTTCAAAGACCTGAAGATCAGCAGCTACTGCTCGATGATGAAGGAATATTAAAATAATGGCTAGAGTCTCAGTGGCACACGAAAAGCGTAAGGGCGCGATCATCGCTCTGATGGCAATCTGCCTGCCGATTCTGCTGCTTCTGAGCGCTTTTGCAGTCAATCTCGCGTGGCTACAGCTGAGCAGAACTCAGGCGATTATTGTGGCCGATGCCGCAACGCGAGCAGCCGGGAGAACATACTCTCTCACCGGAAGTGTCGACGACGCGATGACTCGTGCCAAAGAAGCCGCGTCGAAGAATGTAATCGCCGGAAAAAGCGTCACCATCGCTGCTGCCGACTTCACTCTCGGAGCATCAACCCGACCCGGCGTCAACCAACGCTATACGTTCAAAGAGTCGAAGGTAAATCCGAATGCGCTGAAAGTCACAATCAAAAAACTGAAAACTCACGACAACGGTGAGATAAGTTTCTTGCTCCCCGGAGTTCTCGCGATGCCTTACTACGAAGTCACTCGATCGGCCATCTCCACACGCGTCGACGTGGATATTGCTTTCGTCGTTGATCGATCGGGATCGATGGCTTACGCCGCCAACGAAAAAGCCGTGTACCCGCCTGTGCCGAAAGCAGCTCCCGCAGGATGGGACTTCGGACAGGCGGCACCCAATCCATCACGATGGCGGGACCTCGCCGCAGGAGCCAACAGCTTCATTGACGAGATGGATAAAAGCTCTACTGTCGAATTCTGTTCACTGGTCACCTACGGCGACACCGCTTCGACCGACAGAGGCATGACCAGCGATTATTCCCTGATCCGGTCAGGGATTGATGGTTACACCACGAATTTCAATTCTGGTAAGACCAACATCAGCGACGGACTCTCAAAAGGAGTTGATTCACTGACCTCAGGTTCGGCTCGGAATTTTGCCTCCAAAGTGGTCATTCTGATGACTGACGGCATGTGGAACCTCGGTTCCGATCCGGTAGCCGTGGCGACGACTGCGGCCAAGGACGGAATAATTATTTTCACAATTACATTTTCTGATGAAGCAGACCAAAGTGAGATGAAGAAGGTTGCCGAAGCAGGCAACGGGCAGCATTTCCATGCAAAAGATGCCGCGTCTCTTTCTTCGGTTCTGCAGACAATCATTCGAATCCTGCCGACAGTGCTGACGGAGTGATTCCTTGCTTCGAACCCATCTTCATAATCTTCGACGACCTGCGCAGAAGAATCGGCCGTGTGGCACGACTGTAGTGGAAATGGCGATCGTGCTGCCCGTTTTCTTCATGCTGATCTTCGCTGCTGTCGAATTCTTCCGTCTGAGCATGCTGCGTCAGTACGCTGAAAATGTCTCTTACGAAGCCGCTCGCACCGTCATTGTTCCCGGTGGATCGGCAACTGAGGCGACTGCTGTAGCCAATGACATGCTCAACAAACTTGGAATCAAGAATGCCGTAGTCACGGTGACTCCCCCTACCATCGCTGACAGCACAGGAAATGTCACAGTCAAGGTGACGATCCCCACGTCCGAGAATCAATGGCTCAGCCCATTTTTCACGTCGTCGTCAAAAGCAGCCGCGGAAACACAACTTCTGACCGAACGGGTTCCCTCGATCGCCGTGAAGTCCGTGCCACCACCACCACCACCACCACCACCGTCACCACCGAAGCCTCCGGCTCCGGCCCCGGCCCCAGCTCCGGCTCCGTCACCACCGAAGCCTCCGGCTCCGGCCCCGGCCCCAGCACCGGCTCCGTCACCACCGAAGCCTCCGGCTCCGGCCCCAGCTCCGGCTCCGTCACCACCGAAGCCGCCGCCGCCGGCTCCGCCTCCAGGCCTGTGAGGGAGTCGCTGACGATGGGAGTACCAGCCAGCAGATGACTGGTACTCCCGGGCTCAGTCTCCGCTGGTGCATCCCATGATCGACTCGTGCATCACGGAGACCCTGCAGGCGTCGAGTGTTTGTTATTGTGGCGGATCGAGTGATATCGTGGTGGATCGAGTGAACCTCGCTGCAGACTCTTCGCATTCCGCCAGACGTGACCTGGCGGGATGCTGACTGCGCCTGACTCAAGCAACCGGATGCTGCCTCATGACAGTCCATGATTCAGATCTTCTCGCTGCGGATGCATCCCGTATGCCCGGCCCCTGGATTCGGGCGTCGCTTTCAGCCGTGACAATTCTCCTGCTCAGCATGATTGTCTGGTGCAACCTTCCGAGTGAGGTGCCTGCTGCCCTCGGCGAAATGGCTGACTCGCACTTCTCTCCGGATACCGCGTGGCGCATTCGTTACGCGGAATGGTTGTACCGTTATGCAGCTCACGTCGGAGGCCTCGACAGCCGATGGCAGATGTACGGTGGTCAGAGCCGATTCAACTGGCGATACATCATCATGGGACATTACTCGGGTTCAGATCGGACTCTGAGCCGGGTGTTGCCTCTGCCACGTCAATCCGAACGAACCTGGTTTCAGGAAACATTCGCAGATTACAGAGAAGCCAAGTTTCTGCTGAACATTTACAACGATCGACTGGCGCGTGAGACGTACGCTCGCTATCTCGCACGCCAGTACAGTGAGCTCGAGGGCATTCCTGTTTCCGAAATCAGTTACACACTGTGCACTCAGTATATTCTTCCTCCCCTGGTGGCAGTTCAGGAACAGCGTCTGCTTGAGCCTGATGAGCAGTCAGAGGTGATCGATGTTTTCGACGTCCGATCCGAGCAATCTCAGAAACATGAACCAATTGCAGGCGTCTTCTGACGCACCGCGATCGGTTAATCTGCAGTTTTTTGCTGCAAACTTCATGATCTCTTACCGTCAACTGTTCACGGTGCACCATGATCATCGATCGCGTTATTCGAGGCTGGAATCCATTTTTCTTCAAGCCTCTGGATCCACGACCACTGGCACTTTTCCGAATTCTGACCGGTGCTCTTTGTACTGTCATGTTTGCAGCGTCGCTGCCGAACTGGGGCCGATTCTTTCATTCTGACGGAATCATCTCGCTTCATTCTGTGAATCTCAATAACACACGAGTCAATACGCCTTTTGGTCTCTTTTACTGGACTGAAGGTCTGATCCCGATGTCCTTCTGGTGGTTTGCCTCCTTCGTCCTCAGTGTGATGTTCATGGTTGGCTGGAAAAGTCGATTTGCCACGATCGGTCTCTATGTGATGATTGAATCAATGCTGCGACGCAATGCCTATATCTCCAATGGTGAAGATATGGTTCTGCGTATGTGCCTTCTCTACATGATTTTTTCGCAACCAGGCGCTGTGTGGTCATTTGATGCGCGGCATCGAGCTTCATCCGGACATCCGCCGGTCAGGGCAATTGCATCGTGGCCGATACGAATGATGCAGATCAATGTGGCCCTGATCTACCTGATCAGCCTTCCGTACAAATTTGCACAGGATCCCGGCTGGGTGACCGGAGACGCGCTTCACTGGACAGTTGCAAGCGACATGTGGGGCCCGTTTCATCATCCCTGGCTCACACTTTCCTTTGGAGGATGGCTTCGAAAACTCATGACTTTCGGCACAGTGCTGGTTGAAGCGTTCTTCCCGTTGTTTGTGTGGTTCTCGCCGACCCGGCGAATCGCGATTCTTACAATCGCAGCGCTGCATCTTGGAATTGCCCTGACGATACCGAATGTTACTTATTTCACGCTTTCGATGGTCTGCACCTTCCCGGCGTTCATGACAAGCGAGGACATCGACCTGCTGCAGCGATGCATCCTCGCGATTCGACGACGGTTTCGACCTGTAACAGCCGAATCGAAGATCTCATCCGGCTCGATCGCAACGCGCGGAGCCTGAATCACGTCGGCTGATCATCAACGTCACTTATCTCCACTCGGATCATCATCATGTCCACTTCAGCGCCAACGACTGCGATGGAACAGGCGGAATCACTCCTGCACCTTGCATCAGATTCTGCCCACGACGCAGCACGGCCGGCGACGATCAGCAGTCCATCTCCCTTCGAGTGGTTCTTCGTGATTTCGGGTGGCCTTGCACTGTTTCTTCCGTTTATCCTGCTGATCGGCGAGAGGGAACTTCAGTACGAGCAGTTTATTCACTGGTATTTCTGGCTGAGCGTCATTATCGGATCACCCCATGTTTACAGCACGTATGTCAGGCAGCACCGAAAGATTCAGGAAGGACGATCCAGCTGGTGGCTGGGAATTCCGTCCTATGCTGGAATCGTCGGGGCTCTGACCCTGATTCATCATCTCGGGTGGTTTGTGGAAGCGATCACGGCAATCAATGTCTGGCAGTCGTTCCACTATCTTCGACAGACTTATGGCGTCGCCTGCCTGTATGGCGGCCAGAAAAAAATGGATTCCACTGACAGAAGGCTGCGGTGGTGGGCTTACCATCTTGTCTTTCCGTATCTGATCATCGGTCGCTGGGACATGCTTTACGATGCCTGGGGCGGACAATCCTTCAACCTGATCCCGATGAATTTCGATGAATCCCTCATGAAGTTTCTCGGAGCTTTCGCCGTCATCGGCGTGTACACACAGGTCATCGCAGAGTGCCGGCTCATTGTGAAGAATGGTCGGGACTATCGTCCTGCCGGACTGATCTGTTACGCGATCTGTCTCGGAATCCATTACTACGGATTCATGGTGCTGAGCCATTTCCATCGTGGATTTGAGGCCGTCACATTCTTTCACGCAATGCAGTACCTCGCCCTCGTCTGGGTGCTCGAACGAAAACAGCGGGCTGCGGCAGGAAATCGCTGGATTATTTCCGTTCCTAACCTGGCCGGTTTCCTGATCTTCTGGGCTGTCCTGTTTTTGCTCGGTTACGGTTGGGAACAGCACCTGACAACATCACTTCAGCAGTGGTGGCTGATCGCCTCCACGATCCTTCTTTCGTCCATCAGCGCTCATCATTATCTCGTCGATTCCTTCATCTGGCGCCGCTCGGTCGGAGCCTGACCGCACTGGTCACTCTGCGGAACCGATTTCTCCCGCACTGACCCGGAAAAACCGGTTCCTTCACCGCGAAAGCAGGGGTGCATTACCTCCGAGCTTCCGAACCGTCTCGATTCCCGCAGGTTCGGAACCACGCGCTTACGCGACGAAAAAGGTGTCTCAGAGAGACTTCCAGCGGACGCGAAAGATGGATGGCTCGCGCTTCGAAGAATCAACCGTGGGATCAGAACTGCTCCGACCGACGGCCATCAACTCCGAATGACTTGAGATTCCGTTTTCTGTGTCCGGCCTGAGTTTCGAATTCAGATGCGTCGGCGTGGAATGTCAGTGGCGGACGTCATCAAACTGCGATGCCCCGGGAGCACCCGCTCCAGTCAACGGACACGACCGCTGCGATCCTCGTCGACGCAGCCGTCAGGCCGGCCGACCCGAGTGATCTCTGAAGCCGAACAAACCTCATTTTCGCAGCTGATCAGTTTTCCGGAACGCACACGGTGTTGCCGAGTTTTTCGGTCGCGTTGTCGAAACATCCGATTCAGCATTCGCACACTGAGTCCACGCTTCCAGTGCTCAGGCTGAGCCCCTGTGATGCTCTCCCCGGAATTTCGGCCCTGAAACCGGAAAGCCGAATTGACCAACGATCCTCACCGGCCACTTCCATCTGTTTTGCGAACATCAGGGAGCCTTCTCCCTGACCGGGGATAAGTTTCGCTCAGCGATCAGCTGACGGGGGCGGGGGTCAGGAATTGCTCCTTCGGCCTCATCACCGGAAACGGTCCTGTGTCAGGCAGAATCCAGTTGCCGGTCCTCTGAGATCGGCATCTGAAGTCTCGGCCTTTCCGGGACTTTTGATTATCCTATTCGGGTGTGCATGCTTTTTTCTGAACAGAATGGCAGAATGCCTTTGTGTTCATGATTCGGATTTCTGGTGAGGAGGGAAACAATGTCGCACGCGGTGATGTCGGAGACTGTGGCTGTTCCGAAGGTTCGGCAGACCGGAATTCTTATTGGTGGCGATTTTCGACCGTCCGTCAGCGGGAAGACGTTTGAATCGATCAATCCTGCAACGGAAGAGCTCATCTGCCATGTCTCAGAGGGCGATGCCGCTGACGTCAATCTCGCAGTTCAGGCCGCCCGATTGGCCTTCGAAAGCGGCCCCTGGTCCCGAATGGATGCTCGAGATCGCGGGAGGCTGATGAACAGACTCGCGGATCTCATGGAGTCTCATCTCGATGAACTGGCAGCACTGGAGACACTGGACAACGGTAAGCCTGTGAGTGACGCGCGGGCCGCCGATCTGCCACTTGCGATTGACTGTATCCGGTATTACGCCGGCTGGGCTGACAAGATCACGGGGGACACGATCCCTGTTCGAGGGGACCATTTCTGTTTTACGAGACGGGAACCGATTGGTGTCTGCGGACAGATTATCCCCTGGAACTTTCCGATTCTCATGACGGCCTGGAAGTGGGGCCCGGCACTCGCTACCGGGAATACGATTGTCATGAAACCCGCGGAACAGACACCGCTGACATGCCTTCGGCTTGGAGAGCTGGCGCTCGAAGCGGGTTTTCCACCGGGCGTTATCAACATCGTCCCCGGGTTCGGGCCAACGGCAGGAGCGGCGATTGTTAAGCATCCGGGGGTCGATAAGGTTGCCTTCACGGGCGAGGGAACAACAGCGAAGATGATCATGAGAGATGCGTCTGATACTCTCAAACGACTGACTTTTGAGCTGGGTGGCAAAAGCCCGAACGTGGTCTTCGCGGATGCCGATCTGGAGGCTGCTGTCGCGGGCGCTGAGTTCGGCCTGTTTTTCAATCAGGGACAGTGCTGCTGCGCCGGTAGCCGCCTTTTCGTGGAAGAGTCCGTCCATGACGAGTTCGTCGAGCGGGTGGTAGCCAGGGCCGGCAGCCGTGTGATCGGAAATCCATTCAGCTCGGCAACACAGCAGGGGCCGCAGGTTGATCAGGCACAGTTCGACAAGATCATGCATTACATCAATCGCGGAAATGCGCAGGGAGCCCATTGCCTGACAGGAGGCGAACGATACGGGACCAGGGGTTACTTCGTGAAACCGACCGTCTTCGCCGGTGTCACTGACGATATGGATATCGCACGGGAAGAGATCTTCGGACCTGTCATGAACATTCTGAAATTTCGTGACATCAATGAGGTCATTCGGCGAGCGAACGATACCGCCTATGGACTTGCAGCCGCTGTGTGGACACGAGATGTGAATAAAGCCCATCGGATGGCCGGCAGCGTTCGTGCCGGAACCGTCTGGGTGAATTGCTACGATGTCTTCGATGCGGCAGCGCCGTTCGGCGGATTCAAGATGAGCGGAATCGGGCGAGAACTGGGAGCCGCTGGACTCGCAAACTATACGGAGCTTAAGACGGTTACCATGAAGTTGAGCTGAATCAGATCTACTGTTCGCGATTGAAACAGTAAGCCGTCAGTACTTCGAATGTGCTGACGGCTTTCTTCTTGACTGTGTCGTGCTGCCTGCAGGCGACCACACAGATAGTCACGGCAGATCATAAAACGCCGGAATCTGAATACGACTTGATCAGGCTGTTCTTCGCGATCTTCTTATCCCTCTGTGAGATCTGATCTGTCCAGTTGTCGTTTACGATGGCAGAGATACGATGGCAGACAACAGAAGCTCACAAAGGTCACGAAGCAGAATGGTCACGAAGTTGGATGAGCGGGACTGGTGACACAGTCTGTTGAACTGAACATCGCCGTGTTTTTCGCGTGTTCCGTTTCAGGGTCGTCACGAAAATGAACGACATCCGTTTGCGTTCCTCGCCCTGCGTTCTCCGCATTTTCAGCGGTCAAACAAAGGCACCGTTTGAACCACGGATCTCGCGTATAACACAAATATCGCGGATCGAGTATGGCGAGGCTCGTGGCGAGCTGTTTTCTTGAGTGCTGTCGGTTGGCCGAAGCGGCTCAGCAGGAGCTTTGCCCTCCCTTTCGGGTTCTGCCAGTGATTCGAAGCAACTGATCACTGAACCCGGCGGCGGCAAAGGCATCCCTCTGCGGTTTCTGCGGTCAAACAAAAGCACAAGTTCAACCACGGATCTTGCGGATAACACGAATATCGCGGATCGAGAATGGCGAGGCTCGTGCCCAGCATTCTTCATAAGTGATGTTGATTGGCCGAAGCGGCTAAGCAGGAGCTTCGCCCTCCCTTTCGGATTCTGCCAGTGATTCGAAGCAACTGATCACTGAACCCGGCGGCGGCATGGGCATCCCTCTGTGGTCTCTGCGTTCACACAAAGGCACAGGTTCAACCACGGATCTCGCGGATAACACGAAAAATGGGGATCGAGTATGGCGAGGCTCCTGTCCAGCTGTCTTCATGTGTGATGTTGATTGGCCGAAGCGGCTCAGCATGAGCTTCGCCCTCCCTGTTCAGTTCTCTTTGCCGGTCAGCGGTTTGCAGCGGACGGGACGGAATGCTATGCGCAAATAAAAACGCCTCGGAACTTTTGATTCCGAGGCGTCTCATTTTCAATCAGAGCACCGTGAGCCGCTGTTGCAGCATCCCGGTGTCATTCACAGATCAGTGGCAGCTTCCGCATGCAGGAGCACCACAGCTGCTTCCGCAGGCTGGAGCACCGCAGGAAGAACCACAGCTGTCACCACAACCACCGCAGCTTGGAGCTGCTGGGTGGTAAACCTTGGTTTCGACAACCTGCTCAACCATCTTGCAGACCTGAACCTGAACTTCTCGGGTCTCTGGCTTGCAGACGGTAACAGTGTAGGTGTAAGGAACCTGCTCTGTAACCTGGCGTGCAACCTGAACCGTTCGTGTTCGCTGCTCATCCTTGTAAGAGCAGACGGTGTAGGTGTAAGGAACCTGCTCAGAAACCTGACGGCAGACGTGAACTGTTCGTGTCTTCGTCTCTGGCTTGCAGACGGTTACGTGGTAGGTATAAGGAACCTGCTCAGAAACCTGACGGCAGACGTGAATCGTTCGTGTCTTTGTCTCTGGTTTGCAGACGGTTACGTGGTAGGTGTAAGGAACCTGCTCAGAAACCTGACGGCAAACGTGAACTGTTCGAGTCTTCGTCTCTGGCTTGCAGACAGTGACGTTGTAGGTGTAGCTTTCCTGAGAAGACTGCTGCTCGTAAGCTGTGTAAGCAACTTCAGTCTGGACCATATTCGGTACCCAGACCTTGGTTGTTGCACATGGAGCTGGAGCACATCCGCCACATGAAGAACCACAGCTGTCGCCGCAGCCACCACATGAAGATGCACAACCGCCGCATGAAGAACCACAGCTGTCACCGCAGCCGCCACATGAAGAAGCACAGGTTTCAACTGCTCGCTCTTCCCAGTGACCCTGATCCTGACAAACAGTGCGTGTCTTCTGAACTGGAACAGTGTGGCATACAGTTCGTGTGCCAGTGCGCTGCTCAGTGTGAGGAACCATGACGGTGTAGCTCTGTTCCTGAGCTTCAGTCACAGTGCGGCAGACAGTCTTCATGCCCTGTCGCTCTTCTGTAACTGGAACCATGACGGTGTAGCTCTGCTCCTGAGCTTCAGTCACAGTCTTGCAGACAGTCTTCATGCCCTGACGCTGCTCGTGAACTGGAACCTTAACTGTGTAAGGCTGCTCAACTGCTTCGCAAACAGTCTTACAAACAGTCTTCACACCCTGACGCTGCTCCTGAACTGGCACGTTCACGGTGACAGTTCGAGTCTCGGTGACCATCTGAGGAACCAGAACGGTCTTCTGAACAGCTTCCCAAGTACCGCAGCTGGCAACTTCGCAGCCACCACCGCAGGATGAAGATCCACACCCTGAGTCACAAGAGCTGGCTCCACAAGGGCTGCAGCTTGATGCGCATGGTGCAGAACAACAGGAACTGACTTTGCTGCCCCAGCAGCCAGCCTGCGCAGAAGCTGTCATTGCGACAACAGCTGCGAGTGACAAAAACAAACGCATACACATACTCCTCAAATACAAAAATAGTCAAACGCCCCGTTCGCTCCCTGACCAACACGCCTCAATCAGGAAATCCTCAAGCTTAAATTCGAAACCCCGGAGCCATCCCAGACAAGATCACCCAGTCAACACATATCCCCCAACGGCTTCATTCTATTCATTATTCCCACACGCTATCAACTGTGCGTTTCAGCATCCGAAAAAAAAACAATAAAATGCGACTCCACCGTCAGTGGTTCGTTTTGGCAACATTTCAACGATCGCCATGGTCCTGCCCGCAAAGACCTGTTGAAACGTCTACGACCGTTATTCCGATTACGCACTCTGCGCAATCAAAGTAACTCCGGAGGGGAGGCGAGTGTAATCACCTTGGTAGGAGAGTCCGGTATTATTCAGAAATTGTGATCGATTTTCTGTTTGTGAGACCTTCAGGCTCGGCTTTCCAACCAAAACTTAGACCTCTCGCCAACATCCACTTCAGCATCCCAAAACGAAAAAGCCCCCGATATCAAGGAGATATCGGGGGCTTTCAGAATCAATCTGCCGGCAACTTCAAGTGTCGCCCAGGAACATCTTCGTCCTTACATTCCTCCCACAGCCGCAAGGCCCTCAAGGAAACCCTGCAACTGTCGGCTTCTTACCGGATGCTGAAGCTTACGCACAGCTTTCGCTTCGATCTGCCGCACACGCTCCCGAGTTACCTTGAAGATCCGTCCGACTTCTTCCAGGGTATAGGTATAACCATCCCCGAGGCCGTAGCGAAGCTTGATAATCTCCCGTTCCCGGTATGTCAGCGTCTTGAGAACCGTATCGATTTTGTCCTTGAGCATTTCTGAGGCTGCGTTGCTGACAGGACTGTCGCCACCGCGGTCTTCAAGAAACTCACCAAAGCTGTTGTCGTCACTTTCTCCGATTGGCTTATCCAGACTGATTGGCTGACGGGAGATCCGCATCACTCGTCGAGCTTCATCAATTGGTATTCCGGCGACTTCAGCCATCTCTTCGACCGAAGGCTCCCGCCCGAGTTCCTGCAGCAGATCACGAGCAGCTGCTCGCAACCGTGTCATCGTCTCGATCATGTGAACAGGGATTCGAATCGTTCGAGCCTGATCTGCGATCGCACGAGTGATTGCCTGCCGAATCCACCAGGTGGCGTAGGTCGAGAACTTGTAACCGCGGCGATATTCATATTTATCGACGGCTCTCATGAGCCCCGTATTTCCTTCCTGAATCAGATCAAGAAACGTCATGCCTCGGTTTCGATATTTTTTTGCGATCGAAACCACGAGACGCAGGTTTCCGCCCGACAGGTCTCTCATGGCCTTCTCATACTCAGCATGTCTTGCCAGAATGCTTTCCATCCTCGCAGCAAGACTGTCCGGGGTCTCCATGGTCAGCGCCATGAGATCATCAAGCTCCTTCTGCATGCTGCGAGTTTCGTCCTTCGCAGATGCCATATTCTTCAGGTTCCGAATCTGCTCCTGAAGCTCCATCATGCGATGCGAGATCTGTTCAAGCCGTTTCATGCACGGCTGCAGCCTCTGCGTTCTGAGACTGAGTTCTTCGAGCAGGGTGACACTGCGACGGCGTCGCTGTTCAATCTGCAGCATCAGAGCATTACGTTCTTCCTCAGACAGTTCGCCGCTGCGGATCTTTTCGAAATCAGCGGTGTCACGAGCACGGATTGCTGCGATCGTCGCCAGATTGTAGGGCATCCGTCCGAGAATCTGCTCTTTCTCAAGACTCTCCGTCATCGACACTTTGATCGTTCGGTCGAACGGCAGTTCCCCCTGATGAACTCTGACGAGCATGTCATAGCAGAAATTCAGAGCAAATTCACTGCTGAGGAGAGCTCGACGAAACCGTCGACGAGTCACCTCAATCTGCTTCGCGAGGTAGATTTCTTCTTCGCGAGTCAGAAGTGGAATTTCGCCCATCTGCGAGAGATACATTCGGATCGGATCTTCGGTGCCGCGACCGTTATCCTCGATCCGAATCTCCGGCCGACGTTTTCGACGTCCGGATGCATCCTGCGGTTCTGCAGGCTTCGGCTCAGGTGCTGCGATCAGCTGGAGGTTCATTTCCTCCAGACACATGATCAGATTATCCAGCTGAAGCGGATCTTCCGCCTCATCAGGCAGAAAGGCATTCACCTGACAGAACGTCAGGTGTCCCTGCTTCAGGCCGGTTTCGATCAGATTACGGAGTCCTTCGTCCAGACGATACATGAGCGTCAGCTCCCTGGAGTTCTATTTCAGATGAATTCGGTTGCCCATTTGATTCAGACGAAAATCATACAGTTGCCGGAGTGCGTCCTTTTGATCGTCGTTCAGTTCGCTCGCAGACGCTTCGGTCTGAGCAAGGCGTTGTCTCGATAAAAGGTTTCTTCGTTTTTCCCGCCGTTCCAGCAACGGCCGCAGTACCCTCTGCAGGTGCAGAGGCATCATCCCTTTCTCTTCCGAATCATGAGCCTGCGGACTGGCGCTCATCAAACGGAGGACTCCTTTCTGTTCTGCCGAATCCATCACTGCGTTCATCAGGCTCACGAGACGTGAATCTGACTCAGCAGCTGCGATCAGTCGACAGAATTCCGGAAGGTCTCCCTCCTCCTTCCGAATATCGATACAGAGCTCCAGCAGGTGCCGGTTCTCTGTATTCTCAAAATCATCTGTACCGATATGGTGCATGATGGCATCAATTGTTTCCGGACAGGTCAGCAGGATTTCCAGCACTTCCCGTTCCGCAAGATCCAGTGCTCTTTCTGTCTGAATCAGTTTCCCGGATTCCGTCTCAGCGTCCCCCGGATTCAGGAATTCCACTGAGTCCGGAAACTTAGTTTGCCCGACAGACTGTCCGCCGGACGGAATTGCAGTGTCGCGATACCCTTTATTCCGGTGATATTCGGCATCATCCCGGACTGTCCGCTTCGGCAGTGCTCGCCCCCGAAGGTTCTGCAGCTGCTTCCGAGCCGTTCGCTCATCGATCTGAATCCGCTGGCAGATATTCTTCAGAATGAGGTCTTCCCGCACCGAACCGTCCATGCCGGGCGATGCGATGAGAAAATCCATCATCTGATTGAGTGCCTGCTGGCGGCCATTGATTGTGCCGGTGCCCGTTCGTTTCAGGACGGACTGGAATTTATACTCCCATGCTTCGTGAGCTCCCGCAATGAGTCGCTGAAACGCTTCAGCGTTCTGCTTCTCAAGAAAATCCGCCGGATCAAGTCCATCCGGCAGTGTCAGAATTCGCAGGTCCAGATCCTGAGCCAGAAAACGCTGAATGGAGCGCTCCGCAGCTTTCTGTCCCGCATCATCACCGTCGTAAATCAGAACAACTCGTTCAGCAAACCGTTTCATCACACGGACATGATCTTCCGTCATCGCCGTGCCAAGAGTCGCCACGACATTCGTCACGCCCGCCTGATGGCAGGCGATACAGTCCATATAACCTTCCACAACGATCGCCGTACCGGACCGACGAACCGATTCACGTGCCTGATCAAACGCGTAAAGCGTCCGACGCTTGTGAAAGATTCCGCTCTCCACACTGTTCCAGTACTTCGCCGGACTTTCAATGCCGCTTCCCGGCAGCACTCGTCCTCCAAATGCAACAACACGCTTCTGTTCATCCTGAATCGGGAAGACCAGACGGCCAACCAGATTGTCATAATACCCCTGTCCCGACGATCGCTCGCCGATCAGGCCCGCCGCAAGCAGTTCCTGCGGCGTATAACGACCACGAGCCTGATCCACGAACCAGTTCCAGTCTTCCGGATGGTAGCCCAGCCGAAATGTGGACACAGTTTCTGAATTCAGCTGACGATGACTCACATACTTTCGAGCAATCTCGCCATGAGATTCTGATCTGAGCGCTCGCTGCATGAGCGAGGTTGCCCAGTCCAGAACGGAATACAGGTTCTTCCTCCGCTGCTCCGATCCGGAACCGGATTCAGAGCCCGTGCGAATTCGTTTCGGTACCTCCAGATTCACTCGACGTGCCAATGACTCCATGGCTTCAGGAAATGACACTCGTTCCGTTTCCATCACCCAGCGAAAAATGTCTCCGCCGGCTTCACAGACCCAGCAGCGATACGACTGCCGCTCCGGGTAAACGTGCAGCGACGGATTTCGATCCGGGTGAAAAGGACACAATCCAACGTAGTCATGTCCGGCTCGCTGAGCTTTCAGTGAGACGGTCTCGGAAACCAGATCGAGGATGCTGACTGCCCCTCGAAGTGTTTCTCTGAAATCGTCACTGAATCCCTGCGACACAAAAACCTCTCCATTCCACTCAGACAATTTCAATCTTCAAATTCTGAACTGAACCCTGACATCATTCGATCAAACGGCAGCGCATTTCAGAGCCACACGTGCCCCGGCATTGCTCCGTCCATGTCGTTACCGCTGGCCACAATCCAGTCGTTCGACAGGTTCAGTCGGGAATACCTGCTCGAACCCGACGCAGATAGTCGTCCTCGGAGGTTCAATGCAGGATACCGAAATTCTCAGCCGGAAAATTGGCCGGCAGAGCTCTGCTCACAGGTCGATACCATCTGCAACCCTCAATCGGAAACAGATGGTCACAGTCATGTTCAGACTTCATCGTGAACGGATCTGGTACTCAGCTCCATGCACCTTCATGATATTGAAGACGGCTTCGTGACGCCGGAAAGTATTCTTCCTGAACCCTGTGTCGGACGTCGGCCAATTCTACCCGCCTGGCAGGAACGGTCAAGAAGTTCAACATCAGACCACCCGGGAAACCCGACAGTAAACACATTGATCTGGAAGATCATTAAAACTCCGGGCCAATACCCAGAGTGACCCATTTTACCAGTTACCCGTAACCTGTACAGTTCGAGTTGAAATTCCGCTGTGGAGGGACTTCTGACAGAAGATTCTGTGCCCATCGGCTGATGCTTCACTTCGGACGGGAATTCTGCGGGTGCTTTTATTGACCCGGATCCCGTTCCGGATGTTCGCGTCTTTTCGGATTGCTTCCTGTTCGCTAAAACTCCCGTGAAGATGGGCTTTTTTAAGGCTGTTTCAGGATTCTCCTCCGTTGTTTCAGGATACCGTGATGCTCCCGGGATGCATGCCAGTCTCAGAAATGCTTCGTCAGAATTGTCTGGCACTGCTTGCCGGCTGCTGCATTCTGGTGGCTGAGCCATTGTTTGCTCAGCAGCCCCGTGCCCAGCAACCGAGTGCCCAAAGCCAGAAACCCGTGGCTCAGAAATCACCGGAGAAAGCTCCGGCTGCCCGAGATCCTCGCATCGGCACAAAAGTCCTGATCACGCAGGCCGGTGCTGAACTGAAAACGCCGGATGCGACCGTCTGGCGAGCTTATCTCGGAGAAGTTTTCACCGTCACACTGACGAATGGAGAATGGCTCTGGATTGACGAGAAGGGCGGCTGGCTCTGGGACAAACAGACGATCCCATACTCAACTGCAGTCAACGAAGTCAGCAAACGCATCCAGAAGACTCCGACTGCAGAGAACTTTCACCTTCGGGGAGTTGCTCTGCTGGCGCACCGTGAGTATGACCGAGCGATCGCGGATTTCTCAGAAAGCCTGAAGCGGGAACCGAAGAATGCCGGAGCTCTCAACAATCGTGGCCAGTGTCATTATCTGAAGCAGAACTATTCAGAAGCCATTCGAGATTTTTCCGCCGCTCTGAAACTCGATCCGAAAAACTTCCTGGCTCGAAACAATCGATCTCTCGCGTATATCGCAGCAAAGGATTACAAAAACGCGATGGCTGATCTTCAGGTCGCACTGCAGCAGGTGCCTGAATATCCGGAGGCGCTGAACAATCGGGGAGTCGTCAATCAGAAGCTCGGAAAGCTTGATGAATCGATTCGCGATTTCACCGCAGCTCTGAAGATTGATCCGAAGTATACTGACGCACTTGGCAACCGCGCACATACGTATCGACTGAAGGGTGACTTTTCAAAAGCAGTCGCAGATCTGGAGAAGGCGATTGCTCTTCGCCCAAACACTTACGAAGCCATCAATGATCTGGCATGGCTTTTGTCGACGGCGAAAGAAGATCAGTTTCGTAATCGTGAACGTGCACTGAAACTGGCACAGCAGGCATGCGAGATCAGCGAGTATAAGCAGTGGAATACTCTGGATACGCTGGCCGCAGCATATGCAGAAAATGGAAATTTTGATGAGGCTGCCACCTGGGTGAGCAAATCACTGGAGCTCGCGCCAGCTTCAGAGAAACCTCGCATTGAGACTCACCAGAAGCTGATTGCGGCAAAGCAGCCCTTTCGAGAGTAGATCACTTTCAATTCCGGAAGAGCCAACCCTGCAGCTCCGGGACCTTCAGAAATGTCTTCGTCCATCGGTAACCAGTGTCGGTCTTGAAACGACATGTAGAGTCATTCGATGTGATGCTCTGAGCTGTCACATCAAGAGCCGAGTCTGGTATGCCAGCGAACCTGCCGCCTCAGTATCAGAAGGCTGAACGTGAGTTTCGTCGAGCTCAGACTTCTGCGGATCAGGAAGCCTGCCTGATCAATCTTCTGCAGCTTCTTCCGCGTCACAAAGGAACGGAGAAACTGCAGGCGGACCTCCGCACACGACTCAAAGAGGTGCGGATCCGAAAACAGCTTGATGCGGCGTTGTCGGCGAAAACTCACAGTTTTGCGAGGTTTCCTCGTCAGGGGGCAGCACGCATCGTCATTATCGGACCGCCCAATTCCGGAAAGAGCCGTATCCTTCGTGAACTCACCCGAGCTACCCCGGAAGTGTCACCGTGGCCGTTTACAACTCGAGATGCATCACCGGGGATGATGATTCGACATCACGTCGCCGTGCAGCTCATTGACACTCCACCGATCGCAGCGGATCACCCTGAACCGTGGCTGCTCAATCTGATTCGAACAGCGGACCTTGTACTGCTGGCGGTGAGAGGTTCCGATGATGATGCCGTTCCCGAGACCATGCGTGTACTTCAGGAACTCAGTCTGCGAAAAACGACACTCGGCACGGAGAACGGCTTTGATGAATCAGACTTTTCCATCCTCCATCTGAAATCACGAATCCTTGTGACTGAGTCAAAAGCGGCGGAGTGCGAATTGCGTATTGAGATGCTCGGCGATCTTCTCCGAAACGATCCCGATTCCTTCGCACTGTGGCCCTCATTGCTTCGAGTCGAACTTGACGACCCGAAGTCGGTCAACGAGCTTGGAGATACACTTTACAGTCTGCTGAACATCATCCGCGTTTACACTCGCCGACCTGGTTCCCGTGAGACAGACTCAGATCCGGTGACAATTCCAGTGGGTGGTACCGTGGAGGATCTGGCTCTTGAACTTCACGAGGAACTGTTTGATCGAGTGACGCATGCTCGCGTCTGGAGAGCCGGTGGGCAGGATGGCCAGACCGTCGGACGGACTTTTTCCCTGCAGGATGAAGACATCGTCGAACTTCACTGCTGAAGAAAACGACGCGCCGACAGGAATTCCACGGGATGCGGCGTCTTGCCGTTCACCACGAGATCTGCCGTCACCTCGCCGATCGCACTCGTGAACTTGAATCCGTGCCCCGAAAATCCGGCTGCGACTACGACCGGGCCGGAGGGCAGTCGATCGATCAGAAAGTTTCCATCTGCGGTCATGCTGTACATGCAGACGGCTGTTCGCTCCGCCACTGAGCTTGTACCCGGGAGGAACATTTTCGCAAAAGCTGCAACGTCGTCTCCCTCGTGGCTCTGCACAGTCCGATTCACCAGCAGCGGGTCCGTGACAAGATCCCCCCCGGTGTGTTCAGCCATCTTCAGTGTTCTGCCGTCGAGCGGCGGAAAGCCGTAGAATGTTTCTCTGTTCCCCGGCAGTTCCATCATGTAGACAGGCGATATCCCGTGATCTTTCCACAGGCTGCCATCAGTGGGATACCAGAAAAGGATTTTCCGCCGAACCTCGATCAGCTTCTGATACTCCGGCATGAGCTGCCCGGTCCAGGCACCACCCGTGACAACAACAGCGCCGGCGGAGTATGTCTGATCCGCCGTTCGAACGGTGACGGACGACGTCGTGTGTGAAATGCCAGTGACAACAGTATTCGTAAGCAGCTGGCCTCCCATCGAGAGACTGTCGTGCAGGTGAGCGTCAATACAGCGTTCGACTCTCAGATAGCCGGCATCTTTTTCAAAAAGCGCTGTGTAGCCTTCCGGAACACTGAACATCGGGAACCGGCGACGAAGATCGTCTGATGAAAGGTTTTCCACAGGAAGTCCGTGTGTCTGAGCGGATTCAAGGACGCCGGGGATCATCTCTCCGGTCATTGTTCCGGCAGCGAAGAGCCCGGTTCGAATGAAGAGGGGACCGTTCTTTGCAGTGTCTTCCGGGAACGCAGCCGCTGATCGCTCGGAAAGCTCATCCCAGAGCTTGTAGGCACGCTGAAGCAACGGAACGTAATTCGGGTGTTCAAAATAGGCCTTCCGAATGATGCGAGTGTCACCATGAGAACTGCCGAGATCATGTGGCGGTGTAAATCGATCAATTCCGAGAACCTTCAGGCCGCGACGTGACAGGTGACTCATGGCCGCGGAGCCGAATCCGCCACATCCGACTACGATCACATCATAAACAGTCTGCATGGTGGCTGACTCCCGGTCCGAGGACTTCATTCTGAGGAAAACGAATCGTCGCTCTCAGCAGGCTGTCGCGTATCTTAACATCTTCTTGTTTTATTCAGTTACTCTCCCGACTGCCGGGCGATGCTGACTGCGAAAGCACTCTCGCTCGAATTCTGTGCCTGGCTGACTCATAACGTCAACTCAACGACATCCATACCGCGTCCCATTCCCATCACGGTGAAAGTCAGCCGTAAATCTGAGAGAATTGCCGGGGTGGGAGACGGGAAATCTCTCCTGCGACTGAATATCATCCACCCCATGCGGCACATCGATCCGAAGCTGATCTTTCTGAGTTTAAGAACGTGGATGCGGGGAGCCCTGAGTGAGCCACGAAATCATTGCGAAGGTTCGTCAGAACGTTGAACTGGCGGTGCTCGGCAAGCAGAAGGCCATCAAGCTCTGCGCTGTTGCCCTGATGGCCGGTGGACACATCCTCCTCGAAGATGCGCCGGGCCTCGGCAAAACATCTCTCGCCAGGGCACTGGCCCGAACGCTCGGGTGTCGTTTCACAAGGATTCAGTTCACCCCTGACCTGTTGCCGAGCGATATTCTCGGGGCCAACATCTTTCGACCGAACAGCGGTGATTTTGAATTCAGAGCGGGTCCGGTCTTCACGAACGTACTGCTTGCCGATGAGATCAATCGAACCACCCCCAGAACTCAGAGCGCACTGCTGGAAGCGATGAGCGAGCGTCAGGTCTCGATCGAAGGTGTGACTCACAGTCTGGGGACACCGTTTCTCGTCATCGCCACACAGAATCCCTACGAATATGAAGGCACATACCCGCTGCCGGAGAATCAGCTGGATCGGTTCATGATGTGTCTTGATCTCGGCTATCCCGACAGAGAGACCGAACGGCTCATTCTGCGACAGCATCGCGAGGGTCAGCCTGTTGAATCCCTGTCACCTGTCATTGATGTGGACCAGCTGGTTCAGATTCAGAAAGATGTCTGCAATGTTCGGGTAGACGACTCAATCTCAGACTACATGCTTGAGATTGCCGGACGGACGAGAAGTCACAGTGATCTGGTTCTCGGAGTCAGCACTCGTGGAGCACTCACGCTTTACCGCGCTGCTCAGGCGTTGGCGCTCACCGAAGGGCGTAACTACGTGATTCCGGATGACGTGAAAGAGATTGCCGTCCCCGTGCTTGCTCATCGTGTTGTCTGTCGGGGAGTCTTCAGGGAGGGCCACCGGCAGCGAGCCAGCCAGGTGCTTCGCGGACTGCTCGACTCACTTCCCGTTCCGATCTGATCGTCTGGGTGCCGGTTGCCTGTCATCACCTACACGAAGGTTCAGAAGGCAGATTCACCCTGGGGGCTTTCTGACGATCTTGTTGTGGCTGCCAACGCAGACAGTTATAATCCCGAAGTCAAATCACAGGAAATTCTTCCGGCAGTGGTGCAGAAAACAGTCCTGCAGTGATGCGAAACAGCAGTGACACGAGACCGTGCAGTCACACGCGACTGAAACATGAGCCACAGATCCCGCCTACTGAAATCGCCGGGCCTGTTGATTGATCCTGAAAATTCTGATCGTGAAACAAAAAAATGATTGAGTCGTCGCTGGAAGCTGTATTTCTGAAACAACTTCTTCAGTGGACCGAGGAGTATAAAACCATGAATTATTCACTGACACGTCGATCATTCATTGCCACTGCCGCAGCCGCTGCGAGCACTCTGGGAGTTTCTTCGGTCCGTGCCGCCGGCGCTGAACCTCGTTATCAGATTTCGCTGGCGGAATGGTCGCTCCACAAGACGCTTTTTGCCGGCAAGCTCAACCACCTCGACTTCGCACTGACAGCGAAGAAGGAGTTCGGGATTGAAGCGGTCGAGTACGTAAACCAGTTCTTCAAGGACAAGGCAGCCAATCAGGAATATCTGGCTGAGATGAACAAGCGAGCCGCAGACTCCGGTGTCAAGCAGCTGCTGATCATGATTGACGGCGAGGGTCAGCTTGGGGCTGCTTCCCTGAAGGACCGTCTTCAGGCGGTCGAGAATCATTACAAATGGGTGGAGGCTGCCAAAACCCTCGGCTGCCATTCAATTCGTGTCAATGCTGCAAGCACTGGCAGTTATGAAGATCAGATGCACCGAGCCGCAGACGGATTGCGTGCACTGACTGAATTCGGAGCTCAGCATCAGATCAACGTCATCGTTGAGAATCACGGTGGGCTGTCTTCCAATGGAGCCTGGCTTGCGGGCGTGATTCAGAAGGTCGGTCTTCCAACCTGCGGCACACTCCCGGATTTCGGAAACTTCCGACTCAACAAAGATGAAATGTACGACCGGTACAAGGGTGTCACGGAACTGATGCCGTTTGCGAAGGCTGTGAGCGCAAAATCTCACGACTTTGATGCCAGCGGCAATGAGATCCACACGGACTATCGAAAGATGATGAAAATCGTTCTGGACGCCGGCTATAAAGGCTGGGTCGGGATTGAATACGAAGGCTCAATGCTCGACGAAGCAGCGGGAATCAAAGCGACGAAGAAACTTCTGGAAACAGTTCGCGCCGAGCTTGGCTGAAGTCTTGTCGCCGGAGGAAAGCTTCTGCGAGATCAGGCAGCGAGAGCTGGAATCTCGTTGATTTTTCGCGTGAAGGATAACACGTCAACAGAGAACGATTCTCTGTTCGGCGTGTTACTCACCGAAGCCAAGCTTACCCAGCCACCGTCGAGAGCCGGCATTCTTTCCGGCAGCTGCAGCGCTGCCGGCGATTGTTCCATCGGGGTTGATGGTCAATCCAAGCTGTCGAGCATTTCGTTCGATCTGATGGCGAGAAGTTTCCAGCTGAGTCGCCAGCCTGGCGACTCGAGCTCGTTCGAGTGAAAGCTCCAGTTCGCCCATTCGTACCTGCTGATCAAGTCTCTGAAGCGTCTGCCGAATCTTTTCAGCAACGACTTCCGGAACCTCTGAAGCCAACACTCGCAGCTGATCAACTGACAATCCGTCCCCGGCCAGAATTGTCCTGCGTCGCAGCCGACTGATCAGCTGAGAAATCAGGCTCTCACGCGCCTTCATGATTTCACGAAGTTCGGATTCCGGTGCTGTATCCGGATCGCAGTGAATCTGATGATTCAGAATCTCATTCAGCTCGTCATCATCATTCAGCGACTGCGTTGATTCGGTCTCTGACGACGAGCAATTGTCGGAATTCTCCGACGAAGAACGACCGATCGACGCAGCTCCGTCGCCGTGATGGGTGTCGTCCTGCGTGGATTTGTCGGATCCGCTGAGCAGCTCTCGACGAATATCGTCCCATGACTTTGCCGGCATGACGGCTGGTTGAGACACCGAGCGTTTCGCAGCAGATGTGTCGCTCTGCAATCGGTCACGGAGTGCAGTGCTCGCGCTGTCAGTGTTTCCTGAGCGAGTCGAGTTTCCACTGTCTTTCTGAGAGGCGGAGATCTCACGACTGGATGCGGACGCCGCTGGCGCTGCTAAGCTCAGTGTGAACTCCGGCAGCACTGCGTGGAGAGTCTCACGAAATCGGTCTGCGAGACGAGTCTCGAGCGCGAACAGCATCGTTTCCACATCATCACGTCGCAGACCGTGGTGTGCAGATGAAGTGAAGATGGCTTCGGTCAGTGTACGCAGCACTTCCCCCTGTGAGTGAGCTGTATCCCTGCTGACCTTCGATAGCTGCTGGACAGCCCCATTCAGATCGGAACGCAGTTCCTCAGAGAAATGCTTGAGCTCGTCATGAATTCCCGGTGCCGCAACTGTCTCTTCTTTGGTGGAAGACTTCGCTGCACTGTCAGCCTGAGTGTCTTCGGTTCGCAACTCGATCACTTTGGACTGAACGTCTCGCTCAGCGAGAATGGAACCGGTCGCAGTACTTTCCACGCCTGCAGAGCTCTGGGAAGCAAGCTTCTGTACTGTCGCAGGAAGCGGCGTCGGAACGGGTGACACTGTCTCCTGTCGAACTTCTGGCAGAGCCACAGCAGCACAGTGAGAATCGATGAGATCGCTGCATTCGAGCGTTGCGCAGGTGGTCTCCGAGTTCACCGTCGATGAAGGACGGCGAAACGTCTGAGATTCTGAATGACGATTTCGACGGCGTCGGGAACGTTTGCTGTTCCGACCAGGCGAACTGCCGTGCGAATCCTCATACTTTTCTGGAAATTCCGGGTGACCCATTTCAGAAACGCATTCTCTGGGGACTGACAAAGGGGAACTCAGGAAAGCTAGCTCATCCATTCAGGCCGGATGCAGACAGGACGTTTCCTGCAGGCGGATCGACTCGCCCGGTCTTCCGAAGATTGCGCGGATGACGAATCTGATGATTCTCCAGACGGAAAAACCTGTGGCGGTTCCTGTACGCGTGCTATCATCATGACTGTTTTGAAGTCCACCGGATGTTGACACGAAGACGAATCTGCCCGTGCAGACAGCGACGATTCTGGAAGTAAGACTCATGCGTCTCATTCTGAAAAACATGCTTCTCGAAGATGGTCGAAGGGTCATCTCCGCTGCGGATCTGCCGATGACGATCGGGAGAAGTCGTCGTGCCGGAATTACGATTTCTGATTCTCAGATGAGCCGAATTCATTCGGAGTTCAGGCTCAACGCTGCTGGTCGAATTGAAATCGCTGACATGCAGTCGACGAATCTGACGATCGTCAATGATCAGGATGTCGAGCATGTGGAATTGAAGACCGGCGATCGAGTTCTGCTGGGAGATACTGAGTTCCAGATTGAAATCGATCACTCCGATCTTGATCTACATGAACGAACCACTCGGGAGATTCCGCTGACCGGGCAGAGCGGAGTGGCCAGCCAAAATCGCAGCGAAGCGATCGATCGAAGAAGTGAGGCGGCTGAACAATCCTGAGCGGCCGTCACAATCGGAAGAGTCATTTCAACCGTCAACGGCAAAATACGACTGTGCCCTACAGTCCGGCAGAACCCTACACTAACCCCCTGGTGTTTCGGCATTTCTTGCAGATTTCTCGTGCGTCAGGTCGAAACTCGTTTTAGGTTCAAACGCCTCAGGACGCAGTGCGTCTGGAACGGGTTGTTTTTTTGGGGCGCCGTATCGGGCAGAACTGCTGGTGTCAGCAGATCATGGCATAGATGTCCGGCCGGCAATCATTCACGATGAAAGATTCACCAGGGACTGGCCAATGTTAGTACTCAGCCGAAAAAAAGATGAGAAGATCGTAATCGGTGACAACATCACACTGATGGTCATCGAGATCCGTGGCGACAAAGTTCGCCTTGGCATCGAGGCGCCCCGCGATGTGACCGTGCATCGTGAAGAGGTTTACGAGGCGATCAAGCGAGAGAGTTCTGACGAGAAGAAGTCGAGCTGATTTCTGAGCTTTCAGTCAGATGCGTAGTCGTGAATCCCGCTGATCTTCGGTGGCGGCTCAGTTAGCTTCTGCGATTCGGAAGCCTCCTGATCATCCTCCGGAAGTTCTGAATCGGCGGGAAGCCAGTCGACACGATCAGATTCCGCATCGTCCTCGCCGGCTGTCTCATCAGATATCCAGTCCTGGTCCTCAACGTCAAATTCTGAACCTTCTGACGCCGTCGAGACCAGGTAGTTACCTTCCTTTCGAGTGAATGCATCCGAGCGATTCGGGTCAGTCTCTCCGCGAGCTCGCAGCACCAGTCTGATTGGCACCTCCTGAAACGGAGTTGCCTCACGCAGAAACCCGAGCAGATAACGTTTCCAGGATTCGTCGAGGAGTCCGGGATCGTTGCATTTGAGCACAATCGTCGGAGGTGCTCCTTCAATCTGTGACGCGAAATAAATTCTTGGACGACGATTGCGCCGAATCGGTGGTGGATTTCGGTCAATGGCCATCCGAATGGCCCTGTTCAGTCGGCCTGTACTCATTCGGCGACAGGCCTGCTTGTAGACGCTCTGTGCCAGATTCAGGAGCTTTCTGATATTCCGACCGTTCTTTGCGGTCAGGATTGCGATTGGAACGTGGCGCATCGAGCTGAATGCTTTGAAGAGATACTCCGTCCAGCGATCGGAAGTCATTCCTTCTGCCAGTGCCAGATCCCATTTGTTGATCACAAAGATGCACGGCTTCATCTGCTCGGCGATTTCTTCAACAAGCTGCTTGTCAACTTTCGAAATCGTCTGAGTCGCATCGAAGAACATCAGAACCATGTCGGCCCGACGAATACTCCGCTGAGCTCGCACAAGTCCGTAAAACTCCACATCGCTGGCCAGGCTCTTTCGTTTACGAACACCGGGTGTGTCAATTGCAACGAATGATCGGCCATCGACTTCGAACCGAATATCGATACTGTCCCGCGTCGTCCCGGGAATCTCGCTGACAATAACACGCTCCGATTCCGCGAGCTGATTAATGAACGTGCTCTTTCCGACATTTCTCCGGCCAACCACCGCGAGCCGCATGTCTGCCGGAGAAAGCAGTTCAGCACCTTCGGAGTCTTCCGTTGGAAGAGCCGGAGGAAGATTTCGAATGATCTCTTCAATCAGAAGGTCACGGTTTCGATTGGCCTTCACGCTTGTGGAAACAAGCGGCACATTCACAAGCTGAAGAAATGCGGGAGCTTCGATGTCCAGCTTTGGAGAATCACACTTATTGACGACCATCAGCATCGGTTTCTGTGTCCGCCTGACGCGATCTGCCACCTGTTCGTCAAGCGGTGTGATACCTGACTTTGCGTCGACGACAAACAGAAGCAGATCGCACTCATTCAGACCGTGCTGAATCTGCCGTTCAATATCTGCCGAAAGGTCATCGCTGTCGACGATTCCGATCCCGCCGGTGTCCACCAGTTCAAAATATCGCTCCTGCTCATGCATGATCCAGGTGACGCGATCTCGAGTCACTCCCGCAGTCGGGTCGACGATGGAAATCAGGCGCGCAGCCATCCAGTTCAGGAGTGAACTCTTTCCGACATTCGGGCGGCCGACAATTGCCACTTTCGGGATGGCCATGAACAAATCTTTCCGGCTCAGTGGGGCCTCGGAATTCGCCGGGCACAGACCACTCACCGCAATAAGCTGCTTTTTGAAAACGTCCTGACAGCAGCCAGCATAACGCGCTGCACCATCAGATTGCGGAAGTTAATCTGATCCCGCCACGAGATGATAAAGCATCCGACAGAAGATTGAAACTCAGGACCGCTCACAACTGAATGTGATCCTGTTTCAAGCAGACATCCCACGTTTTCGCTCTGCTGAACACTCTGACATCGAAATTCCGCCGACGAATGAAACTTCATCGGCAGTTTCTGCCGACTGAAGTCAAAACAGAACAATGGTTTACGACGATCATCGTGTTGAGAATCGATATTGATCACAAATTCATTACCGCCGTATGATGACGACGGTTCCTTCCCGTTCGCTTTCATTCGGCACAGACCACTGTGACAAAATCCAACGTCACATTCATTCTCAGTGTTCAGAGCAGGCACCGACGCACTCTGCGATGGTGGCTGTGCGTGCTCTGTCTGCCAGCTCTGCTTTTCATCACGGGATGTAAAGGTCGTTCGATCAAGGTCGAGAACCCCGTATTCGGCGCAGCACCGCCTCGTAAATCGCTGGTCAACTCCTCGGCTGATGCAGAAGAGTCTCGCATCGTCGAGAACGAAAAAGAGAAGAACATCCGAAAAACGGGTTTCTCGTCTGAGACAGGCTCAGACACGGAGCTCACCGGAACCACGATTGTGGCACACGTCAACGGGCAGGCGGTATTCCTCGATGACGTGCTCGGTGGCTATCGGCTGGTTCTCGAAAGACACAAAGAGATCTCCGCTTCCGACCGTCAGAAACTGCTGTGGAAAGCTCTTCGAGACAAACTTCCGGGCCACATCGATCAGGAAGTCGTGCTTCAGGCGCTCAATGCGAAAGTGCCCGAAGATCGGCGTGAAGTGATTCGAGAATCCATGGAACCACAGTTCCAGAAACTCGTCGAGAAAATTCGTGCCGACAAGGGGCTCAGTACTGACCAGGAACTGAATGAGCTTCTGGCAGGTGACGGAATGTCCATCGAGCAGCTCCGCGAGGTGTTCATGCGAGCTCAGATGGTGAACGGATACGTTGGAACGGTTGCCAGCGCTCCGAAAAACATCGATCGACAGGAACTGGTCGATTATTATCAGGAAAACATCCGCGAGTTCACTCCGACGGAGAAGGTCCGTTATTCGGAAATCGTGATCCGATTCTCCGAGCACGGAGGGCGTCAGGGTGCCGAAAAGGTTCTCAGGAATCTTCAAGAAGAACTGAAGAAGGGGCGAGACTTCGGACAGGCCGCCGCGTCATTCTCCGACAATCTGAGTGCGGAGAAAAACGGTGATATGGGCTGGCTGGAACGCGGAGCACTGGCAGACAAGGATCTCGAAGAACTGCTCTTCAGCACTCCTCAGGGCGAAACAACAGATGTTCAGATTCGAGACGAGCGATTCGAGCTCTACCATGTGATCAATCACACAAAGGAACGGTCCATTCCGTTTCAGGACGTTCAGAAAGAGATCGAGAAGACGCTGCTGAACAAGAAGGCGGAAGAAGCTCGCGCCAAGGTTCTGAAAGACCTCAAATCGCGGGTGGCAATCTCCTCGATTCTTGAACAGGCATAATCCCTCGGATGCAGCCAGCGGCTCTGCAGTAGCTTCATCTTCACGGATGGTCCGCCGAGGTGTCTTCACCGAGATAGGCGTCGCGAATTCGGCGGTCCTGGAGCAGCCGATCGGCCTGATCGCTCATCGTGATCTCGCCCGTTTCCATGACGTAACCTCGATGAGCAAGCTTCAGGGCGAGTCGCGCGTTCTGTTCCACAAGCAGTACAGCCATTCCGTCGGCATTCAGTTTTCGAATCACATCAAAAATTCGGAGCACAATCAGCGGTGCCAGCCCGAGAGATGGTTCATCCAGAAGAAGAACCTTTGGCTTCGCCATCAATGCCCGCGCAACAGCCAGCATCTGCTGCTCGCCACCGGAAAGAGTGCCACCCGCCTGATCGCGACGCTGCTGCAGAATCGGAAACAGTTCGCAGACTGTTTCCAGATCCTTCTTCACTCCGTCTTTGTCACGGCGAGTAAACGCTCCCAGTTCGAGATTTTCGCGGACTGTCAGGCGAGGAAAGATTTTTCGCCCCTCCGGTGACTGACAAAGTCCGAGCCGCACGATCTCATGAGGCGGCAGCTTCTGAATTTCGGTTCCGTTCAGAACGATGCGACCACTGCGAGGCCGGACCGCGCCGGAAACGGACATCAGAGTCGTTGTTTTTCCCGCCCCATTGGCACCGATGATGGTGACGATCTCGCCTTCATCCACCTGTAGTGAGATGCTCTTGAGAACTTCGATCGGCCCGTAACCTGCCGTCAGATTTTCGATTTTCAGAAGCGTGGTCACAGGGGCCTCAGTGCTGTCCGGAAACTCATTTCAGTGATTCAGCCAATGTCGATCATTCAGGCAGTGTCAGCTAAAGTCTCGTTCGATCTCCGCAGTATCTCAGCTGACTTCTTCCTTGCCGAGATATGCTTCAATGACGCGAGGATTCGACCGAACCTCGGCGGGCGTTCCTTCTGCAATTTTCTGACCATAGTCGAGCACCGCGATATGGTCAGAAATTCCCATCACCAGCTTCATGTGGTGCTCGATCAGAAGTATGGTCGTTTCCGTATCGCGAATCTTCCGAATCAGGTGCATCAGGTCATCGGATTCGGCGGGATTCATACCGGCCGCCGGTTCGTCAAGCAGCAGAAGTTTCGGTCGGGTTGCAAGAGCTCGAGCGATCTCCAGCCGACGCTGTTCACCGTAAGGGAGATTCCCGGCCAGTTCTTCGCTGCGATCCTGAAGTCCCACAAACTGCAGAAGCTCAACGGCAGCTCGCCGATGTTCGGCCTCATGTCGTCGCTGAGCCGGTGTGTAGAGAAGCATTGAAAACAGATTGCGGGAGTAAAGACGATCCATTCCGACGAGCACATTTTCCAGGACCGTCATCTTTCGAAACAGACGGATGTTCTGAAATGTTCGCGCCATTCCGGCCAGCGAAACAACATCCGTTGTGCAGCGGGATCGCTGCCAGACCGTCAGAGCTCCCAGTCCGCCAATGAACAGGCCCAGAAGTGCCGCTCCAAGCTGCAGCCGTCGAAACTGCTTCTGATCGCGTGCCAGTTGCTGAAGCTGCTGACGCTTTGCATCGGAGGCTTTCGAATCAGGTGCCGTGAACAGAACAGTGTTGCCGTCAGAAGCAAGAAATTCGAAACGACCGTTCTGCTCGACAGCATTCCATTCCCCGCCTGCCAGTCGAACCGCATCGGCATACTGTGATCTCTGTTGCTCTGCGTCGGAGATATTGCTCGCTGTCGCCAGCATGCGATTCCCGGTGGCTGGAACAATCTGCCATCGACTTCCTCGGCGCGACAGTCCGGGCTCCCCCTGGATCTGATGCCAAACGGCAGTCAGAGCATTGCCCCAGGAAAACGGCGAACGTCGGCTGCGAAGGTACTCGACTCGGTTCAACAGTCCGTCATCATTCAGGTCATCTGTTCGGATTACAGAATGAGCATCTGTGATCCCGGAAGCAGCAAGTTCCTCAACACTGCACTGCCTGTCCCCGTTTGTGTCGAACCTGACGAAATCGGCAGCAGCCGTTGCAGGCACTCTGACTTCGTCATCATTCTGGTTCCTGATGGAAACTCGCCACAGCGGATCAATTCCGGTCATGAAGACGACAGCGGCAAGACTTGTGAGCAGCGAAACAGCGACGACAGAAGCAATGACCTTCGCGTTCAGAGGCTTTCGAAGCGTTTTCACTTCGAACATGATCTCACCTTCGGTCGGCGAATAGATCCCCGTCACGGCATTGAAGACCGTTGTCTTTCCCGCACCATTGGGCCCGATGATTGAGCAGATGCGATGGGGAGCAACGTCCAGATCGAACTCACTGACTGCGGTGAGTCCACCGAACCTCATCGTCAGTCCGCGCAGCTGAAGAATCGTCATCGGAGTGATCCTCCACTGTCCGGACGGCGTGCAGGAATCAGACCGTCAGCGCGAAATCGCATCATGAGCACCAGTGCCAGTCCGAATATCATCAGCCGCCAGTTGGTGAACATGAGCAGCCGATTTCCGGAGGGATTGATCCCCGACTTCTGAATCGCACCGTCCAGCATCGGTGCCAGGATATTGTCGAATCCGAGCAGGATGAGAGAACCGACAATCACCCCCCGAATGCTGCCCAGTCCACCAAGAATGACGCATGCCAGTATGATCGTGGATCGATTGAAGTCGTATGCATCGGGACCAGCCGTGGTCGTGAGTCTCGTGGCATAAAGCCCACCGGCCATTCCGGCCAGAGCAGACCCGACTGCAAGCGCCGCCAGCTTCGCTCGAGCCGCATTGATTCCCATGCACGTCGCAGCCAGTTCGTCTTCACGAATCGCCACCCATGCTCTTCCCAGTCGCGAACGTTCGAGATTTCGGAGAAGACAGACAACCAGCGTCAGCATCGCCACGGACAGATAATAGAATGGCCGAGCATCATTGCTCCACGCCGCCGCCGGCACTCCTGCCCAGGTCATGTCCGGTGGCGGAATCGGATTGAGCGCTCGAGTCCCTGCAGTGATCTCTTCGAGGTTCCTCAGCGAGAACCGCACGACTTCTCCGAAGCCCAGTGTCACCAGTGCGAGGTAGTCACCACGAAGTCTGAGCGTCGGCGCACCGAGCATTACTCCAGCTGCAGCGGCCCCGATGGTCGATAACACCAGAGCCGCAGTGAATCCGAGTTCAAACGGATACGACGGGATCGTCAGAATGCCGGTCAGGTAAGCCCCGATACCGAAGAAGGCACTGATTCCAAGGTGCAACAATCCGGTGTACCCAACAACAACATTCAGACCCAGAGCCAGAATGCAGAGGATCAGAATGGTCGAAAGCTGCCCGGTTGAACGTTCGAGAAACTCCCGTACCGGAAGTCCCGCAAGAACATCCGGCAGACCAAGACGCTGCCAGGAACCGGAGGCTGCCGGAAACATCAGCAGAATCCCCAGCCCGATGAGTTCGGGAAGGCTGGACCGAGTTTTTCCCGACACACTTGTGCTCATACTTTTTCCACAGTGGACCGACCCAGCAGACCGGCCGGACGAAATACGAGTATGACGATCAGGATCATGAAAATCAGCGAACCGGTCCAGCGTTCTCCGATGTATGCTGACCCGAAGGAACGCGCGACACCGATGATCAGGCCTCCCAGAACGGCTCCCGGAAGTTTTCCGATTCCACCCAGAACGGCAGCCGTGAAGGCATAGATCCCGTTCTGAAATCCCATCTGAAAGCTGACTGTGTTGATGTAGAGACTGTAAACAACGCTGGCGACTCCGCCGAGTCCACCACCGATCAGAAAGGCCAAACCGATGACCCGGTCCACGTTGATCCCCATCAACTGAGCCGCCACCGGATTCTGTTCCACCGCCCGCATCGCCTTGCCAAGCTTTGTGAGCTTCACGAACATCGTCAGCGCGAGCATGATCGGAACAGTCACGCAGATGACCATCAGATCTTTCCACGTGAACTGAACAGCGGCATCGGGCCAGAGACTCTTCTCAGATATCAGCTTCGGAAAGTTGGTGTCGGCGGCACCTCCCCAGAGCAGCCCGATGTTCATGAAGATGAACGACACTCCGATCGCTGACACCAGCGGTGCCAGCTTCGGCGCATTCCGAAGCGGCTTATAGACGATCCGATCCATGGCCCAGTTGAGACTTCCACAGAACAGAGGCACAACCGTCAGACACAGTGCCAGGGCCATCACTGTCTGCGAAGTCGTCAGCCCCGCGCCTGATCCACCAAACAGGCTGATCAGGCTCAGCGTGAGGAACGCTCCGAGCATGAACAGATCGCCGTGCGCAAAATTGATCAGCCCGATGATCCCGTAAACCATCGTGTAGCCGAGTGCGATGAGGGCGATCAGGGAGCCGGTCGTGAGACCGATCACGCAATGCTGAAGAAACTGATCCCATCCGGACTGCGTCGAAGCCGCTGCCAGTAAAATCAGATTGATCGAGGATTCTGACACTCGGATGATTTCCGCTCAGATGAATTCGCGTTCAGTCCGCTGTCGAGACAATGACGCACGTCTCCGAGACGGAGACACCGAAAGACAAACATCATCACTTTGGAGCCGAAGCATCTCCCGCAGGCTCCGCTGCCTCCGTCTGCCCCAGCAGCTGCACAAAGCTGAATTTGCCGTCTCGCACCGTCGAACCGCTCAGCACTTTCACGCTCGTATCGCCGTTTTCGTCAAATGTGAGCCTGCCCAGTGCACCATCGAAATCGCGAATGCTGAGTGCAGCCTGTGTGATGGCAGTCCGATCCTTCTTGCCGGCAATCCGAATGGCTTCGAGAGCGACTCGAGCACATTCATAGCCGTAAATTGCGTAGGCTTCGGGTTTCCCATTGAACTTCGCCTCGTACTTTTCGACGAAGACCTTGCCCGGCCCTTTGAGCTCATCGGGAGGCAGACCGCCGAACGTAAAGAAGCATCGCTCGTTGATGTTCTCGGCACCGGCCGATGTGATAAACGCTTCCTCCATGCAGCCATCGGGAACCATCAGCTTTGCTGTGAGCCCTGCCGCAACCATGTCCTTCGCGATCTGACCGCCCTTGGACTGTGTTGTGCCGCCGAAGTAGATCAGGTCGGGCTCCTGAGCCTTGATGGAAACCATGAGCGACTTGAACTCCTGAGCTTTGGCGTCAATGCTCTCGTGTCCCAGAACAGTCAGGCCGATCTCCGTCGCACGTTCTTCGAACAGATTCGCAATGCCGCGCCCGTAGACCTCGTTGTCGTCAAGAATATAAACCTTGTTGAGCCCCATCTGCTTTGCCCACTCAGCAGCCAGACTTCCCTGCAGGTCATCGGCCGGCACAACACGAACGTAGTTGAGCTTGCCGGTCGGTCGATAGATGTCCGGCTCGCTGGGATCACCGGTCCCTGGCTTTGTGAGCCCGGGCCAGGTGTTGGCAGGGCTCACCATGAGCAGCTCGGCACGATTCAGAATCGGCATCGAGATCTTCGCTGCGCCGCTGTTATAAGTGCCGATGTAGACCATCACGTCCGGATCCTTGACCGCCTGTTCGGCGTTGGCTGTTTCGGCTTCGGCAGTCCACTGACCCGCTGAAGCTGTGGCATCATCCAGGTCGAGATACTCAATTCGAAAATCGCCGACCTTTCCGCCGGCTTCATCGATGGCCATTCGAATTCCGTTGACGATCGTATCTGTCTGCTGACGAGCACTTCCGGTGCGTGGCAGGCTGGAAACAATCCGAATCAGATCCGCCGTACCACCTGAAGGTGTGCTGCCTGCAGCGGAACTCGGTGCAGAAGGATCCACTGCTCCCGGAGCTGTGCCGGAATTGCCCGACGGAGCTGGTCCGCAGCCGTTGAGTGCCGTCATGATGAGCAGGCTCAGAGTCGTAAGCCGGATCATCGACATGCCGAACCCGAATGGTCGCGAATTCCTGTAGTCAGCCCCCAGGGATTCGCACCTTGCATTGGGTGTCTGGAAGAACGACCAGTTCGCGAACATTGCCTGTGTCATAAGTGACTTCAGCCCTGAAAAAACAGCATGGCAGCAGGAACAGACTCCTTCCCTTTCGAAGCCACGAGAAGGAGTCTACGGCCCGAACAGTCCGTATTTTTCCACAGTTTACGACTGCGGCAACCGCATCGTCAACCAGCCCCGCTCAGCGTCTGCTCACTTCGACCGCATTGTTTGACTGGATTGTCGAAAAGGGAATCGCGGGAGCTCGCCCTGATTCGACCTGAACTCGTGCTGTTCAGTTCAGGCGCGTTCGGGAACAGAAGTCATCATTCTTTCGCGAGATGATTCGCGATCAAAAATCTCAGATTCACAGTCTCGCAGAGCGCCTGAGCCCCCCACAATCTTTGGCGGAAAACGAAAATCCCGGTCCCTCGTCGGCGAAACTTCGGAAATATCCACTGTACAATTGTGCGACTCGGTCATTATGTTGAGCTCCGCTCAGCAGGTCAGAATTCGGCGGTCAGTGAACTGCAGTGAGGAAGACCAGTAAATGAATGACACTTTTTCGGATGATGCTCGGCCCCGACGTCAGCTCATTCAGGATGCGGATCGCGTCGCTGACGTGGAGCTCAAGCATCAGCGAGTCCGGCAGCTGCTCGCGGCGACCGGGGCCGACGCACTGCTTCTTCAGGATCCGGCCAACATCGCGTGGTTTGCTGCCGGGGCCGACATGACTCGCGGAGGTTCGGAAAGCTGCCAGACGAGTGTCTTTGTAACGGAAGATGCTCGCCTGTTCGCAACGAACTCTGTGGACTCAACGCTTATCTTTGAACGCGAAGCTTTCGGCCTGGGTTTTCAGCTCAAGCAGCGTGAATGGTTTCAGCCCCACAGTGAGCTCATCGATGATCTGACTCGTGGTCGTCGTGTCATCAGCGATACGTGTGTGGAAGGCACACGGGGAGCATCCCGGCGGATTGCTCAGATCCGGCTGCCATTGACTGCCCTGGAAGTGACTCGTCTGAAGAAGCTTTGCAGCGTCGTCGTCCATGCTGTTGAAGCCACTGCCGTCAACATCCGGTCGGGACAGACGGAAGCTTCTGTCGCCGGCGAGGTTGCTCATCGGCTGATCAAACGCACCGTGACTCCCGTCAGAATTCAGGTGGCTGCTGACGGTCGCAATCTTCGTTATCGTCACTGGCCGTACAGTGAAGATCCCATTGAGTCGTACGCTACAGTCTGCTGTGTCGCTCGGCGATGGGGACTTCATGCCGCAGTGGCTCGAACTGTGGCCATCGATCGGATTCCTCCGGAACTCTGGGAAGCGCATCAGAAAGCGGTTCTGATTCATGCAACCGGGATGTTCTTTTCACGGAACGAAGAATCGGTCCGAGCACTCTGGCCTCGCGTGCAGCGGATTTACGAAAAGTTCAATATCCCCTGCGAATGGCAGCTGAGTGATCAGGCGGATGTCATGGGCTATCGCAGCAGTGAAGTTCAGCTGACGCCAGATGGTGATCACGTGCTTCAGGCCCCGTCAGCCGTGTTCTGGCACCCGTCTGTCGGAATGGCCATGCCGGGAGATATGGTCCTGATTTCAGAAACCGGCACCGAATCGCTGACTCGATCCACGATGTGGCCGGAACTGGAAGTTCGAGTGAAGGGACGGGATGTTCCGTGCTGCGGAATTCTCCGAACGGCCAGAACCGGCGATTCCGCTTCCGAACTGACGACGTCGCCGCAGAATCCGAAAACCGGAGATGAGACTGGGGACAGTGCGGAGTTCGTTCTGATGAGCAATTCCGGGACTCACGATCGAGTTGATTCGATCTGGGAAATGGAACTGGCTGCCGGCGGACGGTCGGTGCTCGAAGGAGACGAATCGCAGTTCTCCGGCGAATCCGTGCTCGACTGAACCGCTCCAACGCGTGGGATCGAATCAGACCAGTGGCCTGCCATGTCTGGCTGCCGCATGACGCTCTGCCAACAAAATCTTCCTGCATTCATCGCAGTCGCACTGCACACGGACGCTCCAGCAAGTGTGCCCATGGCAGGATCTGTGATCAGCGGCATCCAGCTCAGGTCTGAAACCGTTGAGCGTCAGATGTTTGTTGTGCGTTGCTGATGTTGAACTCAGCTGACAGCGACGGAGATAACTCCTGCAGTTCCGTTTCGTCTCTCAGGTCGCGAGTCAGTGTGTTTGCATTCCATAGAGTGTGTTTGCATTCCATTCTGAATCCGTCAGATTATGTCACAAGGCCTGCCTCAAGATCAGCCTGACTGGTGGCTCACAGAAGGCATTCCGAATCATCGTGTCCGGAATTTCATCCGCCGAACAGAATCTGATCGAAGCGGCCGCGAATTGTAACGGGCCGCGAAATGTGTTTGTGAACGATCGTGAACAGGAATGAATGGGAGTTGGATCTATGGAAGTCGAAGCGGGTGGCCTTCGATTTATACTGCACGAAGAGGAACTCGAACTGATCGATGCCGAAGGAACGACTCTGGTTCGGCTCAGCCAGGATGAAACTCTTCGAGTACGCGGCCTCCTGAATGGCGATCTTCAGGGACTTCCCAATCGGCGCACTGTTTTTCGGGTCCCGGTTTTCGAGAACAGCGGACTGACCTGTATGCTGAGACTACAGCATCAGGAATTTGCAGTTCGTCCCAGAAACATCAGCCTGACCGGCATTTCCATCCCGATCACAGAGTCGCTCACCGGGCTGCTCGCGGAAGAACAGGAAGTCTCCGTGACTCTGCGTTTTGAAAACTGTTGTCAGGTTCTGCAGGGGATTGTGCGGCGACTGACGCCGCAGGCGGCCGGGATCTTCTTTCCAGAATCCATTCGTGGCGAAAACATGGTGCCACCGGCCGATCTCATGAGAATCGTAATGCTGCTGCAGCGACAGTGGATGAATCGCCGAGCCCCCGGTCCGGTCAGAAATCAGACAAAAACACCATAGCGGAACAGCTTGCGATCGATGTTTCCTGCTCGATCCGTCAGGTCAGGTGACCAACGCTTCTTTCTGCAGGCTTGCCGAAATCATCAAAATCGTCACCGTGCCGAGTTCTTCAGGAGCGTGCGAGGCTGACGTGGGTATGGCCCGATTCCGCACACCAGCCTTGACGGTGCAGCCATGAACTTGGTCAAATTCCCCTTTGTGGATGCTCAACTCTGTGTGGGGAGTTAAGGGAGACGGCGCCTTTATGGTCACGGCCCCTGTCTGCAATCCACTCCGAATCCGTATCTTGAGGAATCAGAATAATGAAACGTCATACAGCAGTACTGTCGCTCGCAGCAGCTTTGCTGGCTCTGTTTGCAGCGTCCGGCTCCGCGGAAGACAAGAAGGAAGAAGCAAAGTTCTCTGCAAAGTGCCCGGTCTCCGGAGCTGACGCAAAGAAAGAACAGCATGCTTCTTACAAGGATAAGGAAGTTTACTTCTGCTGTGAGAAATGCAAGGCGGCATTTGAAGCAGACAACAAGAAGTTCGCAGTCAAGGCAAACCATCAGCTCGTTCATACGAAGCAGTTCGTTCAGGTCAAGTGTCCACTTTCCGGTGGTCCGTTGAACAAAGAACAGGTCGTGAAGGTCGGCGAAGTTGAAGTGGCATTCTGCTGCGACAAGTGCAAGGGAAAGACTGCCGGCGCCAAGGGCGACGAACAGCTGGCTCTGGTGTTCAGTGACGAAGCATTCAAGAAGGGCTTCGAAGCACCGAAAGAAGAAAAGAAGTAGTCTCGACCGTTCGAGTCAGAGACCTCTTTGCCGTACGAAGATTCAGCAGGCAGTCGTGAGTTCACTTCACGGCTGCCTGTTTTCGTTTCTGCAACGTACTTTGGACCATTTCTGCGAGAACGTTGCTGAGCCGCGTGGTTTCGACTACCGAATCAAGAACGTTCTCTGCCGCAACTGCCGATGAAGTTCCTGAAGACCGAGCGATCCCGAATACGTCTGAGTCGTCCGTCTCCACCAGCAGACTCTTTCGGGAAACTCCACAACGATCTTCAACCGATCGTCTTCGTTTGGTGATGTCGCGTTCTCAGCGGAAATATTTTCCGATTCAGCGGCCCGCAGTGCGACGATTGCGGCTTCAATGACGGCGAACTGAAAACGATCTTCCGGATAAATCGGTGCCCCTGTTTCGCTCAACGACCAGCGATCGATGCGCACCGGACACCAGTCATCAAGCGGTTCCGTGGGGCCCACGAAAGGCTGAAGTGACAGTGGTAGTCGATCGACCACATCGGAACGCACGAATAATCGGAACACTTCCGGACGGCTGGAATAAAGCTGCCACGAAAGCCAGTTGTCAGCAATTCCGAACAGACCGCTGGCCGGAATGCCGAAGAGAAACACCGACATCAGAATGGCTGACTTCGTTTGAATCCGCGGGCTCGGCGGTCTCGCTGGATCTGTGCGTTTCCTCTCCGAAGAACTCTCAGGAGCAGCGTCGCAGGGGAGTCCGGCGCAGCGTCGCAATGTCGATTCCGACCACATGATTACTGAAATGATCAGCAGGAAAGAGATGTTCCAGCAGAGAACAGCCGGAAAGTGATTCAATCCCCAGGGGCCCAGTGCGGCGATCAGCGAAAGGTGCAGTACCGTTGTGCATCCAATGATCAGTCCTGCGGAGTGGCTGCAAATCAGCACCAGACCAGCAAGAAACTCGCCGGCAGTCAGCAGCAGGCAAAGGACTCTGACCGTCGACGGGTCCGCTGCTGCCAGAGGTTTGCCAATCATCCGCAACAGTGCTGCGACGATCTCACCCGTCATACTGGCTTCGATCTCCGGTGTGAATCGTGAGACTGCGGAGCTCAGATAAACAGCGGCAATCGTGTATCGCAGCATTCCCGTCACGCTGTGGGATCTCGAAAAGACAGCAAGCTGCAGAAGGCACAACAGAAAGAACCAGTGCCATGCCTGCAGCAGATGCTGGTTTGTGACCGTGATGAGCACGCCGAGAATCAGGCTCAGCCATGTTGCAAACTGTCGCAACGTTCCTGTTTGAATGTGGATCAGGGGACACGCCACCGCATGCGTCTTTGGAAACATCCATTCAAGTCCAGACAACAACAGCAGGGCAGAAAGAACAAACAGATACCCAGATGCTGCCACAGCTGCCAGCTTTGGATTCCATGGGAGATTCGGAATCAACGGAACTGACGGGAACGAAGATGCACCGATCCAGAGTCGCCACGTCAATGCGATCAGTACGAGCTCAGAGAGGACGGCCACGAATGTGAGTTTCGCTGTCACCTGTGACAGAACGGAGGCACAGTCGGATGTGGAGCTGTCGGATGCGAGCATCAGCCTGTTTCGATAAATGACCTGTTGAATGAGAGATCGGAGCCGTCTCAGAATTCTTGTCAGAAACGGTTCGCCTGTGAACGAACTTTGAGAACAGTTTGACAGAGCCCGAGAAAAGCACCATCCTGTTATCGTGCAGAATCGCAAACACGTGTTCTGCCGGAGTTCACTCTGATTCCGCTGCCTGAAATACCGTCGGTGATCTGACAGCAACTCTTCGCGTTCTCCCCGCCTGATTTCCCATCGTTAACGCAGTCAATCCTCTGACATTGAAACCCTTCACTGAGGAACACTCAGATGAGACTCTTCGCTGACTATCCGTCTCTGCAGACAAAGAGATTGACCACATGTGAGATTGCCGGCAGCGAACGGCTCTCGTTGTCCCGCCTCAGCCTGGCAATTTTTTCGATCCTGACGACGATCGGCGTCAATGCGAATGCAGCCGAATCACCGGACTTTGCAGCTCTGGAAAAAGAATACGCGGCGACTGCGAAACCACTCATCAAAACCTTTTGTCTGGAATGCCATTCGACAACGGCAAAGGAAGGGGAGCTGGATCTGGAGCGGTTCACCGATCTGAAAGCCGTTCGAGCCGATTCCCAGGTCTGGATGAAAGTCACGGAGATGATCGGCAATGGCGAGATGCCTCCCGCTGATTCAGCACAACCCACGCGAGAACAGCGTGCTCAACTGGCAGACTGGCTCCGGAGATATCTCGATGCCGAGGCTCTTGCAAGTGCCGGTGACCCAGGCCCCGTGATTCTTCGACGTCTGAACAATGCCGAACTCACTTATACGATTCAGGATCTGACCGGCGTTCCGCTCGAACCAGCAAAGGAGTTTCCTGTCGACGGCGCCGCGGGCGAGGGATTCACCAACACCGGTGCTGCGCTCGTCATGTCTCCGTCGCTGGTGACACGGTATATCGATGCGGCTCGCGAGATTTCGAGTCACGCCATCCTCCTGCCGGACGGGATTCGCTTCTCGAACCACAAGACTCGAAACGACTGGACCAACGATGCGTTGGATCGAATCCGTGGATTCTATCGACGGTTCGCGGACCATGGTGGCGGGGAGAAAGTCAATCTGCAGGGAATCGTTTTCGACACCAACGAAGGCGGTCGACTGCCGGTCGAAAAGTACATTCAGGCGACCCTGAGAGAACGAAGTGCTCTGCAGTCCGGAAAGACGACTCTGGAAACTGTCGCAAAGAACGATGGCCTGAATGAACGATATCTGAAACGTCTCTGGGAGCTGCTTAATCCCAGTGACGGAGTTGCACCGGGATCAAAAGCCTCCGGCGTTCTGGCGAATCAACCGATTTCAATGCTTCTGAAAGACGTTCAGACTCGATGGGCGTCCGCTTCGCCGGAAGATGCGGCGGGCATTGCGGAACGGATCCATCTCTGGCAGCAGGCACTCTGGAAGTTCACAACTGTCGGTCACATCGGCAAACTGAATGGACCGAAGGCATGGATGGAACCTGCCAGCCCGCTGACGAGCCGTCAGGAAGTTCGACTGCCGGTACCGGTCTCTGAGAATGGAAAGGACATTATTCTGTATCTCGGAACCAGCACGGCCGGCGATGGCAGTGATGATGATCAGGCCATCTGGGAGAAGCCGCGTTTTGTCGCGGCAGGTCGACCGGATCTGATGCTGAAGGATTTGCGTAGTGTCGTCCAAAAACTGGATGAACAGCGTACAGAGATGTTCAGAACAGTGGCAGGCTGCCTCGATGCATCTGCTGAAGCACTTCGATCCGACACAGCTGTCGATGCGGAATCGCTGGCTCAGCGTCACAAGGTCTCGAAGGATATTCTTCGAGCCTGGCTGCAGTATCTTGGCATCGGGATGGCTGGTTCTGTAACGCCCGGGACGCTGCTGACAGGAAAGACAGAGTCACAGAATGGTTATGAGTTCGTCAAGGGCTGGGTCGGCAATGATGCTCTGAGTGCGGTTGCCAATTCTTCTGACCAGCATGTCCGTGTGCCGGGGAATATGAAACCGCACAGTATCGCCGTGCATCCAACTCCGACGCTCTCAATTGGAACAGCCTGGCGAAGTCCGGTTGCGGCCTCACTGACGATTCAGGGAACCGTTCAGCATGCGCATCCGGAATGCGGAAACGGTGTCGAATGGTCACTGGAACTGCGACGCGGCAACACTCGCCAGCCGCTCGCGAAGGGGACGGCTCATGGTGCGACACCAGTAACGATCGGCCCGCTGGAGAACACCGCTGTGATCGTTGGTGACGTCATCAGCCTGGTGATCAGTCCGAGAGATGGCAATCATTCCTGCGACCTGACAGCAATCGACCTGACACTGAAATCCGCTTCGGAAACATGGGATCTCGCAACTGACGTCTCCCCGAATATCCTTGCCGGCAATCCACATGCAGACCAATCTGGTCGACCGGATATCTGGACATTCTATTCCGAGCCAGTCGGCAGCGCATCAGGTCCAGTGATTCCGGCCGGGTCATTGCTCGCTCGATGGCAGGCAGAATCCAGCCCCGAGAAGCAGCATCAGCTCGCGGAAGAGATTCAGAAGCTCCTTCAGAATTCAACGCCCCCGTCACCAGACACACCCGATGGAAAGCTGGCTGCTGAACTCACATCACTCAGCGGTCCTCTCATGTCAGCAGCTCTGATGTCCGCTTCCGCGGAAAGCAATACCGTCGACAACAGCGAATCCGAATACGGTCTTTCTCGTACACTCTTCGGAGCACAAACGAATGGATCACCGATTGATACTCAGAGTCTTCACGTGAAGGCTCCCGCTGTACTGAGCGTCAGGATTCCCGCCGATCTCGTTGCAGGAACAGAATTCGTGACCGCAGTGTCGATCGCAGTTCCTGCGGATCAGCCGGCCGGTGAGAATCGCGGCAGTGTGCAGTTGCGTATTTCAACAACAGAGCCGGACATGAAATCACTTTCGGAGATTCATCCGGCATCGGCAACCGTGACAGCAGGTTCCGGACCCTGGACGAGCAATCTTCGTGGAGTGACCTGGGGAACACCGGTCATTGTGGCTGAAAGCGGATCTGCTCGTGCAAAGATGGAAACGGCTTTCGAAGACTTTCGTACTCTGTTTCCAGCGGCATTGTGCTACACGAAGATCGTTCCGGTCGATGAAGTTGTCACTCTGACACTGTTTTATCGTGAAGACGAACACCTGCAGAAGCTGATGCTCACCGAAGCGGAAACAGCTGAGCTCAATCGACTGTGGGATGAGCTTCACTATGTCAGTCGCGATGCACTGACCCTGGTTGATGCCTTTGCTCAGCTCATGGAATACGCAACGCAGGATGCAGATCCGAAGGTCTTTGAACCACTGCGGGGGCCCATCAATCAGCGTGCCGAGGAATTTCGTCAGTTGATGCTGGCGACGGAGCCTCTTCACCTGGACTGGATGATTCAGTTTGCTGATCGAGCTTATCGACGTCCACTGACAGAATCGGAATCAAAAGGGCTCCGCGAACTGTATGCGGACCTCCGCCGAGACGAGATCCCTCATGAAGATGCAATTCGAACCCTGATGACTCGAGTGCTTGTGTCACCGTCCTTCCTGTATAAGCTCGAGCAGCCCGCCGAGCAGGGTCGGTCAGCGCCTGTCAACAATCATGAGCTGGCATCGAGGCTGAGCTACTTTCTATGGTCTTCGATGCCGGATGATGAACTTCGACGGCTCGCTGATTCCGGTAAGCTGACGGATCCCGAAGTGCTGACCGGTCAGGTGCGTCGAATGATCAAAGACGATCGCATCCGCAGACTGTCTGCGGAGTTCGCATGTCAGTGGCTGCACATTTCAGATTTTGATCAGCTGGATGAAAAGAGTGAACGCCATTTCCCGACGTTTACCTCTGTTCGAAAGCCGATGCACGAAGAGGCAATCCGGTTCTTCGAAGATCTCTTTCGAGAGGATCGTTCCGTTCTGAATCTATACAATGCCGACTATACGTTTCTCAATGCGACGCTCGCAGAGCACTATGGAATTCCGGGTGTTGAAGGAGATAATTGGCGGAGAGTCGATGGAGTTCAGAAATTCGGACGCGGCGGAATTCTGACGCTGGGTGCGACACTGACGAAGCAATCCGGAGCATCGCGAACCAGTCCGATCCTGCGAGGAAACTGGCTTTCTGAGGTGCTGCTCGGTGAGAAACTTCCGAAGCCGCCGAAGGGTGTTCCGCTGCTTCCGGAAGACGAATCCGGTGAGACGCTGACAGTGCGGCAACTGGTTGAAAAGCACACGGAGAATCCGAAGTGTTACGGATGTCACCAGCGGATCGACCCGTATGGTTTTGCACTTGAAGGCTACGATGCCATCGGGCGAGCTCGAACAAACGACCTCAGCGGGCGTTCGGTCGACACAAAGACTCGTGTCATGGACGGAACCGAAGTTGACGGTATCGAAGGGCTTCGAAAATATCTGCTGACTTCGCGGCGTGATGCGGTCCTTCGTCAGTTCTGTCGTAAACTACTGGGATACTCGCTGGGGAGAGAAGTGCGGCTTTCTGATCAGCCGCTGTTGACTCAGATGATGCGGGAGTTGGAAAAACGAGATTATCATGTCAGTGTGATTGTTGAAGCGATTGTGACCAGCTCGCAGTTCCGTGAAATTCGCTCACGGGATGCTTTACCGGACGTTGCTGAATCGGTCAGCGATGTTGGTCGCTGATCTGTACTCGGGTGAACATTCTGATTAAGCTGGCAGCCAGAGAATTGTCAGTCATGAAGTAACGAAAGACAAAATGTGGTTCCTGTGTGCCACTGGCTATGCGAGTGCTGTTGGTTCAAAAACACTGGCATAGCCAGTGGCACACATCAATGGATCTTTGACAGTGCACTAGTGGATTGTCAGAGCTTAAAACAAGGGTCTTGTGTCATTCCCGCCTCCACGGGAATGACGGTCCTGGAATCAAGGTGTGACAAAGAACTAGCCAACTTTCTGACGCATGTCGTCTGTAACATGTCGAATGAGGAACTGAACCATGTCTCATCTGTTTTCCCGTCGAACAATGCTCCGCGGTGCCGGAGTTACGATGGCACTTCCCTGGATGGAATCGGTGACGGTGTGGGGGGATGAGCCGAAGGGCAGTGAACCGGGTAGTCAGGCACCTGTGCGGCTGGCAGTTCTTTTTGCGGGCAACGGCTTTCATGGGAAAGAGTGGTGGGCGAAGGGGGAAGGCTCGTCACTTGAATTCGGCCAGGTCCTGAAACCGCTCCATGATTTCCGGGACCGATCCCTGTTCATCAAAGGCCTGTACAACGAAGAGGCTCTGAAGGGAAACATCCACAGCTCACAGACGGGAAATCTCCTCTCGGGAGCTCCCCTGGCTTCGGGCGGTGAGATTCGTTCCGGTACCAGCGTCGACCAGGTACTGGCTCAGCATTACGGTCGCGAAACCAAAGTGTCCAGTCTTGTGCTGGGCTGCGAAAAAGCCAATCCGTCGGTCCATAAGAACTATTCGATGCTGTACAGCTCCCACATTTCCTGGAGCTCTCCGACCACACCGACTCCTCTGGAAGTGTATCCGGCGCTCGCCTTTGATCGATTGTTCAAGGACGGCGTTCAGAAAGGTGATCGAAGTGTTCTGGATGCGGTCATCAGTGACGCTGGCGATCTGCGCCGCCGCATCAGCATCTCCGATCAGAGGAAGCTTGACGAGTATCTCGAATCGGTGCGTGATGTGGAACAGCGACTGGATCAGTCGAATCGGCGTGGTGAACTCCAGGGCTGGCGCCCCTCGATCACCGAACCGAACATGAAGCGGCCGGCCGACGGAATACCGCAGGACATCGCGGAGCACATGCGGCTGATGAGCGACATTCTGGTTCTTGGATTCCAGACGGATACGACTCGTGTTTGCACGCTCAAACTGAACAATGATCATTCATCACTTCGATTTCCGAATCTCGGAGTCGATTACATGATTCACCATCTGCTGTCTCACTCGGATACGGCTGACTGGCTCAAGGTGAATCAGTTCTTCTTCGAGCAGATGGCCTACATTGCACGAAGGCTTGATGCGGTTCAGGAAGGTGATCGAACGGCACTCGACAATTCAATGATCATGATGTGTTCCAGCATGATGCATGGCAGCCATGACGCAACGCAGCTTCCGGTTGTCATGGTCGGCGGCGGTGGTGGAAAGATCAAAGGGGGAAGAATTCTCGATTATCGAGAGAACCCCAATCGGCAGATGTGTCGGCTGTACCTGACCATGATGGACAAGATGGGGCTGCATCTGGATCGCTTTGGCGATGCTACCGAACCGCTGAATGAGGTCTGAAGAATACAGGTGATTTCAAAACCGGGACTGGCTCCCGCTGGACGCACGCAGGTGCAAGGGTGCCTGTCCCGGTTTTGAAATGCAGCATCGTCAGTGATGGAATGGTGGAAGACGACAGCTGGGTCTTGTGTGCCACTGGCTCTGCCAGTGTTTTTCGACCAATAGCACTGGCAGAGCCAGTGGCAAACATCAAGTGATCTTTAACACAGCACTACAGCCGCTGAAAGACAACGGCGACGTCGTCCCGATACGTCTGTTTCCACTGCGGATGTGACTGCAATTGCTGCAGGACAGATGGTGGTTCACTGACTGGAAGAATGACGGCGTCAACCTCGTCACGCTGCAGGATTTCGCTCCAGCCACTGGTGGCACTCATCACGGTGCAGTAGTCGGACCAGACGTCATCCGGGAAGAAGTCGATCATGGCATCCATGTGCAGTGAGACCTGTTTCGGCAGGAAAAACGCTGCGTAGGAACCCCATTCCATTCGGCTGAACAGGCGGCCTGTGAACTGCTGATCTCGCAGAAAGCGAATGGCTTCGCGCGGTTCTTCGGCACAGACCGCCAGGCGACGTTCTTCCGACAGCAGAGGATTCATGTGCCGTGTCCACGGTGTTGAAACACCTGCCATCACCAAGATCGCTGCCAGAATCATCGTGTTGATGATGGGTGACTCCTCTTCCTCAACTTCCTTCGATCCTGAAAACCATCGCATCGAAGCAATCAAAGGGCAGAGTGAAAGCGGAAGAATGCTTCCCCACCAGATCACCATTCGGGACGCTTTCATCCCGAGCCCCAGAAACACCACAAGAAGGATGGCTTCAGACAGTGTCATTCGATGACGAGAGACAGCGATCACCCACGCTGCGGCGAGACAGGAGATGATGAATGCGCCCCCGGTAAACTCCGTCGGCAGAGTGCTCTGCCATTCGGTAATTCCGCGTTCACGAGATCGTCCAATGACTCCTGACAGATATCCCGCCGTGTGAGATGGTTCGGGATTCAGAAAACATGCCGCAAGAGAGATTCCTGCAAGAACCAGATAGTGCCGGATCAGATTCGACTGAAGACTGCCGCTCAACCCGTTTCGAACCCCATGAAGACGAATCAGTTCCAGTGATTCCGAAACAAAAAACAGTCCCGGAAGAATCACTCCCAGCGGAAAAGCTCCGTGAGTGTTGCTCCAGAAGATCTGCAGAACCGCATAGGAGATCCAGACGACAACCTTTTTCTCCGTACGGAGCATCAGCAGTGTCAGTGCCGCATGAAAGCAGATATACGAAAATACCTGAGTTCGAGCGGAAAGGTTGGAGGCACTGAGAATGAGGCAGACAACGAGCCCGACTGTTGTCGCATGAACGGAGCCGCATCGCTGCAGACAGAGTCGCGTGAGAGCAGCCACTGCCGTTGAATACAGCACTGCGATGAGGAATCGTGTTCCTTCCGGGCCTGCGGTGCGATAGCACTGAAACAGGATCACCTGCCCCAGCCAGTTCTGATCGATGACCGGTTCCCCGTTGGTGCGATAACTGTAGAAGACGTCGGGAGGCAGAGTGCCGGTTTCGCAGATGTAACGCCCGAGATTCAGGTGAGGCCAGAGATCGACTTCATACTGTGCCTGTGTCGACACAAGGATGAATGTCAGCACTGCGGGCAGACACAGCCACACGTGCGCAAAACGAAGACGATCTGAGAACGGAATTTGAATCGAAGCCATGAGATGCAGACCAGGTTGGGGAGAAACTCAAGTCGCGTCGGGCCTCGAAACAGTGCAGAATCTGCACCTGAATTCAACCGGCCATCGGCTGCCGAAGACTGTCGCGACTTCCGTGCAGCGAGAATCTTCTCTGCCGGGAACTTAGTTCACAGGGGACATTCAGAATCGAATGATGCCGAATTTCCCGCAATCCATTCTGCGTTGTACCCTGCGAGACCGTTACAATCAGTCGAAGCCCTGCTTTTGGAACCGTTGTTTTCGGAACTGCTGCCGTCGGAACACTGATGCCGTCCATAGTCCTCGCCACGCTGAATGCTCGCTACACGCACAGTTCCTTCGGTCTGCGCTGTCTGTTCGCCAATATGGGGGAGCTCCAGGGCCAGACTGCGCTCATCGAGTTCACAATCAACGAATCCCGCGGCGAGATTCTTGCAGCCATCCTGAAACTGAATCCCTCAGTCCTCGGACTTGGTGTCTATATCTGGAACGTCGATGTGATAACGCGTCTCGTTTCGGATCTTCGCAAAGTTCGTCCTGATCTTGTCATTGTCCTGGGCGGGCCGGAAGTCAGTTACGAGACCGAATCCCAGTCGATCGTGCAGATGGCAGATTACGTCATTACGGGAGAAGCAGACACGGCATTCCGGGATTTATGTCGGACGCTGCTGACGTGTTCCAAATCCGGCCTGGAGCTGACCAGCGAAAGGCAGAACACCGTGCAGGTCATACCGGCTGAGCTGCCGAAGCTGGGCTCCCTGAATCTTCCCTACGAACATTACAGCGAAGAAGACATAGCCCACCGAGTGATCTATGTGGAGGTTTCCCGAGGCTGCCCGTTCACCTGCGAATTCTGTCTGTCTGCTCTGGAAATTCCCGTCCGCCTGTTCGATCTGGATTCGTTCCTGAGTGCAATGAAGAGTCTGCTGAATCGCGGTGCTCGACAGTTCAAGTTTGTCGACCGAACGTTCAATCTGAATCTCCGAGTCAGCCAGACGATCCTGCAGTTCTTTCTCGATCATCTGCGTGACGGACTCTTCCTTCATTTTGAGATGATCCCGGATCGTCTTCCGGATTCTCTTCGCGACCTGATTCGATTGTTTCCGCCTGGAGTTCTTCAGTTCGAAATCGGTGTTCAGACCTTTAACGATGACGTCGGGCATCTGATCAGTCGGCAGCAGAACAATGCGATTCTGGAGGATAACTTCAGATTCCTTCGAAACCACACCGGTGTCCACATTCATGCAGATCTGATTGTCGGACTCCCCGGGGAAGATCTGGCAAGTTTCGCCAGCGGCTTTGATCGACTCAGAAGACTCAGGCCGCAGGAAATCCAGATCGGCTTTTTGAAGCGGCTGAAGGGGACACCCATCGTTCGTCATGATGCGGAATGGCAGATGGTTTACAGTGAATCACCGCCGTTTGAAATTCTCTGTAACCGCCTGGTCAGCTTCGATGAAATTCATCAGATGAAGGTCTTCACTCGTTACTGGGATCTGATTGCAAACAGCGGCCACTTCGCGATGACACTGGAACTGCTGCTTGATGAAAATGAATCTGCGTTTCAACAGTTTCAGAGTTTCTGCAACTGGATTCAGGATCAGCATCCGGGGAATCAGGGAATTGCGTTCTCTCGCCTCTTTGAACTGGTGTTTGATTTTCTGACAACAGTGCGAAATCGGGAGCCTCAGCGGATCGCTGAATCACTCTGGACTGATTACTGTCGCAATGGCCGCCGCGACCGGCCGGGCTTTCTCCGTGGATTTACTCTGCCCTCTGCGGATGCACTCCGGTCGCGACCTGATTATGCCGGTCCGGAACGTCAGAAACGACATCAGCCGGCGAGTAGTCAGCATTCCGGGCCGTCTGATGGCTCTGACTGAGAACCGAAGGATCGGCAGAATCTGCCGGAGTTCCGAGCGATGAACTTTCTGCAGACCGTCCGATGACCGGAAATTCCGTACCAGAAGAACTTTCCGCAGAATCAGGAAAATCGGAACAATTGATTTCAGTTTCCTCCGACTGATCGTCGATTCGTCGATCAAGGCGAAGTCTCTCCGGGTTTCGACCGCGCTCTCTTCAGCGCCGGCTCAGCGGTTTCGATGGCGATTCCGTGGCCCCCGGGAACGAGATTCGTCGGAGGACCTGTTATGAAGACCCGTGGAAAGCTGACTTTTGCAATTGCTGCTGTGGCTCTGGGAGCTTCCTTCGTCAATGCAGCTCAGAAGAATCCTTTCGCGGAATGGGATGAAATCAGCAAGAAGTCCGCGGAAACCACCGGAGCTGAATCCGGAAGCGATTCCGAGCTGCCGGAAAAGCCGCGCACGACATCAAAGACCACGGCAAAGAAATCGACTGCGCCACAACCTCCGGGAAACGCCTCACAGCCGAGGTCGCGAAGCGGATCCGATAGTCTCGATCTCACACCTCGTCAGCGTGCGGCAGTTCGCTCCGGGCAGGCAGATCTGACAACTCCTCAGGAAGCTGTTTCCCGGAAATCAGGCGCCCCTTCGAATCAAATCAGCGCGAAAAAGACTCCGTCTTCAACGGGAGCACCTCCGGTTCGGACGGCCAACCTGCAGCGGGAACTTGAAAATGCCGTCTCTCCGGACGCATTTGCGGGAGTTGCTGATCAGGTCGAGTCCGCTGACTACTCCACTGATGCTGCTCCCGACGGACAGGTCGTACCGGTCAGTGAAGTGCGAAGTTCAGAATCAGATTCACAGAGCTCCAATCCTTTCGCTGATCTTTTGAATGCATCAGAAACTGCAGACAGCAGTAAGTCCGAAGACTTCGACGCCAGCGATGAACTTCCATCCGAAGACGAAGTTGCGGAGCCACTGAATTCAAAATTCCGCCCTTCTGGTAACTCGGCGAATCCCGAAACACGTAGCGCGGACGCTGAAGATACTGCAGCTGAGGATCAGGCTCCGGACATCGCTGCCGAAACATCAGACACTCTCGTTTCTGAACCAGAGCATCGCACGGCAGAGGCGGTCACCGGTGAAGCATTCGATGACGATTCCAGAGAACCGATCAGCTCGGAGTCCGGCCCGCAGTCTCCCGGTGTCACCGTTCAGTGGATTCGCCACGGTGACATGAACGTGGATCAGCCGTGTGATGTGGAACTTGTTGTTCATAACACGTCCCGTTCAGTTGTACGAAGCGTCATGGCGGAGGCAGTGATTCCTGAGGGTGTAGAAGTCGCTGCGGCAAACCCGAAGCCGCTTTCAGGTTCGACTTCTCCGAGCTGGAAGTTCGGCGAACTCAAGCCGGGCGAACGTCGTTCGGTCGCTCTGCGACTGATTCCTCATGAACGTGGCGATTTTCATCTGGATGCATTTGTTCGGATGACAGGATTCAGCTCTTCGACATTCTCTGTACAGGAACCTCAGGTTGAAATCACTGTGGAAGGTCCTGAACAGATGGAAGCCGGCCAGCAGGGCAATTTCACCGTTCGCGTGACGAATCCTGGCACCGGTATGGCAACAAACGTCACGATTCAGGCTGCGATTCCTGAAGGTCTGGAACATCGACGCGGAAGCCTGCTGACAATCGAGATCGGGACACTGAATCCCGGGGAATCACGTCAGGCTCAGCTGAATGTGACTGCGGTCCGAGGTGGTGCACATCAGATGGCGGTGCGGGCACTTGCGGATGGTGGTTTGACGGCACAGACCGCAGCCAGCGTCGAAATCGCAGAACCTGAGCTGGCTCTGCAAATCTCAGGACCGTCGGAACTGATGTCCGGACGCACGGAAACCTTTGAGATCGACATCATTAACGAGGGCAACGTTCCTTCTGCAAATGTTCGAGCCCGTTACCGAGTGCCCGAGACGTTTGAGTTTGTCAACGCAAATCGCGGCGGAAAGTACAGCGATGCGGATCGCTCCATCGAATGGTTCGTTGGTACTCTGCAGGGCGGTGAGAAGAGTCATTTTGAAGTGACACTGAAGGCTATTGAAATCGGTGACGTTCAGCATCAGGCCGGTGTGATCTCCGAGCACGGCAAAGTCACGATGTCTGAGTTTGATACGACGGTCGAAGGTGTCGCAGAGCTGGCTCTGGATATCCGTGCCAGCAAAAATCAGCTGCGAGTCGGTCAGGACATCTCCTGGGAGATTGAAATCAGCAATTCGGGCAGCCGGTCCGCCACTGGTGTTGGCTTCTCCTGCGAATTGCCGTCCGGACTGGAACTGGGTGAAACTTCCGGCCCGACGGACTTCATCGCAGAGAATGGTGTGGTGGTGTTCAAATCGCTACCGGAAATTGAACCCGGAAAATCGGCCGTTTATACCATCAGCGCAAAGTGTACTCGTGAAGGAACTCACCGACTGCGAATGCGAGCAGCGAGTGAATCCATCAGCGAACCGCTCATCGGTGAAGAAACAACAATCGCCACCGGACGTTGAACTCGATAGCGAACCTGTAGCGGAACAGCGCAAGCTGTCCGGTGATAACCAGTGCATTGTCAGTCATGAAGTGATGGAAGACAAAAGCTGGTTCTCGTGTGCCACTGGCTATGCCAGTGTTCTTGAACCAACAGCACTGGCATAGCCAGTGGCACACGATCAACGGATCGTTGACAGAGCACTAGTGGATTGTCAGAACTTAAACCAGGAATATTGTGTCATTTCCGTGCATTCGGGAATCCAGACCGTGGCACTGGATTCCCGCCTGCGCGGGAATGACGAATCGACGACTGTCCGATGGGGCATCACTTCCAGGGCTGAGTCAGGCTACGAGTCCCGCACAGGTTGACTCGAATTCCAAGCGCCCGAGCAACACTGGCTTTGGTCAGAGCACACTCATCGGCAGCCTTCGCATCATTGGCATATGCCACCTGAATGTGATTTGCCTGATGCTTCGCCATGAGCTGATCTCGTGTGACGCCGTATGTGACAGCATGCATGATTGGCCACTGTGGCGTCGTTGACTCCAGCCGCCGGCGAGTTTCATCCTCCGGCAGTTCCACCACGCAGCCGCGCCCGATGTCCATGTTCAGAGCATCATCCGCCACAAAAATACGGCTCCAGATGATCTCACCAGGCTTTGAAACACCATGCACGGTGCTTCCACCGCTCGGGAAATACATCCCCGGCTGGCGATACCCGTGCGCCCCTTTCCAGCCGCCGATGAAATGTTCCGGCGGTGCCGCACCACTGATCAGGAACACCCAGACGTAGTCCTTCCCGAACTGATCACCCCAGCGAACGTCGTGCAGAGTATTCTCCACTGGCTGCTTGAGTTCTTTGTGAACGCGAAAAGTCAGCAGGCCGTCAAGTCCGGCACATTCATCAACCTCATTGAAATGAACGAGTGGTTCTCCTTTGTAGAGCACTCGTTTTCCGTCACGGGACTTTACAGGAGGTCGGTCTGCGTTATTGAGTGTACCTTCGACGAGATCACTCGCAGGGAGCAGATCTTTCAGCCCCTGCTGGTACTGAATGCCGATGGCGTCGCATCCGAAGTCATCCGCAATTCGGACGGCAGCGATGTACATCTTGCACTGCAGACGAATCTGAGCATCCGTCAGATCCGTTGCGTGAGTCGGCCCTGTGTGGAATGTCATCCCCTTCTTTACCAGCCAGGCCCGAACAGCATCCGCCTCAGCATCGCTGACCTGCTGCGTCTCGAAGTACAGCGCAGACTGGCTCAGTCGCTCCTTGAAGACGCCGACACTATGCAGCAACTGGTCAGGGATGATCGCATTGAACATCCCCATGCAGCCTTCGTCGAAAATGCCGAGGATCGCCTTTTCTGTCTTGAGCTGAGTGGCCATGGCATCACCCAGCTTGACTGTCTTCGGCGGGATTTTCACCTGATCGACAGGCGTCACATGGTCAGTCGTGTGCGTAACTTTTCCTGTTTTCAGCCAGGTTCGCAGATGGTTCCGGAAGAAATCATCAGTGAAATCCTGACTCCACAGAGTTGAATAGCGGACACCGGCTTTTGTGAGCGAACCGTTCAGATTCAGCATCCCGACCAGTCCTGGCCACTGACCGCTCCAGTTGGCCACAGTCAAAATGGGGCCACGATGAGTCGTCAGGCCGGCGAGAACATGGTGGGAATACTGCCAGACAGCTTCTGCAACAATCAGAGGAGCGTCCGGATCGATGCCTTTGAAGACTTCCATGCCCTCTTTCTGGCTGGAGATGAATCCATGCTTTTCTTTCGGGCGGTAAGCGTGAGCGCGAACGACTTCAAAGCCTTCCGCTGCAATCGCCGCACCCAGAGCCTTTTCCATGGCGGCCTGCGCCGGCCAGCACACCTGATTCGCCGAGAGCCGCAGGTCACCGCTTGCGATGAGCTGAATCTGTTTCTTACCGAGTTTTTTTGAAGCCATGAAATTCACCTGCCTGAATGTGAGGAGTCTGAAGTCGAAGAAAGAAAATCACCCATTCGGCGATACTGCTGGTACACAGAATCATAAGCCGAGCGATGTGACTTGTCGGGTTTGTAAACGGCAGCGGTGCCGGCTGCCGGAACGGACATTGCTCGAATCGCCGCACCTGAGTTTGAAAACGCCCCGGCCGCAAGAGCTCCCAGTATCGCGGCGCCCAATGCCGGCCCCTGCTTGCTCGGATGAACGAGAATGGATTCTCCGAGAACGTCTGCATACACCTGAACCACCAGCGGGTTGTGATGCGGCAGTCCGCCGGTGGCCACGAATTTCTTTACGGGAACCCCGCCGTCACGCAGCAGTTCCACAATCCATCGCAAGCCGAACGCCGAGGCTTCGAGCAGAGATCGATAGAGATGTGCCGGACGATGATGAAGCGCCAGTCCGCTGAATCCACCACGAAGAGTGCCATCCATCAGTGGTGTTCGGCATCCATTGAACCAATCCATGCAGAGTACGCCATCCGATCCTGGAGGCAGCTGTGCCGCTTCGGATCCGAGAACAGAGAAATCTTTGTGTCCTGTCATGCGACGAAGCCAATCAAATGCATCGCCAACAGCCGCCTGCCCCGTTTCGTAGCCATAGAATCCGGGGAGAATACCGTCCTTGACGACACCAGCGACCCCCGGAACACTGCGTTCGACATCACTGTTCAGCATGTGGCAGGAGCTTGTGCCCATCACCATGACCAGCGTCCCTGGAGCAGCAGCACCGGCGCCTGGTACACCTGAATGAGCGTCGATGATCGCGGCGCTCACCGGTGTATCCGGCTGCAGACCGAACGCTTTTGCCATGGCTGCGGTGAGTCCCCCGGCCGCAACACCGGGAGCCACCATTCGCCCGGGCATTTTGTCCCTCACGACATGGGCGAACTTCGGATTGACTGCCTTCAGGAATGATTCCTGCGGGAAGCCATCCTGAGCATTCCAAAGCCCCTTGTAACCCGCCTGACACGTTGATCTTGGCAGATCATTTGCTCTGCCACCCACAAGCTGCCAGACGAACCAGTCTCCCGCTTCGAGCCACACTTCCGTGGCGTTATAAACACGGGGTGCATTCTCGAGTGTTTCCAGCATCTTCGGGAACAGCCACTCAAGCCCAATGATTCCTCCATAACGACTCAGGAAAGACTCGTTTCGGCTTCGAGCAACCGCGTTGATCCGATCAGTCTGCGTATGTGCTCCATGGTGCTTCCACAGTTTCGGCCACGCGAGCGGCTCCTCAGCGAATTCCTTCGTCAGACACAGAGGCGTGCCGTCAGAAAGCGTTGGTAGCATCGTGCAGCTGGTGAAGTCCACTCCAATGCCGATAATCTGCCGAGCATCCACGGAGGCTTTCTTCTTCGCAGCGCGTGTCGCCTTCGCGGCGGAAGTCAACCAGTCTGTGGGATGCTGAAGCGCATAGAATGGCGGCAGTTTTCGTTTGTTCCCCGGCAGAGTCTCCACGATCTGCCCGTGAGGATATGGAACTGACACAGACGCCAGCTCATTCCCCCGGAGATCAACCAGAAGTGCTCGGACAGATTCTGTGCCAAAATCGAGCCCAAGTACGATTTTTGAATCGGATGCCATGGCGGTGACGACACTTTGATAGAACCAACGCATGCGGCCGGAATTCGCTGAACACGTGTTTCAGATCCGCCGGCGGGATCATAATTGTGACGACTTTTTTTTCCAGTAATGTCGCAACTCGCCAAACAAGGGTCCAAAAAGCCTTGATCACTGCCTTCAAGATGGCCACAATCAGATGACAAGGAGCGGGTGTACAGCGAATGTATTTCAGAGCTCCTGACGAACCTTCCTCGGAATTCTCATGACAAATCGGCCTTTCAGACAGCGTGGACTGGTTCGCAGCATTTGCTGCCTGCTGATCTGCGCCAGTACCTGGAAGGGCCCGCTTCCGATGATTCATCATCACGCGATGAAGGATTCTCAGTCAGCCCATCGAGAAGCTCATCTGCACGTTTTTCATTCCGAAGCGATTTCGGAAGATTGCTGGCACTGGCACATGGTCGTTCCAACTGCCGCTGGTGAACCCATTGATGACGCTCATCGGTCAGCAACGGTCGCCGGAGATCTGCTGATGCCATCGGCAGGAGACTCATCCAGCCATGTCACCATTTCCGAACTTCGAGGTGAGTTCAGCGGCTGGACTTCACTCCTGACAAGCCTCGGACACTGCAACGTGTCGAATCGAAGGTCAGCGTCGCAGGTTCTCGATGCTGATCGCTCACCGCTGAATCGGATGCTGAGCCGGTCCTGCCTCTGCAGTGTGACCGGCGTCGCACTCGTCTAACCTCTGCGTCAGCAGTACGCAATTGATCCTGACCGTTTCACGTGCGGTTGGTCGCTGGCCATTCTCGGCATTCACCTGAGTCTTCTTCTACGACCAGGTTGCAAAAGCACCGCACCGATAGTCTCCGCTGCTGATCGGCCATGCAGTACAGGTGGTTTCAAAAACCGGGACTGGCTCCCGACTCGCGCGGTGTTTTCCTGCGAATTCTGCTACTGCAAGGGTGCCTGTCCCGGTTTTGAAACGCGCTCTCAACATCTCTGATGAAGAACAGGTTTGTTATGTCAACGGAACAGATAAATCCACGTAAAGTTTCTACCCGGAAGCTTGCGATTCTTGGTGGCATTCTGCTGTTTTCTGTGATCGCAGCGATTGTTTTCAGGAATAAGACGCCGAAGGTCGCCGGAGTGACAGCTTCGGCCATTGGTGAAACCGCAGGAACAACATCCGAACGCGCGCAGGGTTCAGGAATGTCGGCACGGAAAGGCGATGCTGAGCCCGTCACTCCACCAACTGAACTGGTTGAACTGACGGAAGACAAACTGAAAACTCTTCAGATGCAGATCAGTCCGGCAGAACGAAGACAACTGCGTCCGACGCATACCGTTCCAGGACGTCTGCGTTACGACGAACTTCGCCACGTGGAAGTGCGAAGCTCCACGGATGGAATACTCACCGGGATCCATGTCAAACCCGGAGATCGCGTGATGCCCGGTCACGCTCTGGTGGAACTGAACAGCCCGGAAGTCGGAAATGCACGTGCCGATATGCTCCAGCGAGAAGCTGCACTTCAGCTCGTGATGCAGCGTCGTGACTGGGCCGAATCAGCGTCCCAAGGTCTTGAAAAGCTGAATTCGGCCATTCGTGAAGAGGTGCCTGTCGACGACATTCAGAAACAGTTTCGAAATGTTTCTCTCGGAACATCACGTGAAAAACTGATGTCTGCATACTCTCAGCTGATTCTTTCGAAGTCCCTGAGTGAATCCGCTGAACAGACGGCTGCCAGCGGTGCCATCCCACGCAGAACTCTGCAGGAACGGCAGAGCGAGCAGGATCAGGCAGAGGCAATGCTCAACGGGACGATGGAACAGCTTCAGTTTGAAACAAAGCAGAGTTTTCTGGAGTCACAGAATGACGTGGCGGATGCGGAGCGACGACTGGCCATCAGTCGTCAGACTGTCAGAACACTTCTCGGATTCTCCGGCCTGACCGAAGACATCAACAAGGTCACGGAGATACCTTCAGACGGTCTTTCTCGAATCTCACTGACTGCACCATTCGCGGGTACCGTGGAACAGCTGCGGTTTTCGCTTTCGGAGCGAGTGAATGCGGGAGATCCTGTGTGTGTGATCGCGGATACCGCAACTCTGTGGGTGGCTGCCGACCTTCGAGACCGAGACCGAGAAGCACTTTCGCTGACTGCGGGTGATTCAGTCGACGTCTATCTGAAACCTGATGATCCGGAACCGCGCACGGCAATCGTTCATTACGTTGGACGTGAAGTGGACCCCGCAACGAATGCTGTCCCGCTCATCGCCGTGATTCCCAACCCGGATCTGATGCTGCGTCCAGGGATGTTCGTCAGCGTTCGTGTTCCGGTGGCTGTTCCGATTGAGTGTCTGACCATTCCCGCGTCGGCAGTGATGGAACATGAATCGCGACGATTTGTTTTCGTGCCGGAGGGCAATCGGAAGTTTCGGCGAGTCGATGTCACGACCGGGCTCAAGTGTGACGATCAGATCGAGATTCTTTCCGGACTTCACGTCGGCGATCAGGTGGTTTCTGAAGAAGCATTTGTCCTGAAGAGTGAGCTGATTCTCCGTGGTGAGGAAGAGTGAATTGCAGACGTTTCGCTGCTCCTGCGCCTGCTGTCTGACAGCTGTCAGAATCTTCAGTGGGAACATCTCCGCTTATCCGGCCGAATGAAGGTGACCTGATGCTTTCTGCTCTGATTGAAATGACTCTTCGAAATCGCTTCATGGTACTGTCCGCCACAGTACTGATGGCCATTGCCGGCATGAACGCGGCGATTCAGCTGCCGGTGGACGCCGTGCCCGACATGACCAACGTGCAGGTGGCAGTCATCACAGACGCCGGGTCGTTGTCGCCGGTTGAGGTGGAACGGTACGTGACTTACCCCGTCGAATCGGCCATGGGAGGACTTCCGAATCTGGAGGAGGTCCGCAGTGTATCCCGATTTGGAATTTCCGTGGTCACCATAGTGTTTCGGGAGGGTGCTGACATCTATCGCGCTCGCCAGATGGTGGCTGAACGAATCACAAGCGCCGCATCACGGATTCCGCCCGAGTACGGTATTCCGGAGATGGGTCCGCTGACGACGGCCCTTGGTGAGATTCTTCAGTTTGAGGTGACCGGTCGAGGCTGGTCTCCGATGGCACTGCGAACGATCCTCGAATGGGATGTGGCACCCAAGCTTCGCGAGGTTAAAGGTGTCACCGAGATCAATACGCACGGGGGGTATTATCAAACATTCGAGGTGCGGCCGGACCCGACTCTTCTGAACAGTAACTCCATGACACTCGAAGAAGTCTTTCAGGCAATCGAAGCCAATAACCTTTCGGCTTCCGGCGGTTATGTGGTTCATCACGGTGAGCAGAGATTTCTTCGCGGCCAGGCACTGGTGAGCGGCGTTGATGAACTTCGTCAGATCGTTATTCGCCGACAGGCAGATGGAACTCCGATCCTGATTGGTGATGTAGCAGAGGTGACGATCGCGCCGATGACACGTCAGGGCGCTGTCACCAGGAATGGTCGAGGTGAAGCGGTCACCGGGCTGGTGATGATGCTGATCGGTGAAAACTCCCGACAGGTGGTCGAACGCGTCAAGGAGCGACTGGAGTCCATTCGCACAACGCTTCCCACCGGGGTCAACGTTGAAATCATCTATGACCGATCTTCGCTTGTCGGTCGATCACTGCACACCGTGGTGAAGAATCTCTGCGAAGGCGGTCTTCTCGTGGTCGTTGTTCTGCTGATCATGCTGGGAAGTCTGAAAGCCGGCCTGATCACGGCCATGGCGATTCCGCTGTCGATGCTGTTCGCGGCAAATCTGATGCATGTTTTCGGTGTCACCGCGAGCCTGATGAGTCTGGGGGCGATCGATTTCGGCCTGATTGTCGATTCGTCTGTCATCATGGTGGAAAACTGCATTCACCGGCTGGCTCACAATCACACCGGTCGTGATCGCATCGAAGTGATTCGAGATGCTGCCATTGAAGTTCGCAAACCGACCATGTTCGGTGAACTGATCATTTCCATCGTGTACCTGCCGATTCTGATGCTGCAGGGAACAGAAGGAAAACTCTTCCGTCCGATGGCTCTGACAGTACTTTTTGCGCTCGCAGGATCGCTGGTTCTCTCAATGACATTCATGCCGGCGATGGCGTCGCTTGCGCTTCCGCGTCACATGAGTGACAAGGATGTCTTTCTGGTCCGCTGGATCAAAATCTTCTACACACCGCTTGTCAGTCGAGCCATCAATCATCCCTGGATTACTGCCGGTATTGCTCTGGCGGTATTTGGAATCAGTATTCCGGTCGGCCTCGGACTCGGCGGAGAATTCATGCCGAGACTGGAGGAAGGCGACCTGCTGATTGAAGCACTACGTCTTCCCAGCGCCTCACTCGAAGGGGCGATCGACATGTCGACACAGATCGAGAAAGAAGTCCTCAAGTTTCCGGAAGTCAAAACCGTCTTCTGCAAGACCGGACGTCCGGAGATTGCCAACGATGTGATGGGAGTTCATCAGACGGACGTCTGGGTGATTCTGAAAGATCATGCCGAATGGCGTCCCGGAATGACAAGAGACATTCTGATCGAAGATCTGTCAAAGGTCCTGAATCAAAAGATTCCCGGAGTCAGTTTTGGGTTTACGCAGCCGATTGAAATGCGGGTGGATGAGCTCGTGGCGGGAGTCAAAGCCGACGTCGCCGTGTTGCTCTATGGTGACGACCTCGCGAAACTCGCGGAGATCTCGCGTCATGTCGAAACGCTACTGAAGCAGATCCCGGGAGCAGTGGATGTGAAGGCTGACCTTCAGGCCAATCTGACGACCGTCACGATCCTGCCGGACCGTGCCGCTCTGGCTCGATACGGAATCGAAGCTCGTCAGGTGATGGACGTTGTGGATGCTCTGGGAGGCCGGGAAGCGGGGACCATTTTTCAGCAGCGGACTCGCTTTCCGATCATGGTGCGAATTCCGGAAGCATGGCGAAGCGATCCTGAGCGACTGCGTCAGCTGCCGGTGGCATCGGCTGGAGGAAAACCGGTTCCGCTGAGCGAACTCGCGGAAATCCGAGTGGAGGAAACTCCACCGAGCGTGGAGCACGAATCCAACCGTCGACGGACTTTCATTTCTGCCAACGTCAGAGGACGAGATGTCGCATCGTTTGTATCCGATGCCCAGGCCGAGGTGCTCAAGAGCATCGAACTGCCCGCAGGATACGAAATTCGCTGGGGAGGAGATTTCGAAAACCTTCAGTCGGCCAGTCGCCGCCTGTTGCTGATCACCCCTATCGTGCTGTTGCTGATTTTCCTGCTGCTGCACACATCCTTTGGGTCTGCTCGGCTTGCAATACTGATCTTTCTGGCGGTCCCGATGGCTGCCTCCGGCGGGATTTTTGCGCTGTGGCTTCGAAGCATGCCCTTCAGCATCTCGGCGGGTGTTGGTTTCATCGCGCTGTTTGGTGTCGCTGTTCTGAATGGTCTGGTCTGGGTGAGCGCTGCCGAACAGCTTCGACGGTCCGGGATGGCGACAGCGGATGCCACTCGAGAAACAGCCGTGTCGCGACTTCGTCCGGTCCTCATGACGGCCATGGTCGCCAGCCTCGGTTTCCTTCCGATGGCACTGTCCACCAGTGACGGTGCCGAGATGCAGCGACCGCTTGCGTCCGTCGTGATCGGCGGACTGGTGACTGCGACACTGCTGACGTCTCTGGTTGTTCCGGCAATCTATCCCTGGTTCACAACACCCGGACAGGTCAGTGAGGCGGATTGATGCAGTTGAAACTGCGGTCCACTGTCAACGATTGACAGCTAAGTTATTCATCACCAGAGTAACGCTCGGAATCCAGTAACTGGGGCGTGTGGTACCGACAAAGCGAAGTGCTTTGTTTGGGCAGAGATCTCGATGCCAGATGCATTCGCAAAAATGTAATCATCATTTTTCGAGTGATGCGTCGCGATACGATGTTTCCACTAAGCTTCAGCAACGAACTGCCCTCGTTTTTGTGGATGTTTCATCTGTGAGCGTGCATCCGGAGTCTGGGCCGATGGCAATTGACGTAAGCTGCCTTAAGTGCAGTAAAGCCTATCGAGTGAATGATCAGCTGGCGGGCAAGAAGTTTCGTTGCAAACAATGTCAGTCGGCAGTTGAAATTCCTCCCGCTGCCTGCGAAGAAGCAGACATCGAATTTGAAGATGACTCTTTATGGACTCAGCCGCCGCCACGACGTTCACTGCCTCCAGGATCTCGCTCCAAAAAAGGTGAAGTCGCCGCTCCGGCAGCCGGAATCTTCACCCTTCGAAAACTGTTTGGCGTCCTGGCACTGCTGGTTGCGGGTATGATGTGCATGGGAATGATCATCCAGATTCTGAAAGGTAACGTTTGGGCTCTGGGAGGAATCATCGTGGTATGGGTCGTCGGCAGTGTTGCCATGAAATGGTTGCGAACCTGACGAAGAATCTATTGCTGTCCGGCCGGAGGAGGAATGCCAGGGTCTGCCTTACGCGCGGACGTCCCATCCACCCCCAGATCATCGTCGCAGGAATATCGGAATTCGTCTTTGGAGTGAGGTTCCCGGCGAGCGGTGCGGAATCAGCCCACCGAGAAATACGCTGCAGGAAACCTGCAGCACTGAATTCACACTCAAGTACAACGGGGTACCTGTGTTGTGGCCGGTCTCCACCTGTGTTGTGGCCGTGGTCTCCACCTGTGTTGTGGCCGGTCTCCGACCGAGCCACCACGTTCGACCGACACGGTCTCACGTTACGCAGAAATGCATTTCTGGTGGAAAGCGGGTGCGACAGCTTCGGCCAGGATGGTGCGTTATCAGGGGAACCGCGGACAACAAAGACTGGCTCGCCCCGGCGAAACGTACAACTGACCGCTTCTGCAGGCATTCCTGTGCGGAAGGCACGATCTCCGCCGGGAACATGTCCGCGGAGTCAGCGACTCCTCACTACCATTGAGCCACGCCATGACGCCACTCGACTCTCGCGAGAATACGCGAGTTGCGGACCCGCTGAAATCGACTCGCTGGCTCCGCCGGGGCGAGCCCGACGGAGGCCAACATCTGAGTTGGCAGCTTTTGGTGTAGCTTTCATTTGAGATTCCCGCCGGGGTGAACCCGGCGGAAAATGTGAGGGGGACCAGCGTCTGTCGGAGTCACCCCAGTGGAACGGAAAGCAGATCCACGCGATCAGCGTACTGCTGGTGTCACTAGAAGGTTTCTCGGGGTGATTCGTTGTGCCGGCCCCGTATTGCTGTTCCACGATTAATCATCAGTTCCAGCCGCAAGTACTGACAACAGCTGCTCCAGTTCGGTGACGTCCTGTGGAGTCAGCTTCATGTACTGTGTGTTGGTCCCATGGCCTCGATCGTCGTTGTAGCCGTAAACCACTCCCACCATCGCCGTTCCGTCCTCGAGTATCCAGGCGGAAGTGTTTCTGTTCCCTGATGCCCCTCGAGGGACTGTGGGCGACTGTGCTTCTTTGACCATCTGTCGCACCATGGTTCGCAGATCATGGACTGCATCATTCCCCACCATCCAGAATACGTCGCCGGAACGCAGCTGTCCGATGCCAAAGTCTTCGAACCGATCACCGGGATCAATGATCATCACTCCTTTAGTATTCTGTCGCTGCAGATCATATGCCTGGTCCATTTCGTCCGTGACACTGGCCATAGTCATTCCCAGAACCTTGTGAGTCGATTCGATCGGCGGCTTGAAATCTTCGAGCGTGACAACAACTTCCTGTTTCGTTTCGCTGATGGTCAGCTCCTGAATCGACTTCCGATTCCCCTGAACGTCGACCACGCGGAGTGTGGCTTTTCCGGAGTCGATTCCGGCGAAAGAAAATTGCCCACGACTGTCGGTGCGACCTTCCTTCCGATTCATTTCGAAGCTCAATGGATTATCCTGAGTGTCAGTGATTGAGACCGCAATGTCTGGCACCGGCATTCCGTCAGTTCCCTTTACCGTTCCGCTGACCGTGCAACCGGCTCGCAGGACGACGCGTAACGCACCTCGCATGGGCAGGGCCACTGATTCCAGTTCTCGGAGCTCAGCGTGGATATAACGATCGTCGAAGAAGAAGATCCGAGCCGTATAAATGTCCTGCTCTGTATTCTGCACGAAAAACTTTTCCTCATATCCATATACGGCGAACCGCCCTTCCGTATCCGTTCTCGTCATTTCAATTCCACCGGATGATCGTTTCGTGATCAGGCTGGAATGGACGAGCACTCCTTCGATCGGTTTTCCGTCTTCGCCCAGAACCTGCCCAGCAAAATACATAGCTTTACGGAGTTGCACATCGAACTGAACGTTCTTGCCCGGTGACAGCGTCAGTGTGTTCGGGTCTCCACCGCTCCTATACGTGCCACTTAATCGCCGATGTCCGGGATGCAGAATATCAATCGATGCGGTGGTTTGTTCGGTGATCGCCGGGACCTGCAACGAGTATTTTCCCAGATCATCCGTATGGCCGAGCACCTCACGGGAGGCGTTCTGCAACGCAGATCGGCGGATGTCATACATTCGCAAATCCACAGCGGGAATCACCACTCGCACTGCAGCTTTTGCGAGCGGTACGCCATCCGTGTCAGTGACCGTTCCGGTGACAACCGCAGACTGCGAACTGTCGTTCTGTGAACCGGCCTGTGCTGGATCGGAATCCTGGCCATGTGCTCCGATACCAATCGATAGTGGCAGACTCATCGTCAGCAATATGGTGATCAGTCCCGGACCACGCAGCGGGCGATGGTGAAGCGTCGGCAACATCTCAATTCTCCTGCGGAAGGACTCAAAACAGTCAGAGTACGACATCGGCATTGCCAGCACAGACGACTCATGTCGAGACAGATCTGGTGCAGCTTCGCTCAGCCACTGCGATGCAGACAACATTGCTGAGGCATACGCACGCCCTTCTCCGGGAAGCCGGTGCATCACCTCGGCATCGCAGCACTGTTCTTCGATCCTATGCAGTTCGCGCCGAGCGACCCAGACGACAGGGTGCCACCAGAATGCGATACTGGAAATCCACTGCAACAAACGAATCCAGTGATCTCCGCGCCGCCAATGGATCAATTCGTGCATGACCACGGTGCGACGTTCTGAGAGCGATACGATTTCCCACCAACGTAAGGGCAGTACGATTGATGGCTTCCGACCGATCGGCCAAAGCAGCGGTGGCAGTGTGAAGTCAACCAGACGGACATGTGGTCGTGAAGCTGTGAGACTAAGTGTCGCAGCCATCTCTGAAACGAGTTCTTCGGTTACAGAATCTGCAGCGACGCCGCCACGAACACATTTGTGGAACCGCTGAATACGATATGTCGATGCTGTGAGGACTGTCAGTGCACCTGACACCCAGATGCACACCAACCCAGCTTTCCAGGACCTGCGAAGCGTATGCCACGAATCGGATCCCTTTGCCGGCAGACGTGAGCTTCTGGTGTTCGCTGACACAGACTCACGCCTGGCCCTGCCATTGTCTACATGGATCGCAGTCTCTCGATTTGGCGAAATCTCATTCGTTACTTCACTTCGGATTTCTGTGACTGACGAGTCCGCTGTCGGAAGAGCAGAAACAGACCAGATCGGCGGCAGGAATAGCTTCAGGAGTGCCAGTACCCAGACTGTATGCCAGAGCGAAGGGTGTCGATAGATTCGGCTTCCGAGCCAGGCGAATAGTCCAATCCCCGAGGCAACCAACGCATTCGAAACGACTGCAGGCAGCAATGATTCAGTCATTGGTTTTGCCTCCGGTTGTCCCCTGAGTGTCATCAGGCCAAAGCTGGTCGATAAGCTCGCGAAGTTGCCGACGCTGGCGCTGATTGAATCCCTTAGTCTGCAGCAGCGTCGTAGCAAGAGGTGCCAGCTTTCCGTCACAGTGCTGGTCTGCAAGTTCCTGCAATTGCAACTGCAGATACTGCTGCTCGGTGATCGCCGGCGTATAAACGTGAGGCCGACTCTCACGGCAGCATTTCACGAAGCCCTTCGCCATCATTCGTTGCAGCAGTTTCAGTACAGCAGCTGTTTTCGAGTCGACACTGCTTCCGTAAATCGTCTCGGCCAGTTCTCGAATCGCCGACGACTTCTGTTTCCAGAGTTCGCGAAGCAATACCATCTCGGCCTGCGTTAATGTATCCACCAGTACCTCCTGAAAAATCCAGACAGTCTGTCTGTTTATGCTACGCGGCCAAAGGGTTCTCGTCAATGTTGTTCCGCGTGTTTTCAGGGGACACTGAAGGCTGATGGGCGGTTGAACGATCGGGAAATGTTGACGACGAATGGTCCCGGATTCTGCCGTATGCTCTGCGTCAGCATGCGAAGGTCCCGAACCAATGCGGGTCAAGACATTGCCGACTGCACTTCTGAATCGGTGTGGTGTCTCCCTCGCATAAGCAATTTTCCCAGCGTCAACGGGCATTTTCTGCTGCAGCGTCACGGGACATCGCGATGTCCGGTGACGCTGCACTGACCCGTAACTGGAC
>JBKDKA010000069.1:0-21393 GCA_046345315.1 Planctomyces sp.
GTGCCACGATCTTGATTCGCTGCTTCCGTCCGAATGAACCGGACGGAGAGCTGGCGGCTGCAGGCCTTTTCTGTAGCTGCCATTTGTAGAGGCCGACGGAATGAGGCCGACGGAATGAGAACAAGTGCGAAACGAGAACGGAGCAAGGTTGGAACGACAGCAGAACGAGGACGGAACTCGGCTCGGTCACACAATACGCCAATGGCAGTTCGCGTTCGAGATGCAGCGATCTCGGCGAGATGCACAGCACGACGGACGCTGTTGCCTGTTTCTGGAGCGAATTTCTCGTTACTGTTCTTTGTAAGCGGCATCCGATTCGGCAGGAATGGAACTCTGCGTCCTGACGAATGAGTTCGGATAAGAGCCGCGTTTGTCGGTCCTCATTCAGACACGATAGACGACAGTTTCTCGTCTGTGATCGACGTGCATCGATTGAACAACACTTCTGATAATTTCATTTAAGCGATCAGAACGGAATGACAAGTCCCCAGCGATATCTTCTTCCCGACCCATCAGTGCTGCTCACTGATGAACTCATCATGGCGCACATCAGTCGTGGCAGTCGAGTCATTGACCTTGGCTGCGGTGACGGGCGGCTGATGCAGCGACTTCAGCACGAGATGCAGTGCGTTGTGCAGGGGGTTGACGTGGAGCATTCCAACATCTTCTCCGTGATTGCTCGCGGGCTCCCCGTAATTGAAGCAGATCTCAACGAGGGGCTCGTGGATGTTCCGGACGACAGCTTCGACTGTGCTGTGCTGAGCCAGACACTGCAGCAGGTACGAAACCCGAAGTTGCTGCTAATCGAAATGCTTCGCGTCGCACGTCGAGCACTGATTGTGGTGCCGAATTTCGGGCACTGGCGTGTTCGATACGAAGTTCTTCGGCGTGGGCGGACACCGATCACGCGTACGCTGCCTTACGAATGGTACGACACTCCGAATCTGCACTTCATGTCCATGCGTGATTTTCGAGAACTGATGGACAGCATCGGTCTGCGTATCGTGCTCGAAAGCCCCATCATTCGCGGCCACGCATTCAAACATCTTCCACTGGCGAATCTTCGCGCCGACAGCGCGTTCTATGTGCTCGAACGAGCGGGTGCGCGAAAAGCCGGTTCCAATCAATGAACCGCAGTTTTTTCGGAGCATGAGCGAGCGGTTTTTCCGTTGGGATGAAAATCTGTTCCGTTTCCGCCATCATGCGACGTTCTGCAGATTTCAAATCTTTCCGAAGAATTCGGTGGTCAGGTGATGTTCCGGAGCTGTCTCATGAATTGTGTGTCTATGAATCTCAGACTGACTGGATTTCTTTCAGTGGTCATGATGACCGCTCTCAGTTCGGCGTTCGGTGCCGATGTTGAGTCACCCGCCGGGCTGTTTATTGAAGGTTATCCGGATCGGATCAGCGTCGTCGCTGGTGATCCGCTGAAGCTACGCACGTCCACATCGGCGGCGGAATACAGCATCGAGATTGCACGGATCGGACTGGCTCGAGAAGTTGTCTTCCAGAAATCCGGTATTCCAGGGGGAGGAGTTCAGCGAATTCCCGAGAACGCCAGTTCACACGGCTGCGGATGGCCGGTCAGTTTTGAAATGCTCGTTCCGCAGGAATGGCGATCCGGGTATTACTCAGTGGTGTTTCGAGTGGCTGATCGCGGCGGTGTTTACGTGGGACGGAATCGGCGGACCGCTGAATCCGAGGCGTTCTTTATTGTTCGTCCGAAAGAACCCGGGAAAGAGTCTCGCATTCTGTTTCAGCTGGCAACGAATACCTACAACGCTTACACCAACTGGGGCGGAACGAGCCTTTACGCCTATCATGGTCGAGCGGGAATGCAGGGATATCGCGTTTCTTTTCAGCGACCCCTCAGCAGTCAGTTTCCGAGTTGGGAGCTTCCTCTGGCGGCGTGGGCAGAAGAGAACAAAATTGCTCTGGACTACTGCGCCAATCTTGACCTTGAAGAACATCCCGAACTGCTGGCTCATTATTCGCTGGTGCTGAGTGTCGGACACGACGAGTACTGGTCGGCCGGGATGCGTGATCGGCTTGAGGAGTACATCGGGAAGGGCGGCAATGTCGCCTTCTTCAGCGGCAATACATGCTGCTGGCAGGTGCGTCCGGAAGACTCCGGTCAGGCGCTCACCTGCTACAAGCAGGGCTTCAACCTGGATCCTGTTTTCACGTCAAACGATCACAGAACACTGAGTACGCTCTGGAGTCATCATCTGGTAAAGCGTCCCGAGAACCAGCTGACGGGCGTTGGTTTTCTGTTCGGTGGGTATCATCGTAGTCATGATCAGTTCATGGACGGAAGCGGTGCATTCACTGTCCACCAGCCGGATCACTGGCTGTTCGAAGGAACGGGCCTGAAACGCGGAGATGAGTTCGGCGGAAAAGACACGATTGTGGGCTATGAATGCGACGGATGTGAGCTGCAGTGGAAGGATGGAATCCCGACTCCCACGCACAGCGACGGAACGCCGAAGACGTTCGAAGTTCTGGCCACATCGCCGGCGAAATGGCATCCCGGTGACTCTGAGTGGTATGAGAAGTGGGAGAAAGGGCGTGTTGGTGCGGCCTGTCTGGGCGTTTACACTCGAGGCGGCACAGTTTTCACCTGCGGTTCAACCGACTGGGCTCATGGGTTGCGCGGACGTGATCCGGTCGTCCAGCAGGTCACTCGGAATATCCTGAGTCGTCTTGCGCCTTCTCAGCCGTCTTCCGGTGATGTGAAGTGATTGTCGCAAGTTCAGACTTCCAGCTGCGAAACTGCTTCGCCAGAGCTTAATGCAGTGGATTTGTGTCACTCCTATGGAAGGGTGAATCCACACTGGGGCACTGGATTCCCGTCTTCGCGGGAATGACCCTGGACCCTAAAATCGAGGTGTCACAGCGCACTGATGCTCTGTCAAAGATCAATTGATGTGTGCGACCGCTTTGTCAGTGTCTTCCAACCAGCAGCACTGGCATAGACGGCAGCACTGGCATAGCCAGTGGCACACAAGCGGCAGGAATCCACACTGGGGCACTGGATTCCCGCCTGCGCGGGAATGACGACGCAAAAATCAAGGTTTGATGATGCACCTGCCTGAGAGCAATCTGGTGTCGAAGATTCTTTTTGTCGCTTTTCAGGAACCGGAATCTTGAATGCGGATCGGGCTGCGAGACGGAAGCCAGAAGATACTGTGTCCGAGCAGAATCCATCTGCGCCATTGGCTGCGACAGCTTTCGCGATTCCTTCGGATGGATCCGGTGAAGCAGGGAAGGTTTCGTCGCCGGAACTGCTCACCGGTCTGACGCGATGGATGGCGATCATCGGTGCCGGTCTCTGTCTGGCACTCGCGATGCTGGGGCTCCTGCTGCCCGGACTTCCGACGACTCCCTTTCTTCTGCTGGCGAGTTATCTGCTGGTTCGGTCTTCGCCACGCCTTCATCGTCGGCTCACCGGAAGTCGAGTGTTCGGACCGCTCATTCGGAACTGGGAAACACGACGAGCGATCTCGCTGAGAACAAAGATGTGGGCATTGACCGTCGTAATCTGCAGTCTGATCTATACGCTCATTGCCGTCCCGCTGCCATCACCCGTCAAGATTGTGATCGGAATCCTTGGATCCATCGGGATCACCGTGATCTGCCGTTTGCGCGTTCTGAGCGATTCTGATCGGGCATCCGCCGACGGGTGAGTTGATCAGCGGGTGAGGTCATCAGGCCGTGACTTTGCGGATTCTGTCTCCGACATTCACCGTTCCAGCCACGATGACCTTTGCGTAGATCCCCCGCAGTCGCTCGTGTTTACCGGCATCGGAATTCACCACAACCAGCGCGTCATGCCCGAAGCGTTCGCTGAACTTTCTGCACCCGTTGTGCGGCACCTCTGTGATTTCGATGACGCAACTTCCGATCTGCAGACGTTGACCTTCGGCGAGGTGATCGCGGCTGAGGTTCAAATCCACAAACAGATTGTCACCGGCAAGCGCCCAGCGAGAACGAGTTCCGGCAAGCAGATTGATCATTCGCGAGTTCATGATGCAGATCTGCACATCCGGATCAGGCCTTCCATCAGGAAGCGATTTCCAGCAACCACCGGCCCAGTGATCACCCTTGACTCCTTCTGTGGGGCTCAGCTGGCAGGAATCGAGCTCCTTTCGGAGATTTCTTTCCGGACGGATGACGATGGCTTCGAGGCTCCCGTCATCGACAGGAGATCGTCGAACCTCGGATAATCCTTCCAGAATCTCCGGCTCGGACAGAAAAATCGGTTCATGCATTCGGAGACACTCTTTGGGAGGCGCCCAGGACGTTCGGTTGCAGGATCAGCTGTTCTCGGCATTGACAACGCATTAAAGTATCCTCGCCGGATTCAGAGAATCAATGCCTTCTGTGGATCCTGCCGAGAATCTTCGACACTTCGGCTTCACTCGGTGTTACAGGTCGTCAGCGAAATTCGGCCGTCATTTGCAGCGGGTAGTCAGAGAAAGCGTTCAACCTGAGCAGACGGGTATACCGGCACCTTCGATCCCTGCAACGATTCCAGAACTGAATTCACTGAAAACAGATGACGACAGAATCCGAGACCACCACGAGCAGACGATTTTCCTTTGAGCTGGATGCTGCTGACACCTCGACTGCAGCTCGAGCAGGACGACTTTCAACGCCTCATGGAATTGTGGAAACACCGGCGTTCATGCCGGTCGGTACACTCGCAACCGTCAAGGGGCTGCTCCCGGAACAGCTTCGGGCATCGGGAGCTCAGATGGTTCTGGCCAATACCTACCACCTGGCGCTGCGGCCCGGATCGCGTGTGGTTGCGGATCTTGGAGGGCTTCATCGGTTCATGGACTGGAACGGTCCGATTCTGACCGACAGCGGCGGGTTTCAGGTCTTCAGCCTGGCACACCAGAGAAAACTGACGGACGAGAAAGCTGTCTTTCGATCGCATATTGATGGAAGTCTGCTGGAATTATCGCCGGAGCGAGCCATTGAGATTCAGGAAGAACTCGGGGCTGACATCATCATGTGTCTGGACGAGTGTCCGCCATCCGGCGAATCCGTGGATCGCATTCGAGCCGCTGTGGACCGCACGACGCTCTGGGCGAAACGATGTAAGCAGGCGCAGAGGCGACCAGATCAGGCGCTCTTCGGAATCATTCAGGGGGGGATTCATCGGTCGATGCGGGAACGCTCGGCGGAAGCTCTGGTGCCGCTGGATTTTCCCGGGTATGCCGTCGGCGGCCTGAGTGTGGGCGAAGAACCCAGGGCGATGTACGAAACGCTCGACTGGACGGTGCCGCTGATGCCGGAAACAAAGCCTCGGTATCTGATGGGCGTCGGAAAACCGGAAGACATTCTGGAAGCGGTCTGTCGCGGAATCGACATGTTCGACTGCGTGATGCCGACTCGAAACGGTCGAAACGCGATGGCGTTTACATCAAAGGGCCCGGTCCGGCTCCGCAATTCCATGCATCAGCGGGATAAACGCCCTCTGGATGAAAACTGCGAGTGTACGGCCTGCACACGATACTCCAGGGCCTATCTCCGGCATCTCTTCATTGCGAAGGAGATGCTCGGGCCGATCCTGCTGTCGCTGCACAATCTCACGTTCTATCAGACGCTTGTTCGGCAGCTGCGAAACGCCGTTCAGGCAGGGCGAGTGAGCGAGTTCCGGGTGAATCAACTTGCTGAATGGGGGCATCAGCCCTAACATCCGGGCAATGCGGTTCCAGACAGGATGTTCTTTCGTGGATACCAGAAACAGGCGAGCACGGTGAATCTGATTTTCGGACTGTTGACTTCAATGCATGGCGGAATGCTGGCTCAGGCTGCGGCACCGGCCGGAAAACCGGCGGAGGTCAATCCTCTGGTCCAGTTTCTGCCTTTTCTGATTATGGGGCTGTTTGGGTACCTGATTCTGTTAAGACCTCAGCAGAAAGAGTTTCGGAAACGGCAGGAAACTCTGGCCAGTCTGAAAAAGAATGACAAGGTCGTCACGACCGGTGGCATGATTGGCACGATCGTCGATTTCTCTGGTGATGGCACTCGCGTCACGCTGAAGGTTGATGATTCAACGCGAATTCGATTTCTTCGAAGCAGCATTCAGGGACTGCTTGATGATAAATCGGAAACAGAATCCGGATCGGCGAGCTCGAAAACGCCGTAGGAACCGCAAAACGCAGCTCAGCGGGCTGTTTTTCGACTCGAAGATTCCCAATTACAGCGTTTCAGGCCTCTGAAACTGGTTTGCCGGGCAGAAACATTTGTATTTCTGCGGCCAGAGTCGATACATATACCCCAAAGAGTGACCGGGCTGCCGGGTACGCCCCAGCCTTTGAGCATTAATTGTCTGCTGACTGAGTGCAGCGGATTTCCTCAGGAAAAAGAATCCATGTCGTTACTTCTCAACGGATTGCTCTGTTTTCTTCTGCAGGCACCGGCCGCAACCGCAGAGACACCTTCAACTGACGCTGCGACGAGCACTCCTGCGGCTGCAACGCCCGCAGAAACCACTTCTGCTCAACCTGCAGCCGCCACTGCAACTCAGGCATCTGTAGCAGCACCATCCGGAGAGAGTCCGGCCGGGGAGAAGGCATCAACAGCAGCTGCGAGCGACACGTCCGGCGATACCGTGACGTCCGGCGATACAGTAAAGGTGATCGAGCAGGCGACTGAAGGCAAGCCTGTTGAAGAAGGGGAAAAGGCCGGAAGTTCATCATCCGGAGCAAAGGGTTTTCTGACACTTCTCGCCGTCATGGCGATTCTGTTTCTGCCGTTCATTCTCGGGCAACTGTTGGCGAATTCCCTGGAAGCCAAAGAGTGGGGCCTGAGGATCGGGGTTTGCCTGTTCGCATTCGTCGCCGGAATTGCTCCGTTCGTCTTCGGGCTTGCATCCGGGAGACCGATTACGGAAATCGTACGTCTCGGTATCGACCTCAAAGGTGGAACCAACATTGTCTTCCAGGTTCTTGGTGAAGGAAAAGAGCTCACGCCGTCGGTTATGGAAGGCATGGTGGGAGCCGTTGCAAAGCGAATTAATCCTTCCGGTACTGAGGAAATCACAGTTCGTCAGGTCGGCAAAGACCGGATCGAAGTGATTATTCCCGGTGCGGATCCGGAAAGTGTTGACGAAACCAAGCGCCGAATCACTCGACTGGGAAGTCTTGAGTTCTTCATTGCGGCCAGCCGTTCTGAAGACCGCGAGATTGTTCAGTTGGCGGAGAGTGTCGGCAGGGAAGTCAAAGATATCGTCGACGCTGACGGAAATGTCGTCGCGATCTGGCGACAGGCATACGAAAAGGACGGTGTGCCAAAACCACTGAATATTTCCGACGCCGTCAGTCGCAGTATTGAACTGACACGAACGGTCGACGGAAGTCTTGAAAAGTACATGTCCGAAGAGTATCTGCTTGTCGTAGATCCTCCGGATGAACGAGTAACCGGAAAGTATCTGCAGCCATCGGGAACCTCCGTCGGATTCGGTCCGAATGGTCAGATCATCGTGAACTTTTCATTCACGCAACAGGGAGCGTTCCGCTTTCAGTCTCTGACTTCGAGGAATCTGCCGCAGGGTCGGCAGAGCCCGAGGAAGCTCGCGATTGTGCTCGATCGTAAAGTCTATTCGGCACCTCAGATCAACTCAGTCATTTCTGATCGAGGCTATATCGAAGGCGGTGCCAATGGGTTCAGTCAGGCTGAAGCTCGCGAGCTTTCGGATGTTCTGAACGCCGGAGCCCTGGAAGTGCCGATTGATCCCAAGCCGTTGAGTGAAGCGACAATTGACCCGACACTCGGTGCAGACGTTCGACGGAAAGGCGTTGCCTCGGTTTTTGCCGGCGGACTCCTCGTCGTTGCGTTTATGCTGTTCTACTATCGATTTGCCGGCGTGGTTGCGGTGATTTCGCTGATTCTGAACCTCGTGCTCATCATGGGCGTCATGGTTCTGATCAATGCAACATTCACTCTGCCGGGCCTTGCGGGGATCGTCCTGACGATCGGTATGGCGGTGGACAGCAACGTTCTGATTTATGAACGCATGCGAGAGGAAATTCAGCGAGGCTCCAGTCTTCGAATGGCGATTCAGGCTGGTTTTGAAAAGGCCTTTTCCAGTATTTTCGACTCGAACATCACGACACTTCTGACGACGATCGTTCTCTTCCTCATCGGTACAGACACGATCAAAGGGTTCGCTGTGACTCTCTTCATCGGGATCGTGATGAGTATGTTTTCCGCCCTTTATCTTGGTCGGCTGATTTTCGACATTGCAGAACGTCGACGATGGATCACCTCGCTCAACATGATGAAGGTCGTCACAAAAACAGAATGGAACTTCCTGAAGAACTATCACCTCTGGATCCTTGCATCGGTAACCTACATCGGGCTCGGACTGGTTGCGTTTCTGGCTCGTGGCGAGAAAAGCTACGACATTGACTTCACCGGCGGAACAATGGTGACATTCCAGCTGGCGGAACCTGGGAAGACAGAAGACGTCCAGAAGGTGCTCGCCACACAATTCAAAGAAAACTTCACGGTGGAACGCCTTGCACTTGCCGGTGACACCACGGAAGGGATCGGCCGACATTTCCGACTGCGAACTGCCGGGAATGACGAAGCGGCCGCAGCAGGCGATAAACGCCCTGCGGAGGAGCGAGTGCGTGATCAGGTCAGCGAGGCATTCAAGGGCAATTCCTCAATGCAGCTGAAGATCGTGACCATGGACTTTTCAGAAGTGAAGCCGATCACGATTGCTGCGGGTGACGAATCGACGGAAGCGTTGTCACTGAAGAAATTTGAAGGCGGGTCATTGACTGATCTGACCTTCTCTGACGAAGTGGCTGCCGGAACAATCACTGACATTCTGGCGAGATCTCTCTCGGCTCAGAAGCAGGGTGAGCAGCAGAAATACAGTGACCCGACAGCGCTGATCGAAGCTGTTGGAACCGAGGGAAGCGGGCTCAAGGCAGATGAACGTGATGTTCGCAAATATTCAAAGATGTCGCTGCGAGTTTCACCGGCGATCGCTGCAGCGGATTTTTCGGCTGCTCTGGACACCATGAAGACCTCCATGGCATCAACGCCTCTGTTTGATGAAGTGAATACCTTTGCAAGCGCCGTCGCGAGCGAAATGAAGAATGATGCGATTCTTGCGACCATTATCAGTATGTTGGTCATCACGCTGTATATCTGGTTCCGCTTTGAAAACGTCAACTTCGGTCTGGCGATTCTGGTAGCACTGGTTCACGACGTGCTCTTCGTTCTTGGATCACTGGCGTTCGTTTCTTACATCAACGGCACGGCGATCGGCGATCTGTTCATGGTCAATGATTTCCGCATCAATATGGCGATGGTCGCGGCCTTCCTGACACTGGTCGGTTTCTCGCTGAACGACACGATCGTGATTTTCGACCGAGTGCGTGAAGTTCGCGGCAAGAATCCTCGGATAACCGCCGAGATGGTGAACGGGTCACTGAATCAGACGCTGTCTCGAACCATTCTCACGTCTCTGACTGTCTGGCTCGTGGTCATCGTGCTTTATGTGATGGGTGGTGAGGGAATTCACGGTTTTGCGTTCTGCCTCACAGTCGGCGTGCTCGTTGGTACCTACAGCACCATCTACATCGCCAGCCCGGTCATGCTGTGGCTGTCGAATCGAAAGCAGACAACATCTCAGTCGAAGGCTGTCACCGGCAATGAAGGTTCACTTCGAACAGCAGGCAGCTGATTCAGAGTGAGTCGTTAACTGATCTTTCAGACGATCTGCCCACACCAGACCGCAGTGTGGGCATCTTTTTTTCGCGATCACTGCTGATCGAGACAGGAATATCAAAGGATGATTGAATCGACACCACACCACTGGAGTTCCATCGACGCTGCCGAGATGTACGAAGTGCCGCGCTGGGGGAACGGATACTTCTCCGTCGGTGAAGGAGGAAACGTCTTCGTTCACCCCGACAGAAATCCTGCTCGCGGTGTTGACCTGAAGGAACTGGTCGAAAGGCTTCAGAAACGCGGCCTGGATGTACCAGTGCTCCTCCGATTCAACGGCATCATCAAAGATCGCCTGCAGATGCTGCATAAGGCTTTCGCAGATGCAATTCGCGAGCACGGTTACAATGGCAAGTATGCCTGCGTTTATCCCATCAAAGTGAATCAGCAGCGGGAAGTCGTAGAGAAAGTCGTTGAGTACGGACGCGAGTTCGGATTTGGTCTCGAGGCCGGCAGCAAGCCGGAACTGCTCGCCGTCGTTGCGATGACCGAAGCTCAGACGCCGATCATCTGTAACGGATTCAAGGACGCTGAATTCATCGAGATGGCTCTGCTGGCTCAGAAAGTCGGTCGCCATGTAATTCCGGTCGTTGAAAAGTATACAGAACTCGAACTCATCCTGAAGTATGCCGAGCGACTTGGTGTGCGGCCTCAGATTGGCATGCGAGTCAAACTGGCAGCGCGAGGTGCGGGGCGCTGGCAGAGCAGCGGTGGATATCGTTCCAAGTTCGGGCTCCGCGCCAACGAGATTCTGATGGCGCTTGATGAGCTGAAACGTCGAGGCATGGAAGACTGCTTCACGCTTCTGCATTTTCATCTCGGCAGTCAGATTACGAACATTCGTCAGGTCAAAGCGGCACTGAACGAAGCCGGGCGTGTTTACACGGAACTTGTAAACCGTGGTGCCGGCCTGAAGTACATGGACGTTGGAGGGGGACTGGGGGTTGACTATGACGGTTCTCAGACCAATTTCGAATCCAGCATGAACTATACGCTGGAAGAGTACGCGCGTGACGTTGTTTACAGCATCCAGACCGTCTGTGACGACGCAGGAGTCGCACACCCGAACATCATCTCCGAAAGCGGTCGAGCGATCTCAGCGTTTCACAGTGTGCTGATCTTCAGCGTCCTGGGAGTTTCGCAGCAGGGAAGCGAAACGTCGGCGGAGAATCTGACTCCTTCCGAAGAAGCCGATCAGTCACTGCATGAGCTCTATCAGACCTACCGTTCCATCAATCAGCGGAATGCGCTGGAGAGCTATCACGATGCGCAGCAGGCCATTGATACAGTGATGACGCTGTTCAATACCGGGCATATGCCGCTTGACCATCGATGTATGGCAGAAAACATTTACTTTGCGATCTGCAACAAAATCTGGACGCTCACATCGTCGATGGAGTTTGTTCCTGAAGAGCTGGAACGGCTCGATCGGATGCTCTCAGACAATTACTTCTGCAATTTTTCGCTCTTTCAGTCGATCCCCGACTCCTGGGCCATCAAGCAGTTGTTCCCGGTCATGCCGATTCATCATCTGAATCAGCGTCCGACTCGCCACGCCGTGCTGAGCGACATCACCTGCGATTCTGACGGAAAGATTGATCAGTTCATTGATCGTCGGGATGTTCGTCGCACTCTGATGCTGCATGAATTTTCTGGCCAGCCGTACTATCTTGGAATCTTTCTGATTGGAGCCTATCAGGAGATTCTCGGCGATCTGCACAATCTTTTTGGCGATACGCATGCTGTGCACGTGGATCTGTCAGAGACCGGCGAGGTCATTCTGGACACGATTGTCAAAGGCGAAACCGTCAGCGAAGTGCTCGACTATGTTCAGTTTCGTGGTCGTGATCTCATTCACAAACTGCAGGGCGCTGTGGAAATCGCTGTGCGAGAAGGCCGCATCAATCACTCGGAAGCCGGTCAGTTTGTGAAATTCTATGAAGAGGCGCTCAACGGATACACGTATCTCGAGGAGCCGGACGCCGAATAGATGACTGTTGCAGTTGACAGGGAACGTCAGACCGACCAAAGTTATAGAGGCTCTGGTGGTGCTACGCACAGGCTGATGTTTCGTCAGCCGGGACATCATGCGGTGTCCTGACATTGGGGTACAAGTGTTTGAATTTCAAACACTTGGGCAGAGCTGACGGGGTGATCCTTCACCCCGTTTTCATTTTTCGGCGGGATGCGATTGACCGCATACAGCTCGGAAGCTCGACCACTCACACTGATAACGGATTATGCACTGGATACTGATTCCGATCGTGGTCTGCATTGTCCTGGTGGTGACCGTCGCTTCATTTCGCCGGCCAGCCGCAGCGAACCGTCTGAGTCGCGTTGTCAGAAGCTATCAGCGAAATCGCTACGATCTGAAGGAACTGATCCGTCGCCTTGGACTGACAGAAGCGGAGTTTCAGCGCATCAGTGCTCCCGTGTGGCGAGAAGCACGAATTCCGAAGAAGAACGGTGAGTTTCGTGCGCTTGAGATTCCCGATTCAGCCACGTTGTCCCTGCAGCGAAGAATCCTTCGGCGCGTACTGAATCGTCTGAAGTGTCACTCGTCAGCAATTGGTTTTGAAAAAGGTCGCGACATCGTCGATGCGGCGTTTCCGCACACGGAAAAGCGCGTTGTCATTCGAGTTGATATCAAACGATTCTTCGAATCAACAACATCTGAGCGGGTTGCAGAATGGTTCCGCAGCATCGGCTGGGACGAAGAGGCGACGGCGTTCCTTGTTCGCACCGTGACCTGCAACGGACATCTGCCACAAGGCGCTGCGACGAGCCCGCGACTGAGCAATCTCATCAACGCCAGGATGGATCGCGGTCTGGAACGGCTCGCGGAACGATTCCGTGGTCACTACACACGTTACGCTGACGATATTGTGCTGTCATTCAATGTGCGAAGCGGGCGGCGAGTGCGTGGCATCCTTCAGATTGTCCGAAGAATTCTGAAGCAGGCGGGGTATCGGATGAATCCCCGGAAAACGCGAATTCAGCGATCCCATCGTCAGCAGAAAGTTCTTGGGCTCGTCGTGAATCAGAAAGTGGCGATTCCGCGTGCCACTCGAAGACGGCTGCGTGCGGCAAGGCATCATGCCTCCACCGGGCGTGAATGCACCTACAGCAAAGCGCAGCTTCAGGGCTGGTCTTCCTTTGAACGAATGGTGTCCGGCGACGGTTGAGTCGTTCGTCGGACAGGATGCTCCCGCTGACGAATTTCCCCTGGTGCGTCTCACGCGTCGCCACATCTGCCACGGCAGCACACTCTTTGAGACGCCATAGGCTGTAGGGTGTGACAAGCAACGCGCAGGCACACCGCAAAGCAGCAACAATGGTGAAACTGCGATTCACTGGTCACACACTGCAAAACTCAAAAAGAGTCGTCACATCCACCACGGAAGCGCACTACTTCAAATGTCAGAGGCTGTAGGGTGTGACAAGCAACGCGCAGGCACACCGAGCGTCAACAGGAATGGTGTGCCTGCGCTTCACTGGTCACACACTGCAAAACTTAAAAAGAGTCGTCACATCCACCACGGCATCGCACTACTTCAAATGTCAGAGGCTGCAGCGTGTGACAAGCAACGCGCAGGCACACCGAGTGTCAACAGCAATGTGTGCTTGCGCTTCGCTTGTCACACCCTACGGAAAACAAATGCGTTGCCGTGGAACAGCTATTCCACGGGCTGGCCATCGTGGATGTAATTCATCAGGCAGAACGTTCGGTAGTTGATCGCGTCACTCAGATATTTCACGGAGCCGTCTGCCAGAAGAAAGTTGGCGCCGCCACCGCTGTGGCTGCTTCCGAAGACCCACGCATAGCTTCTGCCGGAAGCATCCCACGAACCGTTGATGGTCCAGCGCAGGTCAGTGAAGTATTCCGGATCTGTTGATGTCCGACTGTCACTGAGAACTCGGCCATGACAGCAGGAATGAGTCCCATTCAGTCCCCAGGGGCCGAAATTCGGACTGGTCTTTGTCACAGTGCCCCCGTGAGCTTCTCCGACGGCAATTGTATTTGATGTGCCATCGGTGATGTCTCTGATGGAAGCAGCCCCGTTGTTGCCGAAGACCCCCTGACGAACATCGGAACGCAGCGTCGACCAGGGAGAATCCCAGTCGGTGAATGCGCCGGCAGCAAACATGTAGCTCGTGCGGCGAGCGTCACGGCGAGAATAGATATCCGGAGTTCCCGGAAAATGCGTGGATCGTTCACCAGCGTCTTTGTGGGACGGGCACTGCAGCACCGAAAGAGCATTCTGCAGAACGTCTGCATTCGTGTCATCATTCCCGGAAACCGGCATCAGCAGTGGAGATGAACTGCTGGAACAGACGTTGAAGTTGTACTGATGATACAGCGTCGTCTGATCAAGGCCGGGCAGAAGGAATGTCCAGCCGGTTGTGTTCAGTACTCGATTCTGCCCGCTGTAAAACTGCAAATCGTCATAGCGTCCCGAGTTCAGAAGCGCCGGAGGAAACGAACCGGCCTGATCATGATAAAACGCCAATGCCAGTCCGATCTGTTTCAGATTGTTGCGGCACTGCATCTGTCTGGCTGCCTCTCGAGCCTGATGAACGGCCGGTGCGAGAAGTGCCACGATCAGAGCGATCACAGACATCACGACCATCAGTTCGATCATCGTGAATCCGGTACGTCGTCGCGAGTTCATCATGAAGAGCACTTCCTGAGAAAGAAGATTCAGCTGTCATCACAGCACGGCCGTTTCAGCAGGTCAGAATCGGGAGGACGTTTTTCGGGAGGGCGAAGCTACTGCCGAGCCGCCGTGCTGGAACAGTCCGCATCGCTGGCTGATCGAGAGTACCTCTGTCGAGTTTCTTTTTCGCTCAAAGACCAGCCAGAACGCACGACTCCGGCAAGTCTGCCGTCCGGCATACCTCAGATTCCGATCGGGCAAACACTTCACGCTGACATGAGTCTACGCTTCGCAGGGATCGTGCAATCGACCTGCAGAGTCTCCGGAACTGTTACCTTCGGTCGAGCTCATCTGATTCGCGATCCATGTCTTCGATTCGACCTTGTGAACGTCACAAATCCAGGTACCCTCACTGAGGTCCGAATCGCAATACCACAGCGCGTCAGGATCAGAAGATGAAGATCAAACCACAGCACTATGCATCCGTCACGGTCACGATCGCCGGCTTTCTCTCCGTGCTTCCCGTTGCACTCATGATCGTTTTTCAGAAGCTTCAGGCTGAAGCGACCATTGATGTGCCCGCGACGGTTTCAGCTGCGCGAGCTGACGTATCGCCGACTCGTCCGATGGAAACTTCCGTCGATCGCAGAATCATCGCTTCGGAGCGTTCGCTGCCGAAGCCGCCAGGAGTCGATCCCGATCTGCGTTCGCAGACGGATCACAACAGCAAGGGTTCAGACCGGAAGTTTGCCGCTTCTGAGACACGTCCTCGCGATTCCTTCAGGGAGCCCTCAGGCACAGATGGCGGCGGCAGAGCAGTTCCGGCCATGGAATCACCGATCGTCGTGGCTGACGACGTGACAAGACCGCCACAGTCATCCGTTTCTGATCTTTCCGTTGATCTGCCCGAAACACCGGATCCAAAGACTTCTCCACCATCAACAGTGGCATCTCTTTTACCCATGCCCGTGAAAACGCCGGAGCTTCGTCTGAACAGGACTGAATCCGGCAAAAGAAAGACATCTTTGCCAGGTCCGGACGAGAAGACAGTTGAGCCACCGAAGAACATACCAGTCGCTGCGTCCATTCTTCAGAGCCCTGATCGAACTGACCGTACGGCGGCTTCGATTGTGGAGGAAGTGGCACTCCGGCAACCTCAGGAGAACCGTCCGGTGACGCAGATTGAAGATCTGATCGCTGTCACAACGGCTCGAGGTTTCCCTGTAGCGCTCGTTCGATCTGATCTTCCCGATGACTATTGGTGGGTTCAGCAGGGCGTCGGGATTCAGGGAAATTCGTTTTCGGCACGAGTCAACTTCGGCAACATAAAGTCGCTTCCCGGAACATCGTACACGCTCGTCTTTGTGTTTCTTGACACTCAGCCCGAGATGCACCGGTTTCAGCTGGCAAAGCAGTTCAAGGAACTTCCGGAAGGACTGCGTCGGTCCCGGGAATTTCGTTTTGTCCGGAATCGATAACCATTCACACCACAGCGATAACGTATTCTGAATGGTTTGCAACGCGAGTGATTCGGTCACGGGTGGCGATCCTGTTTGCAGCCTTCTACATTCACTGGATTCTGTTCCTCTGTCTGACTGTCGTGGTCATGGAAGTCGATTCCGGTGAGATGCCGATCTGTCTGAATGCACTGTTCGGTCCGACGGAAGCTCCGCCGGCAGAGTTGACACCTGTCGTCAGCATGGCGATCCTCGACCAGTCATCCACTCTGGAAACGAGTCAGCCCGCCGTCACCACCAGCGCGGAGGAAATCCTTCACGCAATGACGACACCAGCAGATGATTCAGACGTGTTGCTGCCGGATGCTGTCTCTGCACTGGCGATTGCAAGCTCGCAGGCAAAGACCGGACCAACTGCCCCAGCCGTGCCGGCTGCGTCCGCATCGGAGGCCTCATCAGCTCATCCGAATGCACCGGCGAACGCAGTGACCGCCGGAAGTTTCGCGGTCTGGACTGAACCTGCCAATCCGGAACCTGAAGAACCTTACCGCATCATCGTGCAGATCAGAATTCCTGAAGGTACGTTGCGGTACCCCGTTTCTGATCTCGATGGAGTCGTCCTTGGAAGTGATGGATACAGGAAACTCATTCCGGGGGCTCTTCGTGGCTTCCTTCCAGTCGCCGACGGACAGGTTCGACTCGAGATCCCGATTGTCAGTGCCGATGAGAACGTGGAAGACACCGTGATGATTCGTTCCCGACTTCTTCGGGAAGCACATCGGATGAAACTTCACTTCTGAAAAGTGAAGCACTCGGCATCATTTGCCGATGCAGAAACTACTGAAGATGTGGTCGAGAATGTCGTCGGTATAGACTTCTCCCATGATGGACGCGAGTTCTCTCAGTGCTTCGCGAAGTTCCAGAGCGATCAGTTCGTCACCCGACTGTTCTGCCGCTGCCTCCCGTGCCGACTCAATCGCTGTGACCGCTCGCCGCAGGCTGTCGCGACATCTTGCCGCCGAGGCGCCCAGAAGCTCACCACGCTGGCTTGTGTCCTGAAGCAGGCGAGAGGTGATCTGTTGCATGAGCAGCTGCATTCCGAATCCGGTCACGGCACTGATCGCCAGAAGCGCTGAAGGCGTACTGTTCGCATCTGCCGTGGATTCCGGCTGACGATCAGACTGGGTGATCACGCAGATCACTGAGAGACCGACCTGTTCGATCTCACTCAGCAGTCGCTGTCCGTCCGCTGACTGCGACGGGATTTCACCTGCTGATCGACACCAGAGGATCAGGTCAGATGCGGAGATCTGTTCTGAGCGGAGGTGCTGAGCTCGCTGCATCACCAGGTCCCGTGCATCTTCGGTGCCGGCCGTATCGATCAGCTCGACCTCCTGATTTCCGAGTCGGATGACCGCTGTCAGATAGTCACGTGTTGTCCCGGCAATCGGCGAGACAATGGCTCGATTGTCTCCGACGATCGTATTGAACAACGTACTTTTTCCGGCGTTGGGAAGGCCAGCCAGCACAATGCGGCGGCGCCATCCGGACGGCAGACGCGTCTCGGAGTCATCAATGAGCGGAGTCAGTTCACCAAGACATTCCGTGAGTCGATGGATGATCTGATCTCGAGTGATGAACTCAATGTCTTCGTCCACAAAATCGAGACCGGCTTCCAGATCTCCCAGAAGAGCAATCAGTTGATTTCGCACGGAACCGATTCGTCGCGTGAGTCCCCCGCCGAGCTGCGATAGTGCCTGCTGCAGTTCTTCATGATCGGTTGCATCGATCACTCCGAGAACTGCCTCTGCCTGGAGAAGATCAATTCTTCCGTTCAGAAAGGCTCGCATCGTGAACTCGCCGCGCCGAGCTGGTCTGGCTCCGGACTGAAAGATCCCTTCGAGAACTGAATCCATCAGCGGTGGAGCACCGACGAGATGAAATTCGGCCAGTGGCTGTCCTGTGAAGCTGCGACGCGTGGGCCAGTACATCATGGCTGACGGAATCGGCACGGGAAACGTTGGACAGATCAGACTGCCTTCGTAACGTGCGGAACGAACAGATTGAGCCCACTGTGATTCCGGATGATCAACGTCTTCAGCGCCGGCTGAGTTTTCACGAAAGAGTAAACGGATGACGTGACTGACCGCAGGGCCACTGATGCGGATGATTCCGCGTTCAGACGCTCCTGGGGGCGAAGCGGGACCAGCAATGGTGTCATCCAGATCAAGCGGCATGGAAGCCCTTTTCAGAAGTCGCTGAATCCGGCACCGGTCAGACGACCACCGCTCAGAAGGACAGCTTCTGCCTTGCCCACAGTTTCGTCGTCGATACCGCATTCTCGCATGTGATCGACGGTTTTTCGAATGTCATAGGCAACACGGCGGAACTCCACCTTTCCATGGTCGATAATGGCATAGGCAGCACGAGGATCACCGTCGCGTGGCTGTCCGACGCTTCCAGGATTAATCACCTGAGTTCTGCCGACTTCCAGATGCATCGGAATATGAGTATGTCCGGCGCAGACAAAATCGACATCGACATGTTCCAGACGCATTTCCCATTGCTGCACGGAGTCTGAAATGTATTCATCCATCGGATCTCGCGGTGTCGCGTGAACCAGAAGGAAACGCATCCCATCAATAGTCAGATGACGTGTCACAGGAAGCTGAGCCAGCCAGGTCAGGTGGCTGTCTGAAAGTGTCTCATAATGACGAGCTCTCATCGCCGATGAAATCTGCCGGAATGTGCCGCCCGGCCGCACCTGAACTCGATGTGCAACCGAGTGATCATGGTTGCCCCGGACAGCGGCTGCCGCGTACCTCTGAACCCATTCAATACAGGGAACAGGATCCGTGGCGTAATCAACCACGTCTCCCAGAAACAGGCAGAGGTCCCAGCGATCATCGATCGCAGAAAGAGCCGGCCAGTTGGAGTGAATATCGGCAATCAGAAGGATCCGCATCCCGGGTGACTCCGTGAAAGTTCAGTCTCACCCGCAGCGTCCTTCAATTGGTTTCAAAAAACCGGAATTGGCTCCCGACGGACGCGGTGTTTTCCCGCAATTCATGCGGTTGCAACGGGCCTGTCCCGATCCTGTACCCCGGCTTCGAAATGCGCTCTGCAGTGAAGATGTCGCAGTGTATTTACCGGGACCGGCCTGAGCCAAAGACTTTCGGGGTTCTCATCGATTTCTCCGCTTTTTCCAGAGACCCTGCTGTGCAACTCTTGCTTCTGCCTCCGCACGGCGCAGTACAGGCTCCAGGTCGGACGGCAGTCCAAAATCGGGCAGCAAACGCGCCCAACCAGCGCGGAGAATCTCCCGATTGATGAGCTCACCACGTTCATCGTGAACCCATGCCAACGTTCTCTGGTACCGGTCAGTGGCGGGTTCCCCGATCTGAAGTCGAACCGTTCGCTTTTCGATGCGTTGTTTCAGCCAATCTGCAGATTCCCGAGAATACGGTTCCGGAGCCTGATCCGGGTGAGCGACCTCAGGGGCATCAATGCCCAGCAGGCGAACTCGTCGACCGTCTGCACAGTCAAATGTGTCTCCATCGAGGACAAAACGAACCTTCACTGAAAGTTCTGTGTACCTTTCCCTGTTCGGCTGATCTGACCGACTGTCATTCAGGAAGACTCGAAACAGAATCACAGCCCCGATGACAATCAGGGCGCGAAATGCGGGCGTTGTCGATCGTGCTTTTCGAACGGCTGACCATCGTCTTCTGCTCGACATCCGGTTCGTGCTCCGGTTAACGTGGCCACGATGACATCAGACGCAACCGCCGTGAGTGTTCAAAAAGAGAATCCGTTGACACAGCCCACCGTGACGAAGGCTCCCAGAAGCTGCAGGGCGAGCAGCCATTTCCAGTCTGGAGTGTCGGGAACAGAAATTGTGATCCACGGGAGCAGAAAGCACCAGAGTCTTGCGGCTTCACCACTGTTCTTTCCGGAAAGCCACAGAATGGACCAGGTCAGCCAGCACGCTGCAATAAGACAATTGACCGTTGCGGGAACCCGACGGTGACGAAAGAGATCAACGCAGAGCTCCCTGATCGAATGAAATCCGTTCATCACCGCTGTCAGGAAAAGCGGTATTCCGAGCGACAGTGCGAGTTCCAGGATGTTGACGCCCAGCCAGAGCGATGTTGTTCGCGTGGAATGATCATAGAACCGAGCATGATTCCGCAGGTTCAGTTTCCAGACCGTCGGCAACCAGCAATTCGTCCACCGATACCAGCTCAGAATGAGAATCGCGAATGTCAGCAGGATCAGAACGAGCGAAACGGCAGTCGTGGTCCATTGAGAACGAGATTGACGAACATTTCTGAACGCAGCGTAAAGAACTCCGACCACCAGAACCGGCAGATGAGCGAGTGTTGTCACCAAGGCGAGAAAGAGCATCAAGGCACAGGAGATCGCCGCCAGGCAACGTGCAGGCCATCGTCGTGCCTCGATTGATGCAACTCCCAGCCAGAGAATCATCGTGGCGCTGAATGGATAAATGACGTCTGACTTGGGAAAGAAGATTGCAGGCGACGGGGCCGTGAGGAAAAGACAGCAGACAAGCCAGCCGGCGCGAGCTCCGGACAGCATTCTCAGGAGAAAATAGAGTGGGATCAGTGTGGCGATCGGCGCCATCATTGTGCAAATCGCAACGAGCTGCAGTGCTGAAAACTCAGAAGCTGTCAGAGGTCGCTTCAGATGAACTTCGGACTCCAGCTGCCGAAACAGTGTTCGCGTCATTTCGGGACAGGTCGCATCTACGACCTTCGTGAGTGCCGGACTCAATTCCGTAGCCGTCAGCGCCGCTGCGCTCAGCAGAAACAGTCCGGGGGGATGCGTGCCAAAGTGGAGATAATCACCCTCACTGGTCCGCTGTTCATAACCTCGAAGAAAGTCACTCACAGACGATATCTCGAATGCTGCTTCGAGGAAATACCCGGATGACGAACGATCGTAATTGACCCAGAGAGACTTCAAATCGCGATGCGGCGACGGTGCTGCCTGCTGTACGGATAAGAACCAGAAGCCGCCTGCCGCCATGAGCATCAGCAGCCAGTAGATCTCACGAACGAACTTCGTCCCTGTCGCTCGCCGCATGCCTGCAGCGGCGACAGCGAACAGCATGACACCGGAGATCAGGGGAAGCATCGCGCGATCGAGAAACTCCACGATGTCCGCCGGCAGCCGATGCCGCCCCCAGACCCATTCCCCCGGTACTCCCAGTGGAATCGCCGGAACGATCACAAGGATGACACCCAAAACAAATGCAGCGATCCAGAACCGTCGCACTCGACGATTCTTCGAAGGATCTTCAGGAATGGCCGCTGTCGAACCCACGCTGATATCGTTTCCTCGAAATGATTTGGAGCCATTGCGGCGAGAGAATATCGGACTGAACAGAATTCTCCAGCCGGTTCGGCGAGAACTTCAGGCTGGAAGGCAGATACCGGACTCAGTCGTGATAGAGCTCCGGGTCGCGACGAGCGATCGCCGATGCCTTGTCGTAATCG
>JBKDKA010000070.1:0-9463 GCA_046345315.1 Planctomyces sp.
TCATAGTAGCGTCCCTGACTACCCTTCACGCAAAAGCTGGGGATGTTCCTCAAAAAAGGCTCGGATCATGTTCTGTTCGTTCTGATTAAGTAGTCCCGAGGAATTCTCGAAAACATCCCTGAAAACACGCCAGCGACCAACAATTTCCAGTAATTGCCCGATGTCTGACTGCTCGGAAACCTCGGAAAGTGGATCCGACTCCATCAACAGCTCCCGCGTCAACGAGCCACCAATACTGCACATGCGCACACTCATCGTATCGGGTATGGCCGCATCATCACAAGCCTGCATCGCACGAACCTTGGAGTAAAGCCAGTGGTCTGGGCGAGTTTTCACATTTCGGGGCCCGGCCCAGATCATTTTCAGAAGAATTCGGTCATTGTGTTCGGAGACGGCTGCCAGTTCCTCGAACGCCGCGGACTGAACACAATCGCGAAGCATCTGATTGCCGCGAGCATGACCGCTCCCGGAGGCTGAAACGACATCACTGTCGGCCAGATCGACTGCTCGATGCATGCCTTCGGTTTCCGCTTCGTTTTTCAGGAGGTCCCAGGCAACCAGGAGGCATTCCAGCTGTACCTGAGGCGCCGTTCCCTCCAGAAGCGGGATTCGGTCGAGAAAACCACAACCGCCAAAGTCCTGCTCATCGGGACTCAGACTGACTCGGAGCAGACAGTCCAGTGTTTTCACAAAGGCGGCACGGAACGCGACGTATGACAGATCTCCCGCAAACGCAGGCAACTCGTTGGGATCCGACCGATCCTGGTCCAGGTGCATTTTAGATTCTTCCAGCTGAGACTTCCGGCTCACCAGTACTGGCTCGTCGGACATCCCGAATTACACGTCATAGAAATTGAATTCCCGATCTCGGAATTCTCTTTAAGTCTGAGACTCGCGTGAGGATTCGGATCGGTCTGATTGCGAAGTTATGGCGTGACGGTGGAGCCTCCTCAAGAAAAACATAGCGGTTTGAGACTGATTGGCTGCTGCCATCCGGCAACATTCCGGCAGATCGGTCATTTTGAACTCGGTGTGAGTGTCGGTAACATCTGAAGAGGTGTTCTGGTGCCGTGATGCCGTCTGCTCTCAGGAAAACGGCCTCAGGTCGACAGCACTCAGCCAACTGAGAACACTTTGCCATCAATTGATGGATCGTTCAGCTGCGGGTGTTTCCGCGAAATTGCTGGCTGCGCTATCTCAACAGGTTCCGGAACTTTTCTCAGGATCACTCGAGGGCCGTATGAAATCGGTGGTATTCGACGGAACACTTCAATATCAGCCGGAGTATCCGAAGCGGCCCCTGGAGGATGGTCAGGTCTGCGTGGATGTTCTGTCCGCCGGAATCTGTGAAACCGATCTGCAGCTCTGCCGAGGATACATGGGGTTCCGGGGAGTTCTCGGACATGAGTTTGTCGGAATTCCTCGATCCGGAAAGTTTGCCGGTCGCCGGGTCGTTTGTGAAATCAACTGTTCGTGCCACTCCTGTCCCACCTGCCTTCAGGGTCACAGCAATCACTGTCCTCACAGAACGGTGATCGGAATCCTGAACCATGACGGCGCGTTCGCTGAATCGGTGAATGTTCCTGAGCGAAACCTGCACGTCATTCCCGACAGTCTTTCCACGGAGGAAGCCGTTTTCGTCGAACCCGTCGCTGCGGCCTGTCGGATTCCTCAGCAGATTCCGCTCAGCGGCGGTGAGACAGTCATCATCCTTGGCGACGGACGCCTGGGAAATCTCTGTGCTCAGGTTCTTCGTCACCATGGGTGTTCTGTTCTGGTGATCGGCAAACACGATTTCAAGACGAGAATGCTGGAAGACCTCGGTATTCGGACCTGCCATCTCGACAATGCACCTCGTGATCGAACAGCGGACATCGTCGTCGACTGCACCGGGTCACCGTCGGGACTCACCGCGGCCATCGGTCTGGTTCGACCGGCCGGGACCATCGTTCTGAAAACGACAGTCGCCGCCGAACAGTCGATGCATATGGCGCCGCTCGTGATTGACGAGATTCGTCTGATCGGCAGTCGCTGTGGTCCGTTTGAAGACGCCGTTCAATTGCTTGCCTGTGGAGCTGTTCAGGTCAGATCCATGATTTCAGCTCATTTCCGCCTTGAAGACGCCGTCAAGGCGTTTGATCACGCGGTTCGTAAAGATGCGCTGAAGGTCCTGTTTCACGTCCGGGAATCCAACTGAATTCCGAATCTGGTGAACCATCGGCAGCCGTTGTCAGGTCGGCAGAATTGCTTTACGCTACGCTGCAGGACAAAACCACACCCCGCGTGACGGTTTTTGCCTTCGGCGTTTTTACGAATCCTGGTCTCCCCGACCGGAATTCTGAACGGCGAAATGCCGTGCATTCGGACGTGACATCGGATCTGCCGATCGTCGCTGTCCCGGACGCTGATACGATGAGCTGCTTCGATTGGATGACTCCATCACTGTGAGAAAGTCATCTGCGAAGATCCCTGTGTTGACATCAAAGACAGGAAGACTGTCAGGAGTTTCATTCAATGCCTCTGGTGCCCCTGCGTGTTGTTCTGGATCATGCTGCTGAAAATAACTATGGCGTGGCAGCTTTCAACGTCAACAACATGGAACAGATTCAGTCGATTATGGAAGCCGCGAAGGAGACGAATTCTCCGGTCATCGTTCAGGCTTCCCGCGGTGCTCGATCCTATTCACAGGACAACTACCTGCGTCATCTGATGCTTGCCGCTTCTGAACTCTACCCTGAGATTCCGATTGTGATGCATCAGGACCACGGGAACAGCCCGGCGACCTGCATGAGCGCCATCAAGTACGGATTCACATCCGTCATGATGGACGGATCCCTGAAAGACGACGGCAAGACTCCTGCGGACTACGACTACAACGTCGCTGTCACTGCCGAAGTCGTCAAGGTGGCTCACATGTTCAACGTCTCCGTCGAAGGAGAGCTTGGCTGTCTCGGTCGACTCGATACTGGTGAAGGGGAAGCGGAAGACGGCCACGGAGCTTCCGGGCAGCTGTCACACGATCAGCTGCTCACCGATCCCGATGAAGCAGAACGATTCGTAGCCGCCACAAAGGTGGATGCTCTGGCAGTCGCAATCGGAACCAGCCACGGGGCATATAAGTTCGACAAGAAGCCGGACGGTGAAGTGCTGGCGATGAAACGCATCGAAGAGATTCACCGCAAACTGCCGAACACTCATCTGGTCATGCACGGCAGCTCGTCGGTCCCGCAGGAACTTCAGGATATCATCAACAAGTTCGGCGGAAAGATGAAGCAGACCTTCGGTGTGCCGGTGGAAGAAATTCAGAGAGGCATCAAGCACGGTGTTCGCAAGATCAATGTCGACACCGACTGCCGCATGGCAATGACGGGAGCAATTCGTCAGGTGCTGATGTCCAGCCCGGAAAAGTTCGACCCTCGCGACTACCTCAAGCCAGCTCGCGAAGCCATGAAACAGGTCTGCATGGCTCGCATGATTTCCTTCGGTCAGGCTGGCAACGCCAGCAAACTGATGACGACTGGAAAGATTCGCTGATCGCCTGTCATCGAAGTCCGGCCGGCTGGCATCTGGCCTGAAACAAAACGAAACAAAGAAGCCATTCCTGAGGTATCACTCGGGAATGGCTTCTTTCTATTGGTGCTCTATTGCTGCATGATCCGAACAGCGATTCCTGCGGTCAGAAATCAGCGATCGCTTTCAGCCTTCTGTCGAACCGATGCGACTCGGCTTTTTCGTGTCAGCTTTTTTCCAACTGACGTCGGAACGACCTGTGGCACGGCTGAGTCTGCCTTCTTTTCTCCGGTAAGAAGTTCCAGAAGATAAGGCGACGCGTTTGGAATCACGATCGTTCGCTGCGACATGCCGCCGTCCTTGCTGTTGATCACGACAGTCACTTCTGTCCCGGCTCCTGCTTCGGTCACGGATGTCGGCATATTCTCAGGTGATCGAGTTGCCGGAGCTGAAGAACGACCAGAACCGGCTCGAGCCATACGCTCCGCCTCAGCAAAACTTCCTCGCAGAGAACTGCCGTCATCACCATCCAGCGGCGACTGTTCATCCGATCCTTCTGACCGCTCTTCGGCAGCTTCCTGATCGGCGAATGAATCCTCCCCGAAGTCTGCATCACGGCCTTCACGAATACCACCTCTTCCACTTCGGCCCGCAGACTTCGCAGCGATGGGTTCTCGAGCCACTTCCTCGAACACCGGGGCCTTCGAGTCAGTCGAACTGGCAGCGGCAGTGTCTTCGTCGAACATCGCGGCCTTCTCCGGAGCACTCTCCGTTTCTTCGGGCGTCGCGTTCTCTTCGACTGACGACTGCTCTGCAGTGTCATTGGATGAGGCTGCGTCTGGCGAAGGAGATCCAGCCGACTCGGCCAGCGCCAGAGAGGCTTCTTCGCCGACAGTTTCAGGTCGCGGCATCAGCAGATGGTCGAGCTTCAGACGATTGACGAGTGCGATGATCGCAGGCTGAGACATGTACAGCCCTTCCTTCTCCTTTCGGAAAGCACCGCTGCAGACAGCGAGCAGCTCCCCGGAGCGGCTGAAGAGGCCGCCGCCGGACCGCCCCTGAACGGGGTCGCGACTGCATGTCAGATTCGTGGCACCCAGATAAGGATTCACTTTCAACACATTGGCTGTCAGAAGAGTCGGTGGTTCTCCGTTGTTGCAGCCATAGCTGAACACCGGTTGTCCTGGAGTGACCGTTGCGGGTTCACTGTAGAGCTTCACGCAGGGCAGCTGCCTTCCCGTCTGGATTTTAATGAATGCGATATCCGAATCATGGCTGCCCCCGACCATCCGACCCGGAAACCTGGCCACCTTCCCGTCGATAAAGGCGTCGACTTCGACTTTGGCGGACTTCTCCTGTCCTTTTTCAAACAGGTGAGCACATGTCAGAACCACAGCATCATTTTCAGCACAGTAAACGATCGTTCCCGTACCGACGTCCTGCAGTTTCGCCCCGGTGACTTTGACTCGAACTGTGGCCGCTTCTGCAAGTCGTCGAGCGTCTTCAACAGGAAGTCTGGAATCGTCACTCTGAGCTCGAATTGCTTCTGGTTCTGCAGAGCCATCACCGGAACGGTCATCTCGGCGAAAGATGCCCCGGAACACATCACCAAGACCTCGACGACCCTTCTCACCGTTTGCGGACTTGACTCCGGTCATTGCCTCGCCGGGAAAGGATGCCGAATCGTCCGTTTCAGCCGACTCGCCGGAATTCCTTTGTGATTCTTTGCCGGGAGAGGATGCAGCAGAACCGCGGCTCAGTCGAAGCTGCTCAGCTGCCTCATCCATGGACTGTCGCAGCTCGGCGGCTGATGTCAGACCGACAAATCGGCGATGTTCTTTTCCATTCACCAGAACAATCAGCGTGGGAAGTCGATCCACCTGAAACTGCCGTGGCAGCTGCTGTTCCTGAGAAATATCAATTCGGCGAACCGGATAGCCGTCTTGTTCCATCTTCTGAAGACGGGGCAACATCATCTGGCATGGCTGACAGTATGACGCGGTAAAGTCCAGCAGCACGATGTCCGGCGTTGCGGCTGAATTCAGATCGGCCGCCAGCAACAACATCAGAATTCTGTTCATTTTGGCTTCCCTGCCGTCAGGTCACTCATCTGCACAAGCTTCGAACCGCGAATCCATTCGCAGCACGAGATCCATCATCCAGCGTGATCGCATTTACCATGCCAAATCAGCGATTACGCTTCAGCACCAAACCAACGCTGCAAAACCCGACTCCTGCCATTCCCATCTTTCCTGAATTCCCAGCGTTCGGCAGAAAATGCCAGTCGACGAGCAACGTTCTGTGTAAATCGTACAAATGAATCGGCAATTTCTGCAATTCCAGCTTTGAAAGGAAAAAGACTGCCGAAATGCAGATTCTTTTTCTGGTGACGAAATCAGTGCGTCGAGGAACGTGCGAGTGCCTGATATTCTGCATCGTGGCCGGAGAAGTCGGTTCAAATCGTGCCCTGACGTACCGTCTGGGCAGGCGGGCAGGCAGTTGAGGCTACTGCCTGACATCGGCGTCAGGATGGTCCAGGGAGCCAGCGGCTCAGCAGAAGCTTCGCCCTCCCGGATGGTGGCCTGGCGTTTGATGAAAGAGGACCAACCTTCGGGCGGAAAACGATGTCCGGGCGGAAGCATCAGAGAAAAGGAACGTCATGAATCTGACGAAATTAGTCTCGAGCCTGATTTCTCCGCCATTCATCACAGTGGTGATGGCCTTTCTGCAGCCTGCTCTGACAGCTGGCAGCGAACAGAGCCCTGCTGTCCCGGAGATTCGGAAAGAGATCGTGTATCGTCGCGTCGGTGAAACGGTTCTGAAGCTGGACCTGATTCAACCAGCCGGTCAGCCAGCAGACCCGAAGGTGTCAGAACGATATCCGGCAATTGTGTTCGTCCATGGTGGTGGCTGGTACACAGGCAATCGAGAACAATATCACAATGAGATGCGCGTAGCGGCGGAACATGGTTACGTGGCAGTCACCGTGACCTATCGTCTGACTTCGCCTCCTGGTGGCCCCGGTATCAATCGCTTCCCGGCTCAGATATCGGATATCCGGGCAGCTTTACGATGGCTGCGAGCTCACGCGGAGGAGTATCAGGTTGACCCGAATCGAATCGGGATCAAGGGAGCCTCCGCCGGCGGTCATCTGAGCCTGCTGGCCGGTGTTCTTGACGAATCACAGATTCCGGATTCCTCGGATGAGCCGCAGGAGCATAAGGACCAGTCGAGCCGCGTTCAGGCGGTGGTGAATTGTTACGGTCCGACGGATCTTCCGGAGCTTCATGCGGCGGCAACCAAAGCAGGACCGATGCTCGAACAGCTGCTTGGCGGAACTCCAGTGACGGTCCCGGAACTGTTTCATCTGGCAAGTCCCGTAGCTCATCTGTCGCCTGACGATGCTCCTGTTCTCACGATCCATGGAGGTCGCGATCGAGTCGTTCCGGAATCACAGGCGCGGCGACTCGATGAGAAAGCTCGCGATGCGGGTGTTTCGCATGAACTGCTCATCCTTCCGGATCAGGCTCATGGCTTCGGGGGCACCGATCGGGATCGAGCCACTGAAGCGACGTATGCATTCTTCGATCGTCATCTGAAGGAACGTCAGCAACAGAAGACGGATGCTCCCGAATCAGAGGAATCACGATCAGAGAAATCATCTCCGAACATCATTCTGATGATGGCAGATGACCTTGGCTGGGGTGACACGGGATACAACGGCAATCCGGACATTCGCACACCTCATCTGGACGCGATGTCCCTGGAAGGACTGCGGTTCGATCGTTTTTACTCGTCGGCTCCCGTCTGCAGTCCCACACGAGCATCCTGCCTGACCGGCCGAAACGCTTTGCGAATCGGAATCAGAACGGCGAACGACGGAGTTCTGAAACAGGAAGAGGAAGCATTACCGGAGCTGCTTGCCGCGAAGGGATATTCGACGGGGCATTTCGGGAAATGGCATCTGGGAACAATGACCACCTCGATGAAGGATTCCAACCGCGGTGGTCCAGGCAAAACAGCAGACTATTCACCGCCCTGGGATCATCAGTTTCAATGCTGTTTTTCGACCGAAGCTCTCGTCCCGACATGGTTCGGTATCGGCGACTATGTGAAACAGAAAACGCGTTACTGGGCCGGCCCGGATGCTCCGGTGGCTCCGGAAACTGTGAACGGCGACGACTCCGCACTCATCATGCACCATGCTCTGAAGTTCATCGAGGAATCCGTTTCACAGAAGCATCCATTCTTTGCAGTGATCTGGTTCCATGCACCTCATCAACCAGTCGTGGCCGGACCTGAAGACCGAGCCGCCTATGCGAAGTACTCAGAGGATCAGCAGCACTATTTCGGAGCTGTCACGGCGCTGGACCGTCAGATTGGACGGCTTCGGGAACATCTCCGCAGTCTGCACAGCGACCGTGGCACAATGGTCTGTTTCTGCTCCGACAATGGCCCTGAAGGGAATCCGGGCCCGTCGGGAAGAAATCAGGGATCGGCCGGAAATCTTCGCGGAAGAAAACGGTCTCTCTACGAAGGCGGAATTCGAGTCCCGGGATTGCTCGTCTGGCCAGATAAAATCACAGAGAAACGAACCACAGATATTCCATGTGTGACCAGCGATCTGATGCCCACGATCTGTGAAGCCGCCGGGATCACGACTTCGGAAACCAGACCTCGTGATGGCATCAGCCTGATGCCGGTCATTCGGGGAGAATCCACGACGCGTTCAAAGCCGATCGTCTTCGAATTCGAGACGCAGTCAGCAATTGCAGACAATCAATACAAGCTCGTGCATCATCGAGATGTGCGGAAGCTGCCTTCCGACAACGGGCAGGTCATGCCCGCCGAATGGGAGCTCTACGATCTGCGTTCCGATCCGGGCGAAACTCGGAACCTTGCGAGCGAACATCCGGAAATGGTAACTTCCCTGCAGTCACAACTGAAAGAATGGCAGAAATCCGTTGACAGAAGCCGCCAGGGAGCGGACTACTGAAATCACTGTAGCATGCCCTTTGAACTGTGAATCGGAATCCCATTGAAAGCTCCCTGCATGAAAAGACCTGACGCCATTCCCGATGATGGATTCCTCTGGTCGCGTCGCCGGATGCTTTCCAGCGTGTATTCGGGAATCGGAGCCCTTGTGTTCAAAGATCTGCTGGCGAACGAAGCGTCTCGCGACAGCAGAAAAGACACGGAACTGTCCGATCCCCCGACAAAGGCAGCTTCCGCATTCGGAGAGATCGCCGCCGAACGAATGCGAAAAGCGAAACACTGCATCTTTCTCTTCATGGCGGGAGGCGTCAGTCAGCTCGATTCGTTTGAATACAAACCGCTCCTCAGTCGAATGGCCGGCCAGCGGATGCCAGTGCGTTCAGATCTGCGAGGGGAACTTCAGGGCAAGCTGGACTTTCCTCATCAGCTGATTCCAAGTGCCTTCGAATTTCAGCAGTACGGAGAAACCGGCCGATACGTTTCCAGCCTGTTTCCGAACATCGGGTCAATCGTCGATGATCTGGCGTTCGTTCACGGAATCAAGGTAGACAACAATAATCATGGACCGGCAACGCTGCATCTGAATACGGGGGATCAATTTCCGGGGAGTCCGTCGATTGGCTCGTGGATCAGCTACGGCCTTGGACAATTCAATCAGAACCTTCCCGGCTATCTGGTGATTCAGGATCCGCGGGGAGCTCCCGTGAACGGGGCCGCAGTCTGGGGTAACGGGTATCTTCCGGCAGCAACTCAGGGAACACTGCTGCGATCATCCGGAAGCCCGATTCTGAATCTTCGGCATGCCGCCGGACTGACTCGACAGGAGCAGCGACAGGAACTGGACCTGCTGAATTTCCTGAACCGTCGTCATCAGTCACTTCGGCAGGATGACTCGGAACTGGAAGCTCGCATCCAGTCGTATGAACTTGCATTCCGGATGCAGACACATGCGCCGGAA
>JBKDKA010000071.1:0-4414 GCA_046345315.1 Planctomyces sp.
CTCCGGCAGATCATTCGACACGATGGCAGATAATCGACGCGGTTTCTTTGCTGAGACTGTCACGGGACTCAGTCAGATCGCACTGGCAGCCCTGTTTGCTGAAAACGGGCTGCTGGCCGATGTGACGTCATCCGGCAGCAGTACTGTCAGCGGGACCGCTCCGATTCGGCCAGTGATTGATCCGGCACGTCCTTTTGCTGCACGCCAGCCGCAAGGAACAGCTCGAGCGAATCGTGTGCTGATGATTTTCTGTTCCGGCGCCTGCAGTCACATCGACACGTTCGACTACAAACCCGAACTGATTGCTCGGCACGGCCAGTCGATGCCGGGCAGCGAGACTCTGATTACCTTTCAGGGAGAACAGGGAAACCTGACAAGAAGTCCCTGGCAGTTTCGTCCCCGCGGCGACTGCGGCAAGATGACGTCTGATCTGCTCCCTCACCTCGGCGGTTTGGTGGATGATCTCTGCTTCATTCATTCGATGAAGGGAAAAACCAACACGCATGGCCCGGGTGAGAATTATATGTCCACCGGGTTCACTTTGGATGGCTTTCCCAGCGTCGGTTCCTGGACAACTTATGCTCTGGGCACCGAAAACGAAAATCTGCCATCTTATGTCGCAATCCCTGATCCCCGCGGTAACCCTCAGAATTCGGTGAATAACTGGGGATCGGGATTCCTTCCGGCCGCGTTTCAGGGGACCGACTTCAATGCGTCCCTCCCGATCCGAAATCTTTCCCGTCCGAAAAGATTCTCCGAATCTCAGGATCTCGCTGGGCGACGATTTCTGAAGCGTCTGAATGAACGTCATCAGGAACAATATCCCGGCGACACGGAACTTGCCGCAAGAATCGCCAGCTACGAGCTCGCCGCACGCATGCAGCTCAGTGTCCCCGAAGTAACGGACCTCAGTCAGGAATCAGCCACGACATTGTCGCTTTACGGAGCCGACGACACTCAGAATACACTGAAGGCGGCATATGCGAGAAACTGCATCCTCGCTCGTCGACTGCTTGAACAGGGCACTCGTTTTGTGCAACTGTTCAACGGAGCCTATCAGACCGGTGGCGAAGGAGTCAGTAACTGGGACGGACACAAGGTCATCGAACAGCAGTACAGCGTCCATGGACCCGTATTGGATCAGCCGACTGCTGCTCTGCTTCAGGATCTGAAGCAGCGAGGACTTCTGAAGGATACCCTGGTCGTCTGGTGCACCGAATTCGGACGAATGCCGACATTTCAGAAAGGTGCCAGCGGACGTGACCATAATCCTGACGGATTCACCTGCTGGCTGGCCGGAGCCGGTGTGAGGGCACCGTTTTCCTGGGGAGCAACCGACGATTTCGGCTATCGATCGGTCGAGAACGTCGTCACCGTTCACGACTTTCACGCCACAATTCTGCATCTGCTTGGACTCAGTCATGAACGACTGACGTTTTATTATAACGGCCTTGAACGGCGACTCACCGATGTGGAAGGTGTGGTCGTGAACGAGATTCTTGCGTAATTGGATAGAGTGATATCTTCGCAGCGTTCGGTTCGCAGTTGCCTGAAACGCACAAAGGTCCACACCGATTTTGTCTTCAGGTCGGGAGGACAACGCTCCTGCCGAGCCGTTTGGGTCTGGTCATCATGAATGGCGATAGCGGCTCAGCAGGAGCTTCGCCCTCCCTTCTGAGCGGACATCAACATGTCATCGCAGGCTTGAGTTCGCAGTTCATTGCCAAAGCCAACATGCGTACATCCATGTGATCCGCGGAATCCGCAGTCAGAAATCTGCTCAGATTGAACCGCGGATTTTTTCAGACAAAACGCTGATCTCAAAAACTGATTGTTGGTCCACAACAATCGAATTTTCAGGTCGGGAGGGCGAGGCTCCTGCCGAGCCGTTTTCATGGCGACGTCCAGTGGTCGAAGCGGCTCAGCAGGAGCTTCGCCCTCCCTTTTGTTCGGACAGAAGAATCCCTGATGACTATTTATTTCCAGATTGTCGGTTCTTCGGCATCTGCCTGGCGGGTCGAGACTGGGTGCGAATAAAACGGAGGTGACCGTAGACGTCATTGGGATTCTTCGAAGGCTGAGCGTCATCCGAAGAACTGACAACTGATGTTTTTTCCGGCTGTGTCTGTCTGCCGGATGACGGTGACTCCCGGAAGTATCCCGGAACTACACGCTGCACCCGAACATTCCAGAGCTGTCCGGCAACAACGTCAATCGGAGACAATTCTGAAAGAGGAATCGCGGCCTCAAATCTCCAGAGGTCCCTGTCCGATGCACTGGCGAGGTACCACTGCGGATTCCAGCCGGTCAGAGTCCAGCAGCGTTCACGAGTCATACCATTCTGACCGATTTCGAAAACGAATGCCGTGGCATAGTCTCGATCAACATCCAGCTCCAGCTCGACGCGGTCAACACCATCGTTGAGCTCATCGTGATCTCGATCAACGGCCATCAAAGCAGGTTTCGGGCCCTGATCCGGGTGCCGGAATCGGCCCGCGATATAAAGAAACTCCGAATCCCACGTGATCATGATCAGGCTGCCGCGCGACTGATCTTCGTTCTGATCCGGAGTCAGCACAACTTCTTCTGCATTCTCCCAGCAAGGATCATTGAGTACAGCATCGAGTAGCGGTGAAACAGGAGTTCTTTCCGCGCGAAACAGACGAAGTGTCAGTGCTGTCGCCCCAGCCTCACTCTGAGACTCCGCTGAAGCTCGGGCTGCCCATGGTAAACCTCGCCCGGCGAGATCCGCCAGTACCGCACCATGCTCACCACTTCTGCCGGCAATGCGAGCATTAGCCGCCAGCCTCATCAGCACAGGAGAAGAGATTCCTTCGGAACTCATTGGTCGAAGAATGTTCAGCGCCGTCGTCGCCTGGTGATCCCATTGCGCCTGAAGGCTTGCCGACTGATCTCCTCGCGAGGAGCGAAACAGCGGGAGCGTCCCTGAGACCGGCTGAATCACCGGTTGTGTTCGCATTGCAGGTTTCCCGTCAATGCCGGGATTCTCGAGTTCTTTTCCGGCCGGGTTAAAGTCACGGTTTCCATCCGAAATCTGTTTCATCCGAATTCGGCGAACTTCCTGCGAGGAATAGTAGAGAAACAATGACTCCGCGGATGCCTGTGCCTCCGGCGAAGAAGGATACCGTCGAATGAGCTCCTTCAGAGTGGCCAGATAACTGTCAATGGCCTCTGATCGCAGGTGCAGAGCAGCCAGGTCCTGAAGCTGCTTTCTGGCGAGCGCCGGAGGCAGATCTGATCCAATGGTTGTCAGCTCGGCGATCATCGCATCCGTCACATTTGTGGCTTCAATGTGGCCCTCGAACGCAGCGGATTCAATCTGAGCGGACCGGACAACCTGTCTCATCGCCGAAATCTGCTCGACGTCTGAAGCTCTCGTTCGTCTCCGCCCGTCACTCCCCGGTCGAAGCGGCAGATCGTTAAACAGATCCGGTGGAGTCACCGAGATCGAAGCATCAGACAGGATCTCATAGTACTTTCGCTGATCCGGTCGCGACATATTGTGACCACGACGAGGAGATGTCACACTGGTCGACTCTGTTCCTGAGATCGTAGTGCTGAGGTCCTGTGAACTGCGGAGGCAGCTCAGAAGCAGTCCGGATGTTGTCCGGAGCGCCGGAAGCAGATCGTTGTCGGACCAGACAAGCGAAGAAGTACGATCAGGGGCGCAGCGAACAGCAATTCGCTCAACGGACCACGGTGGCAGATTCAGCGCCGCTAACTGCCGAGATAACGTGTGGCACCATTCATTGTCTGCCTGAGCCTCCGGCGAAGATGATTTTCTCCCGACCTCAGAAGCATCAGCAACATCAGGTGAGCCGCTCTCGCCCGCGATTCTGACTGCCAGAGGAAGTGCCTGCAGCGTCAGTTGGAAAACAGCGTCTGAACTGTCACAGCGATCGACCAGAATAACTGTTGGCTTCCATATACGAATCAGGCGAGCCAGTCTCATGGTGAGCAGCTGCTTTGCCTGACCATCCGTCTGACTGTCCCAGTCACTCTCAAGGGACTCGAGATGACGGTGGTGATCTGGTCGACTTCGAAAGAACAGCCATTCACTCGTACAAGTGGAGACACCGATCTGTGAGAGGTCTCGTTGGCGATCAACGAAGTTTCGATCGGAGTTCGGCGAGGTCCCGTTCTGTCCGCCGGAACCACCGGAAACCGGCGACAGCTGAACCGTAACGCTTCGAATTCCACGATCGGCACAGAGTGAAGTGAGAGCCTCTTCGGAGGCAGACCAAAAATCTGACGCGAGATTCATCAGCGCCGTCCGGTAACCTCCGGCTCGAACGGACGTCCATGTCACACCTGCGTCATCGGATCGAAGAATGGCGCCCAGAGCTCCAGCGGCGATGATCGTGTTCTCATTCAGAAATATCAGTCGATGAAT
>JBKDKA010000072.1:0-6085 GCA_046345315.1 Planctomyces sp.
GTTTTTCCTCACGATTCGTTCATCGGTCCACCTGTGCGCCTAATTCAGGCGTTCATGCTCATTCGGTGAGCGTTGGTTCATGTGCAATTCGATGGGCGATGATTTTTTTCCGCTGAGAAAGTGTGTGCTTTTGAATCTTGGATGAGCTGATTGGTGCACACTCAGCCGCCGGCAACAGATTTAGGCACGGCGTTTGCTTTTTGAGCACATAGTGAGGAGTGTTCAGCGATGAACTCCGTGCTTTCAAAAGTAAATCTCAAGCCGTGATGCCGGGGGGAAATGACGATGTTAATGCGGGTGGTGAGTTGGAAATTCATGAAGTCTTTGACGGCAGCAGTCGTCCTGGCCGGCCTGCTTAAAGCCGGATTTGTATTGGGACAGGAAGCTGCCACAGCAGATCCTGCGGCCCCTCCAGCGGCCACTGAGCCAGCAGCAGCCGCGGAACCCGCTGCCGCGACGGAACCTGCGGCAGCCGTAGAGCCTGCTGCAGCAACTGAGACTCCTGCCGCAACGGAACCAGCGGCTGCAACAGAGGCAGCAGCGGCCGCCGAGACTCCGGCACCGACACTGCCGGCTTACTTCACAGGGACAAACCCACCTGAGCCAGCCGCTCCATTGTGGCCTGACGCAGGGGGCGGAGCAGCTGGTTACTGGATCACTCCATCCCCCGGCCCTGTCGGCGATGGTGACCCGACACAGATGACACCCGAAAAGCTCTATGACCGTTCTGTTCACAACATGTTCTCAATCAACATGGTGTGGGTTCTGATGGCCGGGTTCCTCGTGATGTTTATGCAGGCAGGCTTTATGCTTGTCGAAGTGGGCCTCTGCCGGGCTAAGAACGGCGCCCACACTGCGGCGATGAACCTCATGATCTATCCGCTCGGATGCATCGCGTTCTGGGCTTATGGGTTCGCGCTCGGCTGGGGGAACTGGTTCAACGGTCCGGTCGCACCGGGCTGGTATTCCTCGCTCGGTCCAGGTACTTCCATTCTGAATGAAGGTATCGGTATCGGTGGTGATCCGGCAGCGCCAGGAATTTTCACCTACGGACTGATGGGCATGAAGGGATTCTTCCTGAACGGCATGGATGACGTCAGCGTGCTCGCTCTGTTCTTCTTCATGATGGTCTTCATGGACACGACAGCCACGATTCCAACAGGTGCGATGGCAGAGCGATGGAGCTGGAAGAACTTCTGTCTGTTCGGACTCTGGATTGCACTTCCGTACTCAATCTTTGCGAACTGGATCTGGGGTGGTGGCTGGCTGGCTCAGGCTGGCAAGAACTGGGGACTGGGCCACGGTGTGGTTGACTTCGCCGGATCCTGCGTGGTGCATGCGATGGGCGGAGCGATCGCTCTAGCCGGTGCATGGTTGATCGGACCTCGAATCGGGAAGTACGTTGACGGCAAACCGGTTCCGATGGCTGGTCATCACCTGCCGATGGTTATCTGCGGGACATTTATTCTGTGCTTCGGATGGTTCGGTTTCAATCCGGGATCAACGCTGTCGGGAACGGACCTCCGCATCAGTGCTGTCGTGGTCAACACGATGCTGGCCGGTGTTGCAGGAGCCATCGCGACAATGTGTTACATGATGCTCAAAGGTATGAAGCCTGATCCCTCGATGATGTGCAACGGGATGCTGGCCGGTCTGGTTTCAATCACGTCTGCCTGTGCATTCGTCGATACCTGGGCCGCAGTCGTCATCGGTCTGATCGGTGGAGTTGTGGTCGTTGAAAGCGTCTTCTTCTGGGAACGACGTGGGATCGACGATCCGGTGGGGGCAATTTCCGTCCATGGAATCTGCGGTAGCTGGGGCGTGATCGCTCTGGGTATCTTTGCAAACGGGAAATACGGGATGGGCTGGAACGGTGTCGTCCGCCCTGCCTGGGATTCAACAGGAGATACCGATGGAGTTCTCACCGACGGTGTTCGCGGCATTCTCTACGGTGATGCCTCTCAGCTCTGGGCACAGCTTCTCGCAGTGGGAGCCGTCTGGGTCTTCGGGGTCGTGGTTTCACTCATCCTGTTCAAGATCAGCGACCTCATCACACCGCTGCGTGTCAGCAAGGAAGATGAAATCATGGGTCTGGACCTCCCGGAAATGGGTGCCCAGGCATATCCCGACTTTTCAACTCATGTTCACTAAGCCCGTGGTCCATCGCCGAGACTGCGATGGATGCAATTAAGGCAACCTGCAGACACGATCGTGTAACACGGTCGTGTCTGTTTTTTTGAGTCAGCAGAATTGCGATACTGAGTCTGAATCAGACTTCCAGCAGGTCTGCAAGATACTCCTGGTGACGCTTCCACGGAGCTCGCAGGATTTCAGCGGGAGGTCCTGGCGGGCTCAGGAAGAATCCCTGACCGCAGGAGCAGCTCATGGATTGCAGCACCGCGAGCTGAACCGGATCTTCAATTCCTTCCGCGATGCAGGCGATTCCGAGATTATCCGCCAGCGTGACCACTGAATGAGCCACTGCAATCACATCGTGGCCGCTGCTGATGTTGGCAACGAAGCCGCGGTCCATCTTCAGTGCGGTGAATGGAAATTCCTGAAGACACGCGAGCGACGAATAGCCCGTACCGAAATCGTCAATACACAGACGGATGCCTTCGGAGGACAGTGCATGCAGGATCGCGCTGACTCCGGCGCGATTCTTCATGATCTCACATTCCTGCAGTTCGACCTGCAGCTGTTCCGGATGCATGCCGAACGACCGCAATACTGAGACGATTCGGATCGCGAGATCTGTCTGCATCATCTGAGCACGGGAAAGATTGATGCTGACATACTGCGGTGCTGCGGACGGATTTTCCTGATGCCATTCCCGGAATTGTCGGCAGGCTTCGCGAATGATCCACTCACTGATCGGAAGAATCAGTCGAGTCTCCTCGGCGATCGGCAGGAACTGACCTGGTGAAATCAGCCCGCGAGTGGGATGCTTCCATCGCAGCAGCGCTTCTGCTCCCTCCAGCGTACCGTCCTCGAGACACACAATCGGCTGCCAGTCGAGAAAAATCTGATCGGTCCCGATAGCAGCTCGCAGGTCGTTTTCGGTCTTCAGCCGCTGCTGAGCCGCTTCATGCATACTGTCGTCGAAAACGACGTAACAGGCTTTACCGCGTGCCTTCGCCTCGTACATCGCTGTATCGGCGTCGCGCACCATATCTTCGACTCGCTCGTATCGAGCATCACTGCAGACGATTCCAATGCTTGCACTGGAACGAACCTGATGATCACCGAGCTGATACTGTTCGCCGAGGGCACGGATCAGACTGTCTGCCGTCTGGCAGGCACTCTCCGGTCCGGAAATGTCATCGAGAATTACGACAAACTCATCACCGCCGAGGCGTGACACCGTCGTTCCGTCTGCCAGCGTGCTGATCGAGTCGGTTGTGCAGAGATTGTCCTTCAGGCGGCCGGCGATTTCCTTGAGCAGTGCGTCACCGACATCATGACCGAGACTGTCATTGACAATCTTGAACCGATCAAAGTCCAGAAACATCAGAGCGAACTGATATCCCGGAACCTTCTGCGATCGTTCGAGGAAGACCTTGAGTCGATCATTGAAGAGGGCTCGATTGGGCAGACCGGTGAGTCGATCGAGTCTGGCAGCAATCATCAGCTCCCGTTCGATCTTTTTCCGTTCCGTGATGTCACGGACGATAGCGACAAATCGAGGAGTTCCCGTTTCCTGCGAAACATACTGCAGCGACAGTTCGACCGGAATGTCGTGTCCGTCGCGATGACGATGAACGGTTTCAAGTGTGAACAGCTGGTGCGTTCCTTCCACCAGCGGCTGTGTCAGCGTATGGAAGTTCTCGAGGTTCAGTTGGGGCGCTATGTTCATCGGAGTCATCGACATCAGAGCGTCTTCGGTGTATCCGAGCAGTCGTCGAGCACCTTCGTTGACGTAGATGAACTTCATATCGTCGGGACGAAACATGAAAACGCTGTCCAGAGTCTGGTCCAGCGTTGTCTTGAACTGTTTCAGGCATCGAGCTGCAATCTGCTGTTCCCTCAGGTGGAATCGGTTGAGCGTGAACAGGGCCGCGGCGCCCAGCAGCAGACTTTCGATAACCGCCATGATTCCGATGACCGAAAGGCGCGCGTTGAAAATCTGGCGCCCCCAGACGGCCGCCGGGAAATCCACACCCAGAATCGCTTCCACATCTCCATTGAGATTTTTCAACGGATGAAGAGCACTGACCCAGGTTCCCCATCGGTCAGAATAAGGAGCTGAAATGAAGGCTGGTCTGCCGGCGAAGGCGACGTTCACGCATGTCAACTGTTCTCCGTGGCTGAACCCGGAGTACGGTTCACCGGGAGCCGTTCGCTGTTCTCGGGCGTCGCTGTATTTTCCGTCATGATCGTAGTCCGTTTCGGAATCGATCAGCAGCAGCATCGCCCCCGAATCGCGTCGACGAATCGTGTAGATGTCGCTCACCAGGTCGTTAGCCTCCAGCCATCGTCGCTGGGCTTCGATGAGTCGCAGGTAGCGTGGATCCCCCGAGGATACAGCAGAATCAACTTCCGAATGTCCGAGTTTTTCCATTTCGCCGGCATAAGTCGTGGCGAAGGCGCTCATGTGACTGATCAGATTCTGCCGCTGTTCAGAGTCGACCTGCTGCAGATAGACGAACCCGCCTGCCATCAGTATCGCGGTGAGCACCACCGAGATCTGGAAAGGTCGTCGTTCTCCGTCGCAGCGGATGACGAGCCGGCGCAGTGCTGCGAAGGCTGCCGCACAGCAGCCCGCAAAACACAACAGATCCAGCTGATAGTCAATCCAGGTCCACATAAACTCCGGCCCGGCGAAACTTCAACACTCGCTTAATTTTGGGGTCGTCATTCCCGCGCAGGCGGGAATCCAGTGCTCCATTGTGGATTTCCGCCTGCGCGGGAATGACACAAGACCCCTGTTGTAAGCTCTGACCGTGCACTAGCGCTTGGCACCAGAAAACGAAGTGTTTCGCCTTCTGATCATCAGAGACACCAACCCCGAATGCGCAATGCAACGTCGGGATCGAGGAAGTGTTGGTTACTCCGGGCAACAATGCCGGCTTCGTGTTGTGAGAATGCGACGTTTTGCTGTGCTGGTTGGGCCGGCTTTAACGGTTCTCGGTCAACGGGCTGTCACAGAGGAACGGCCTTCTCGGTATCAACGGCATAACCGCCGTCATCGTTTCGCTTCATACCGGCAGGCGGGAGACTCTTCGGGCGTTTCTGTCTCCGATGTGAATCAATCGTGCTACGTTTTGCAGTTCCTGTCGTTCAGATCGCGTTTCAAAACCGGGACGGGCACCCTCGCAAATCGTGTTTTCAAGTGTTTTTACGATTTTGTCCGGGAGCCAGTCCCGGTTCTGTTAGGTGTTCGTAGAACAGAATTCTTCCGTCATTCCCGCGCAGGCGGGAATCCACACTGGGGCACTGGATTCCCGCCTGCGCGGGAATGACAACCCCAAAATCAGTGTATGACAAAAAACTGGAAGTTCCTGTCCAGTTCGTGTGAGGCGTTCGATGGAACGCAGCACAAAACAATCCGGCCAAGTCACTGAGTTTGAAACCGATGTCTCCGATCGCACAAAAATCCGCGTCGACTCCTGATGGAACGCGACCGAAATTCGGAAACCTTCCTGCGCTGCCGGAAGTCACATTCCGGATTCTGGAGCTTGCAAAAGATCCGTCGTCCACACCAGCCGAACTTCAGAAACTGATCTGTTCTGATGTTGCGCTCTCGACACGAATCCTGAAGGTTGTCAACTCCGCATTCTACGGACTGTCTCGGCAGATCGGTACGATCGACCGTGCCGTCGTCGTCATAGGACGCAATGCGGTCAGGAACATTGCTGTCGCGGCATCGATGGTCAAGATGTTTTCAGCGGGCCCACGAGTTGACTCCGGAAGATTTCGAGCTCGAGATCTCTGGATGCATTCAACCGCCACGGCAACTGCTGCCAGAATCGTTGCTGAGGAAGTCCGTGACAGTCAGGCGAATGAGCTGTTCCTTGCCGGACTGACTCACGATATCGGAATCATGGCGGAGATGCACTGGTCGCGAGAGAAGCTCAGCTGGTGC
>JBKDKA010000073.1:0-2002 GCA_046345315.1 Planctomyces sp.
GCCTGCAAATTCGTGTGTTGAAGGGTGCCTGTCCAGTTTTTGTCAGAGCCTCTGAATATTTCCCGACTGAAAACAATCCCTGAAACTTCCGGTTGAGCGAAATCAATGCCTATCGAAATTACAGTACCGCGGCTTGGCTGGTCGATGGATGAAGGCACATTCGCCGAATGGCTGAAGAAGGATGGCGAAGAGGTTCGTGCCGGCGACATGCTCTTCGTTCTTGAGGGAGACAAGGCAGCGCAGGAAGTTGAATGCTTTGATTCCGGTCGCCTGAAACTGCTCCCCACAAGTCCTAAGCCCGGTGACATCGTCAAAGTCGGCCAGATCCTGGCTCATCTGCTCACACCTTCAGATCTCGCAGCAGTACCGGCAGCACCCGCTCCTCAGGCCACACCGTCGCCGCCAGCCGCCGTGTCAGACTCGCATTCTCAGGCTGCAGGAAGTGCTGCGGCTGGCAGTGATTCAACGAGTGATGTTGCTGCCGGACCGGCAGTACGACGTCTGGCGAGAGAACTTCAGGTTGATTTGAATCTGGTCTCGGGTACCGGCCCAGGTGGAAGGATACTCGACGAAGATGTCCAGCGTGCAGCGCAACAGAGCTCGAACATCAGTCAGTCAGATCTGCCGGTCGGGTCGGCGTCACCCGGGGCATTGAATGATCTTCGCCCGGAGACGACATCTGGTGTCACACCGTCCGCCGGGTTCACAGAATCTTTCACCAAAGCATCGCCTCGTGCGCGACGAACCGCAGAAGCTCTGGGTGTTGACTGGCGTCAGATCACTCCTTCCGGCCGAGGTGGTCGGGTCAGTGAACGCGATATTCTCAGAGCCACCGGCCGCACCGCACCTGAATTGCCGAAAGTTTCTGTACCTGCTGTTCCCGTACCTGAAGTTCCTGTCGCAGTTGAGCCACAGGGGGTCTCCGTTGTTGCGAATGCGATGACACCAGAGCAGCCGGTTTCCGAAGTCGTCAGTTCGTCGACCACGCCTGTCACTGCAGCTCCCGCAGTTCCTGTTTCTGAATCTCCCGTCGCGGTGACACCAGGTAAACAGCCCGCCAGCGTCCCCGCACAGGAATTGAAGACGGCACCGGAAGTGAAGATCGCCCCGGCCACGGGAGCATTGTTGCTGCGTCGCACGATTGCTCAGCGCATGATGGAAAGTCATCTGACGACGGCACCGGTCACGCTCACCACATCCGTGGATGTCACGAACCTGGTCAATCTTCGAGATCAGTTTCGGGCGATGTCCGGGAACTCAACTCTTCCCGTACCCGGATACGCTGAATTCATCATTCGGCTCGCGGCCCTGGCACTGCGAGAACACCCTCAGATCAATGCTCGATGGGAAGCCGACAGCGTTCGAGTGCTCTCGGAGATTCATATTGGTATCGCAGTGGATACAGACTCAGGGCTGGTCGTCCCCGTGATTCGCAATGTGGATCAGCTGAGTCTTCGGCGAGTCACTCAGGAGTCACGACAGCTCATCGAGAAAGCTCGTTCGCGACGGCTGAGTGCTCCCGAAATGCAGGATGGAACCTTTACTGTGACGAATCTGGGAGCCCTCGGGATCGACGCCTTCACGCCGATCATCAACCTGCCGCAATGCGCGGTCCTTGGAATGGGGCGAATCGTGCGGCAGCCGGTCTTTCAGGAACAGCAGATTGTTCCTCGCGACATGATGACGCTGAGCCTGACGTTTGATCATCGAATCGTTGACGGTGCTCCGGCAGCTCGGTTTCTACAGTCACTTTCAAAGTCGATCGAGAACCCAGCGCAGTTTCTTATCGATTAGATCTCCGATCAGCACCGGGGGCAGGCTGCCCAGCGGAGGTTGTGAGCCCTCCGAGTGTGTTTCACAACACACTCACCGATCTCCAACGTAGTTTCCGAGAACCGCAAACGATTGCAATCAGTGTGTCCATTCTGCCGGACTCATCTTTACCCACATTTTTTTAGAGCGGCGTTGTAACCTCTGAGGGCGAGGATGAGCACCTCGAGAC
>JBKDKA010000074.1:0-2301 GCA_046345315.1 Planctomyces sp.
GCTCGATAGTTTGTCTCGTCGAGAAACAAACGAACGCCCCTGGGCTTGCCGGCCTGAACCGCGAAATCGCGAGCCACAGAAAGTGTCGACTTCAGAGATGCAGCCGCATTGCTGACACGGTCAGCATCGCGGGCATAATTGAATGTCAGAAGTGTCATCGAGGCAATGATGACGATGATGCTGATGACCACCAGCAGTTCAAGCAGAGTGAACCCCGATCGAAAATCAGGACGACCCGCCTTCTGCAGAACCGCAGGACTGAAGGAACTGGTTTTCATCTTCGTCCTCCGGCACGTCGGTTACGGTTCGTGATGTTGTCAGAGATGCGGTCCAGCATCTCGGGGAATGATACCGACAAATCATACGCAGCCAAGTTTCCGCGATTCACGATATCAGTAGGTTCATACAACCCTGGCTCTTTGTCGGCCCCGGATGACAGAATTAAAGGAATGTGATACGTGTCCGGCGTGTGATAATTCGCCTCGTTGAATTCGGCTGCGAACAGAGGAGTTCCGTTGAGTCCATTCAGCCGTTCCAGCTCTGTGTAGAGTCGGCCAATTGGGTCGTCGGGATCAGTCAGCATCAGATCCCGCGGCAGGGCTCCACCGGGTAGCTTTGACGACTCTGGCGGAAGCCCTTTAATCAGGGTAGCTGCGATTCTTCGAGCATCGGGGTTGACAACCCGCGATCCATGAAGTGCCTCAGGGAATCCATCATTGTCATCATCCATGTAGACGAGTACATCAGTGTTGTCGTCAGGATTTGCAAGGACGGGCTGAAATCCCGTCGCGTAATCGGTCACATCCATTAACTTAGTTGGCCAGCGATAATATCGCAAAGGTTCGCCCCAACTATCGATTAGTTCGGGCAACCCATCTCCATCGGTGTCACCGATTTCCTGAGTTGTAAAGCGATCAGCGTTCGTATCTGCAGCGCCGAAGGACCGAGAGTGGAACAGCATGTAGTACAGCAACTCCGAGCTTTCGGTGCTCGGATTGTGTTTTGACCAGTCAACACCAGTAAAGGTTGCGGCCACAACGTCTGCCAGCCCGTCGTTATTGTCGTCGCCATCTTCAAACGTATTGTTGTTTGCATCCCCAGTCCCGACGACAAGGTCGTTCATGCGCTGTGGAAACTCGTTTCGGAACAGGGCTTTCTTAGCGAGGATTTCTACAACCTCTTCGCGGACACCGAAGATCTGATTCCGAGCAAGCAGTGCTCGCGTCGACTGGACTGCGTTGTCTTTCCTGGTTCCAGTGAAAGCTCTGTTGAATGCCTGATAACGGTCCTCGAACAGGGCACTGACTTTGCGGATTGTCGCGGTCGTAGCTTCTTCACGTGCCTGATCGAGAAGTCCATTAAGAACAGAAAACGAAATCCCCATCAGAATCGCGATCACACTGATGGCGATCAGAAGTTCCAGCAGCGTAAACCCGGTTCGGGTGCTGGTGTGACGTTCTTCGCAAGATCTTTTGCTGATGAACATCGAACCTCTCTCCGTACTCGGTAACCGGGATTGCAAAATCAACCACGCACTCAAACCGCAAAACTTCTGTCAGTGGTCCAGAATCTCCTGATCCACTGAGACTTCGACTTAACCGAAGGAATGCACTACTGAAGTGCACCACCAGCGAAATTGGTGATGTTGTCCCGCTCGGCTGTCCGAGCATCGACATCACTGGAAGTATTGTAGACACCTCCTGCTCCGTAGAGTCCGTCGAGCCCTGGTGAGATCAGTTGATAACTGTTCGGTCGGTGCGGCAGGCCGCCGGCCTTTGTATAGATGGAATCGAGATCTTTCGCGTTGTCGATTCCGCCATGGACATCGAAGTCATCCTGAACAGATAGTACCGTCGCAGGAGGTGTTGGAGCCGCAGTCGAGTTCGTGGTGTGATAGTTCTTCCCCTGACTACTGATGTACATCAGTGGTGTCTGCTGGTTCGGCAACGGATCGACATACTCGAGTACAGTGTCATTATCCACATCCACAAGGCGGCCCGAATCAAACTGAAAGAACGGGCCATCCTTGTTTGTTCCTGCATCTGACCACGGTGACTCCGGATTCTTTGAAAATCCAATCATCTGCGCCTGGCGCGCGGTACCAGTGCTTCTACCCCCAAGAAAAAACACCAAACACTCTGCGCCACTGAGGTGGAGCTCAGGAATAGTTGTTGCCAGACCTCCACGCGTTGCAAAATTGAACTGGGGCCATATCGCACGAACTTTACTTTGCTCCGATGCGCCCCAGGTTCCTCCATCGGCAGGTATGTGCAGACTGCTGGGGGGCTCAACACCGTAGAG
>JBKDKA010000075.1:0-3104 GCA_046345315.1 Planctomyces sp.
TCTCAACCATATTGTCAAAGATCAGTCACCCAGGAAGACTTCCAGACCACTGACCTCTCAGATTCTGAGATGAACAGCGACCTTTCTTTCTTCCTCACCGGTTTGTTCCCGGTTCGGGCGAGCGGGGTAGTGTAGCGGCCGGCTCGGCAATGTCAACCCTCGATCCGGAAGAATCTTTGAGCTCGTTGCCATTTTGAGAACCAGCGTGTTCCCAGAACGGTTCCGATGCCCCGGTGACATCAATACAGCAATCCAGCGACAGCCACAACGAACGAGCGTATCGGAAGAAATACAGCGGGAAAACGAGACAAAACAGCAACAATGCAGGAATCAGACCTCGATTCGCAATTCCAAGACCAAAATGGAGTCCCACGTAAGTCACCGTCGTCAATCCAGCGGTCAACGCGTAGTTGATGTATGTCGATCCGAGAAAATATCCGGGAGCTCGACCGAAACGAAATCCGCAGCAACTGCAGGCCTTCTCCATCCGAAACCAGTCTCGAAACATCTTCCCTCGACCGCACATGGCACATCGCAGCCGAATGCCACGAATGAGAGCGTGCCCAAACGTCGGAGAAACTCTCTGCGCCGACTCCCCGGCCATTTCGCGACTGTCCGATTCATTTTCCAAAACAGATCTTTCGCCGCTCATCGTCATCCCTTTTGGTCACCTGATCCCTGATTTGCAGAAGACGTCTGTTGGTTTTCAGAATAATCGCAGTGGATTGCGATCATTCCGACTGGCTGAAATCTGCACACCTGGAAATTCCCCGACCAGAATCACGGCAAGATCCTCAACAGCTGGTCGCTCACTGAAATAATGCCCGGTCAGCACAAGATTGACTCCCTGAGCCTGAGCTTCGAGCGCTGTGTGAAATCGTGCTTCTCCAGTGACAAACGTGTCGCATCCGAGTCGCACGGCGTCGCTCAGAAATCCCTCGGCAGCGCCGCATCCAACGGCCACTCTTCGGACGATGCTGTCCGGTCTGCCGGAATACTCGATACGGTCTGCGGAAATCACTTCTTTCACAGTCTTCAGAAAAAGATTCAGTTCCGTACTGCTCAGCAGATCCCCGACACGACCGCTGCCCGCTGCCGGATTCGTCAGCAACGGCTTCAAAGGAACAATATTCTGCAGGCCGAAACTCTCCGCCAGCTGCTGATTGATTCCCTCCGAAGCACTGTCGAACGACGTGTGAGGACTGTAGACGGCGATTCCGGATTCAATCAGTGCCAGCAACGTGCGACCTTCCACCGTCCGATCGGTAATGGTCTTCGTACCACGGAACATGAGCGGATGATGAGTCACGATCAGCTGCGCGCCGGATTCGGCCGCTTCCCGAGCTACCTCGTGAGTCAGTGTGAGACATGTCAAAGCCCGATGGACCACCGAGCCTTCTCTTCCGATCAGCAATCCGGTGTTGTCCCAGGATTCGGCGAGTTCCGGTGGAGCAAACTGGTTCAGGAATCGACAAAAATCGCCAACGGTCGCCATGGAAACGAATCCTGTTTCAATTGCTGCGATCACTGTGAACTGAGGTGATGAACCCTTTCAGGCATGTTATCTTAAACGGACGCCGGCCTCATGACTCTGGCGTTTTTCAGATTCAATCGGTTTTCTCAACGGACACTCTCGCTTTCTCGCAGGCTGAAGTCAGGCCGTTCAGAGCGGTGATCAGTAAAGACCATCGAAGCTGAGATGCTGGATTGCAAAACTCCCGCTTCATGGCACGCATGCTGGCAACCACAAATACGATATTGGGAAGGATAAACTACAGAGATGCCCGTTCGTCTCGCTGTTGCCACCGAAGATTTCGGAGTGGAATTAAAATCTGCCATCGCAGAAGCCTCCAGTTGCGAAGTTTCGGGACTGAGACTGAATGCTCGCTCGGAAGTTCGAGCCGATGATTCTTCCGAGACGGCTCTGCGACAGATTCGGCACTTCGTCGCCGAACGTCAGATGACCATCGCCGGACTTTATTTTCCCTCCCGATATGCCCTTTACGATGCCGAACATCTTGATCGACGAATTCAGAGCATTCGCGCCGCGATGAGCCTGGTGCGGAAACTGGGCACGACGGAACTGATCATCCGATGCGGACGCATTCCGGCTGCCAATCTCACCGCAGAAACAACGTCCAGCCCGGCTGACGATGAGACCGGCAGGAAATCGCTCGAACCGACGAACTCCGACGTGAATTCGCTCCGGAATCCATTTTCGTTTGCACCGCCGCCCGGAAGCGTGATCAGCAAAGCGCCATCGGAGCCACAGAATTACGCGATGCTCTGTGAAATTCTGAACGACCTGGTGAGCCACGGGAGTCACGTCGGCTGCGTGCTGCAACTTCAGATGGCTCGGTACGACATAGAGCGAATTCAGCAGCTGCACAACGACGTCCGTTCCGGTCCGTTTGGAATTGTATTCGACCCGGCGACGGCAACGATGACGGGAGCAGCGCCAGTATCCGTTCTGAGAACACTGTATTCGCAGATCGGATACATCCGAGGCCGTGATGCTCTGGCAGACCTGGATGGCGCTGGCGTCGAGGTAGCCGTCGGTGATGGCAAGGTCGACTGGCTTGAACTGCTCCCGACCATTGCCGAGACTGAATACAACGGCTGGCTCTGTGTGGAACGTTCCGGAGGCGAACACCGAGCTGAGGATGTTCGAATCGGCGTCTCACGGATCCGTCAGATTCTGATTCCGGGTGCTGGCTGATGTGTTCTGACACGTCAACCTGCTGACGATGCAGAATCCTGATGGTCAGAGTCCCAGTCGACAATACGTCCGGAAGCATCGGTTGATCGACCAAGTTAAGCTTTGAGGGAACTGAACATGACCGCACCTTCACGCGTTTTGATTCGAAATCGACGACGCAATCTGGTCCTGACCGCTGGGATACTTCCTCTGATTTTCCTCCAGGTCGCCGGACAGAATCTTCCTGCCTTCGAATCAGCCTCGCCCATCCAGCCGGAAAACTCTCAGCCCCTGACAGGGAATGATGATCAGGCTTCTCTGATGGTCGATGGCATCGATCGCTTTCTGCTGAAGCAGATTGCGACGGACGCTGCGACTCGCCCAGATCGGTTTACTGTAGATCCTT
>JBKDKA010000076.1:0-5386 GCA_046345315.1 Planctomyces sp.
GGATTGGGCAGCAAGACGGCACTGATGGCGATCCCTACGAGAACGAGCACAAACAGGCCTGCTGCGATTGCGTATTTCAATCGACCTCTGGTGGGCTTTTGCAACGCCCGCTCAATTCTGGATCGATCGCGTTGTATACTCGGTATCTGGATGTTCGGTGCTGGCTGCCTGGGTTCCGATGCCCTTCCTTTGCGTGCCCGTTCCGGTTGCTGACCGGGCTCATTCATCATTTGATAGACTTCATCATCCGATTCCTCATCAACGACTGAAGACTTCGCAGTGCTCACTGCTTGTTGCAACGACGCCGCTGCTGGATTCGCTGTGGCAGCGTCAGCCGATGAGGACGGCCGAGACGCAATTTCACCCTGACGCGACTGAGTAACCAGCACTCCGCCGGTTGCTGCAGGCAACTGCTGCGTGAGATCGAGTGTTCGAGCGCGAGCGTCGTGGCGCAGTGTTGTCGCTTCCGGAGTGTCGTCCAGCACAAAACGCAGCTGACAATCAGTGCCGGCGAGCAGTCGAGTGAAGTAGGTGCTGAATGTCACGTTCCATCGCTGTGAAACCGGGATGAGGTCAAATACTTCTCGCAACAACGTCCGTGTGTCAGTGCCTGGCGAAAAAATAATGCACACCGGCGAAGTGTTTTGAAGCAGCTGTTCAGCCACCCATCCGGCCCACCCGCCGTCGCCAGTCAGCGCCTTCCATGCACTCAGCCGAATCAACGATGGAATGGCAGACTTCTTCAGAACGCGTGGAGCAATATTGCGGACCTGACCATCCCATCGTTCGACAACATTTCCGGGCTCCATCAGGACTCGAACGGGCCCGGCGGGGATCATGGAAACGCTGTCAACAACAATATGATGCGCCAGCTTATTGGTCCGACCGGAATAGTCCTGCCCGGCATCACCGACTCGCGAAATCACGTTCAATCTTTTCCCCGCAAGACGGATCGTGACGTGGGAATAGTTGACTGGATTCAGCGACGACTTCGGGTCGGCTGATGGAAATGCATGCCGATAACCGCTCATCGATTCGAGCCGCTCAGCCAGATTCAGTCCCATTCCCGACGTGCTGACGACGGTGCAGAACCCCCGGCTTCCTTGCTTCAGGCCTTTTTCCGATGAGGTGTAAATGATTTCTTCAACCATGACGGATCTTCCGCAGGGATTGTCAGGGGATGGGGGAGCTCTGTGGAATCAATCCAGGAATCGTTCGTTGAATCGCATAGAGCAACGGGATTTCTGCCCAAGCGGGATTAATGTCTGCTGGTTTTACTCCCAGTGCCCTGCGGCCTGATCCGCCGCTCACCACACTGCTGCCGCTCATTTCCTGCGGAGAACACCCCAGAGCACTCACAGGGATATATGTCACGTCTTCGGAAAAAGCTTCCGCGGACGACACAATTTCCGGTGCCAGTTTCAGCATGAGTTTTCGGAAGGTTTCTGAAATTTGTTTCAACTGACTTACGTTGAACTGATTCATTCCTTCCCGCGTCTCCCGCAGAACCGAGTCATTGATGAGTGGCTTCCCATTAGCGATCGGTGCCCAGGCATCGTATTTGGACAGCACCACAATCAGCGGTCGCTGATCTCGCTGATCCTGCCTCAGTCCCAATTCGGCCCGGATCCTGCGGGTCGCCTCGGTCAGAATGTGATCCTGACGAAAACTATTGACATCATCATTGAGCTGAGGATCATGAGATTTACCTCGGCAAAGATTTCTTACCTGCGGATGCTGAGTCGGGTCGAAGACGAAGAAAAGGGCTTTCGAAACAGCCAGATGCCGAGTTCCCGGAGTATTGGCATTCTGTGCGCCCGGCAAAAAATGTTCGCCCGCGTTATCGTACAAACAGATTGTCCGTCCGTTTCGGCGAACTTTATCGGCTCGCGGGTGCGAAGGCAGCAGACGCATCCGAAAGATAAACGGTCGAGGCAACAGCATTGTACGGCCTCGCTCTATTTCAATCTGTTCATACAGGTCGCCATCCAGTTCGGTCTTGGGCAGAGCCACCAGTCGGTCACGCCGCGAATTCAGAAACAGAGCTTCTTCGTATTCGTGCAGCTTTTGATTCGCAACCGGATCCGAATCTTCAAAACTAATCGAGAATTTCAGTGCAAGCAGCGTCCGCAGTTGCCACAGGGACGACGACAGAAAGTAGGACTTTCCCGAACTGGGCGATCCGAGGATAGAGAAAAACGTTGAAGGCAGTTCTATAACGTCGCGTGGCACATTCAGATGACATCGAGGACAGGCCAGATCCGAACAAAGTTCGCCCAGCGAATCGATGGCCTGTCCTGTAACACTAAAGCGAGTCGGCAGGAATCGCCGGCCACCCTCCGGAACCTTTTGATCGTCTCTCAGCATCGGATGCGCTGAGACCCATTTTGTCTCATGGGGCGGAAACGTCGTCCAGCAATGTGGGCAGGTGATTTTCGCAAGAAGCCCGGGAGGCCTGCTCCTGAACTCTTTTTTTGTCTGGATGGCGGGCTTGGCCGGCTGCCCAACGGAGTTCATGACCTGCTCGGCTGGCTGTACTGATTCCGTGGCGACGGCATTGCGGCATTTGGGACAGCGTATGCGTTTACCCAGCATCGCCGCCGGCACAGCCAGTTTTGCTGCACATGAAGGGCAGGTTACAGTTATCTTTTCTGCCTCAGACATTGATCTCTCACAAGAATTACATCAACTGCAGCAGTGTGATGCATTCAAAATCTAAATACATCCGAATGTCTACTACGTAAGAGAATGACACGACTCAATCGTAATATACCGTGCTGATACCCAAAGATCGTTGGTACGCCAGTGCTTTTTAAGTGTCTGCAGCGTTTTCCCGGGAGCTCCTTCAGTTGAAGCAATGATACCATCCACCCTACGGACATAACTGGTTTACTTGTTTACGCCTCGTTTTCGAGTAATGTTGATTGAGAATTTCAGTTCTGCAGCATGTCAAAGCTCCAAAACACAGGGGAGGCCAGTGATGCCACAAGTGAATCGGACGGAAATCTGTGCGTCAACTGAGTTTCAGCCGTTCCATTTAATCAAACGTTGTGTTCGGCGAACGTTTCTATGTGGAAAAGGCCGTCGTTCGGGGAAAGATTATTTGCACCGCAAGGAGTGGATTCGTGAACGACTGGAGAAACTGGCCGGAAAGTGTGATCCATCGGGGTTTATTGCGCGAATCAGTTGGATCAATACTGCAATCGGGGAACGCATAGTCCCAAATGGAAACAGATGGAATTGGGCGTTGTGAGCTTTTCGGAATTGATTTGGTGCGACTGTGACGTCATCCGAATCAGATTCTCGAATGCGATCTTAGGGTCGCTGGCTTCGTGTACGCCATACGTGTTGTTGTTCCCTCCACGCCATCACCGCTGTCACCGCCTGCAAATCACTCAAACAAAACTCGCCCCGTCCCTGTTCCACCCGTGGCAGAAACAGTAACTCCTCCTGAATCGCCGGTGCCAACATCAATAAATTCATGATCTGCGTCATCCTTGCCCTCGTCACGTTCCCCAGCCGCGCCAGTTCCGCGTAGTTCGCCACCGCCCCGGATTGTATCAGCCCGTCGAAGTGGATCGCCAGTGCCATGAGCCGTGTGATTCGCGGCAGACGGCCACGTGGGGCCTCCCGTGGCGTTGTGTCCTGCGTCCGAACAAGACACCGGGTTCCTTTCCGACGCGGCTCAAACCGCACACGGGCTGCTACTGTCAGTCCTGTCTTCATGCCACTACCCTCTCTTCAGAAAACTGTTCCAGAAATATTTCGAATCCATCCGGAGCAAACGTGATCTCCACCTGTCCCGTCTCCCCGTTGTAGTCGATACGCTGCACCAGGAGTTTCAGAACTCGTTCCTGTTCCCGTGGCGACAAGGCATTCCAGACTGGATCGAATTCCTGCAATGCCAGTTGCACGACCGCCCGTTCAGGCATCTCTATGTCATGATTTTGAATCTGCTGTTGGATAGCTGACAGTTGCTCCGTGGCGATCCGCATCCGTTCCTGCGCCGCAGCCATGCGTTGAGTCTGGTCTGGGCTATTCGTGGGCAATTGCTGTATGACGGATTCGCACTGCCGTATCTCTCGCTCTGCAATCCGTTCCTGCTCGCGGAGACCTGCCAGTTCCTGCGTAGCCACTTCGGCGATCTGGTCAATTACGGTTTCGACAAAATCCGGGTCGGTACCGAGGCTCCGAATCTGGTCAATCACGAATCGTTCCATCTCTGCGGCTGGCACAGATTTCGACGGGCAGGTATGCCAGCCCAGCTTTTGTGCCTTCGAACAAACATAGTACCGGTATCGGCGGTCTCCCTTTTTCGTGATCGATGGCACCATCGCCGCGTCACAGCAGCTGCACCGGAGCAGTCCCTTGAGCAGGGCACCGAACGCGTTTCGTACCGGGCCGCCTCCACCAACACTATTCTGTATCAGCAACGACTGAACCCGCTGGAATACGTCCGGATCAACAATCGCCTCATGTTCCCCATCGTGCAATTCTCGTTTGTATTTGACCTTGCCCAGGTATGTCGGGTTTGTCAGCAGTTTGTGCAGCGAGGTCTTCGTAAACGGCATTCCGCCCCGTTGCGTCCCTTTACGGGTTGTCCATCGCTTATTGCACCAGCCCCGGTCCGTGAGCACCTTGACCACATTGAGCAGCGTGCGATGTTCCAGGTACAGCTCGTAAATCTGCCGGACCTGGGATGCCTCAGTTTCATTGATGACGAGTTTCGATCCCGGTTGTTCCACATCGTACCCCAGCAGGGGCATACCACCCGTCCATTTCCCTTTACGGCGAGTGGCGGCGATCTTGTCGGGGCAGCAATAGTACCATCCACCCTAGTGACGCAACTGGTTTCTTTGTATACACTTCCGATTCGATTGATTTTGATTGAGAATTGCAGATCTGCAGCATGTCGAAGCACCAACACGCAAGGGAGGTTAGTGATGCCGCGAGTAAATCGGACCGAAATCTGTGCGTCAGATGAGATTCAGGCGTTTCATCTGATCAATCGCTGTGTTCGACGGACGTTTCTTTGCGGCAAGGATCGTCGGTCGGGCAAGGATTATTCGCACCGCAAGGAGTGGATTCGTGAACGGCTGGAAGAACTGGCCGGGATCTTCGGGATCGACGTCATGGCCTTTGCGGTGCTCAGCAACCATCTGCACGTCGTCGTCAGAACGCGTCCGGATGTTGTGAAGACATGGTCAGACGAGGAAGTCGCTCTCCGGTGGTGGCGTTTGTTTCCACAGCGAAGAAACGCAGATGGAACCCCAGCGGAACCTACGGAATTCGAACTGAATGCGATTCTCAACGACAAATCCGGCCTGAAGGAGAAACGTAGGCGGCTGAAGGATATCTCGTGGTTCATGCGTTGTGTGGCCGAACC
>JBKDKA010000077.1:0-30921 GCA_046345315.1 Planctomyces sp.
CGTGACACGAATTCTTCGTCGAGCAGCCTTCGATCGAAATCACCTTCGACAGTCACGGGCTCGAATCCCGGATCATCGATGAACTGCGCCATGACGGGGTTGCACCGAAGATGTCGCTCCGGACAAGCCGGAAGATCCGACCCCTTCAATTCACCGAGCACGAATCGCAGGTAGAGATCGCTCTCAACGATCACATCAACGGGTTCTCCGCAGACCTCGCAGAGATATCCCTGATCGCACTTTGCCACAGGATTTCCTGTTGATGATTCTTCAGATCGAATCACTCATGTCAGCGTACACTCTCAGACGCCAAGAATCTTCTTTCGCAGAGTCTCCAGCAGTCTGACGGCATGTCCAATGTCTGCCTTCTGACGCTCTGGATCCTGCGGAATCTCACGTTCAATCGTCAGCGGACCGGTGTAATCAATCTCCTGCAGAGTGCGAAGATAGTTCTCCATTCCGACATCGCCGTCACCAAGAGCGACTTCCTGCCCCCATGCCGTTCCACGCACGCCAACCGGAGCCCATTTTGCATCTTTGCAGTGGACACTGGCCACATAACGGCCGACCTTTCGGAGTGCCTCGATTGGCTCACCGGTCCCGTAAAGAATCATGTTCGCCGGATCGAAATTTATGAACAGGTTGTTTCGTTCCACATCATGAATGAAATGCAGGAGGTGATCGGCTGATTCCTGTCCCGTCTCAAGATGCAGCTTCTGGCCGTTACCTGCCACATGATCCAGAAGATCTCGCGTCGTCTGGATCAGGTTCTGATAATCAGCAGATTTGTGGTCTTCCGGGACAAATCCGATATGCAGCGCGACGGTGTCGCAGCCGAGCAGTCGCGTAAAGTCACTGATCTCCTTCATTTCCTTCACGCGAGCTTTTCGAGTTGCTTCAGGAACGAGCCCTACGGTTCGCGATGTTGTAGCGATGTCCGCATAACTCTCTCCTTCGAAACCACCGAATACCGCCGTGATGGTAATTCCTGCGTCGGAGCATTTTCCAAGGAATGCAGTCGCTGAGGCAGCAGTTCTGGACTTCTCATGCGGAGCATGAAGCTGAATCGAGGGAATTCCAAGCTGCTTCACAACCTCAAGATGAACCCCGAGTCCCGCGTCGAGTGATGCGAACACCCCAATCGGCCACGATGCCATGCTCTTCAACTTTCCAGTTTCTTTGTCATCTGATTCAAAACAGCCACCGAAGAATGAACGGCAGCACGGCTTCCATTGGCTCAGCCTCAACTGCCTCAGTCAGTGAATGACAGCATTGATTGATGCATCTGATCAATGGATGTCACTCCCGACAGGACTTTATTTCGAGCCGCATCGGAGAGGCTCTTCATCCCTTCCCGATGTGCAATTTCAGCAATCTCGATCGCGGAATCGCCACGCAGAATCGCCTGACGAATCGGCTTTGACACTTCCATGATCTCAAAGATACTCGTCCGTCCGGAGAATCCCGTGTGAAAGTTGGAGTCTGCGGGAAGACCACGCACAAGATTCACTGACTGCGCCTGAGATGGATCAATTTCCAGCATCCGACAGGCCGCTTCATCCGGGTGATACACCTCGCGATGCTTCTGACAGACCTTCAGGAGCAGTCGCTGTGAAAGCACACAACGCAGCCCATCCGCGATGAACATGCGAGGCACACCGAATCCCTGAAGCACGTCGATTGCTGAGGCGGTATTGTTGGCGTGAATGGTGCTGAGAACCAGAACCCCGGTGAGAGCGGAGCGGCAGGCGATCTGTGCCGTTTCTGCATCTCGAATCTCACCCACCATCATGACGTTCGGATCCTGACGCAGCACGCAGCGAAGTGCATCAGCAAAATGAAAGTCGATCTTAGGTTCCACCTGAATCTGACAGATGCCCTCGTTGCGACGCTCTACCGGATCCTCAATCGTGACAATACTCTTCTGCGGAGTACTGATTTCCTGAAGGAAGGAATACACGGATGTGCTTTTTCCGCAACCCACCGGGCCGACCACGAGAATCAGGCCATAGGGTGATTTCAGAACACGGCGAAGCGTTTCAATCTGATCCGGCTCCATGCCGAGGTCATCCAGACGAGTAAACGCTGCCTCATCCGGCATCAGACGAAGAACCAGACGTTCGCCGTAAATCGTCGGACCGCTGCCGATACGAATGTCGCGTGGCTGATTCAGCATCGAACGCGCGATATGACCATCCTGAGCCAGTCGGCGCTCTGCAATGTCCATATTCGCCATCAGCTTGATTCGCTGAATGATCGGCTGCATCGCTGTCGTGGGCAACCGGACGATTTCATGCAGGAGACCGTCCACGCGATATCGAACTCGCAGGCCTGACGGCGTCGGCTCCAGATGAATATCCGTCGCATTCAGCTCGAAAGCACGCTGCAGAATAATGTCCGCAAGCGGCCCCGGACCAGTCACATCCAGAAGCTCGAGCAGTTCTGAAGAAAGCGCCTCATGTCGATTCTCCTCAGCGGAGCCGGGTCTCGAACTGGCTGAATTACTCATACAATGCTCCGAAAAGTCAAAATCCAGACAGAGACAGCTCACCCGGTGAAATCAGGATCGCAGTCAGAGAAACGCGTTTGCTGCTGATCTCCAACAAACCCAACTGATCGTCACACTACAGATCAGAAGTTAATTCTGAAGGAGAGTTCATATGATTTAGAAACTTTCCATGGTAACGCAACCGAACAGCTTCGCAGCCTATTGTTCACTCGCATTTCCCTGACCCGATGTCCCTGAAGGTGATGGGGGTGCTGCGGCTTCCGTTGTCGGTTCTACTGGTGCAGGCTGAGCTGGGGGATCTGCAGCTGCAGGAAGTGTTGCCGCTGACTCCGAGTCTGCTGCGTCGACAGGCGTGGCAGCCGGTGCTGCAACTGAAGCCGCCGGCTGCTCTGCTCCCGGCGTCTGTTCAGTCTTTGAAGACGTCGCACCGGGAGTTTCACTTGCGGGCTCACCTTCCGGCACGGGCATTTCCGCATTCCCTCGACCTGTAACCCACCATGTACCACCAGCGACGAGCAAACTCAGCACGGCAACAGTCACAGAAACAGGGCGGCGCCAGCTGCGATCGGCCTCACGAATCCAGGAAATCAGCCCCGCCAGAAACGCGGCACCGGCGAGCCCGTAAACCAGACCGCTCGGCATCCGATAAATGGCACCGAGTTTGTCACTGGCCTGACTTCCCATTCCGTAGAGAGCGGCAAGAAGAAGCAGGGGAGCCAGGAACGTCAGCACCTGACCCTGGCGACGAACGGTCTTTGCCTTCTCTGAATAGCCAAGGAGATGGACACCGGCTTCAAAAGTATGGGCAATCGTCCAGACCTTCGTCAGTTTCGCAACCCTCAGAACCTCCGTGACCTGTGGATTCGAAACCACAACTACCATCCGGCCATCCTGTGCTTTGACCGTCTTCCAGATTCGTACAACGGATGCGACCAGCGCACTTCCCATGTAGTTCAGGGCAGTCAGATCCACAAGACACGCCGGGCAGCGTGAGGCATTCAGCTCATTCACGATCCGATCACCGGCTTCACGAACTTCTGCCATATGAGCAGTCGAGAGCTCGGACGGAAACGCAATTACGGAGTATCCGTCACTGTTGCGAAGAGAAAAGAAAAGCCGCGAATCCGCCATGGAAAATTCTCCGCTCTCGTTCTACTCATTTTCGATGTGCGGATTAACACTACTTCCTGAATCTGCCACCCGCAGTCGAAAGCATGAGCGAATTTCAATCTCTTTTCAAGCGACTACCGTACTCCCGTTAAGAATCGCGAGTTCCGATGCCTCGCCGATCCATTGCAGGTCAGGACTCCGATTCTTCACGATAAAGAATCAGAATCTGATTGAATCCTGCCCCGGTCGAGACTGGACTTGTCGGCTGTTTTCTCGTGAAATCCCTCGACATACGATCATTCAGATGCAGGCATGCACTCCCCGAGGGAGTTGAGTCTGAAGCAGATCCGCAACGATGCAGGAATCCGTGACGACAGACCCTTCAGAGACCTGGCTGAAGAGCAGTTGAGGGCGAATGACGATGCAGCTTTCCAGCGTGCTGACACCGATCAACGATGAAAATCTGCAACTGGCGGCTCAGTGCGGCGTTTCCGAAATCGTTCATCGGTATCCAGGTCCGGACATCGCTGCTCTGAAATCAGTTCAGAAAAAGATCGCATCGTTCGGGATGAAACTTTCCGTGATCGAAGGTTACCTGCCGATAGAAAACATCAAACTGGGATGCGATGACGGAACTGAACTAAAGGCCCTCAAAACACTGATCCACCAGATGGCCGAGGTGGACATTCGCATTCTGTGTTATAACTTTATGGCTGGAACAGACTGGCTGAGAACGCGACTCGATGCTCCCGAGCGCGGCGGCGCTAAAGTCACCGCATTCAGCCTTGCGGACGCGGAACACGCTGTGAGATTGGGCTACGAGCCACCGAATCCCCAGTTCGACGAACAGGCTCGCAGACTGACTCCCGAAAAGCTCTGGGATCAACTGGAGCGTCTGCTGAACGAACTCCTGCCTGTGGCCGAACAATGTGGCGTGGTGCTGGCGATGCATCCGGATGATCCACCGCTGCCTGTGCTGATTGGCAAGCCTCGAATCATGCACAACGTCGACGGATTCGATCGTCTCCTGAAACTCGCCCCCAGCCGTTCGAACGGTATCTGTTTCTGTCAGGGGTCGTTTGCGACCATGAACGCGGATATCCCGTCGACCATTCGGCGGTTCGGATCGAGTATCCATTATGTTCACTTTCGTGACGTTCGAGGCAATCCGGAACAGTTTGCGGAAACGTTCCACGACAATGGTCCGACCGACATGGCAGCCGCCATGAGAGCTTACCGTGAAATCGGATTTTCCGGCCCCATCCGACCCGATCACGTACCACAGCTGGTCGGTGAAGACGACGGGGAGCCCGGCTACACAATGCTCGGCCGGCTGTTCGCTTATGGTTACATCCGAGGCCTGATGCACGCGACTCATTCCAGCTCGAAAGCGAAAGCATGATTCCCGGTATTCGAACGGAAGAAACCACGTCTCAGCCGGCCAGTTCCACAGTCCGTGATCACGGCTGCCTGCCCGACTGGCACACTGGTGACCTGCCGGAGCCATTGGCGTTCACTCCGCGGAATATTCTGAAAACCATTGGCCCCGGTGCAATTCTGCTCGCCGCTTCAATCGGTGGAGGTGAATGGATCGTCGGCCCGATGACAGCCGTGAAGTACGGGCCTCAGATTCTCTGGGTCGCAACCGTCGGCATCTTTCTTCAGATGGTCTTCAACATGGAAGCCATCCGATACACGCTGTATTCCGGCGAACCAATTCTGACGGGGATTATGCGTCTGAACCCGGGAGCTCGCTTCTGGGGCGTGATCTATGCCGTCGCCGGCATCGCTCAGCTGGCCGTTCCGGCTCTGGCACTCGGTTGCGCGAATGTCCTTTTCGCGGCCGTAACGAGTCGCGAACCTCAGGTCGCCGATGGCCGTTCGCTTCTCTGGATCGCGTATCTGGTCGTTGCTGTCGCGGTGGTGATGCTGATGTCTGGGAAATCCATCGAGCGACTCCTGGAGCGCCTTTCCTGGATGATGGTGATTTTCATCTTTTCGTTCCTGCTGATCGCGAACTTTCTTTTTGTGCCGTTTGCTATCTGGAAGACAACATTGATGGGTTTCCTGACACCATCAGCACTGCCCGAAAAAGTCGACATGGTGCTTGTCGGTGTCTTCATTGCAACTGCCGGGTCCGGCGGACTTGGAAATCTTGCGATCTCCAACTGGAGCCGCGACAAGGGGCTTGGCATGGGAGCGTGGATGGGATCGATCGGGGGCGTTCTTGCGGAGGGACATTCTGAACTGGCAACAGTCGGCCGAGTCTTTCCAGCCACCACTGAGAATATCCGTCGCTGGTCCATCTGGTGGAAATACACAATCCTCGATCAGTCATTCCTCTGGGCAGCAGGATGCGTCGCTGGAATGTTTCTGAACGTCAATCTCGCCCTTGCCATCGTGCCTCCCGACAAAGCCGCCGCTCTGTCTGGATACTCGGCAGGTGCCTTCCAGGCTCGTTACATGGCCGAACAGCTCTGGAATGGATTCTGGGCGCTGTGCCTGTTCAACGGATTCTGGATCCTGTTTTCGACTCACCTGGGCAACATCGACTGCCTCACCCGCGTTGTGAGCGACATCGGCTGGTCGGGCTGGCCGAGCCTCCAGAAACTGAAATCCAGCCGCATCTACGCGACACTGCTGATGCTTTTTACAACCGTTGGATGCATTGCTCTGGCACTCGGTGACAATGCACTCAGCCTGTTCAAGATTCTCGGACTGGTTGCCAGTCCAATTCTCTGCATCGGCGCGTTTCAGATTCTTCGAGTCAATCGAAGGTTTCTTCCAAAACCGATTCAACCCAGCCTCTGGCGGCAGGTTGCTCTTGTTGCCTGCGGAATTACCTACGGACTGGTCACGGTGTTTTCTGTGATGGATCTGGTGAAAGCACGCTCGCCCCAGCCTGCGGCGCAGGTCACTGCACCGCAGACGGGCGAAGCGACGACTCCGCCGTCGCAGACAAAATAAGCAACTTGGCACCGGACGCCAAACACCGCCACACGGACGTCAATCATGATGAAAAGCTGGTGGACAGTGCACGATCAATCACAGTGCCAAGTTAAGCCGGCAAAGGAAAGAGCGGTGCAGCAGAATGCCACAGCCCGCCATCTTGCGTAATCGCAGCAGCCCGTCCGGACCGGCCAGGAAAAATCAGAAAAATCCTGAATCCCGAAAAACTCGTTGATTTTTCACGGAATCGATCGCTCCAGCCGCAGGAGGGTCGATTTTCGATCGAGGCCACCGCCGTAACCGACGAGCCGCCCCGATGAGCCGATGATGCGGTGGCAGGGGATCACAATGGAGACCGGATTCCGACCATTCGCCATCCCAACAGCTCGCGATGCCGTCGGCTGACCAATCGCAGCCGCAATCTCTCCGTACGTTCGCGTTTCTCCGTACGGAACATCACGCAGGGCTGCCCAGACTCGCTGCTGAAACTCCGTCCCTTCGGGAGCCAGCGGAATGCCAAACTGCTTCAGGCTTCCTCGAAGATAAGCCCGCAACTGAGTCACCACATCCCGAAGACTGCGGTCACATCGCTCCCAGTCCGGTTTGACCAGCTCGGAATTTTCAACAGTAGAATCCGTACTGAACAACAGATACCGCAGTCCGACATCGTCTGCGGCAATGGTAAGCGGCCCGACGGGTGTCTCCGACAGAATTGTGTACTTCATACATGCTCCCTCGGAATGCACGTTTTCATCGGAGGATCAGCGCCCCGGCGATTCAGTCCGGCTTCAGTAAACAGAGCCTGCCAAGCCAACCTCCGAAACTGGAATTCGGCATGTGCGTTTAGGCCATCCTGATGTCAGTCCGGAATCTGATAGCCAGAGGAATGAATGTCAATCATGCGTCATACACTCTTCAAACATCATAGATCGCAACCGGGAGGGCGAAGCTCCTGCTGAGCCGCTGACAACATCTCGCTTCACAGACGAAAGCGGCTCGGCAGAAGCCTCGCCCTCCCTCAGGCAAACCATGTATCCCTGAACGTCGACTCCAGTGTCACGTCGAACTTCTTGCGTAATTCAATCGATGCACATGCCCAAGGCATTCCGAACGCGAGGGCGAAGCTCCTGCTGAGCCGCTGACAACAACTCGATTCACAGACAAAAGCGGCTCGGCAGGAGCCTCGCCCTCCCGAACCGCATACATGTTCCCCTGAGGTGTTGACCATTCAGCATTGCTCCCATTTCAATTCAGTGAGTGTTCCCTGAAATGGCCAGTCCTCGGGACAAGTAACCAACTGATGTCGTACCGCGTTGAATCGAACGTATTCCCATTTCTCTTCGTACTGTTCTGCTGTTCTCATCCGTGTGTCCCAATCGTTAGCCTGCCACCGATGGTCTGGAAACTTGTGGCGTCTGGTGAACTGCGATTTCCAGTACTTCACCCAGTTCCTGAAATCGACATCCGGGGTTGTCGCAGCGACAAACATATGAATATGGTCAGGCATGATGATGTAACGACCCACCAACCACGCGGATGCTTCACACCAGACCTCACGCAGGAGTTGATGAATCTCATCGTTTGCCAGCCATGATCTGCGATTCTTTGTGCAAACCGTATCGAAGATGATTGTTGGTTGACCTTCAACATAGAGCACACCATGCGCCGGATGTCGGCGATAGGGCATTTCGAACGTGTTATCAGCCATCGCAATTCCCACGATGAAAGCAAGGTCATGGTGTGCCAGGAGGGTGAAGCTCCTGCTGAGCCGCTCGCTGCAGTTTAACGCGCTATATCTCCTGGCAAATTCGTCACAGGTCCTCCAATCGGACCACCACTTCCGATGATTATGGCGTCGGAACAAGCCACTTTCCCGAGGGATGACACACACTTTCAGCAAGCACACTCTGTGTCTTCGCCTGAATCCATTCCCGCTGCGGTCACCTGCACATGGAAAAGCTCAATCGAATCATCCCGTTCGTTCTGGCCGTTCTGTTTGCGGTTGCCAGCACGTTCTCGAAACGTGAGGGACGAGTGGTCCCGCCATCACAGGACTCATGGTTCAATTCCGCCGTGCTGAAAAACAGTCGACCTGTCGTGGTCAAATTCGGAGCTGAATGGTGCGGCCCGTGCCGCAGCATGGATGCCGCGCTGAACAGCCTTGAATCAAGGTATTCTTCACGGGCTCGCTTCATTCGAATCAATGTCGACGAAAAGCCGGAACTGTTTGCTCAGTACGCGGACGGTTCCGGAATTCCTCAGATCATGATCTTCCGTGACGGCAAAATTGTTTCGTCGGATCGGGGTTTCGGAAGCAAAGAACGGTTACAGTCCTGGTTGTCCAGCAACCTGTAGTTCCATGAACGACGGACAAAACGGCAACTGTCTTCCGGTTCACACGGAAACATCGTCAAACAGAAGCTGATTGACTGAAAGCTAAGACGTCCACAAAGATTGCGACTCGCCGCAACTTCGATTCAACGAAGTCGTTTCGCCTCTTCACGCCTTCGTGTCCTTCTGTTCAATCACACTCTCGCATCCGGCTCATCGAGTTGATGCCGCAGAGGCATCACTTCGCTTCAGCATTCTCGGACGGTGCAGTCGCTTCAGCAGCGGGCTTCTCAGTCGCAGGCTTTTCCGAAGAGGGCAGGGCGGCTGTCAGCTGAACTGACCGGCTCGCATACTCCGGCACGCGACTCTCGGTAAAATCTCCCGTGAGCCACCGAACGAGAAGATCCAGGTCCGTCTCCGAAAGCTGCTGTTCGCTGTAAGCCGGCATCCGATTCTTGTTTCCATAATGCCGCTTCGCATCCGGATGACGGATAAAATCCTTGAGCCAGGCGGCAGACGCATATCGTGCCATCGTTGGATAGCTGCCTGTAAACTGATCATCCGGAACGGCGGCGAATTCCTGACCGATGGATTCATGACACTGCGAACAGGACATACCCTCCAGCGATCCTCCCCACGACCCATCCACAGCAATACTGCGTCCCTTTTCGACGAGCGCAGCATCAACAGTGACTCTGCCATGACCAGCTTCCGCAGCGAGAAACTCTACGAGTGCTTTGACTGCGGGTTCGTTCTCAGGCGATCGAAGCACATCCGATTTTCCCGACCAGTCGGCCATTTCTGATTGATCCGGGTCGATGAATGCAACCTCTTCACCGGCGCTCGACTTTGCTTTCGCTTCAGAATACCAGCCTGCATTTTTCAACCATGCAAAATGAGCGGAGTAGTCCAGCACGACGGACTTCATCCAGTCACGGCTTCCAAAACCTTTGAGGTCAACAGCTGTCGGAGCGGCAACAGCTGACACGTTCTTCCCGTTTTCTTCTTTCATCTCCGTCACGAGCATTCCGCGCCCATCATGCCCGTCGTAACGATGACAGCTGGAACAGTGCTGTGCGAACAGTCGTGGTCCCTGAGTGAACGGATCATTACGAAGCAGTGAAACAGCACCGTCGACGGGAATCTTATTGGGGCCGGACGCCAATTCCTGAGCTCGACTCGCATCCCGATGCGCTTCAGCAAGAGCGGCCTGATGAGCCTCATCATTCGCATCTTCGTAGAATGCCATTCCTGTGAGCACCGCGATTCCGGCAGCCATGAGCCAGATGAATGCCTTATTCAGCCCGTGACCAAATGGACCCAGTACCTTCGCTGTAAGCGGCATCAGAGTCAGGAAGCCCATCAGAATTCCGGGCACGATGATCGCACCAAACGTCAGGCCGAGAGATTCGACTGCGTGAAACCGAAGGAATCGGAACAGGAAGAGAAAGTACCATTCGGGACGTGCGGCATCGAACTTGACTGCGGGGTCGGCCGGAGCACTGAGTTCAGCACCACGAAATACAGCCAGCAGAAGCACAACGGCAAGCACTGCAAGACAGGCCACAGCATCCCGAAGCACCTGATCCGGCCAGAAGGTTGTTTCCGGCGCATGGTTCGGGTCGTGCACCGTCAGACCGTGCCGACGAAATGCGTAAATGTGCAGGGCAAGGAATGCAACCAGCAGAGCCGGCAGCAGCCCCGCATGCATGGCAAAAAATCGAGTGAGCGTCAGATGGCCGTACTCTTTGCCCCCCTGAGCAAGCAGCTGAACTTCCTGCCCGACAACAGGTGTCGCACTCATGATGTTTGTGGTCACCTGAGTCGCGTAGTATCCCTTCTGGTCCCACGGCAGCAGGTAACCTGTCAGAGAGAGCCCGAGCACGATCATCATCAGGACAATCCCGAGCCAGAAATTGATCTCCCGCGGGGCTTTGTAGGCACCATCGATCACAACCTGCACAAGGTGAATCGCCATGAGAACCACCATCGCCTGGGCGGCAAAGTGGTGAATTCCACGAACGACATTCCCGAGAAACATCTCATGCTGAATGTAATAAACGCTTTCCCAGGCAGTTCTGGTGCTCGGACTGTATGCGGACCACAGCAGCAGTCCGGAAATCATCTGCAGGACGAATGTGAAGACGAGCGTGCTTCCCCAGACATAGCGCCATCTTGCTCCACCCGGAACTCGCTCGTAAAGTGCTTCATGCATCAGGTCTTTAAACCCGGTGCGATCATCCAGCCAGCTGACAAGTGCCTTCATTGATCAGACCTTCTTCTGTTTCCGGGACTTCTATGTTCGGGGCTGTCCGGAAGCCTTGAGTATCCTCAGCAGCCGTCACGATTTCAGGACGGGCATGGCCGACATCGCGGCACATCTGGTTCAGGCTTCAGAGCGGAATCTTTTCTGCGATCGTGCGGCGGAAGTTTTCGAAGCGAACCCAGAGTTCCGTTCCCGCAGGATCATCCTGTCCCTCTTTCCGCACGGCGACGGCCAGCGAATCCATATCACGCGGAGGAATCTCATTGGTCTTCTTTCCATCCAGTGCAAACGCACTCGTGTGGCACGGACAGAAGAAATCGTTCTCGCCGCGTCGGTAATTCACCGAGCAGCCAAGATGCGGACAGACCGAGTTGAATGCGACGATCGCACCATCCGGATTTCTGCGAAGCCAGATGCTTCCCACAGGTACATCAGGAAACCTGTTCCACGCATCATCCAGATCATCGCGCACCGTGACGGCAACAGGGGTCCCGTCCACAGGAATCGTATCCGTCGTAATATCCAGCCGGATGAATCCAGCATCGTCTTTTCTGGCGACCGAAGCACTCGTTCCCTCAGCCCCGCTTCCTCCCTTTGCACTCGTTTTTTTTCGAAGGATCGGATCGAGGAAAAACAGTCCACCGATTGCCGCGGGAATCGTAATCAGCAGAAAGCTGAGCCCCGCTGTAAGCACGCTGATGAATGTACTTCGAGGAATCGGAGCCGATTCAGTGGATTCACTCAATCCCGATGCACTCGACGTAACTGCGTTGGGGTCTGCAGACTGACTTTTTTTGTAGCTGGCGGACATGGTCCGGGACCTCTGACTAAAATCGGATCACTGATTGGCGGGAAATTCGTCGAAAGACAGACCGAAGAGCACCAACTTACACCCGGAAGGAAGATTCGAAGGAGGGTACACACTGTCAACAGTTTCGCACTCATCAACAGTGTGCTCACGCATCGTGATGCAGATGCGTTGTGACCGTCAGGCCTGTCATCCACGCAGCATGATGACGATGGAAACGGCCAGAGGCAAACGGATGAGCCATGTTGATCCACAGGCAATGCGAAATTCTGCACACTCGCGCGACTCTGCAAACCACTCGACCTGAAGTTCAGGCGGTCCGTTCCGAATGATCCGGAATGCCCCTTCGAAGGAATTGATGGGAAACTGCAGCAGGGAATCCTACTGAAAAAGAAAGCGAGGCTCTCTGATGGAACTCTGCAAAGTCGCAACAGGCAGTTCGCGATCCGCCGACCGGCTGTAAAGCACCAGCGTCACCTCGTTACCGACATTGCTGAAGAAGAGTTCATCGGTAAACGCATGCATCATGAGAAGACCTCGACCACTGCAGAGCAATGACTCGGGATTCGCGCATCGTTCCATCGCGGCGGCAACGTTAAAGCCGCGCCCTTCATCTCGAATCGTCACCCAGAGGCCAGGACTTCCCACAATCTGACAGACGGAAATTTTGCGATCACACCAGGGCTGCTGAGCTTCTCTTTCCTCTGCGAGCTTCATGAAGCTGGTCGTACATTCTTCCTTCAGGGATGAACAGAGCTCGAGGTTGCCATGAAAGAATGCATTCGCCAGAGCTTCCTCCAATGCCATGCAGAAGTGATTCTCTACCGGACTGGTCGCCAGCTGAAACTCATGAATTCCTTCAAGCAGCCGACTTCTGATTTCCGGAATCAGACGATGACGCGTCGGCAGAACAAACTCGGTGACCCGCAGGTGAGTCGACTGCAGCAGGACTGTTTCATGGATCAGAGGATTCGGTTCGCTCATCAGGGTGGGTATTCCTGTGATTCAAAGCACAATTCTCCACACACTCCGGCATTGTGGCTTCATGTTGGAGATGATGCCAGGTCAGACGCAATTTCAGGTGAGTCCAAATCCAGAAATTCAGAGAATTTTTTCCTGGAAATGGCACAATATTCGTAGATGTTTGTCAAAGAATCGGAAGAATAGGTGCATACTGATCGCAGGAACAATTCGGAATTGCTCGCGACCGAACCCCACTGCAACTTCATCCTCAATCATTTTTCTATGAAGCGTCCGATACAAAACGCAGAACGATTCATGCGACTTGCCGCAATCGCGGCGGTCTGCGTGACAGCGTTTTTCGGGCCGTTTCTTCATCAGCACGATCATTCCGCTGCCCATTCAAAGTGTCGGATCAGCAGTGAGGCTGCCGGGCGTTACGTATCAGAAACACCATCGTGCTCCTGCCGACATCATCACCAGATCGCGGCTGCCGAATCAAAGAGCTCAACAGCAGGCCACGGATCTTCGGCAGCCGATCCCCGTTCTGACAGCGATCACTCGCCGTGCCATGATAATCACAATTGCCGAATCTGTCTGATTCTGGCGCAACCTGCCACGCAGCCTGTATTGATATGCACCACTGAGCAGGAATCCTTCGTTCATTTCCTTCCGGTCCGGGATGAATTCCCGGCAATTCTGAGTGTCTGCCCTGCGGTCGCACGCGGGCCACCGTGCGTTTAGCGAACTCCGCATCACGCTGCGCCGCAGGGATGTCCCTCCCGGATGCAGTTTGCCTGACGCGTCTGAGAATTCACGGTGTTATCTGCACACAGCTGGTGTTGACCGCGAAGTCGCTGGTCGTGAATCAATGAACACTTCGATCGTGTTCGATCTGATTCTGAACGCTGCCGTATCGCTCGTGCAGAACGAATTCACACTCCCTAATTGATTCTATTCGGAACGGAAATATTCTGATGCATCTGATTCATCGCAATCGCCGTCGCGGCGGTTTCACGCTCATCGAACTTCTGGTGGTCATCGCCATCATCGCAGTACTCGTCTCGCTGTTGCTTCCAGCAGTTCAGCAGGCTCGCGAGGCAGCTCGCAGAACACAATGTAAAAACAATTTGAAGCAGATCGGGCTTGCTCTCCACAACTACCATGATGCTCACAGTGTTTTCCCGTCTGGCTGGATTGCCGTTGATCCTGCGACAAATCTGCACAGCGCCCACGAAGGTGTCAGCGGAGCCGGCTGGGCTGCCATGATCCTTCCCTTCATGGATCAGACGAATGTGTATAACCTCTTCAATTCACGCGTTCCTCTCACAGATCCGCTGAACGCTTCTTTTCTGGCCGCACAGATCCCAGCGTACAAGTGCCCCTCAGATCCTCAGCCGCTTACATTCGATCTCGGAGAAGAAGGTAACCCGACCAATATTCTCGCGAGGATGCCGATCGCGAACTACGCCGGATCATTCGGTTCGGAAAGCCTTGACGGCTGCGAAGAGCCAGCGGGAACCCCGCCCGTTCTCTCCAATGGCCAGTGCAAAGGTGGCGGCGTCTTCTACCACAACAGCAAAGTGTTGATTCGCGACATCACGGACGGAACGTCCAATACCTACATGATTGGTGAACGAAAAACGAAGGAAGCTGACGGCTGGTATACAAGCTGGCCGGGGATGATTGCCGAAGCGGAAGAAGCCTTCCAGCGGACATGTGGTTCAGCGGACCACCGACCGAATCACCCGGATCAGCACTTCGATGACTTCAGCAGTCATCATGCCGGTGGTGCCCAGTTTGCCCAGGCTGACGGATCAGTAAGATTCATTTCAGAGAACATCGACACAGCGCTTTATCGGTCGCTCTCATCGATTCAGGGCGGTGAGGTTGTCGGTGAATACTGATCATCTCAGGTCCACGAATCCAGATCGCTGAAGTCGAGCAGTGGACACGTAACGTCTGAGTTCAGTCGTACGAGCGCAGCTTCGTCCTTGAAACCCGACCCTGTCACCATACAGACGACGGGGTCGTCTTTTGAGATTCTCTGTTCCGCTGCAGCTCGAGCCGCTGCAGCGACGGAAACAGCACCGGCTGGTTCGGTGAAGATCCCCTCTTCCCGAGCCAGTCGTTTCTGAATCGCCCAGACCTCTTCATCAGAAACCAGAAATCCCGTCCCGCCGGTTGCCCGACATTCTTCAATCGTCAGATCGCCATCAACCACACTGGCCACCTGCAGTCCACTGACAGCCGTTGTGCAGGCGACCGAACGAGCTCTCTCAAGACCTTCGCGCAGGGGCGTCACGATCGTATCGTTACCTTCCGGCTGTGCGCAGTGAACCTGAGGAATCTCCGACAGCCTTCCGAGCTGCTGAAGCTTTCGAAATCCTCGCGCGACAGCGACACACATCCCGCCACCACCAGCCGGACAGAACACGTGAGCCACCGGCTGTGCACATTGTTCAGCAAGCTCATAACTGATGGTCTGAACTCCCGACATCCCCGGGGCGCTGAACACGAAAGCGCTGACCTGCAATGACCAGTCCGGCCGTTTTGCGAGATCTTTCAGGTACCGAAACACCTGAACCGTCGTTTCCGAATCCGTGCCGAATCCGCGAATCCTGACAATCGAGGCGCCATAAGCCAGCATCTGTCGGAGCTTGCCATCGGGAGCTCCTTCCACGATCGCGATACGACAGCGGATGTCGGCGGCCGTGCAGTAGGCAGCCAGAGCAGATCCGGTGTTTCCGCTGGACGTCGCGATGCAGTTCTTTGCGCCAGCGGCGACCATATGAGAAATCGCAGCAGCAGCAAACCGATCCTTGTAAGAACCCGTCGGGTTCCCCTGTTCAAGCTTGAACTGAAGATTGTTCAGACCGATGGACGGTCCGATTTTTCGCGACCGCACCAGAGCTGTATTGCCCTCGCCAAGCGTTACGCGACACGCTTCAGGAACAGGATCGATCAGGTCCGCCCAACGCCAGATACTCATTGTTTTCGTCCGATCTGCCGGAACCTGCGAATCAATATACTGTTTCAGTCCCGGTCTGTTCTGCGATTGAATTCTGTGGCGGTGGCAGTCACCGAACTGCTCGTCATGCCACAGTGTGCCAGCAAGTGTAGCCGGAGCGTTGTAAAATTGAAGCTGTTGCATCACGATCATCCGTGGACACTGAACTGAACTCAGTCATACTCTGTCCGTTCTGAGACGCGGTATTTCCTGCTGATAATCGACTGGCTCGAATCATGGATCACGACAACTCTGATTCAGACGAAATCGATTCCGAGAATTCCGAATCGACGCCGTCTCATGAAGCTCGCCCCGAGATGACTCAGTCACAGTTTCTGAACAGTGCGGCAATCTTTGAGGGAGGCCTGCTGGTCATCGCGTTGTCTCTGGGATGGCTCGTCGGTACAGATCCAACAGAGAAACTGTTCTGGTCCGGCACCGACTTTGGTCTTGGAATGCTTGCCACAGTACCGATGCTGCTCATGCTGGCAGTGTTCTATCTGCTTCCGTCCAAAGGGCTGCAATCAATCCGCACTTTTCTTCAGGACTCCGTCGCTCCCTACCTCGATCGCTGCCGCCTCATTGATCTGTTTTTCCTCGCCCTGCTGGCAGGAGTCTGCGAAGAGATCTTCTTTCGCGGACTGCTCTATTTCTGGATCGCTCCGTTCAACTCCATGCTTGCGATTCTGATCTGCAATCTGCTGTTCGGAATTGCTCACGCCGTTACGCCGCTGTACGCAATGATCGCCGGACTCATCGGACTGTACCTGACAGCGCTTGTCGCGGCCGCTCCAGCCCCCAATCTGCTGATCCCGATCACTGCACACACCCTATACGACTTCGTTGCTTTTCTGGTGGTTGTTTTCGATTATCGCCGGCACCGGCATTCGAATTGATGCATTGATTCCCGCCTGCTCGCAAAGCCGGGACTGGCTCCCGACGGAAGCGGTGTTTTACTGCAACTTCAGCACCTGCAAGGGTGCCTGGCCCGGTTCTGAAATGCCCTCTACTGTTTTTCCGGCATCGCAGTTTTCCAGCCGGATGCCTCGATCCGTCTGAGCTCAGACTCAATGTCCGTGCCGGAATAAAATGACTGCCAACCGTGCAGCCACTTTGTTTCACCCGGTGCACAATCAGGGAATTTCGGGTCTGAGTGCAGACAGGGACATTTCGGATTTCCCCAGGCTCGATGCAGCGGTGTCCATGAACTGATAATCCAGCGCGTTCGATCCGGTGAATGAGCAACAGCATAGCCGTCGATAAACAGCTTGTTGTCTTTCGTCTGCTGTTCAAATCCCGCAGCGCCCCGCATCATGACACAGTTCTGAACGCGAAGATCCGTGAGCGGCTGATCGGAACCGTTCTTCAGCCACATCAGCATCAGAACATGATCCTTCTCCGGACGGACAATGGTTCCGAATTCAATCCCGTTCGGAAGCTTTCGAGACATGACATAACGGCTGAGCTGGTCCGTCACTTCGTGCTCCCATTCCCGCTGAGGCAGCCGAATTCCCTGTTTATCCCAGACCGTATCGATATGCGTGTGCGCCAGATATGTCAGCCCGAGATTCGACCAGATGGCTTCCGGAATATCCATGACGACGTAGCTGGTGTCGTCCCAGGGACAGAAGACACTCATCTTGGTATCTCGCTGCGGATCTATCGCACCTTCGAGAAATCCGATTCGAGGATGTCGTCCGCCGGGGTAGGGCAGCACAAGCAGTCGGTCCGAACCGCGTGGGGGCCGAGTGGTATCATTGATCTGAAACTCATCGAGCTTCTTCCGGAGCTCCTGCTCTGGCAATCCAGACACCACGCTCATCTCTGCCAACGAATATCGATGATGCCAGAACATATTCTCAAGCCACAACCGAAGCGCAGGTTCCGAGGTAGCCGCGCGAGTCTGTGAACTCGCCTCTGCAGAATCAGCCTGCACGCACGACACACAGAGAATGAACAGGAACGGCAGGATATACGTACTGATTCGAAACACACTCATACAAAATCCCTCTATTGCTCTGTCAACGATCCATTGATCGTGTGCCACTGGCTATACCAGTGTTCTTCAACCAACAGCACTGGCATAGCCAGTGGCACACAGGAACCACATTTCGTTTTCCATCAATTGATGACTGACAATGCACTATTCGTCTTCAAAAACACATAGAACTGGAATTCACCCGACGATCCCGGAATCGCATCAATGCATCTCCGAATCACAGCAACTCTGATCACGGTTGTTCCAGTTCTGTCACTGGAAACTTCAGTGATTGATCACCACCCGATTCCTGAAAGATCTCGCTGAGCTTCTGAAGCGTTCGAAGATAAGCTTCCCGAGCATCAGGTCGTTCCGCGTCGCTGATGAATCTTCGGCGGTTTGCCCACAACATCCGAACAGATTCCGCACACCACACGGCACTCGACCGAGACGCACGAATGGGCTGATTGCCGACGAGCACCCGGACCGGGTTTGTATGAAGCTGAGGAAACTGCCGCAACGCAATCCAGCTGCTGCCTGACACAGACAGTTTCCGGCGAATTGTATGAACAGCACCATCCGCCGGCACGGAGTCTTTCGCGACCACTTCACCATTCATGATCAACTCAACAACACGTTCACCTCCCTGAACATAACCGGAATCACGCGGAGCATGCAGGTTGATAGTGTCGCCGACCATGCGAGTTCCCGCAGAGGGCTCCAGTGTGCCGTAAGCGACTGCCCTGGGAAGCTCCGGTGAAAATGCCACTGAAGCTTCGACAACAACTTCCTGCGGTGACTCCAGAAGCACGTCGCTCGTCCCCGGGGGGATGTCGTTCACGCGAAAGTCAGGAGCATGAGCGTAACCGTCGGACACATAAGAGCGACCAGCGGCCAGCCCGCGGCACCATTCTGTGAAATCGATCTGTGAGACATCTCCCACCTGAACATAAACACGCCCCTGACCGACTCGTCGACTGCTCATGCAGGGGAAATCTGTTTCGCCACTGAGCTTCAGCGGAAACCCGCAGTTCATGAGATGGTACCAGGTATTCCACTCGGGAATTCTTGCGGTATCCATCGCACTGATAAAATCACACACACCTTCCGCAGTGCTCACAAAAATCTCCATCGCACCGCCACCATCCATACCCGGAAGGGCAGTGTTCGGAATTCTCTGGGAGGCTGTCTCTGAACCTGCCAGCAGTTCTGACCGTGACAACTGCTTGTCCCTGTCGGAGTCCAGCTTCGCCAATGCGTCCGGAAGCAGGCGACCGGATGACTCTTCCGGATTCAGAACACCATCCGCGTTCTGATCGTACTGTTTCAAAAGCCAGTCTGCTGCTCTGCCAGGATCAACCGTGAGAGCCGAGTGCGGATAACCCGTCACGCCGCCCTGTTCTCGAGCCCATCGCATGACCGGGACTGTCCATGTGGGCCACCCCTGAGTTTTCGTCCCATCAGACCCGGGATAAGTCTGGTCTCGCAGATTCAGCAGACAGACGTGCCCCAGAGCCGCAGAACCGAATCCGCTGATTTCCAGATCATACTTCAGCAGGGTCAGTGGCTCGCTGACAGTACTTGCAACCGGGGAGAAAAAGTTTCGCTGATGATCAAAGCACGGCCCCCAGGTCAGCACGCAACCGACATTGAGACCTTCTCCTTTGACCTGCCGGAACATATCAGCCGGAGTGACACCCTGTGTCGGACTTTCGTAATGCGAACAACCAGCCCCGTGAATGTGATGATCACCGCTCCGGAATCCAGACTCAGACGGATCAATCCATCGTTTCAGCTGGATTCTGAGGTCATTCTTCGCAGCGGTCTCCGAGCCTGCACCGTTGGTTCTGCCACTGTCTGCCGCAATCTTTTCAGAAGCGGAAACTGTTTCAGAATCTGATCCTGTCGCTTCCGTTTGCGCCAATTCCGGCAGCGCCACTTCAAGTGTCTGAACCTGACGAAGATACTCCGGACCACGTGAGGTTTCGACCTGAAACGTGCCGGGCGGCAGCAGCACAACATCGCCATTGCTGCGATAGATCTGTGGCTGGAAGAAAAAATCCGGAGCGAGTCGTCGCGCCTGCGGTGGATAGACGCGGCCTCCGGCATCCCGAATCTCGATTCTGGCCGTCGTCGGAGTTCCGTCATGATCAGTCACAAAGACTCGAACCGGAACAGCCGGCTCAATGGTAAACAGAATCGGAACCTCGCTGCGAAAGCCCAGGTCCTGAGTCCCCTCACCGACATCGACTGCGATCGTCGCCTCCAGCTGCCCCGGTTCGCTGCTGTAAATGAGCGCCAGCAGATATTCCGTGTGAAACCCGCTGAGCCTTGACGTCATCGGCGACTGATCAAACATCTCCATCTGAAGAAATCGTCGATCGCCGTTCAGGTTTTCGTTGATCTTTAATTCTGTCTGTGCCTGCCTGAGAAGAATTCCCTCCTGAGTTCCTGCATACGACGGACCGGCCTGCGGACTGCTGATTCGAAGAGACCTCGTCAGCGTTGCTTCATTCTCAACGCGCATCAGCAGGGGAGTATAGCCCGCCTGCCGAATCAACGGATCTGCATCTCCACGCCGCACCTTGACTCGAAGTTCAGGATTGATGGACACATGCAGCAGCACATGTGGCCGCAGCAGCCGTTCCATCGCCGAACCGTTCTCATCACGGATCGCCTGCCGAAGCGACATCGTGGTTTTCTCGGGCAGAGGTGATCCGAGATACTCCATCGCGTCAAGAAGCCGACTTACATTCGCAGCCAGCGGCTGAACGGCGACCGCCTTCGACGATGCGTCCTCGGTTCCCCGAGGATTCTCCGGCGCTGTCTCAGCACTCGTCACTGACAAAGATACGCCCGCTTCTGCAGCCTGCGCAATGGCAGCAAACGAGGGTATCTTTAACAACAGGATGCAGATCGCAGCAAAGCCGAGAGACTGAACCCCCGATCGCAGTACACTGGATCGTTTTTTTCGCTGCAACATGGTCAGACTCCGTGTTTCTTCAAACGAACGATGATGTTTCTCCGCAAGCATATTTCTTCCGACGAGGGGATACAATCTTTACCAACTTGCTGCACCAGAGAGCGTAGAATCGGATACATTCTGCAGCGTAGAAAAACATCACGCTGAGAGAAGTGAGTTCCGAATTCAACGGGCTGCAGCCATGCTGAAAATCACTGGAGGTCGACTTTACGACCCGGCTAATGGAATTGACGGCGAAGTCCGTGACATCTGGATTGAGGACGGTCGGATTGTGGAATCACCGAGTGATCCATCGTACCGACCGGATCGAGTGATCGATGCTCGGGGAATGGCCGTGATGGCGGGCGGCATTGATATGCATAGTCATATCGCCGGGCCGAAAGTCAATTCCGGACGTAAGCTCACGCCGGAAATGAAGCGTCGCGACGGTTTTCAGCGTCGCACGGCAATTACGCGATCCGGTACCGCCGGACCGGCGCCGAGCACATTCACGACGGGGTATCTTTACAGCAGCATGGGTTACACGACAGCCTTTGATGCCGCCATCCCAGGACTGCTCGCTCGACACGCCCACGAAGAATTTACTGACACGCCGCAACTGGACAAGGGGTTCTATCTTCTCTTCGGTAACAATCACTACGTGATGGATCGAATCCGCGATCAGCATGCGGAGCAGCTCGATGCGTACATCGCCTGGATGCTGAATTCCACTCGTGGCTACACCGTCAAGCTCGTGAATCCCGGCGGTGTCGAAAGCTGGAAACAGATCAGCCGGATGAGCATGCAGCAGCTCGATGAACCTGTCCGACATTTCGGCGTCACGCCACGGTCCATTGTCCGAGAACTGGCCGCAGCCACCGACCGACTGAAGCTTCCGCACTCCGTTCATATCCACTGCAATAATCTGGGAATCCCGGGAAACTGGAAGACCACACTCCACACGATGGAAAGTCTTGAAGGACACCGAGGTCACTTCGCTCATGTGCAGTTCCACAGCTACGCCGGTGACCCCTCGGACCCGCGAAGTTTCTCCTCCGCCACACAGCAGCTCGTGGAGTTCGTCAGAACTCATCCAAACATCACAGTGGACGTCGGCCACGTGAATCCGGGACCAACTTTGTCCATGACGGGAGATGCACCATTCAGCGGACACCTTCATCGGCTGACCGGTCGAAAATGGTTTACTGCAGATTGTGAACAGGAAAGCAGCTGCGGGGTGATTCCAATTGAATATCGGCCCGAGAAAAGTCTGATTCATGCAGTTCAGTGGGCGATTGCTCTGGAGTGGTACCTGCTGATGGACGACCCGTGGCGATGTGCGATGACCAGCGATCATCCGAATGGCGGCGCCTTTTATCGCTATCCGGAGATCATTGCACTCCTGATGGATGCCGGTCTCCGTCGTGACACGATGGCCCGTTTTCCTGCGCAATTGCGAGAGCGAACGGTGCTGGCTGAAATCTCGCGAGAATATACGCTCAGCGAGATCGCAATCATCACTCGGGCTGCCCCCGCACGAATTCTTGGGCTGAGTCATAAGGGACATCTCGGCCCTGGAGCAGATGCCGACATTGCGATCTATCAGCCTAATTCCGACATTCGGCGGATGTTCGCGGCACCGCGCATGGTGCTGAAATCCGGTCGCGTTGTCGCTGAAGAAGGCGAAATCCGGGAGCATGTCTTCGGAGAAACTCATTTCGTCGAACCCGCGTATGCCGCTGAATCTCTCCCCGGTATTCAGCAATGGTTCGAGGAACATTATACAATTCAGTTCGCCAATTACCCTGTGGACCTTCATTCTGTGCACAACCCTCGGAAGGTGATCATTCCCGGGGGAAACGGAACCGGCTGCCGTGTATAATTCGCAGAAGCTTCTCCCAGGTGGATTCAAAACCGGGACTGGCTCCCGGTGGACGCGGTGTTTCCCGGCAAATTCTGCAACAGCAAGGGTGCCTGTCGCGTTCTTGAAATGCGATCTCAGAGACTGCGTCATTTTGCAGTCCATCGAACCAGGAAAACAGAAGAGTCAGAACCATGCCAATGTATCTTTATGAAGTTGTCGGTCCCGATGGACGTGGTGGAGAAACGTTCGAGATGCTTCAGAGCATTCACTCCGAACCGCTCACTCACCATCCGGATACAGGACTGCCGGTTCGTCGCATGGTGACAGCCCCTCATGTTCCGAAGAAGAATATTGACGGCAAGATCAAGGCGGACCTCAGTGACCGAAATCTCGATCGTCTTGGATTCACAAAATATGTGAAATCGAGCAAGGGTACATATGAAAAAGCAACCGGCACCGGCCCTGATCTGATCTCCCCGGAGTAGCTCGCATTTCAGAACCGGGACAGGCACCCTTTCCAGAAACGACCACTCGGTCAGCAAGTACCAAATCAGCGAACCAGACACCCATGCACCCGGAAATGATCGGCCCCTTCAAGATAGATCGCAAAATCGGTGCCGGTGGCATGGGGAATGTCTATCGGGGAATTCATGAGGACACCGGTCAGGTCGCGGCGATTAAAGTCCTGCCTGCCTCGATGGCTCGCGAGGATGGCTTCGTACAGCGTTTCAATCGTGAGATTGGCGCACTGAAACAGTTGTCCAACCGCCACATCGTCCAGTTGTTCGGGAACGGGGAAACGAACGATGGTTCCTACTACTACGCGATGGAGTTTGTGGATGGAGTCACACTGACCACTGAGATCATTGATCGCCGTCGACTGCCATGGTCGGAAGTGATCGACATTTCGCTCCAGATTGCAACGGCACTCAAAGCCGCTCACGATGCCGGCATCGTTCATCGCGACCTCAAGCCGTCCAACCTGATGCTGACGAAAGAGCGTGTCATCAAGCTGGCGGATTTCGGCGTCGCACATGTTTTCGCCAGCACGCGACTGACTCGAACCGGAGGTATCGTCGGAACCGCAGAGTATATGTCTCCGGAACAGGCGAAGGGGCAGCGAGCCACCGGAAAAAGCGACCTGTATTCGCTCGGCGTCGTCATGTACACGATGCTGACCGGAAAGCCTCCCTTTACCGGTCAGACCGCCAATGACATCCTTCAGAAACATCAGTACGCTCAGTTCGACAAACCCAGCCGTTATGTGCCGGACGTACCAAGACTCCTCGAAGAACTCATCTGTCAGCTTCTGGAAAAAGACCCTTCCCGACGAGTTCCGGATGCTCTGGTTCTGATCCGTCGACTGGAGCAGATTCGATCGCGGATTGAGTTTGCGGAACGCTCCGCAAAGTTCTCCGAAGAAGTCACTCGGGATCGGGATCAGCCCGCACCTCCGGGACCGGCTGCCCATCCGGACGAGGTGCAGAGTTCAGATGACGGGATTCACCACCCTGGCCCGGCGACACTCGTTCGCGATCTCCTTCGGAACGACGCTGCAGACTCGCTGAGAAAATCTCCGATTGCCAGGTTCTTCGACAACACCTTCGTTCTGCTCGCGCTGCTGGGCCTGATTATTCTGGGAGGCTTTTACTTTACGAGACGGAATGCCGTCGATCCGATGCAGCAGCTTGAACGAGCTCGAGCTGTCCTTTCCAGCCGACCGGGATCCGGCTGGATTCGAACTCGTGACGAAATCCTTCAGCCACTTCTCAATGATCCTGAACTGGAGTCGCAGCATCCTGAGATACGCTCGATGATCGGGCAGGTCGATCAGTTTGAATTCTGCAAATCTCTGCGAGTCACTGCATCGAATGGCAGCTCTGCTCAGTCGGAGATTCAGCGTCTGATTCGAATGTCGTTCGAGGAATACTCATCGGGAAATCCGACCAATGCAATTCAGCAGCTGGAAGCAGTCACCGCCATGGTGCGAGGTGATTCAGAGTATCGCTACCTTCGGGAGTTTCTGATCGATACGCTCCAGCAGTGGACCAGTGAGCAGACGACGGTCGGACGCCGAAGCCTGATCGAGAATCTCCTGAAGTCCGCAGAAGTACAGATCAGGGAACATCGTACCAGTACTGCCGGTGATGCGCTGCGAGCTGCACTGAAGGTTTATGGTAATGACGACTCACTGAATAAGGAGCTTGATGCGTGCAGAACACTCCTTGCCACAATTCCCGCAGCCGATGATGTTACAAATGAACCGGCTGCCGGATCCGAACCCGCTGCCAAAGCCGAACAGAACGAGGAACTGCCGAATTCAGACGATCAGAAGAAATTGAACGAATGAACGGAGATGACATCTGAGCCGCGGGGAATGATTGTGATCGTGTTGTCGACCACTGTCCGCGGGTCAGTATCTTTGACAACAACTGAACGAGTGAGTGCAATGAATCTCAAAAACTATGTTCGCTCTGTACCGGATTTTCCAAAACCCGGAATCATGTTCCGAGATATCACGCCCATGCTCAAGTCTCCGGACGCGATGACAGCCGTGATCCAAAGGCTTGCAGAGCCTTATCGAAACCTTGGAATTACGACAGTTCTGGCAGCAGAAGCTCGAGGGTTTGTGTTTGGCGTCCCGCTCGCCATGGAACTGGGAGCAGGGTTCATACCGGTACGAAAACCAGGCAAGCTGCCATGGGCGACTGACTCTTTTCGGTACGATCTCGAATACGGTTCCGACGCTCTGCATATTCACCAGGATGCATTGAGTGCATCGGATCGTGTTCTGCTTGTTGATGACCTCCTCGCGACGGGAGGCACTATCGCAGCGTGCATGCATCTGGCTCAGAAACAGAAAGCCGAGGTGCTTGGAGCAGCCTTCGTGATTGAACTGGCGTTTCTGAATGGTCGCCAAAAGCTGCCGGGCATCCCCGTTACCAGCGTCCTTTCATATCATACAGAGGATCCGGATGAATGATCAGCCGCAGTCGGTGGAACGCCTCCGCCAGTCGGAATTTCTTCAGCTGAGCTCATCCGGCGAAGCGTCTGACCGGCGTTATGTGTGTCCGGGAAGTCATCAGTCCATTGATCGCTCAGTTCACCTGGCCCGACTTCACGCGGCGTGGGATGTCTGCGACCACTGTGAATGGAACTCAGACACCGAAGGTCTCGCTCAGCGAACCGTGAACCTGACAACCGAAATCAGAAATCAGCGTGCAACTGGTATCCGCCGAACTGAATTCGGGATTCGAGGTCAGTATATCAATGCCATCGACCGGATGACGGCCAGCAGACTCATCCAGCTGTTCTGTCGACACTTTACGACGGATTCAGAAGTTCTCCAGCAGGAAGAGGACGCATCGGCAACGTCCAGGCACCCGCTTCCTACCCTGGTCGCAGGCTATGATGGTCGCAACTGTTCCCCGGATATCTTCGTAGGCGTCATCACAGCCATCACCGAATACGGGCTTCCGGTTCTGGATATCGGCTGCACGACACACGCGTCTCTGCTGGAAGCGATCCGTTCATTCCCCGAGGCCGCGGGTGGAATCATCGTCACTGGCGCTGGTACTCGAACATCTTTCACGGGCTTTGATGTCTTCGACCGCCAGGGAGGCTCTGTACCGGTTTCATGGCAGAATGAGGGCTTCGAACTGCGATCGGTGACCGCAGACCATGAAGATGACGACAATGACGATGAAGGATCCTCGAAGTCGGTTATGGAGAGAGCAGAACGGAATCCGCTCGCATCCGAACGACGGCAGATCATCCTGATCCCCGGTGAAGATTTTCGCAGACAGCCGACTCAAAGAGCCTGTCGCAGTTCCGGTCACCATCAGGTGATTTCATTTGAAGATGACTATCGCCATTGGTTGCGCCGCTGGTATCCCGAACGCTGTACTGGACGGGTCGTTCTTCACACGGATTCCCGATCTGTTTCAGAACGACTTCACTGGCTGGCACAGAGCTGTGGTTTCGAAGCCGTCTGTCGTCCCGCAAATGATCCCTTGACAACGATTCCTGGGGCCCTGACAGTCTGGATCGGAGAAGATGACCGGATCTTTTCATTCTTCGATTCCGCCCGACGAAAGATTTCCGGGACACAACTGGCTGACACAATCAACAGATCTCGCGGAACAGCGTCGCTCCAGCTGACAGCACACGCAGATGAACAGTCCGGACGTTTCTGGCTGACCGATGCCGGACGCCCCTCGTCCGGTTTCGCGACAGAACAGATTCAGGATGCCGTGGTCGTGACGGGACTGCTGATGAGACTGAAGCACTCCGGATCCGGCTGACGCTCGACGCTGAACCACAGCACCGATTATTCTGCTTTCTTCATTCAATCGTTGAAGATAATTCCAAGCGGAGCTGACTCCCGACGGTCGAAGATATTCCTCCGGATGTTGCAGCTGCTCCAGTGCATTGTCATTCATGAAGTGATGGAAGACGAAAGGTGGTTCCTGTGTGTCACTGGCTATGCCAGTGCTGTTGGTTCGAAAACACTGGCATAGCCAGTGGCACACATCAATTGATCGTTGACAGAGCGCCAGAGCCTGTGGCGGTTTTTGAAATGCACTCTATTCGGATAACGGACTCAGAAACATGATGACGCCAGAACAATCTGATCAGACGACAGGCTCAGGATTTTCAGTGAACCGTCGTGAGTTCCTGAGATCCGGTGCGAAATGGACCGCTGCCGCTGCTGCCGCGGTATGCCTGACTCAGCGAGAAGCGATTGCAGCTCCCGCTGCAGAAGCACTGGAAACGCGGGTCATCAGCCAGCAGTCGGATCTGTACCACGGATGGGCCACGCTCACCCGCAGAACCAATGGTGAGCTCTGGGTTGTCTGCTCCGGAGGCAGAGAGGAGCACGTTTGTCCGTTCGGCCAGGTCGTCGCGATGACATCGAAGGACGAAGGAACAACATGGACATTTCCAAGAGTGCTGCTTGATACCGCAACCGATGACCGGGATGCCGGAATTGTTGAAACCTCAAAAGGAACACTTCTGGTCACGACGTTCACTTCTCTGGCCTATGAATCCGGTCTTCAGAAGGCGATGACTGACGGTTCCTGGACAGCCGAGAAAATCGCTCGATGGAAAGCCGCTCAGGATCGGCTCACCGCTGAAGAAAGAAAAGCGCAACTCGGCGAATGGCTCATTCGTTCCACCGACGGAGGCAGGTCCTGGTCACAGCCGATTCCGACAGTGGTGAACAGCCCCCATGGCCCGGTCGTCCTGCGAGACGGAAGACTGCTGTATGCGGGCAAACAGTTATGGACCGGGGAAGGAAAGATTGGCGTCGCAGAATCCACTGACGACGGAATGACATGGAAATGGCTGGCCGAGATCCCGACACGACCAGGCGATATTCTGAAGAAGGATTACCACGAACTGCACATGGTCGAGGCTTCCGACGGAACACTCGTGACTCATATCCGTATGGAAGGTGCTGTGAACGAAAATGAAACTCTGCAGACGGAATCGACGGATGGCGGAAGAACATGGAGCATTCCTCATCCGATCTCGGTCTGGGGATTGCCGTCACATCTGCTGCGTCTGAAGGATGGTCGACTGCTGATGAGCTACGGGTACCGACGAAAGCCCTTTGGCAATCAGGCACGTCTCAGTGAAGATCATGGTCGAACGTGGAGTGAACCGATCAGTATTTCTGAAGACGGTATTCGAGGAGATCTTGGATATCCTTCCACGGTTGAACTGTCAGACGGATCATTTCTGACAGTCTGGTATGAATCCATGAAAGACCAGCCGAAGGCAGTCCTGCGACAAGCACGCTGGCGTCTGAAACAATGATGAGAACTCACCTTTTCTCCGTGTTCGCAGAAAAACAATCACGACGTTTTCTCTGCTCATACTGGATTTCGGTAGTTGTGCAAGTTCTCCATCACCGAACTCAGCTCCGCGAAGTATCAGTTGAATCCGCGGTCTGTCGAGGCTCCGAGGGATCTTCACCCATGCGTCCCTGAGCACGAAGCTGGGGTGACAGCCATGCAACAATCGCAACAACAACAAGAGTACCGAATCCGCCGCTGACAACAGAGACCGTTGGGCCGAAGGCCGGATCGTGCTCTCGGGCAAACCAATGGGCCACTTCTCCGGATTCAAATCCACCGAGCTCGTTGGACGCTCCGATGAACACACCATTGACCGCCTGAACGCGTCCTCGCATTTCATCAGGTGTTCTCAGCTGGATCAGTGTATGGCGGATAACAACGCTCACCATGTCCAGCGCACCGGTCAGAAACAGCATTCCGCAGGACAGCCAGAAGGACCGAGAGAATCCAAATACAATCGTTGCAACACCGAATCCAGCGACGGACCACAGCAGTGCGTGGCCCGCCTTGTCGATCGGTCGGCGAAAGGCCATCAGAAGCGCAACGGCCAGAGCCCCCACGGCGGGAGCAGTCCTCATGCAGCCGAGGCCAACCGCGTTGAGATCCCAGTCCGCCGTGTCGGCAAACGGCAGCGAAAGGCGCGAAACCCAGTCCAGTTCAGCACTAAGATCCAGAATGTCTTTTGCAAACACCGGTAGCAGTGTCGTGGCTCCGCCGAGCAGTACGGCGAAAAGATCCAGACTGATGGTTGCCAGAATAATTCGAGAGTTCCAAACGAATCGCAGCCCGGCTACCAGTGATCTGAGTGGTGATGAGGTTGACTTAGCCTCCGCCTGAGCCCGGATCGGTACGGTCCACAGCAGGCAGAAGAAAATCAGTGATGCAATGGCTTCGATTGCATAGATCAGCGCTGCACTACGAAAGATAGCGATCAGAATTCCGGCCAGAGCAGGGCCGGCAATGCACGCTGACTGGAATCCGGTACTATTCCAAGTCACCGCATTGGTATACGTTTCTCGCGGAACAATGAGCGGAATCAATGAGGCTTTCGCCGGCTGCTGAATCGCTCGCGCCGTACTGATCAGCAGCAGACAGCCGAACGTCGCCCAGACACTCTGACCCGCAACAGAGGTCACAGCAAGCATGGCAGACCCCAGCGCCAGCACCAACACTGCGGACAGTACAATTCTGCGACGAGAGAAATGATCGGCCAGATATCCTGCGGGCAGCGATAACAGCAGAACCGGCAGAAACTGAATCAGACCCACGAGCCCCAGTGCGCGATTCGACCGAGTTCGCTCATAGATTTCCCAGCCAACTGCCGTCGCCTGCATCTGCATGCCGAGCAGCATGATGATGTTCCCGCCGAAATATCGACCATAACCGGGAACCCGAAAGGCCGCGTATGGATCATGAATCGGTTCAAATTTCTCTGCAGGAAGTCTGCTCTCGGATTCAGCAGGCATCCCGATATGTTTCCCACAATGAGACTGTGACCATGAGAATACTTTCAAAGAGAACCCTGCTGACCTGACTTGACCAGCAGTTTCGCCGATGACACCGAGGAAGCCTCCCTGGTCGCCGGCGACGGCAGTTTTACTATTTGATGCCTGATGTGACTACCGGAAAAACCACCGGCAACATCTCAGATCCAACCAAAGTCGCTGACGGGCCCTGTTTGGCGTGCATGAAGAATTCGGTTAACATCGCAGTTTGATCCAGAAAAAGTTGATCCAGAAAAGACGATCAGGATGAAGCAGGCCCCAGCCGACAGATGAGGTCAGAAAATGTCAGGTGACAGACAGCGCAGCCCGTTAACCAGAGATCAGGTCATCAGCCTGTATTTCGCCGAGCATCGTGCCAGAGTGCTCGATGTGGCGGCATATCTGGATCGTACCGATCGAGCTCTCCCGAGCGCAGGAGAACAGGAGTTTCGGATCGAGGCGCTGAAAGCGGCGATCCGGATTCTGACTGACGGAGGACCGCAACGTACTCAACGAATTCTGGAACTCCTGAGCGATCATTCGACGGATCTGCCGCAGTCAGCGCTGGGGACCAAAGGTGCCGTCGGTGCCGTCGCCCTGCGTCAGACGGAGTCCGCTTCGGAAGAAGGGAGCCGTCGATGAGATACATTGACCCGCATATCCATATGGTTTCTCGAACCACCGACGATTATCAGCGAATGGCTCAGGCTGGCTGTATTGCCGTGACGGAACCGGCATTCTGGGCAGGGTTCGACCGATCTTCCGCTCAGGGTTTTGCGGATTATTTCCGACAGCTCACAGAATACGAACCCCGCCGTGCGGCTCA
>JBKDKA010000078.1:0-6667 GCA_046345315.1 Planctomyces sp.
ACAGAATCCACTGTCCGTCAGGTGACCATCGAGGTCGTGCGTCGATGCCCTCCGCATCGGTCAGACGCGTGAGTTCTGTTCCGTCCCATCGAATTTTATAGATCTTGATGTTGCCGTCACGGTCGGAGGAAAATGCAACCCATTCCCCATCCGGAGACCATTCAGGCTGGTGACAGTACAACCCGTCAACCTGCACGAGTTTGGTCGGATTCTTTCCGTCCGCATCAGCAATTAAAAGTTGTTCGGAGGGTGTCGATACCAGGATGTGCTTTCCGTCGGGCGAGTAACACGGTTCTTCTCCAAGCCCGACTCCGTCGCCAGGAACGATTTTGCGAAGATTGGTGATCTCATACGCTTCATCGACGTCAGCGATAAGAACGTCTTTCGACGAATTGCCGGTGTCGTTGCCGCCTCCAGAGATGAGAATGTGTTTGCCGTCGGGCGACCAGCAGGGGTGTTCCTGAATCTGCACCTGGCTGTCGTACTTCGTCAGTATGCGTTTGTCGTCTGTTCCGTCAGATTTTACCAGCCGCAGCCCGACAAGAATCTGGTTCGCCGCTCGACGATTCGCCTGATGCGTCGAATAAGCAATGTGAGAACCATCCGGGGAGAATCGCAGGAAGAACTTCGAGAACCAGGTCTTTGAAAGCCGCGTCGCTTCAGGCCCGGGAGCGTCTGTGGCTTCCGAAACCGTCGCGATGACCATGATTGCGATCAACACGCTGACGATTCTCATGACGACAGATCTGGTTGCTCTTGATCCAATGCTCAACATGACCCCCTCAACAGATAATTCGAATCGTCATGACGTCTGATTGACATCACGGTTCTTTGGATTGTGTTCCTTGACGGAAGACCTGAAGCAGCGATGCCGCGTTACAGGAGCTCTTCGATGGCTGAGCCGAGCACTGCGGAATCGCGGTCGAAGAGGCCGAGACGATTCAGTCCCATTTTCTCCATGACCGTGACGATCAGATCGGAAGGATGGATCGCTCGATCTGCCGGGAAGCCGCCGTCTGCCGTCGTCGAGCCAATCACAGTGCCACCCGGTGTGCCACCACCGGCAACGACGATTGAGTAACCGAATGGCCAGTGTTCACGACCACCAATGCTGCTGATTTCCGGGCTGCGGCCGAATTCGCCCATCGCGATCACAAGTGTCGACTCAAGAAGTCCGCGCTGTTCGAGATCCTCGAGAAGTCCTGTAAAACCCAGGTCAAAAATCGGACAGTAGCGATCCTGCATTCGTTCGAAGAGCCGGTAGTGCAGATCCCAGCCGCCGTCACCTCCCTGCTGTTCGTCTTCGGCGTCACCGCTCCAGTTCACCTGAACGAAAGGAACCCCCGATTCGATCAGCCTTCGGCCAAGGATACAGTTCTGGCCAAACACAGTCCGGCCGTAACGGTCTCGCAGCGAATCCGGTTCGGGAGAAAGATCGAGCGCCGCTTTGGTTGCCGATGACGTGAGCAGTCCGAATGCTTTCTGACTCACGTCGCTGTAACGCTGCACTTCGCCGCGTGTTTCCAGAGCTCGCTGCCAGTGATCGAGTTCTGTGAGGAGAGCTCTGCGGGTGCGGAATCGGGATTCCTGCATGTCGGCCAGCGGTTCGATCGATGGCGGGATTCTGAAGCCGTCTTCGAAGGTAAAACTTTCCAGCCGGAACGGATCGTGGGATGCTCCCAATGGTCCCGACAGTTGACCGCGAAGATCAGCGCCGCTCACTTTGCAGTTGGGGCCAATGCACGTAAACGAAGGCCACTCCGAAGCTCGGTCCCGTGTGAGGTAGGAAATCAGAGATCCCATGCTGGGTCGGACGAGCCCGGGAAAGGGAACTCCACCGGAGGCCTGCGAACCATTGGTACTGCCGGTGAGCGCCACGGTGCCACCCTGATTGTGGTCCTTCATATCATGAGCCATGCTGCGAATGATGGTGAACTTCTTCGCAAGCGCGGCCGACTTCGGGAGCAGCTCGCAGATACTGACGCCGGCACTCGCCGTCGCAATGGGGCTGTAACAGCCTCGAATCTTTGACGGCGCTTTCGGCTTGGGATCCCATGTCTCATGATGGCTGGGCCCGCCCCAAAGCCAGAGCAGCAGCACGGACTTGACCTTGCTCGTAACGGCCCCCGCCTCGGCAGACGCACTGATCAGTTGAGGCAGCGAGAGCCCCAGCGCCGAACTCCCGCCGACCTGAAGCATTTCGCGGCGAGACAATCCGGCACAGGTCCGGACCGAGCGAGCTCTCAGGTTCAGCATAAAGATCGACTCCGGAGGTCACAACACCGATCAGGTCGCATCAACGGCACTCGACCTCTGATGGTTCCACTGCACTTCTTCATCGTATCGACGGAATACCTGAAACACCAGAGGTTGCCCGAGTCTCCGGCGTGACTTCGGGCTGAAGGCCCAGCCGTTCTTATAGCCCGGGCTGAAGCGAAGCGGAGGCCCGGGCAACGCACAAAATTGATCAACGAGGGCCAACGGCCCGGCCGTTCAATTTGTAAGAGATTCCCATACGCCCACTGCATGGATTCGTTCATTGACCGGATTCAATCCCCAACCGCATCAGGTTGAATTCACCCTCGAATGGCTGGACCTTTGGTCCGCAATCACGAACTTGATGGGACACCATGACCTGGCCCTCCGCTTCGCTTCAGGCCAGGCTATGGGAACGAATGGCCTTTCAGGCCGGAGAGCATCTGCCGATGTGAACACGAAGGACATCATCCGGCGTATCGTGTCGTCGATGCGTCCTCACAATCTCGTCATTCCCGCCTGCGCTGGAATGACACAGAATCCCTGTTTTAAACTTTGACAAAGCACTCAGGAAAGAATCTCCTGAATCACATGCCCATGAACATCGGTCAGGCGACGGTCGATGCCGTTCTGTCGCATGGTCAGGCGAAGGTGGTCGATTCCCAGAAGGTGCAGAATCGTTGCGTGGAGGTCATAACACCACGTTTTGTTCTCAAGAGCCTGATAGCCCCAGTCATCACTGCGGCCATGGGTGGCCCCACTGCGAATTCCGGCTCCCCAGAGCCACGTGACAAAACTTCCGCCGTTGTGGTCACGTCCGACACTGCCCTGAGCGAACGGAGTTCGCCCAAACTCGGTGCTCCAGACGACCAGCGTATCCTCATCCAACCCGCGAGCCTTCAGGTCTCTCAGCAGGGCCGCGATGGGACGATCCACGCTAAGTGCCATCGGCGGCAGATCTTTTTCGATGTTGCTGTGATTGTCCCAGTTGTTGACCGCTCCCTGCGGACCGCTCCAGACCTGCACAAATCGCACATCGCGTTCAATGAGTCTTCGAGCCAGAAGGCAGCGGCGGCCGAAATCGTCCGTTGAGGGGTCATTCAGGCCGTAAGCTTTCTGTGTCTCTTCCGTCTCTCGTGTAATATCGAATGCTTCCGGAGCTGACAGCTGCATTCCTGCTGCGAGCTCATAACTAGCAATTCGAGCGTCGAGGCGAGAATCATTCGGGGAAGTCAGAGCATGCAGGGTGTTGAGCCGCCGGAGAAGCTCCAGCCCCTCCTGATCCGCACCTCGGCTGGCGAAGCCGAATTGCTCCGGAGGAAACAGGTCCGGGATCGGCATCTTCGATGTCGCATTGATCACAACACCTTCATGGACAGAGGGAAGAAATCCCGCGCTGAAGCACCCTTTCTGATTGTAGGGCAGACCGCGAGCATCCGGAAGAACAATGAACGTCGGCAGATTGTCCGTCAGGCTCCCAAGGGCGTACGAAATCCATGCTCCCATACAAGGAAAACCCGGCAGCAGAAAGCCACTGTTCATCATGTAGGTGCCGGGGCCATGCACATTCGTCTTCGTTGTCATGGCCATCAGGAACGCCATCTCGTCGATCAGCTTCGCCTGTTCAGGGAATACTGAACTGACCCATCGACCGGTTTCCCCATACTGAGCAAACGTGAACGGGCTTTTCATGATCGCCCCGGCCGGTGCTGTAAACCCTTCTGGTTTCTCCTTCGGCCCCAGCATCTTTCCGTTTTGTTTTTCCAGTTCCGGCTTATAGTCAAACGTGTCCATCGGGCTGGCGCCACCGGTCATGAACAGCTGGATCACCCGGCGCACTTTCGCCGGATGATGGCCACCTGGAACTGCGGACGTGGCCTTGCCGGCTTTACTGCCTGCCTGCGATGCTTCATTGGCTCGCGCAATGCCGTCCCGAGCGAGAAGATCACTGAGCACAAGTCCGGCGAATCCTCCACCGCTCTGCAGGAGCATCCGCCGTCGATCTGAAACGGCATCCGGTGCGAGTGATCGTAATGGGACTGCTGGATTCATGGAGATCACGCTTCCTGATCCTGTCACTTCGAGACAAGCTCAGCGAACAAAAAGAAACTCACTGGAATTCAGAATCACACGGCACAACGCCGCCAGTGAATGGTCGTCTCGATACGCTCGAAGCAACTGCCGTTCTTCATCCGTCGGTGACCGCAGATACGTTCGTCGGATCAGTTCATTAATCTGAGCATCAGGATCGGCATCCTGCATTGTGATATCCTGAGCCATCTTCTCGCTGAAATGAAGCATGAAATGGTTGTTGTAGAGCGCCAGAGCCTGAAGTGGCGAAGCGGTGAATCCACGAGTCGGCGAGAGCAGGCCGAGGTCAGGAAAATCGAGCGCTGCCATCAATGGATCTGGAATACCTCGCCAGACGAATCGGTAAATGCTGCGACGATTCGCTCCGGGCGACGACCAGTCGTAAGTGCTGTATTCCAGTTTTGGAGTCAGCTGTGCACCGGGCGACTGATGAAAATGCTGAATGGCAGGGCCACCCATCGTCAGGTCCAGAACCCCGGAAACACTGAGTACCGCATCTCGAGCCGTGTCGGCATCCATTCGAACAGAGTTCTGACGCCAGAGCAGCCGATTCTCGGAGTCCACCGCAGACGCATCCTCACGAAACGCCGACAACTGCTGCCACGTCTGACTTGTCACAATGAGCCGATGCAGCTGCTTCAATGAGCCTCCGGCTTCATCGCGAAACCATACGGCCAGCCAGTCGATCAGTTCTGGATGCGAAGGAGTTCCTCCCATCCTGCCGAAATCGCTGGGGGTATCACACAGACCGCGCCCAAAATGATAATGCCAGGCTCGGTTCACGATACTCCGCCAGGTCAGTACGTTGTCGCGATGAGCGATCCACTCAGCGAGTGCTGCTCGACGTGAAGATTCCGGCCCCTCGGAGAGGCCTTCGAAACGCCCGGGCCGATGCTGAAGAGCCGACAACGCTCCCGGCAGCACAACATCTCGTGGCTGACTGATATCGCCACGATGCAGGACGTGAACAGCTTTTGGTTTCGGAAGGCTGGCAGCCTGAGACTTTCCACTCCCCATCGGAATCGCGACTGACGCCCCAACAGCATACACGCTCGTCTGATCAGGCAGCGCTTTCAACTGTGCATCAACACTCTGAGCGACCACATACGCCGCGATGGCGACCTTCTGAGGATCCGTGCGTTCGGCGTCCGCAATCCGCAAGGCGTCTTCGACGTCCTTTGGTAACGCCTCTGTCTGGTTCCCGGCAGCGTCTGACACGGAAATCCGGAACGCGCCGATGAGGTGGGATGTTCCATGGAGCTGCCGCAGCTTCACGGACAGCTGAGACTTCTCTGAGAGCTCAAGCGGTTGCTCCAGTTCGAACACCGCATGGTGAGCCTGACCGATCGCGGGATGAATGCCCCAGGCTGTCTTCGGATCCCCGTCAATTGCTCGCTCAATGGACCATCCATCCTGATTGAAATCAGCCGTCGCTCGAGTAATTCGAATCGGCTGTCCCGTGGAAGCACCAGACGCAAAGACATTCACAATGAATTCCGACAGGTGCAGATTCCCATTCTGGCAGCGCCCCGGTCCGTTCATCGGAAGAGATTCGTGAGGAAACAGATCCAGCCGAATGGCCGTGATCTGCTTGAGCTCGCTGCTGCCAGTGAGAACATACGTGTCAACTTCGGGCAGAGTTCCGCCGGCGAGGATCATTCCGTCTTCAGACTTTGTCAGCGTGCTGCCTTCCGCAGAGATGAACGAGTGCAACTGGAGGGGAGTCCATGAAGCACGTGAAGGTCGCTCCTCAATCCAGGCTTTCACGAGCGTCTGCGAACTTTCCGCCAGCATCACGTTCGCATCTCGCTGCGACGCCGAAACTTTGAGAGCCTCCAGTCGTTTTCGCTCTGCGGCAATTCGCGAATCAGCGTCGTAACGAATATCCCCTTTCAGAATCCCCGAGAAGACAGCCTGAAGAGCGTAATAGTCTTCCTGCGAGATCGGATCAAACTTGTGTGAATGGCATCGAGCACAGTTGGCCGTGGTGCTCACGAATGCAGACATCGTTTGCGTGAGCATGTCGTCACGGTCCATGTAATCGAATGTTACAGGGCCAGTCGCATAAGTGCTGTAATCGAAGGTTCCGGCGCCGAGAAATCCCAGCGCAGGAAGCAGTTCGACCGCTTCCGGATGAAAGTGGTCAACGGCCATCTGCTGCCGGATAAACTCGCCCCATGGAAGATCGGAGTTCAGTGATCGAATGACATAGTCGCGATAAGGCCACGCGTTGTCCCGGCCCACATCGTGTTCATATCCATGAGAGTCAGCGAAATGGATGGTGTCGAACCAGTGGCGGGCCCAGCGCTCACCGTATCGC
>JBKDKA010000079.1:0-2409 GCA_046345315.1 Planctomyces sp.
TGATCTGAAGTTACTGGGACTCTGGCGGGAAGGTGACGAGCAGGCCGCCTCGGAGTTCTACCACCGGCATGTGGAACACCTGCTGCGGCTCGTCCAGAGGAATATTGCACAGCGTTTTTCAGTCAGATTTGACGCCGAGGATGTTGTGCAGAGTGTGATGCGCACCGTGTTCAGGAAGGCAGAGAGCGGAGGTCTTCAGGCAAAGAACTGCAATGAGCTCTGGAAACAGATTTCCACGATCGCGCTGAACAAGGTTCGTAACCGCGTCAGAGGAGAAAGTCGTCGGAAAAACTACGTCCGAAGAACGATGCACCTGTCGGATGAATCGTCACAGGTCTCGATGAACGAAGAGTCAGATGCCGTAGCAATTTCTGATCTCCTGCAAACGGTAAGGCAACGGCTGGAACCACCGCTGGATCAAACGCTGGAACTGCTGCTTGAAGGATGGAGCTGTGACGAGATTTCTGAGCGCACGGGGCTGACAACGAGATCCATTCAGAGGCATCGCGAAAGAATCCTGAGTCACCTGACTGCAGTCACTGCAGTGTCCGACACCTGAATCATCAGAAGATCTGATGACAGAAGGTTTAGCTTCGCAGTATCGGCAGTTGTCGGAGACATTCAATCAGCGACGCGGCGGACAAAAATCGCTCCTTTGGATTCGGGGACAGGCCGCAGTCCAGCAAAGACTTGAGATCGTCGGGAATTTCCGAATTAAACTGACGCGGGTCCAGAATCCTGTCATATCTCCGCGATGCGAGAATCTCTGCCGGACTTCCCACGGGGTGAGGAAACTCCATGGTCAGCAGTCGATACAGGCAGACGAGTGCGGAATAGACATCTGATTCCGGTCTGGCTCCTCGGCTGTCGAGCAGTTGTTCCGGAGACATGTAGGCGATCGTCCCGCAGACTTCTCCGGTTTCAGTGACTCCGGAATATCCCGCTGTTTCATGCAGTTTTGCCAGACCGAAGTCAGAGACCTTCAGCTGCAGACGCCCTCGAACAATGGACGCAAGAATGTTGGACGGCTTGATATCCCGATGAACGATTCCGCAGGAGTGTGCGTACCCGATGGCTTCAAGCAATTTCAGTGTCACTTTGACTGCCAGACGAATCCTGCGTCCGGGACTGTGTTCCCAGACGAGTGCTTCGAGGTTCTCGCTCGGAACATATTCCATGACCAGATAGGGACGCAGTCCCGCGAACCCGAACGTCAGGCAATCAACGATTCGTGGATGCTTCAGGCCAATGGCAACAGATGCCTCGCGCACAAACATCGTCCGTGCTTTTTCTTCGGACTCCATCTCCGGTCGAATACATTTAATCGCCACCACACGATTTGTGCCGAGCTGCGTAGCCTGAAAGACGACTCCCAGGGAACCCCGGCCGATCAACGAGACATCCGTGTATCCGGGAAACTCGGGTGCCGTCGCTGAGGGGGTGGGAGCAGCCTCGCGGCGCGCTTCACTGGCGGAAACGATCACCGTTCCGGGAGACTGCCTCCATCCGAGTTCCAGCTTTTCAAGTTTACGAATCTGAAGTGATGGCAGGAGTGGAAACCACTTCTGATATTCGTCTACTGCCGGCATCTCCGTTCGGAGCATGTTCGCGTGAGCACGCAGCTCCAGGTCCGTTTCAAGCAGCTGAACTAACAGTTCATTATTCAGCGATGGATTGACCGAGAATACCAGTGGCTGCTGCTCAAGAAACATTCGCAGGTCGGGTGCCGGGCAGGTGACCCAGAACGCTCGGAGTTCAGTCACGATCTGCTGAATTATTGACTGGTCCGGATCAGGCATTATCTGCTGTCACTCCTGTGGATTCTCAGATTGAAAGCCCCCGCGAGGGAAATCTCCACAGGTAGTGAGGCTGTGCGGCATTCCGCCGGCTGGATCAGTATCTCTCGGGCAACAACAATGCAACGGTGACTGCTGAGATTTCGAATTCGAACGGCATTCGGCGTCGCCAGCTCAATTCGGAGCTGTCTCCGGCTCAGACCTGAATTCTGCCATTGGGCAGCAATGATCCGATACTGGTCTCCGAAAGTGATCACTGACGGTGGATCCGGTTCCATGGGCTTCTGACGGCCGACTTCTGTGGGCCTGTCAAGTGGGATGCGGCAGACTTGTTTCCGAGTGCTGCCGGCATCTGAAAGTTCAGTCGTTGGCCAAGGGATCTCTTTTCCAGCGCGAAGAAGTTCAGCTTTCAGTCCGTCGACTGTCGGCCATTTTTCAACCAGAGCCGGAACGTTCGGGCAGTCTCCCCATCGATTTCGGACTTCATACTCCCAGCAGATCAATTGACTGATTCGTGACTGATTCAGTGAGACTCCGGCATCCGGCAAATAATGTTCCGTACCATATCGCTGTACGTTCGGAGCCGCAGAACGCCAGCGTGCCTCCATATCGA
>JBKDKA010000080.1:0-15200 GCA_046345315.1 Planctomyces sp.
ATCCAGTGCCCCAGTGTGGATTCCCGCCTGCGCGGGAATGACACAAGACCCCTGTTTTCAGCTCTAACAATGCACACAAGGTGTTTTGCCAAAGTATCTCACATAACGAAGTCGCATTGAAAGTATGTACATCCGACCACATCTCTCCGGTCGAAACGGCGTGAGTAGTTCGGAAGTCGTGAAAAAGCGGGGAAAAGAGTCCTGACGGGATTCAGCGGGGTTTGAGAACGCTTCAACGCACGCTAATCTACCCGCGTCGGCAGTTGAGACAGGAAGACGGTCGCAATGGGCTCTGCCCGACCAGTCTGACCAAAACGTCTGCACGTACGTTCATACGTAATTGATTTTTGAAAGTTCACCGGGAAAAACGGGTCATGGCGAAGACACAGCGCAGGTTGAAGAAAGCAAATCACGGCAGCCGACCTGCCAGCTCGAAGGCACGGAAACAGAAGCGCCGTCACATCAAATTGTCCAGATAAGACCACTGGCCATGAATGGCCGAGTTGGTACTGGGCGAACGTGTACAGAGATTTTTCCGTGGCAGGGAAGTCAGGATGGATGAGAATCCGCTGGAATGATTTCCTGCCCTTGCATGCGGCAGGGAGCAACGATCCATGGCGGGGAAGTTATCTGCGCTGACGATTCACGAGAAGCTTTCTCGTCTGGCTTCAAACCTCTGGTGGAGCTGGGATCCTGAGTCCACAGAAGTCTTTCGTCTGATCGACGGAGACTTTTTCGACCGCTGCAATCACAACCCGGTTGTACTGCTGCGTGAGTACACTCCCGAGCGTCTCGAAGTACGAGCTCGGGAGGCGGTTCTGCATTCACGGATTCACTGGGCTTACCGTCGATTTCGAGAATATCTGGAATCAACAACGACCTGGGGACAGACGCATGCCGCGATCCTTGGTCAGGGGCCTGTTGCATATTTCTCAGCGGAATTCGGGCTTCATGAGTCGCTCCCGATCTATTCCGGCGGTCTGGGAGTGCTGGCCGGCGATCATCTGAAGAGCGCCTCGGATCTCGGACTTCCGCTCGTTGCCGTCGGGCTCTTCTATCACGAAGGTTACTTCGATCAGGCCATCGGATCTGAGGGATGGCAGCAGGAGAGTTACCCTCGACTGACACTGGCGTCACTCCCGCTGGTACAGGCTAAGGACGCACAGGGACGACCTGTCACTGTCACGGTGGAAACGCGAATCGGTGCCATCCATGCACAGGTGCTGCATCTCGCCGTTGGTCGAATCAATCTCTACCTTCTGAATACTGACATTCCGGAAAACTCCCCGGAAGACCGCAACCTCACGGCGCGGCTTTACGGTGGTGATCAGCGAACACGAATCCGTCAGGAACTGGTGCTTGGAGTGGGCGGTGTTCGAGCCCTGAAGGCGCTTGGCATTCTACCGAATGTCGTTCACATGAACGAAGGACATTCCGCGTTCGCTCCCCTGGAAGTCATGCGACAGAGGATTCAGGAAGACGGTCTGCCGTTCCATATTGCGATCCGTGACACAGCATCACGATGCGTGTTTACGACTCACACGCCGGTACCTGCAGGGCATGATCGCTTTGACGCCTCGCTGATTGAAGAGCATCTCGGACCACTCGCTGATCAGCTTGGGCTGAATCTTCATGGTCTGATGGGCCTGGGACGCGTAGACCCCCAGAACGACGGCGAAACGTTCTGCATGACCGTTCTGGCACTGAAGATGTGTCGGATTGCGAACGGTGTTTCGAGTCTGCACGGTGTCGTCAGTCGCGAGATGTGGGCGGGCCTCTGGCCGTGGCGAAGCGTCGAGGAAGTTCCGATTGGTCATATCACCAACGGAGTGCATGTACCGACATGGCTGGCGAGCCAGATGCGAGTGCTCTACGATCGCGTCCTGCCGGAGTGCTGGTACCAGCGTTCCGGAGAACCGGAAATCTGGAAGAGCTTTGAATCGATAACGCCGGGCGAGTTGTGGGAAGTTCATTCTGCGCTGAAGAATCGCCTGATCAACTATGCTCGCCATGAAGCTGCTGCACAGGCAAAGCGCCGAGGCGAAAGTGATCAGGTTGTCGCGGATATGGAGACTCTGTTTGATCCGCTGGCACTCACCATTGGGTTTGCTCGCCGCTTCGCTCCCTATAAGCGAGCTGACCTCATCCTGAAGGATCTGGAGTTTCTTGCAAAGCTGATTTCCGATGTGGATCGGCCGATTCAGTTCATCTTTGCCGGGAAAGCACATCCGGCCGACAATCACGGCAAGGAGATTCTCCAGCAGATCTTCCGACTCACGCGAGAAAAACCGTTTCGCGGACGAGTGCTCATCCTCGAAAACTATAACATCGAAATGGGCCGACAGCTTGTTCAGGGTGTTGACGTCTGGCTCAACAACCCTCGACGACCTCTCGAAGCTTCCGGCACCAGTGGCCAGAAAGTCGTGCTCAACGGAGGACTGAACTGTTCAATTCTTGACGGGTGGTGGGCGGAGGCGTACGACGGGCGAAACGGATTCGCCATCGGAACCGGCCGAACTCACGCCGATCAGAACATTCAGGATGCACGCGACAGCGCTGACCTTTACCGAGTCCTGACCGAACAGGTGATTCCACTCTACTACGAACGAGATCGTGATGATCTGCCTCAACAGTGGATTTCGCGAATGAAACAGGCCATTCGCACACTGGGATGGCGATTCAATGCGGACAGGATGGTCATGGACTATGCGAATCACAGTTACGTGCCAGCTGCCGGTGGACGGAGTTGTTCGATCGTGTCGATGCCGTAGCGAGATGGTGCGATGTGAGAATCGTATCCCGGATCCACACAGGATCGTCACGGGAAGAATCAGATATGCAAAATCCAGTTCTGTATCTTGAGTGGTTACGGAAAACGATTGTAAGCATCTGAACATGCTGCCATCATTCTGAAGTTCCAGGCGACACAAACTGGCTTCGGAGAAATGGCTCAATGACAGAATCGACCACAATCACACCAGATCGTACGGCGCAGGACGGATTTCATAACGCCGTCCTGATCACACTGCTCACTTCATTGGCTGCCGGACTTGGGTGGGGGATTCGCGGTCAGTACGGACATGAAACCGGCGCCATGATCGCTGGCGCGCTGGCGTCACTGACGCTGGTACTCTTCTATGGCGGACGAGGCTCTGGACTGGCTGTTGCCAGAGCCGCTGCCATGGCCACCGTGGGCGTTGGGATCGGCGGAGCGATGACCTATGGCCAGACCGTTGGACTGACTCACGATGCAGATCTTGTCGGGCATGCAGAAGCCTGGCGCTGGGGGATGCTCGGGCTGTTCATCAAGGGCGGAATCTGGATCAGTTTTTTCGGTGCGTTTCTGGGAATGGGTCTGAGCGGTATCCGATATCGCGTCACCGAGATTCTGCTGCTCCTGCTGGCCATGATGGGGCTCGTTTACGTCGGAATCTGGCTCATCAATTCTCCCTACGATCCTGCGAATCGAATCCTTCCAAAGATTTATTTTTCTGACAGCTGGTACTTTGAACCCGACAAAGCCGACCTGAAACCTCGCCGGGAAGTCTGGGGAGGCCTTCTGGTCGCGTTGCTCGGACTGGTTGCATGGTCAAGGCTTGTCAGAAAAGATCGTCTGGCACTGCGACTGGCGGCCTTTGGATTTCTCGCCGGTGGCCTTGGATTTTCCGGCGGACAGTGCATTCAGTCTTACCATGCGTGGAACGCAGAAGCCTTCAGCACAGGGTGGCTGTCGAAGTACGAGTTCCTTCGCTACTTCAACTGGTGGAACATGATGGAGACCAGCTTCGGGCTCATCTGGGGAGCTGTCATCGGGCTCGGTGTCTGGCTGAATCGACGGCTCATCGCGATCGACAAAGCCACTGATGATGTCGTTCTTTCTCCCGTCGCGGAAACAGCAATTCTTGGCACGCACATGGTGCTGCTCCTGACTGCGGAGTTTCTGAAGATCCCGAAACCGGAGTGGTTTCCGTCGTTCGGGGCCCCGGCGGCAACTACCGGTGACGAACTGATTGCGTTCGGACTGTATATCGACTTCGGGATTCCGATGTGCATCCTTCCGCTGGTTGGCATTCTCGGCGGGCGGTTCTGGCCAACGCTTCACCTTCTGATCGTGGTTGCAGCCCCCATCATCGGAAAACAACTTCGAGTCGTCTCTTACCCGGAAAATCCAGCATATCCATTGACTGTTGGATGGCTGATCTTTGCGCTCATCCCGGCCGCAGTGCTATTCACTGTGTTTGCATGGGCTGTGGACCGTCAGAACCGGGGCATTCAGTCTCGAAAGTATTCTGCAGTGACTCTGCTGACAGTCACATGGCTTTACTTCGGCCTGAATACATTCTTCTTCAACTACGCATGGCCATGGGAAGAATGGACAGGGAGAACACCGAATCAGATCATCTTCATGGTGTGTGCCGGCTCACTGACTCTTGCCGCACTGACGGCCATGATCAAACGCACTCCGAAGGATGTCGCCTGAGAATTCAGGGTTCCTGCGGAATCGCAGAGCCTGGAATCTGCGATCTGGAAACAGAAGATCAAGAAGCACACGAAGAAATACTGTGACAACACAGTAACAGCTGGAAAATACCTGGACGAGGCAGTCGCCTTCGTGACCTGTGCGACCTTCTGTTCTGCATGAATCAGACTCCGGTCCACATTCACTCAATCCAATCGGCAGAGACACTGGCGACACGGACGCCGGTGTCAACTCAGAGCGTTTCGGGCAACGTAATCATGGTGCCGCCGAACGCGAAAAGAAGTCGCTCGGCAGCGACAAAGACCAGACTTCGCTGTTGAGCGGTTGTGCATGGCCGCCGGCAACCCAGAGCTTATCCTGAAAGACATACGCGGAATGTTCATGCCGTTCTTTCCAGACAGGATCAGCCTCCAGCTTGTCCCAGTGAACACCGTCTGGTGACGACCAGACGTCTCCCCAATTCTTCGACGGGATATTGGACCACCCACCGACGACCCAGATCCGATCGCGCCAGGAAACGGAAGAAAACCAGAGTCGCGGAGACCAGGGAGCGTGCTCGACGGACTGTTCCCAGTGAATCCCATCGGAACTGCTCCAGACATCGTTCGTCGCCTGATATTCTGGAACATAATTTCCTCCGCCGAGAACAAAAATCCGATCGTTATGAACGACCGCCTGATGATACGCTCGCGGCGACCATCCCGCTGCCGGCGTTTCTTCCTTCCACGTTTTTCCGTCGGCCGTTGACCAGACGTCATTCCTGAGGCTCTTGAGATCGCCGAAATAGTAATTCTCCGTGCCGCCGAGGATCCACATCCGGTCTTTGAACGTCACGATGCCGGACGCAATTCGGGGACTCCACCCGGCCTGTTTCTCCTGAGTCCAGTCTTTTCCATCAACAGACGACCAGACTTCATTGGTAGCTCCGTGACCTTCAAGGCGACCATTGTACCAGCCCCCCATCAGCCACATTCGGTCGCTGAAGACCGTCGTCATCGGCAGATCACTGAATTTCCAGGGGGCTTCGCGGGTGATTTGCGTCCAGGTTTTTCCATCCGGGGAGCTCCAGACGTCACGCGGGGGAGCCGCAAAAGAGTCGAACCAACCGCCAAAGATCCAGATCTGATTTCGGAACACCAGTTCCCCGCTGGAATCACGTGCCTGCCATTCAGCGGCTTCCGTGACTTTCTCCCAGGCGACGCGGTGAGCGCCTGAGGCCTGCCCCAAAACCGGACTGGAGGCGGAAAACAATCCGAGGAGAAGGCAGAGCGAACCGAAGCAGCTCATTCGGTAACGGGTACTCATCGCATCAATCTCCACGAAGGCAGATTTCGTCAGGATATGCTGACGACGGCAACACAACGACTGCAGAGCACGAAACGCATCGACCTGCAGAGTATGCTCACCGTCTGGGGGAAAGTCGACTGATTCGGCGATATTCCGGCAGCACCAGGGTCCCGGAATCGCTACTCTCTGGCGCGATTCGATATACACTCCCGCACAGGGAGATGAGTTTTCCGGGAATTGCTTTTCTGAATGCCTGAGTTGACGCTCTGACTGAAACACGATGCTGATTGCTGAGACATTTGAGTCCGTGCAGGGAGAGGGCCCCTGGGCTGGAACTCCATCACTGTTCCTGCGGACGTCTGGCTGCAATCTTCGCTGCTGGTTCTGCGACACGCCATACACATCGTGGGCTCCCGAAGGAACGCAGTGGTCGCTGGATGAATTGACAGAGCGAGTAGGTGCGTCGCCAGCCAGCCATGTGGTAGTGACAGGTGGAGAACCGATGCTGCCGGAGGATATCGTTCAGCTGACCAGGCGAATTCGCAGCCTGGACAGAACGATCACCATCGAAACGGCCGGAACCATCGATCGCGAGGTGGAGTGTGATCTGATGTCGATCAGTCCGAAGATGAAGAACTCCGTGCCGAATGATCCGGCCTGGCGAGACCGACACAACCGTGAACGCCATCAGCCGAATGTGATTCGGAGTCTCGTCAATCGCTACTCCGCAATCCTCAAGTTTGTCGTGGACCAGACAGAAGACATCGCTGAAATCAAAGAGTATCTTCTGGAGTTTCCGGAGATCCCGCCGGATCGAATCTGGCTGATGCCTCAGGCACGAACTCGCGAACAGCTTTCCGAGAAGAGCGACTGGGTTTCACGTTCTGCCGAGGAAAACGGCTTTCGATATTCGTCCCGGCTGCATATTGAGCGATTCGGAAATCAGCGAGGAACATAACCGCAGTCGATTGCCATAACTTGAAGCGGTGATGGTTCCGGAGAAAGATTTCTAAGCGGAGCGATGTCGGACCGGAGCGGTACCATGAAGCATCCAGAACCGGACGGAATCGGAGAATCATCGGAGCGCAGAAAAGATACGATCCCTGCTCCCGAACCGGCAGTTCAGATGGAATCCCTCGAGCTCATTGCGAGGCGAATGGTTGAGGGGTTGATGTCGGGGCGTCATCGCAGTCCGTTTCGGGGATCAAGCGTTGAGTTCGTTGAACACCGGGAGTACACGCGAGGCGATGAGTTTCGACACATCGACTGGCGAGCCTTCGGAAAAACCGGGCGGTACTATATCAAGGAGTTTGAGGACGAAACCAACCTGCGAGCGGAGATGATTGTTGATACAAGCAGCAGCATGGCTTACTCCGGCATCAGCGGCAGCAAATTTTCGTATGCACGAGCTCTCTGTGCATCCCTTTCGCTTCTCCTGCTGAATCAGAGAGATTCCGTGGGACTATGGCTGGTGAGTGACCAGGTCAGTCGACCGCTGAATCCCACCTCAAACCGTTCGCTGTTTCCGAACCTTGCTGAAATCCTGGAAAACGCCGAGCCTCGCGGAAAAGGCGGATATGCTGAAGGTATTCGGAAACTTCTGTCCGGTCTGAACCGCAGAAGCCTCGTGGTGCTGATCAGCGATTTCTTTGACGAGCCCGCACAGACGGTTCGAATGCTGGAGCAACTTCGGGATCGTCGACACGATGTGGTTGTACTACGAATTGCCGCTCCGGAAGAGGAGGAGTTTCCGTTCCGACAGCCGACGCTTTTTCGCGGCCTGGAGGATCCTTCAAATCAGATCCTGGCGGATCCGCTGCGATTGCGGGATGAGTATCTGAAGCAGTATCAGCTGTTTGCCCGGAATCTGGATGCGGAGTGCGGACGTCTGGGAGTTGACTATCGGGTCTTTCGTACCGATCAGTCACTGGCAGGCTCAATCATGGATTGGCTCAGCCGACGTCGAGCTACCCACCGAAGCCCTGCATTGGACAGACCGGCGAGGGATGTCCAGTGAGCGGCGGTGGACAACGCGTGAAGCCGGCCCGTGAAGAGATGGTCTGTTGCCTCAGGCGAGTTCTCGGATCAGTTTCCGCGGCCGCAAAAAAAGCAACGGCGATGACCCGCCAGGAATCGGGAGTCATCGCCGTCTGCATTTCCACCTACGGTTCCACCCTGTTTGCTGACTTTCTGGTGGAACCGCCGGAGCAGGTGATCAACCTGCGAGCGTGTTCCCCTGTGAGCAGTCTCACGTTTCTCAGCACGATGGGGCGGAAGGATGGGCTTTTAACCGTGATCTTTCAGACTTCTTCAGTGGTCCTGCAGAACTCTGCAGTTCGCACAACTGGTTCATTCTCAGGAGGGGAGGAGGTGAACCACGACAATTCACCTCCTGATTCCACTGGTTGCTGCGAAGATCACGCAGCTAATCACCAAACCTTACGCCTGTTGATGATCAGTTGCAGGGGCAAGCACAGCTTGGAGCAACTGGAGCACAGCAGGAAGGTTCGCAGCATGCAGCTGGAGCACAGCAGGTTGGCTCGCAGCATGAATCTGCACAGCAGCTGTTGCCACCGCAGCAGCCACCGAACTTGAACTTAGGCATCTTGAACTTAGGCATCTTGAACTTCGGCATCTTGAAGCAGGAAGAACCACAGCCGTCACCACAGGTGTTGCAGCCGCTGTCGCAGCATGAAGCTGGAGCACAGCAGGTTGGTTCGCAGCAAGCAGCTGGAGCACAGCAAGTTGGCTCGCAGCATGCAGCTGGAGCACAGCAGGTTGGTTCGCAGCATGCTGTCGGTGCACAGCAGCTGGCTTCTACCGGAGCACAGCAGCTTGGTTCAACGCCACAGCTTCCGCAGCTCGATCCATGATTAAAACATCCGAACAGACCAGCACTTGCACTGTTAGTGATTGAAAGCACTACGAGTGCAGCAGACAGGACGATCCCCTTCATTGTAACCTTCTCCTAAACACGATGTGGCTGAGTGGATTTTCGAACCCGTCTGGAGTGCACACGCAGCACTCACTCTTTCTGACGGCTTCCGAATTTCCGAGTTGGGTAACACTGCCAATGTTTTCGGAGAACGAAGAGCGGGGGGGCGAGTTAAAGAGCAGAGGCTGCCGGTGACTGCGCAGAATCCGGGCGAACATGCAAGCTGTAGTGGTTGTACCGAAGGATGCCCCATTCCGGAGCTGTTCTGAGGACTCCTCGCAGTTGATTCTTCAGGTTTACGCTTGTTTTCCGCAAGGATGTGTGCCTGAACAGAATGCGTCTGGGAGTGTCTCCGTAATCAGTTTCGGTGGAAATGATTACGGTTGGCATTGAACTCAGAGGAACGCTATTCTCTCGAAGCCAGGTTGCACATGGCTGATTCCCGCAGAGCATTCCCGCAGAATACCGTCCACTCGCCGAATGAATATGGCTGAACATTTACCATCAGTATCCGGAGATACGACAAACGCTGAGAAAAGCGTTGACGTCGATTTTCCCGTCTGGTTTCGGCACCGACTGCGATTCACAAAGAATCTGCTGGCCGACGACACCGGCGTTTTGGCGGATCTGCTTGAAAGCTCAGAGACACGAATTCCTCGCGTGCAATTCTGGATCGATGAGCATGTGCTGAATGCAAATCCGGACATGCGGCACCAGTTGCACCGATTTTGCCGAAAGTATGCCGACCGAATCCAGACTTCCGGATATCTTCAGATTGTTCCAGGCGGCGAAGACGTCAAGAACGATGTGCACATTGTGGAACGCATGCTGAAAGTTTTCCATGAAGCGGATCTGGATCGACGAAGTTACGTTGTGGTGATCGGGGGCGGCGCGGTTCTGGACGCGGTGGGTTTCGCAGCAGCGATTGCGCATCGCGGAATTCGACTGATTCGAGTGCCGACCACAACGCTGGCTCAGGCAGATTCCGGCATTGGCGTCAAAAACAGCGTCAATCTGTTCCGCAAAAAGAACTGGATCGGCACGTTCAACGTCCCCTGGGGAGTGATCAACGATCGAGCTCTTCTGGAGTCACTGGGAGACCGCGATTTTCGCTGCGGTTTCTCGGAAGCCGTGAAGGTGTCGCTGCTTAAGGATTCAGAGTTTTTTCATCGGATGGAATTACGGGGCAGCGAAATACTGACTCGCGGCGATTTCTGCTGGCAGATGATCGCTGAGTCTGCTCAGTTGCATCTCCAGCACATTACGGCAAATGGCGACCCATTTGAGATGCTGGAAGCGCGTCCGCTCGATTTCGGACACTGGTCAGCACATAAGCTCGAAACGATGACGGAATTTGCTCTGCGTCACGGAGAAGCCGTGGCCATCGGGATCGCGGTAGATACCGTTTACTCCAGCCTCGTGCACGGTCTGTCACCGCAGGACTGCGATCGCATTCTGAATTGCCTGCGTCGGATGAATCTTCTGATCAGCCACCCCGCTCTCCAGCAGACCGAGCAATTATTCGGAGGTCTGGAGGAGTTTCGCCAGCATCTGGGAGGTCGGTTGACCCTGACGATGCTGACCGGGATCGGGTCCCCGATCGACGTCCACGAAATTAACCGCGAAATGATGCGAACTGCGATTTGTCGTGTCGCCGAAAGCACGCTGTCCGCGCCGGCGTTCCGCTGAACGTTGCCCTTCAGGAAAAACGGCTTTTCCCGACCCTGGCAAGCCCTGCGGGAGGCACGCAGAATTCTTCTGCCGGTCAGGAAATGTGGCGAAACGGTAGAATCCCTGGATTCCGACTGGTATCCTCCTGATACGAATCATTCATTAGAATTCGGGCAGTGTCACCAGAAGTCTGGCATTCCGTCCTTTTGTGAAGCGACAGAAGCCGCTGCTGATCCTGTCCTGAAGCGAATATCTGGCTCAAAATATTATGTCAAAAAGCCGTCTTTCAATGCGTCGCGAGGTGGAAGCTGCAGAGGCCGCCGGGGTCGCAGACGCAGGAAAAAAAACTCGCAAGAAGGCCACCACAACCCGCAAGAAGGCTGACTCTGCGGACGGCAAAGAAACGGTTCGCAAGAAGCGAGTCGCGAAACCGCGAACACGAAAGGCGAAGGAAGCAGCTCAGCGCCGTCGCCTCGTCTGGGTCGTCTACAGCAGTACAATGCGCGAAGAAGGTCGGTTTCTGTTCTATGAACGTGACAAAGCAGAAGAACGACTTCAGCAGTTGCTGTCCAAAGGCAAGCGTCGCTACTTCATTCAGCCAATCAAGGAAGTTCTGAATCCTGACGGGACTCCGGTCATTCAGGTCGGTGAGGCTTTGCCTCCTGAGGATGATCTGGAAAATGAAGTGGTGCGCGACGTCGTCGGTGAGGTCGAGGTACCGGACGACATCGATCTGGACGCTGACCTGGATCTCGAAAGTGACCTGGATGGTGGTGAAGCAGCGGAGGAAGCCACCGAAGAAGAAACGCCGGAAGTCTGAAGTCACTGTACGTGAGTTGACGACATGGACATCGCGCAGTCGGAAACAGAAGACGATCAGTTCTCCGTCGCGGATTTTGAAGCATTGATTGCTCAGGTCAGAGCTGGCGATAACGAAGCAGCTCAACGTCTGATCAGCGAATACGCTCCGTGCATTCTGCGCGCTGTTCGTCGAAGAATGAATTCTCGAATCCGCGAGCGATACGATTCTCAGGACTTTGAACAGGCCGTCTGGGCTTCATTTTTCCTCAATCGTGACGATATCTGTCGTCTGCATTCGCCCCGTGACCTCGTGCATTTCCTGGCGCGAGTCGCTTCCAACAAAGTGATCGATGCGGGACGGAAGGTTCGCTTTCGAACTGAAGAACGTGTTGATGATGTAAGCAATGACTTTCAGCCGGCGCGCGACCGACGGATCGGAATTTCCGAGCCGACTCCGAGCCAGAATTTTGTTGCTCGTGAGAGCTGGGACCGAATCCTGGCAGATGAAAGCGAAGCTGACCGCCGAGTCATCTCCCTGCGACTTCAGGGGTACACTCAGCAGGAGATCGCTGAACATCTGGAAATCTCGGAACGGACGGTCCGACGAACTCTGCATCGGCTCATGAAGAAGATTGACACCGCCTGAGATCCATCGGTATCTTTCGGACGGAACACGTCTGAGTGCGAAGCACCGGCGTTCCAGTGCTGCGTCGATGGATGTGCTGCGGGTTGTTCTGACCGGTGAGTTGTAACTCGAAAACGGGTGTGACATGGGGCTGTCGGATCCTGTTCGGCTGAGCACTCAGAACAGCTCCGAAGTTGTTGCATCGCCACCGGATCGGCTTGTCTCTGAAATTCTGCGGACCACAGAGAAAGACATCAGTTTTTCGGCCCTGCAGATCGTTGAGCAGCATCCCGAGATTCTGTCGAGTCGATCGTGCGTGATCGACCTTGTCTATGAAGAGTACCATCGCAGGCGATTGCGAGGTCAGAACGTATCGATCTCGGAGCTTGCACGCCCCTTCGGAAACATCGAATCGTCCATCTGCAAACTGGTTGAGTTCGATCAGGTTCTGGACAACCACCCGTCGCTGCTCACCGGAACGCCGGAAATCAACTGGCCCGAATCAGGCGATGTTCTCTGTGGTCTGCGACTCGTCGAGGCGCTGGGGCGGGGGCTTTTTTCGAGGGTGTTTGTTGCGAGGCAGGAACTCCTTGGCGGACGCCTCATCGTTGCGAAAGTTTGCCTTCGGGGAAGGCAGGAAGCGAGTCTTCTCGGGAAGTTGAACCACCGAGCCATCTGCTATCCGTTATCGTTCAGTGATGTCTCGGAACCATCGAGTCCGCCGAGAATCGGTCAGGATCCTGATGAGCAGCAGGATGATTCTGGCACGACACCTCAGGCTGTCGCTCCATACGAGTTGTCTCAGAATGACGTTTCTGTGATCTGTATGGAATATCAGACGCGTGCAACACTGCATCAACTGATCGAAGAACTTCACCTCGAGGAAGTAGATCGAGGCACAGCCGGGGCAAGAATCCGTCAGGCGCTGGCCAGCACCAACTCCCCTGCCGATGGCAGTCTGACGAGTCGAAGTCAGCGGGACGCCGAATGTCCTGACAGCCTTGAAGGCATCGTCACATACTGGCTGGAAGAGCTCGCTGATGCCATATGCGCCGCCCACGCACTCAAGATTCTTCACTGCGACATAAAGCCCGGCAACGTGCTGGTTCTCCCGGACATGTCCGTGCAGCTGATGGACTTCAATCTCGCCTGGTCGCAGGAACAGTCGGAGACAGCCCTCGCCGGGGGAACGATGCCCTATATGTCGCCGGAGCAGCTGCAGATGCTGGTATCCGCTGACTTCAGGCGTTCCACGGTGCAGAGCCCTGAATTGGGGACTGCCAACAGCGTCGATCGTTCTACTGACGTCTGGGGGCTCTGTGCAACATTCTGGCACCTGTTGACCGGGAATCCTCCATTTGGACATACCGCAGAGATTCCCGGGCGAATGAATGCCGCAGAGGAAATGCTGCGGCGGCAGCAACAGGGAATCGGTCCAGAGCAGATTGCTCGAGCGGAATCGCTGGTGCCTTCAGACCTCTGTCGACTGCTCCTGCGTGGCCTGTCATGGAACCGACAGGACAGAATCCTGGACGCGGCCGAACTTCTCGAAGAGATCCGATTGTGCACTCGGAGGATGCAGGATTCCGCACAGTCGATTCAAGAGGTCAGACCTGAGAAACCACAGCGTCGAAACTGGCATCGTGCCACGCTGGCACTCGCGGGAGTTGCCGTTGCGACTCTGCCTCTGGCGGCGTTCTGGTTCGTGAACTCAGATCGTGCACTTTCGGAAGAAGAGGTTGCATCTGTCATCAGTGACACGAATCGCCTGGAAGCCCTTGGTGATGTGCGGCGAGCAGAAGATGTACTGACAGCGGCATCAGCCAGGGATCCTCGGTGCGAACCAGTCGCGGTTCGACTGGCAATGTCGCTGCTGAAGCGGGGGAATATAGGTGCTGCACACAATGCGATCGTGACAGCAGCAGATGCTTCGTCGGTTCCGGGAATCGCAAAGTATGTCGAGTTGTTCTGCCGCTGTCAGCTCTTGAAGATCCCTCGGCTGAGTCTGCAAAACGCCGACTCAGAACGGAACAATCAGGATATCGAAGAACAGAGCTCCTGGGTTCAGGCACGTGAAGAGTGGAAGTATTTTCTGAGCGAGCCTCAGTTCCGCGATGCAGCGGCCACAAATCTGGCTGCCATGTATTTTGAGGCAGGCGAGCCTGGTGAGTGCCGCCGCGTGCTGAATCAATACCTCCTGAACAAACCAAACGATAGTTCGGAGCGGATGCGATCGGCACTCGTAATCCCCGAATGGAAACTGCAGTGCGACGAGGAGTATTGCAGGAGAGTCGCAGCTGAAGTTGAAGATCTGCAGAAAAGATCTTCGATTCAGCTGAGTCGATTCGAAGCGGCCTGTCTGATCAACGGGCTGGCAATTCTTGCCTCGATCGAGCAGAAGCAGACCGGCACTGTGACAGAAAGTCGACTGCAACAGGTTCGCGATGCCGTGGACAACTGTGTTCCTGAATTCTGCGAACCAGAATTTCTGAAGCCGATGCTGAGGCTGACTGCAGTTGTGTCGTCGAAAGAGCTCACCCAGCAAATCGGGCAGCTGATTTCTGCGAACAGGTTTCGACCAGTCAACCGCGTCGATCGACTGCTGATAGCACCCGAGACGCTCACTCAGGTCTTTCTGAGCTCCAGGTGACGCGTGCGACGTAAGTCACCGCCTCCTACCGTTGCGGCACACCGTTCATTGTAAATCTCGCTCCTTCGAGTGCATCACGCCCGGCGAGCTGTCCATAGCGTCTTCGGAGAACAGGGACTTTTTTATTCGTTAGAAATGCTCATCTTCTTCGATTCGTGTGTCCGGCAGTGGCCGGTCTCCGCGATTAATTCGACAGTGCCAGGCTGATCGATGCGAGGCACTCGAAGCGCCAGCGAGATAACGGGTTGCGCCAGAAACCTTGCTGGCGCGTCGCCTTCATGTTTTCGAGCGGTTCTCTGGCACCTGTCGCTGCCCAGTTGGTTCGAAGGCAGACCTCAGGAGTCCGGGAAAAAGCATCCCCGAGCAAGGTTCTCGTTCCTGAGTTCCAATCCCACATTCCCGACCCGGATCGACGCTCCCCTTGACCGCCGTCCAGTCTGACGCGTCCGTTTCGAACACTGACGACGCGGACTGGCTGCGCGGTGATTCACTTTCAGATCACATTAAACTCAGATCAAGTCAAAGGATGTTCAGGTGACAGAGGACCTATACTTCCGGACCCGAGATTCCGGCTGTCGCCACCTGACGACCGTCACGTGCAGGTCATGGCCACTAGCCGCCAGCCCGGAGAAACCGTTTCGAGGCGATCGTCCGCTCAAGGCTCGCCGAATCGAAACAGTGCTCCGCCGGATCGCACGAGGGTCTGAAGGCACTGATTCTCGAAATGCTCTCTTTCGAAACGCGGTCATCA
>JBKDKA010000081.1:0-1353 GCA_046345315.1 Planctomyces sp.
GCGATGCAGGGAGGCTGCACCTGCGAAAACGCGTCTTACCTGCGAGTCAACACCGGCAACATTGAGTTTGCAGCGATGGCGGCCCCTCGCCCGATTGCGATGACAGGGGCAAACGACTGGACCGTCGACATTGAAACCAAAGGTCTGCCGGAGCTCAAAAAGCATTACGCCATGCTGGGAGTTCCGGATCGAATCGCGGCGAAGCATTACTCGTTCCCGCACAATTACAACTGGCCCAGCCGGATGATGATGTATCGCTTCTTCAACAAATACCTCAGTCTCGGACTGTCTGAAGATGCCATTCAGGAACGCGACTACATTCCGCTCACCCGGGATGAAGCGACAGTGTTCGGCGACGGTCACCCGGCACCGCCTCGTGATGAAGCTTCGGAAGTCAAATTCCTGAAAGCATGGGACAGCGCATCGCAGAAGCAGATTGCCGCGCTGGCTCCCGTCGATAGTTCCTCACTGAAGGATTTCCGCCGTGTGATCGGCGGAGCTTTCGAGATCATGATCGGCCGGGGACTCTCCGGTAAAGACCATGTCGTTTTCGAGAACGAATCTGAAGAAGACAAGGGCCACTATCGTCAGTACACAGGGACACTGAATGTCACGAAGAAAGGGGAAGTGATTCCTGTCGTCTTTCTGGAAGCAGTCAACTGGAATAAGAAAGTTATTCTGTGGATTGACGGAAAAGGCAAAGCGGCGATCTTCAATCAGGACGGTAGTCCGATTTCAGAAGTCGCAAAGCTGCTGAAGGCCGGATTTGCGGTCGGCTCTGTTGATGTTCTTTACACGGGAGATCACACGGAGAACGGACAGGCACTGACGGAATCACGTCGAGTCAACAATAAGCGGGAATTCGCCGGCTTCACGCTCGGCTACAATCACCCGCTCTTCGCACAGAGAACCCATGATGTGCTGTCTCTGATTTCGTTCACTCGACACCATCCAAAGAATCCGGAATCGATTCTCGTGATGGGAACTGGAGGTGCGGGACCTGTGGCGGCATCAGCAGTGGCCATGACTGAAGGCACCGTCTCTGCGCTGGCCGTGGATACACAGGGATTTCGATTCGGTTCGATCACCGATATTCGCGATCTCAATCTTCTTCCGGGAGCCGTCAAATACGGAGATCTTCCGGCAGTTCTGGCACTCTGTCAGCCAGCGCGCCTGTGTGTCTCCGGAGAAACAGCGGACTCCGCGTCTGTGACGAAAGCAGCCTGTCAGGCAGCAGGAACAGAGCTGAAGTTCGTTGACTCCGGAACAATGCTGGCAGAATGGCTTCTGGGGTAGTGCTGTGTCGGTCATGGAATGATAGAAGACGATAGGTGATTCTTGTGTGCCACTGGT
>JBKDKA010000082.1:0-97945 GCA_046345315.1 Planctomyces sp.
GCTGGATTCTGCGACTATGCGGAAAAGAAGAGCTTTGCGCCGGAAAGCCCGGGCAGAAGGCGGACACCAACCAGCCGTCCCGCGTCAATCACCGGACATTTGATGCAAGAGCCGGAAAGCGACAGACCGATAAGTCGATCAGGCAGAGCGAGTTCAGCGGATGCCGCTTCACGGAGCCTGTTCTCAGCATCCGCGTGATCTCCGATTCGCCGAAAACTTCGAAAGAAAGGCTGTCCGATATGTCCGGAAAACCCCAGGCTTCACACTCGAATCCCGTGTCTCAGTCTCCCGTGTCAGCTCACCATGACTCTGAGGAATACGAAGAAATCAGCAGCGAAGAGGTTGATCGGGTGGTGGAAGCGCTTGATCACCTGATCGAAGTCGTTCAGAGCGAAAACATCAAACACTACCTCGAAGAGGCGGCAAGCAGCATCTACTACCTTGTCTACGAGGATGAGGCCAACGCTGACAGAAACGGGATTTCAGAAAAAGCCGCCTGATTTTCTCAGTCCCAGCCCTTAAGGACCACAGAAATCTCAAGGACTTCCGATCGACCTGTTTCTTCGGGGTTCGGCTCCGGCAACTGCCGACGGAACAGGTTTGCTCGAAGCTGATCTCTACCCGGATCGCCGCGTTCAATCTTCATTCGAACCGTGTTACCGACATCGTATTTACGCAGCACTTCGACGAGATTCTGAAAGTCCTTGATGGGCGTGTCGTCGACAGCGAGGATAATGTCACCGGATCGAATGCCGGCATCATCAGCTGAGGTACCTCGAGTGACAACACCGACGCGACAGCCGCGTTCATCCGGGAACAGGCTGTCATTGGCAATCCCAAGGCAGACACGGCCTCGCTCAATCAGCCGATCTCCGTAGGCTCGTTTCAGCAGAGTCAGCTGGTCTCTCGTCAGCGGATTGCCATCCAGCACATAGATCCCGAGCGGAATTCTTCCCGCCTGATGACTACCGCCTGTCATCTCCGCAAGCCGCTGCAAAAGAACGATACCGCGTTCTCCGCCTTTCCAGTTTTTGTCCAGATGCACGCGCGGAACAGGTTCCTCCGAAAAGATCATTCGGCCCGGTTCAGCCAGGGCGCTGGAGGGGTCGCTGAAGGAAACTCCCAACGAACGAAGTTCCTGACGAACCAGATGAAAACGCACTTCCCAGTGTTCCGTCAGCGTCGCTGCAGCAGCTTCGGAGACCATCCATCGAGGACTTTCTCGCGATTCTTCCAGCATCTCAGACGCGGCATTCACGAGACTCGAATTGTTATCGATATAGAAACGTTCCAGCAGCTTCATCAGGCGACTGACAACTTCTCCATCTTCTGAACGTGATGCTTCCTGTGCCACCAATGAAATCTGTGACGGTCCGATATGCTGGAGCTTTTCCGCAGCCTGCTGTCGCGTAGCAAAATCATCAGAGCCAAGATCAGCGATGAGCTGCTGCACATCTCTTTCTGTCGGAGACGATTCATTCGCCGTGATCTTTGATGAGGCCTGCAGATCAGAACCTGGTTCGGGATTCACTTCCTGAGCCGAACCCGAACGACTTCCCTCGGAGGTGATCAGCAATGCGGCTCCGAAGATGAACGGCACAACACGCCTTATCAACCGGAACAGACCTGAGATACACTCTGCCTCTGACATCATTTTCTCCAGGCGGACCTTCCATTGAAAAGAAGCTCTGCCGCCAGACATTCCATTCCGGTACTCTTGTATCGTCAACAGCGTAATTTTCTCCGGATGAGTGTTTTTTTTCAATTTCAATCCGGCCGACCTCCACGGAAGTCCCCGGACTTTAAATAATCACAGTTACAGAAGACGCAGACAGTTTCTGTATTGACACCACCTCGACGAATCAAGCCGCAGTCCGAAGGTCATTCATGCGGATTGTGATGACTTCAGAGACAGATGGCCGTTTCAGTCGTCTGACATTTCTGCGAAACACCACATAGATCGGAAAACGCCATGCAGGATCATCGAATTGATAAACTCGCACAGACACTGATCCATCACAGCTGTCGACTCCAGTCTGGGCAGAAAGTCCTCATCGAAGCGTTTGATCTTCCGGAGCCGGCTCTCGTATGCCGCCTCGTGGAAGAAGCAGGACGTATTGGTGCCATCCCCCATGTTGTCCTGAAATCAAACACTGTTCTCCGAAGTATTTACCGTTCCGCAACTGAAGCCGGAATGCAGATGTCCGGCCAGTTTGAGGCTGCAGTGATGAAGGAGATGGACGCGTACATCGGCATTCGCGGCGCCGCAAACTCCAGTGAGTTTGCCGATGTTCCAGGAGAGAAAATGGATCTTTACCAGAAACACTGGTGGCAGCCGGTTCACGTCCAGATTCGTGTTCCGAAGACTCGCTGGGTGGTACTCCGATATCCGACCCCGTCTATGGCTCAGGCGGCCGGCAAAAGCTGCGAGCAGTTCGAAGACTTTTACTTCGGAGTCTGTACCGCCGATTACGCACGCATGGCTGCGGAACTTCAGCCGTTGAAGGCACGTATGGAAGCAGCCGACCGTGTGAGAATCATATCGCCCGACACGGAACTCACCTTTTCCATTAAAAATATACCGGTGGTTCCATGTGCCGGGGAATGCAATATCCCGGACGGCGAATGCTTCACGGCTCCGGTCCGGGAAAGTGTGAATGGCACGATCACGTTCAACACATCATCACGCTATCAGGGAACGGTATTCGATGGAATTCGTTTTGAGTTTCGTGATGGGAAGATCGTGAACGCAACCTGCAGAAATGCCACCGAGAGACTTAATCAGATTCTCGATTCTGATGAAGGAGCTCGCTATATCGGTGAATGGTCGCTGGGCACCAACAATCGAATTCTGCATCCGATGCTGGACACGCTGTTCGATGAAAAAATCGGAGGATCGTTCCACCTGACCCCCGGCAACGCCTACGATGAAGCCGATAACGGCAACAGAAGCCGCGTGCACTGGGATCTGGTACTGATCCAGCGAGCTGACTATGGTGGCGGAGAAATCTGGTTCGATGATGAGCTCATCAGAGAAGACGGATTCTTCGTGCCAACAGACCTTCAGCCACTGAATGAAGGGTTGCTCCGCAGTGAGTAAATGAACTCACCGTTGACCGGCAACTCGACCTCCGAACTGCTCGGCCCCCCGGCAGTGGTTTCAACTTCCACTCTGGATTCACTGCCTGTGCACAGATCAGCAGCCGTTGATTCCATCAGCTCACTTCTGAGTACGCGAACTGATCGCGGAGCTTCGATCGACAGTCGAACTCTGCCGCCCCGAACTTCCGCAACGGTGATCCGGATCTCTCCTGCCGCTGAGGAAACCTGGATCGTTTCACCTTTTTTCCGACTTAAAACAAGCATCCTGCAACTCCTCTCCACCCGTGTCTTCCATCAACATCTCGGGGAACTCCCTTCATCACGCAATCACCCTGATCTGACGACAGCAATCAGGTGACCAGAGGAATTTCAACTCAGCCAACTGTACCTCTGGCCACAACAAACGCTGTGTCAACTCATTCTTGACAGCAACTACCGACAGCCCAGCAATAATTGCTCCAAACAGCGGCAGTTTTTGCCGAAAAAAGGGCTTCTCACGATAATGACGCTGACAAATGATCATAATGTTTGAAAAAACGCTTATTTTCTTCAGCAATGCGTATTTCACCCCAATGCGAATGATTCATCAGTACACTACCCTGTAGTGACCTGCTGAAGCCACCTTTCGGCCACATGGTTTCGAATTGGCAGTGCTTTGGCACAATCCACTGTGGCAGAATGCTGCAGGGAAGACATACTGCGGAGCATGAGAACGATACACGCTGCTGCACAGCGGACGTGGCATCAAGATGCCATGTCATTTTCCGGATGGTCGCGGAAAGACATGAACATCGCTCGCCCAGCCTGCTTGCCACAGGAAACAGGATCGCTGAGTTCGAAATCCTCAGGAAACTGCAGCATGCTCACCGCAGGCAGAATCACGAAGTTATCGCCGAACTCCGAAGCGAAGGTCCCGCTGCTCTGCGTCGCCATGCTGCTCACGATTCTTTTTTCTGCGGTCGCCGCAGCGTCTGAAGGCGATGCGATTGATGTGTCTGCCACAGCGAACCAGCATATCTCAAAATCGGCAGCCCTGGAGTCGCCACAGCAGATGACGACTCGGCAAACCCATGACATGCCGACAGCAGCCAGACTTCGAACCTCCGAAACGATGTGGTGGCGCGTTGTCACACTTCAGGATTACAACACCAGAATTGTCGTCACCGGGACGATGCTTCTTGGTCTGGCCGCTGGAATGATCGGAAGCTTCGCTCTTCTTCGAAAACGAGCACTGATGGGAGATGCCCTCAGCCATGCCACACTTCCCGGCATCTGCATCGCATTCATGGCGGGTCAGTCTTTCGGATTCAGCGGACGCTCACTCCCGCTGCTTCTCGCTGGTGCGGCGATCAGCGGTCTCTGTGGTGCACTCTCGATTCTGGTGATTCGAAATCTGACGCGTCTGAAGGAAGATACAGCACTTGGAATTGTCCTGAGCGTATTCTTTGGCGCCGGCGTCGTGCTGCTCAGCATGATTCAGCAGTCTTCCGGCCACTCAGCCGGACTTGAATCCTTCATCTATGGCAAAACGGCATCCATGATCGCATCCGATGCCTGGCTGATCGGGATTGCAGGGCTGGGATGTGTGATCGTGATCAGCCTGATATTCAAAGAACTCACACTGCTGTGTTTCGATGAGGCGTTCGCCGCTGCGATCGGTTTTCCTGTGCTGCTCATCGACGCGATCCTGATGAGTCTGGTGGTCGTGATCACAATCATTGGTCTCCAGGCCGTCGGTCTGGTCCTGATGATTGCAATGCTCGTGATTCCTGCCGCAGCGGCTCGATTCTGGTCTGATGACATCCGCCTGATGACGCTCGTTTCCGCCGGACTGGGCGGGTTGAGCGGACTGACTGGTTCGGCGATCAGTGCCATCTTCCCAAAGCTGCCATCCGGTGCGATGATCGTTCTTGTCTGCAGCAGCTTCTTCTTCTTCAGCATGCTGACCGGCCCTTCACGGGGTCTGTTGATTCGATTGTTTCGGCGGTGGGCACTGAATCGGGCGGTCAACCGCCAGCACCTGCTACGAGGACTTTACGAACACCTCGAGACCGCAGGAAAAATCAGCGACAATGATTCAGACCGAATGGCGGTCCCGTTCAGAGATCTCATCCAGATGAGAAGCTGGTCTGCAACTCGCCTTCGACGTCAGATCCGGCGAAGCGAACGCGAAGGAATGATCAGAAGACATCCTGACCAGTCAGTATCTCTCACCGCAGATGGATTTCTGGAAGCGGAGCGACTTGTCCATGAACACCGTCTCTGGGAACTTTATCTGATTACACATGCCGATGTGGCGCCATCGTCGGTCGATCGTGTCGCCGATTCAATCGAACACGTACTCAGCAGTGACATGATTCGACAGCTGGAAGAGCTCCTGCAGCGAAAACAGGATCTCCATGGCGTCATCCAGAGTCCTCATCCCATTGTCGAGCCAGCTTCCGGGGACATGCGGTTACGGGGAGGCAGCGTATGATGGCTGCTGCCGAACTGTTTTCGTTTTCGTGGAACTGGGAGCTCGACGGCTGGATCGTGCTCGCTGGAATCCTCTGTGCAGTGTCTGCGGCGTTGCCGGGAAACTTTCTGCTTCTTCGTCGGATGAGCCTTCTGGGCGATGCAGTGAGTCACGCGATTCTTCCCGGACTGGTCACGGCATTTCTGATTACAGGAAGCCGCTCCGGTCTGGCCATGTTCACGGGAGCCGTGATCGTGGGGGTTCTGACGGCGGTCTTCACTGAATGGATTCGCGGCTTTGGTGCTGTCGACGAAGGAGCGTCGATGGGAGTTGTTTTCACCACCATGTTCGCTGCGGGACTGGTCATGATTGTCGGTGCCGCAGATTCGATTGATCTCGATGCGGAGTGTGTTCTGTTTGGCTCCATTGAGAATTCATGGATCGACACCGTCTCGATACGTGGCTTTGAGATACCTCGAGTGATCCTGACGCTGGGTTCGGTGGCGCTTCTCAATACAGTGTTCGTCCTGCTGTTTTACAAGGAACTGAAGATCAGTTCCTTCGACCCGGGGCTAGCGACTGCATCCGGGTTCTCCGCCGGGTTGATGCACTATCTGCTGATGGTGATCGTGGCTGTGACGGCCGTGGCAAGTTTCGAAAGTGTCGGCAGCATTCTTGTCGTCGCCATGTTTGTCGTCCCTCCGGCAGCAGCACGACTTCTGACTGAACGTCTCAGCATCATGATTATTCTGAGCGCCCTCATTGCAGCGTTCAGTGCCGTTGTCGGTCATCTTTCAGCGATCACAATCCCGATGTGGTTCGGCTATCGGAGTGCCAATACTGCCGGCATGATGGCTCTGATTGCCGGAACCAGTTTCGTTCTCTGCAGCCTGTTCGCACCGAAACAGGGCATTCTGGTTCGGTTCGTGCGATCCCGCCTGCTGAGCCTTCGCATTCTCTCCGAAGACCTGATCGCACTGCTTTATCGAATGGAAGAGAAACGATCCCGGATGATGACCTCCATCAGGGAACTCTCCGAGGCACTGATTGCACCCGAATGGCTGACCTCCGTGTTGATGAAACATCATGAACGCCGAGGGCGCGTTCAGAGGGTGAATTCAAGTTATTCTCTCACGGATTCCGGACGGCTACTGGGTGCCGAACTCGTCCGGTCTCATCGCCTCTGGGAAAATTATCTGGTGGTGGAAGCCGGGGTACCGCTGGATCGAATCCACGATCAGGCGGAAAAACTGGAACACTTCACCGGCCGCGATCTCCGCCAGCGGCTGAATGACGCCGCTCCGGATCTCGAACTGGACCCGCACGGCAGTGTCATTCCTCAGGAAGGTGAATGACCTTTGCGTTCGTTGTATCGATGCAGTTTCTGCAGCATTTTTGCAACCAGAGCTGTCCATCCGGTCTGATGACTCGCCCCAAGACCACGACCGGTTTCACCATGGAAGTATTCGTAAAACAGGACCAGGTCCTTCCAGTTCGGATCATCCCGATATCGTCGATCACCCCCGTGGCACGGTCGGTCTCCCAGAGCATTCGGCAGAAACAGATTGACCTGTCTTCGGATGATCTCGTGCGCCACTTCTTCCAGATTCATCATCACGCCGGATCCGGTCGGGCATTCGACCTTCAGTGAGTCACCGTAAAACTCGTGATAGCGTTCCAGAGCTTCGATCAGCAGGTAGTTCAAAGGAAACCAGACCGGCCCGCGCCAGTTACTGTTGCCACCGAACATCCACGAATCTGAATCACCGGGAACATAGGAGACTCGATGCTCCTGCCCGTGCGTATTAAAGACAAACGGCTGCTTCTCATGAATTCGTGAAAGTGACCGCACACCATACGGCGAAAGAAACTCGTTCTCATCAAGAATGTAATGCAGCAGTCGTTCCAGACGTTCGCGAGTCGGTATTGCCAGCAGGAGCATTCCATTGCCGGTTTCAGAATCATTGATCCCGCGTTCCATATAGGTGATATTGCGGATCTGATCACGCCGATGTTCGACGAACCAGTCCATCCGTTTCCGGAATCCCGGCAGGCGATTGATCAGCGTGTCACTCAGAATGACCGCAGTGAACAGCGGGATCACTCCAACCATCGATCGGACGCGAAGCGGAATGTGCTGTTCTTCGTTGAACAGATGGTCGTAATAAAATCCATCCTGCTCATCCCAGAGCCCGGTTTCGCCGAGCGAATTCATCGCATCCGCGATCTCGATGTAGTGCTCAAAGAATTTGGACGCCATGTCTGCGTAGGCCGAATTGTTGCTCGCCAGTTCGAGCGACATTCGCAGCATTCGAGCACAGAAAAAGGCCATCCATGCCGTTCCGTCAGCCTGATGCAGATGTCCTCCCGTCGGAAGAGGCTTCGACCGGTCGAACACACCGATGTTGTCCAGCCCGAGAAACCCACCGGAAAAGATATGCTTCCCAAGAAGGTCCTTTCGATTAACCCACCAGGTAAAATTCATCAGCAGCTTCTGGAATGTTCGCTCCAGAAACTCCCGATCTCGCCCGCCCGGCGGGCCGCTCTTTTTGTAGACTCGCCAGCAGGCCCACGCATGAACCGGCGGATTCACGTCGCTCAGGTTCCACTCGTAAGCAGGAATCTGACCATTCGGATGCATATACCATTCGCGAAGAAACAGAATCAGCTGATCCCGTGAAAAGCTGCCGTCGACGTCCGCGAACGGAACCATGTGAAACGCCAGATCCCATGCGGCGTACCATGGATACTCCCACTTGTCGGGCATCGAAATCACATCACGATTGAACAGATTAGGCCAGTCGCCGTTGCGAATCTGCTTCCGTGATTTCGGCAGAGGCGGACCATTCGGATCCCCCTTCAGCCAGTCATGGACGGAATAGTGATAGAACTGTTTCGTCCACAACAGTCCCGCATAGGCCTGCCTCATGACAGACCGGGATTCGGCCGGAAGATGATCAGGAATCTTCTGATCATAAAAGGCGTCACACTCGTCCCGACGCTGATTAAAAATCTGATCAAAGGACTCTCCGAAACACTGCTCCGGAGCTTCCGCACCAGACCAGAGCCTCAGCTTCAAAGTCACCTCTTCGCCGCTCCGCAGCGACACGCGATACATCGCTGCCACTTTGGTGCCGACATTCTGTGGATTGACCGCGTCTTTGTTCCGAGCAATAAGATACTCGTGAAAACCATCCTTGAAATATTTGCCAGCCAGCGTCGGATCATGCAGATATTTGGGATGCGATTCGTTCTCGGTGAACAGCCACTGAGGAAGTGTCCCGTCGGGAGCCGCACCAGCATTGAAAAGAAACTCCCCTAATGAAGCCTGCTGGGTTCGGATGATCCCGTCCGGGTCTCGAAAAATCCGAGGCTTCGGCTCACAGCCCTCATGATCACATCCCCATGTCCATGTATTGCGAAACCAGAGCGTGGGCAGAACATGGAGCGACGCTGGTGAAGGACCGCGATTGGCAATCGTCAGACGAATCAGGATGTCGTTCGGGGAATTCTTCGCGTATTCAACAACGACATCGAAGTATCGATTGCGTTCAAAGATTCCGGTGTCGACGAGTTCAAGTTCCGACTCCTGACGGCTTCTTCGCTGATTGTCATGAACCAGTCGTTCGTACGGATATTCAGACTGCGGATACTTATACAGCCCCTTCATGTAGGAATGCGTTGGCGACGAGTCGAGGTAATAGTACTCCTCTTTGACGTCTTCTCCGTGGTTCCCTTCATCGCCGTTGACACCAAACAGTCGCTCTTTCAGGATCGGGTCTTTTCCGTTCCACAGCGCAATGGCGAAACACAGACGGCACTGCCGATCCGTGATTCCCATCAGTCCGTCTTCACCCCAGCGGTAGGCTCGCCCGCGAGCATGATCGTGCGGAAATGACCACCACGGCTTTCCATCGTGCGAGTAATCTTCGCGGACGGTTCCCCACTGCCGGTCTGCAAGGTAGGGCCCCCAGCGCTTCCAGTTCGCTCCCGAATCACGACGGCTGTCTGCTTCCAGACGCCTCATTTCTGCATTTCGATGGTCGTTGGGATCCATGGGTACATTCAATGGATTCAGATGGTTCTGCAACGAACGACTGATGCACACACACCCGTCTTTCTGTTCGCAGCCGCCGGAGTGTATGTCATCAAAGGAAGGAATTCATCGGATCGACACAATTGACTCTTCACATCGTTGGACTGGATGGAAGGTATACATCTGAATGTCACTCGATGAACAACGGGCAACCTGCGCAGTCTGCGACACCATAATTCCATCTCCGACCCCGAATCCGGACGCTGAAGTGATCGTTTTTCCTACTGACAGAATGTTCTGAGCCTGGATAACATTCGGAGTTTCGAACACGTCCGCGTCTGCGTGGTGTTCTCCCGGACATACAGGTGGTTTCGAAACCTGGACTGGCTCCCGACGGACGCGGTGTGTTCCTGCAGATTCTGCAACTGCCAGGGTGGCTGTCCCGGTTTAGAAATGCGCTCCAGTGTTCTCCGAGAAATAACGAACAGGGCAGGGCAGGGAGGTTTCAATGCTTCAGCAATCCCAAGGGCTCTCAGAGCAGCGATCATGCCATGACATTGAATCCGAAGTTCGGCGAAAAATACTCGCCATGGATGGTCTGACAGTGAAATCACTCGTTGTGAGACGCATCCCGGATGGTGTCTGTATACAGGGTGTCGTCTGCTCAGCAGGAAGTCAGACCAGCCTGCGAAAGGTGATCGCAGCATTACCCGGAATTCGTCAGATTCTCGACCACACGACAATCTGTGAATCCGCTGCCAGAATCGACGCCGAGTTTACGAACGCCTGACAAACGCTGGACCGGCTGCTCGAAAAAAACGGAGAATGCTCAACCAGTGGGCGGAGAAGGTTACCATTCCCGATTTCGTGGAAGCCTCTGACTCGCAACGACGAGACATCGACGCGCTTCACAGACGACGGATCAGACTCTACAGTTCATCGGCTGCGCATGGATAGATTCCGTCTTTCGATGCCATTTCACGCAGACTCTCTGACTTCCGGCGTGTTTCCGGATTGAGTGCCTCCGTCAGACAGATTTTCCTGTTCTGAGGCTGAGCTCAACGAGTCTGCTGCCCCGAATGAACTGCAACGACACACTCGCACATTTATGACTCAGAATTCCGATCTCAGCTCTCAGGAACCCCCGACTCTTGCACAGCAACTGCGATGGAAAAAATTTCCGGTGCTTGATGATGGATTCGTCTGTCTCGTGGATGTGATGGGGGATGACAGCAGTGTCGTCCAGGCGGCTCGCGTGAGCTACGGTGAGGGCACGAAGCGAGTCAGCGACGACCGGACTCTGATTCGTTACCTGCTGCGGCATCGCCATACGACACCATTCGAGATGGCAGAAATCAAGCTGCTGCTGCGAGTTCCCATGGACTGCTGGCGTCAGTGGGTGCGTCACCGTACGGCCAACATCAATGAGTACAGCACAAGGTATTCACTGGCCATCGATGCAGCTCAGACGACACCGGCCGATGAATGGCGGTCACAGGCAGAACACAATCGTCAGGGAAGTGGTGAGATCCTCCCGCTGGAAATGGGCCAGAAACTGACTGCCGAGGAGACAGCTCTGCAGGCAAAGATGAGAGAAGTCTATCAGCAGCGAATTGAATCCGGTGTTGCTCGTGAACAGGCACGAAAAGACCTTCCGCTGGCGACGTACACCGAAGCTTACTGGAAAATCGACCTGCACAACCTGCTGCATTTTCTGGCTCTGCGAATGGATTCCCATGCTCAGCTGGAAATTCGCACCTACGCTCAGACAATCGGCGAACAGATTGTGAAACCGCTTTTCCCGGTTGTCTGGGAAGCGTTTCTCGATTACCGAATGCAGTCCATGTCTCTCACGCGACTGGACTGCGAAGTGATTCAGCGTCTGCACTCCGGAGCCGCCGCGTCAGGACGAGTTCCGCCATTTACGGAGCCGGATTTTCTCGAAGCTCAGGATCCGGCATGGAAGCCGCTCAGCCGAAGTCGCGAACGCGATGAATGTCTCGAAAAGCTGATTCACCTGGGAATCGTGCGGAAGTGATGTGCCGCGGAGTCCTGAAGTGGCAGACGTCCGGTGACGATCACATTTACCTTTCGTTCCTCAGTCAGTGTGCTGCCGATCGACCGGCATCGCAGCACCCGCTCGTTTTTCCCAGAACTCTTGAGCCGCCTCGAATTCCGGAAGAACCATCTCGCGGTCCTCTGAGGAAATCAGTGTCTGGCGGAGACAGTCAATCCGCTCCCCCGTCCAGCGACGAAAGAAATCGCAGGAATTTTTCTGAACGCTTTGTCCTGGTTTCGCGATCTCGACATACCACGGACCGGTGGAGGCAAACCGGAATGTCGAATCCACGTCAGCGACAGCGCGGATCAGAAACCAGCCCGAGTCACTGAGTTCCAGCGTCGTCGGAAAACGCTCCAGCCGCTGAATTCTTCCGTCGTGAACCAGTTCCAGTGATCGGATCGCGTCGCGGGAATCGATCCGACCATCAATCGTCAGTTCCACTGGCCCCTCAGACTGGAACACGTGTCCGGGATGCTGAGCATTCGCGGTCACGCGTAACAGTGGTCCGTTCGTCACAAACACCTGCCCGGATCGGACTGCGGACCACCATTTCTCGAGCGTCAGTTCGCCGTCTGCTCGGACATACATTCTGTTATAGCCGACGGGATTGGGTAACACTCCGGAAGCACTTCCCGCAGAAGGCGGGATTCGGAAACCGGCATTCAGAGCATGGTAATAAATGGATTGTGTCCAGTAGCCGTTACCGAGTGGCTCCGGAAACTCATTCAGGTCCCTCGGATGTCCCCAGGCTTCCTTTCCCGGATACATTTCCGATCGACACATGTGGTTATTCGCGATTCCGACGGAATCAACCATTCCCGTGCTCAGCCAGACAGGAAAGTCCCACCAGAATGGCTTTTCTGCATCAACCCAGGCGCTCAGCTTTTTCCCGGCTCTCAGAAAACTATTCGAAGCTGGTGACTCTCGCCGGGCTTTCTGGATCGGAAGCGGTGACTGCAGCCCGGAGAACAGCAATGCTCCCCCACCGCGTTCATCTTCACCACCCATCTGATCAATGACCCGCCCCTCGTTCGTGATCATCACAGGGGGAGACGGCAACGGCTGCTGGTCCCAGAGATTATTCTCGTTCCACCACGTAATCACGACAGCCAGCTGCAGATCTTCTGCCTGCATCAGAAGCGGAACATCTCTGAGCGGTCTGTGGACATGAGTCTCTCCTGACCACCAGCCTTCCTGCTTCATGTCGATCAGACGATTCAATTCGGACCGGACATTCAGACGTTCTCCTGATCTGACCGAAAAATCTCCTATGACGACAGCATACTCCGGGCCTCGTTCAATTTCGTAATGGTAATCTCCCGCAGGAATCTGCAGACTTGCGGTCCCGGGGCAGCAGAAGTGATCGTGGAACCAGGGAAGCGACTGGCTTTTCAGATTCTTTGGGCGTACTGACCTTCCCTCCCGATTCCTCAGGTGCACTCGACACGGAACTCTGACTTCCGTCATACCCTCGAAGATACTGAACTCCACGATCGCATCGTCTTCTGCCTGAATGGCTTCTGTAACATAGTTCCCTATGACAGCCAGCAGGAACAGGATCTGCATCCAGTGAAGTCCGGCTGCAGAGGCGCCTTTTTCTTGAACTCGATTCATCGTCATAGCGTCCCCCACGCTGAAGCGTGGGGCTACGCGCTGAGCTCGCTCCGCGAGCAAATCGCATATCACCCCCGCCGCATTAACAATTTATCCGCCGCGTCCCCCACGCTGAAGCGTGGGGCTACGCGCTGAGCTCGCTCCGCGAGCGAATCGCATATCGCCCCCGCCGCATCGTAACCAACACAATTCACTCACCCACGCCGCGGATGCGGGGGCAGCGCGTAGCCCCAGGCTTCAGCCTGGGGTTCGCATCACACAACACAGACAGGGCCGTGAATACGGCCCCAGCCGATTGTCGTGCCCCATCAACATCGTAATGGCTCCCGCCGTTTCACGGCGAATGTTTTTGGGTTGATCGGATACCCCACGCTGAAGCGTGGGGCTACGCGCTGGGCTCGCTCCGCGAGCAGATCCCATTTCACCCCCGCCGCATCGTAACCCACACAATTCACTCGCCCACGCCGCGAATGCGGCGGCAGCGCGTAGCCCCAGGCTTCAGCCTGGGGGACGCATCCCACAACACAAACAGGGCCGTGGATACGGCCCGAGCCAATCGTTGTGCCGCATCACCATCATAATCGCTCGCGGCGCATCACGGCGAATGGTTTTGGTTCGTTACCACGCTATCCGGGCTGCCTACGGGTGACGAAAAAGGTGAATTAGAGATCCGCAAACGAAAACAGGGAAACCAGATTTCTCTGATTTCCCTGCATTTTCTGCGGTCACATTCAAAGCCGCCGACTGGATTTGAACCAGCGACCTACGCTTTACGAAAGCGTCGCTCTGCCAGCTGAGCTACGGCGGCGTTTTTTTATGCCGATGTCCCATGACAGAATCAGCATGTCGCGAAGTGTATTCGCCGAACGCATCCAGGACAAGACTTCCCACGACCGTTAAACTTGCCGAACCATGCGAATTCTGACCTTTGCTGGGCGGAACCACGGAAAGACGGAATTCCGTCAGTTCCCGTTGATCCGTGGACCAGAGACTACCGTTCAGCAGGAGTCAGCCAGCAGGATCCTCTCTGATCCAGTTTCTCAGGACCACAACCGATGACATCAGGCACATCGAATCCGAAAAATTCAGAACGGTCGATCGATCCTCAGAAAAATGATTCTTCGCTCGCCGAAGAACTCCTGAATGATCTGCTTTTCGGGCTGTCACTTCCGGAACGATTTCTTCGCAGCGCCGTGGGGATTACCGCCGGTACGGCCAAAGAACTCGCTTCATTCGTCGTTCCGCAGGCGTTTCAGGATTCGAAAAGCTATGAAGTTGCTGTCCGCAACTCCCTTGGATTCCTGATTTCCGGCGTCGGCACTCTGACATCGGAAGCCTCAGAGGCTGCTCCCTCGGGAAGTCCGTCTGTCACTGATGTTACCTCTGTTGCGAAGTCTGAAAACCCTCAGAAGACGGCAGAACCGAGCACGATTCAGGGGCCTCACGGAGCTGAATCCCCCGGACGGTATCTTGCTCGAAAAGCTGCCAGTAACTTTATCGATATCGCCGGATTCGCCACGCTCCATGTTTCACCGCTCTGGGTTCTGGCCATTGTCAGTGATGTGGCGTATGGGACTCAGACTTATCTGAATGAACTCACTGATGAATTGAAGGCTCAGGGACTGATCGACAACACCTCAACCATTCACCATGTTGAAGATCTGTTTGATGCCGTGAAGAAAGCCAGTGGCACCGCTGCCAGCGCGTTCGATCAGCCACCACTGTCTCTCGATGAACTTCGCAGCAGTATCGATCAGACCCGACAGGCACTCAATGAGATCGACCCGACACAGTTGATCCCGGAAGCGGAAATCGGACGTTACTGGAGCGAAATGAAGGATCTGGCTGTCCGGGAGAATGTGAGCCTCCTCGGTGTGTCCGGAGCGATTGCGATGCAGACTGTGGAGGGAATCCGGAATCTGACGCACGGATCGCTGACCGGTCTTTTCGTCGCGGGTCAGATCGTGAATCGAAATATCTTCGGGCATTATCTGAATGCTCTAGATGGAATTCGACAGCAGGGAATCTGGCATTCCGTGCGGGACACCTACGAACCGTACGTCGACCTGGCGTGGAAGAACTTTACGTCATCGAGAAAGACGTGGACGGAGCAGGTGCTGCACCCCGGCAACTTCGCTCGATTCTGGAGTTTTATCCGGAACTGGATTTTCGGTAAGAAATCCACGGAAGGACCGCGTTCTCGCTGATTCTTCACTCTTCCGACTGCATTTTCCGAATTCACTGTCACAGACGGATCTGCCCTGCGCTCTGCATGTTGTAGGACACAATTACCTGACAACATATTGACGAAAGGTCAGAGCCATGAAATCACTGCCGTCGCATTCCATCATTCTCACCCTGTGCGTGACTGTTTCTTCTGTGATCTCGACTGATGTCGAAGCGGGAAATCACCGAAGTTCCGGAAATCATCGACCCCAGTTTTCGCAGAACTCCGGTGGACACAACGGAAACGGAAACCGTCAGAACTTCGGAAACCAGTTCCAGAACGGGGGTCAGTTCAAAAAGCAGATTCAGTCCGGCCATAGCCAGTCTCAGCACGGACATCCCGGAAACTTCGGCCAGACTCTGAAGAAACATCAGCCGCAGTTTCAGGTGCCTCATCAGAACCACAAAGTCATCGTCAACCACGATGTCTTTGGAAAACATGGCCAGCATCACAACAACAACGGGCATCACAACAACGGGCATCACAACAACGGTGGCCATCACAACAACGGCGGCCATCACAACGGCGGCCATCTGAAGCATCACCAGATTTTCCAGAAGTTCGGGGGCCACTGCACGAAAGAGCTCTGGTGCCACACAGCTCCACAGAAATGTCACTGGTGGTACAACTACTGTCCTCAGATTCAGCACTGCAGCACCGAATGTGCTCAGATCGAAGTCATCTACGTTCCCTGCTACGTCAATGGAACACTGCTGCAGAATGTTCGATGGTATCTCGGGATGTCTGGTATGTTTCTGCCTGGCAGGGGTATCGGTGTCGAAAGCATTCAGCAAGGTTCTCCTGCAGAACAGGTCGGACTGGTTCCCGGAAACGTGATCGTGGCCGTTAATGGAATTCGTCTTGAATCGCCAGAACTTCTCGATCAGGCAGTTGCTCAGTCCGGCGGTATCCTGACACTCGAAGTGGCTGTCGCCGACGATGCACCGACTCAGATGGTGCAGCTGACACTCCAGCGAGTCGCAATTGCGAGTTTCTGAGACATCCGACGAACCTTCAATACTCCATCAGATCAGTCCAGTGAATCACCAACCCTGTCAAAACGGTCCCGCTTCATCGAAGCCGGGACCGTTTTGCGTTTGCAGACAAACTTGATGTGACCGAACGACAGGTAATCAACCGCAGATTCTCCGGTCACCACCAGTCGAGAACCGGCGTCTGATTCGGTGCTGCATAAACCCAGCCTCCCAGCAGGAATCGCAGCCAGCCCGTGGGAGCCGGCAAGTTCCACCTCAGAACGACGTACAGAAAAAACATGCTCAACGCGGCACCGGCATACCACCGAGCATTCGCCGGAAAACGAAGAACACCGGCAACTCCGAAAACCCAGAGTCCGACGACAAACAAATCCAGATACTCGATCGCGTTCAGACATGGCTCCCAGTCGAGGAACGGCCAGAAAACACGAACTCCCCAGAAATAGGGGATGTCAGTCAGAATGTGGACGCCTGACGAAAGCAGGCACCATCCCATGAGCTGTCGGAAGGGCAGTCCTGATATCAACCCGGCAATGCCGGCAGTCGACGCAGAGATCAGAATGACTGCGATCAGGCAATGTCCGAGCACGTGATGAAAACGCCAGAAGAGTGGCTCACTGATGAGTTTCGCCGCCACGTCGAGGTCCGGCAGTATTCCTGCAGCGACAACGGCACAAACTGCAGGATTTCCGAGACGTTGACGACATCCCAGATGAGCAATCAGAAACGAACACGCAGCGTGTTCCGGCAGTGTCATCGCAATGGCCTTTCGGCACTCGGAAAATGAAACTTCAGGATTCCAGATCCGCCTTGGTTGACCAGCCATCTGACAGGAGCATCTTCGACAGCCTTTTTGTCTATGAAATCCCCCCAAAACGATGGCAGAAGACATTTCAGGCCGCATCAGGGCGCATGATTTTTTTACCTGACCGTTTCAGATCGATCTGTCTCACCCTGCACAGGTCTGCCGTCACATGTGCAGTCTGGAATGCACATCGATTCGCGTCCGATTCCTGCACCAGTGGACGATTGCATGAACAAAAATGTGAACGCCCCGCAAACGGGACGATGGTGACACGGAGGACACGATACTGAAACGAAAACTCAGTCTTTTGATACTTACGATGCTGTTCGGGCAATATGCCAACGCTGGTCAGTCACTGATTGGCTATCAAATGACCGGACTTCAGTCCTGTTTCTCGTCAAATGATTCCTCGTGCTCAGCGTCCTGCTGCCCGTCATGTGTTGAAGAGCCGGTAACCTGCGGTGACGGCGGATGCGGCGATGTCGGATGCGGCGACAGCTGCAGTTCACTGTTTGGAGCAGGAAGCTGCGATCTCACCGGCATTCTGAGTCTGAAGAAGAGCGACCACTGTTTCGACGACTTTATCAGTCCGATGACTAACCCGGTCTTTTTTGAGGATCCTCGAACTCTCACTGAGGCACGCCTCATTTACCTGAACCACAATGTTCCGGGAGCTCTCGGCGGCGGAAACGTCCAGCTCTTCGCGATGCAGCTTCGAGCGGCGCTCACCGACGATCTGTCGATCATCGCGACCAAGGACGGTTACGCGATCTCCGACACCCCACTCGTCGACGATGGCTGGGCAGATGTTTCCGCCGGTCTGAAGCTGAATGTTTACAAGAGCGTTGAAACTCAGACGATTGCGAGCGTTGGCACGACCTATGAGATCCCAATGGGCAGCAATCGCACGCTGCAGGGGAACGGTGACGGCGAGTTCCACTTCTTCGCTACAGGTGGTACTGAAATTCTGGAGAGCACCCACTGGATCAGTGCGACCGGTCTGCGGCTTCCAGTCGACCAGAACGACGAGAGCACGCTCATGTACTGGTCAAACCACCTTGACCGAAAGATCGGAAACACAGGTTTCTACTTCCTCGGCGAATGCAACTGGTATCACTGGCTTGCCGATGGAGGCGCGTTTCCACTGCCCGTGGAAGGACTGGACCTGTTCAACCTCGGCTCCACTGGTGTTGATAACAACAACATCGTCACGGGAGCACTCGGTGTGAAATACAAGCCATCCGGCAACACCGAAATTGGTGCCGCCTGGGAAGTTCCTCTGACGGACCGAGAAGACATCCTGAAAGATCGCTTCACGGTCGACTACATCTTCCGGTATTGAAACCGTCAGCAGTTACGATCTCATCCAGAACCGAAAAGCCCCGTGATCGCTCTGAAGCAGTCACGGGGCTCTGTTTTTCGATGCATTGTCGGCAGGCCGAATACTCGCTCGTCCAGGAATCGAACTATCGATTGATTCCGGACGTCTCAGACGAGTTCCGGTTCCCTGACTTCAATGGAGTGGTCGAGAGCAGAAACGATTTCGGGTACGAGACGATCAGCGTCGGCCGCGGGAATCTGGCACGTGCCCGCAGCAGCATGTCCGCCACCTCCATGTTTCAGCATCAACGCGCCGACGTTCACCGGATTCGTCCGATTCAAAATTGATTTGCCCACAGCAACGACAGTCATCTGCGGCTGACGGCTCTTCAGTAGATGAATCGAAATATTACAGTCCGGGAACAGGGCATAGGCGAGAAAACGATTTCCACAGTAGATCACTTCTTCATCGCGAAGATCGATGACAGCTACTTTTCCGTAGACCCCTGAACATCGAGCAATCTGTTCGCAGAAGTCCTGTCGCTGGGAGTTGTACAGATCGATTCGCTCCCGAACATCAGGCAGTGCAAGAATCTCTGCAATCGTGTGTTTTCTGCAGTAATCAATCAGCGCCATCATGAGCTGATAGTTGGAGATCCGAAAATCCCGGAACCGACCCAGACCTGTGCGAGGATCCATGATGAAGTTCAGCATGGTCCAGCCGGAAGGACGCAGGATTTCTTCACGTGTGAATCGAGCGGCATCGCAGCGATCAACGGCCGTCATCATGTCTGCGCTGATGGAAGGAAACTTCGCGGCGCCACCGAAGTAATTGTAAACCACGCGAGCAGCGGAATCGGCATTTGGATCAAGAACATAATTCGGCCGAACCAGCGTTCCGTTCCGAATCGCTTCGCTTCCATGGTGATCGAAACAGAGATGACATCCTGCCTGATACGGTAGATTGGTGATGATGTCTCGCGATGAGATCTCAACAAGACCGTCCTGAACGTCCTTTGGATGCACAAAGAGCACTTCATCCAGCATGCCCATATCGCGGAGCAGCGCGGCACTGACCAGACCGTCAAAATCACTTCGAGTCACAAGACGGTACCGAGCGTTCTGAGCCACCATATCAGATCCTTTGCCTTTTCACCGAGTCGGGGAGATACGGACAACCCTCGAAAAAGCACGGTCGGTGCTGCTGCTGACAGCAGTTCTGAGAGGGTTGAAAAACATCCGCAGCCAGACCAAGGCCACAGGGGAGAATAGATTCCGGAATCTCTGTCTTCAGAAATTTCAGGGCGTTTCATCGCCCCGAAGGCCTGTGATCAGACAGAATTCAATGATCCGAGCAGATCTGATGTCTGGTTTGATTCTGTGGATACTGTCAGTTTTTTCGATCGCAGCGACAGCAACTCATTCGGAGCCACCACGCTCCGAACGTCGACGAAACTCCCGAAGGCGTTCTTCACGCGAACTGTCCTCACTCCGTTCGTCTCGTCGGCCGGAGTCTTTCACTTTCCGTGGATCACCACCTGGCGCAACGATCTTCAGACGTTCCGATGATTTCGCTGGGGCTCCCCGTTTGTCTGAAGTCGCAACAGCAGTCGTCGATGCGTCCTCAGTGGTTTCCGCTGGAGTGTCATGGTCGTGCAGTTCCGAGGGCGTCAGGAATCCGTCACTATCCTGATCAATCAGTTCGAAATCGTCGAGCTGTTCTCGGTTCTCCTCCAGCCATTCGTGAAAGGCAATCTGACCATCGAGATCCGTATCGTATTCGCTGTACTTTGGAGGAAGATCGAGCGTCACGCGGTCACGTGGTTTCTGCACATAGGGCTTCAGAACAGGCTTTGGCGGCACTTTCGCATCGGATGCTCGACCACTCCGGTCTGAACTTCGTTCGTCGCCCGGCCGTCGACCACCAAATCCTCCTCGAACGGAATCACGAAACTCATCCACCGACATGCCGGCGCGAACTTCGATCCCACGACTCCGAACCATGTCCTGCATGAACGACGGCATTTGCTCAATCTCGTCCTGACTGATCTCACCATCGCCGTTTCGGTCGATCATGGACGTGAAACCGCCCCGACGGCCACGGTCGCCGCCGCCGCCAAATCCACCTGGCGGGCCCCCGAATGGGCCTCCAAATGGACCGCCGAAACCACCCGGAGGGCCTCCAAAATCCCCGCCGAATCCCCCTCGCGAACGATCGAAATCACCGCCCTCTTCGCCACGCTCCCGGCGAAAACCTCGCCGACGCCCCCCGAATCCTTCACGATCGAAGTTCTCTCCACTTTCATTCTCACCGCGACGTCGGTCCCCAAAACCTTCTTCCTGAGCCTGAGCAATCGCACCGTGCATCATCGAGCATTGAAGCAACGTCAGCACAATACCCGACAGGATCAGCAACGTTGCTGATCTGCGGAATGCGTTCGAGCTGAAGACAGCGTCTGACGATTTGAGGGCGCACATTGGCAGATTTTTCCATTCGAGAGTGATCTCAGAGGAACAGACCTGGTTCCAGAACGACTTACTCATCACTTCAGCAGACCAAGCGGCTCAACTGCTCAGTCCAAGCTCAACGTCCAAGCTCAAATGATATGTGCCACTGACTATGCCAGTGTTTTCCAACCAAACAGCACTGGCATAGCCAGTGGCACACAAGCGACATGGGCAACATTTCCGAATCGACACTGATCTCACAAACTCAGAACTGGTTCCAGAACAACATCCTGATCTTTTCAGTAGATCGCAAACTGAACACCTGAATACACTGAAACACGGCAACCTTCCGAAAGATTCGCAGAAAGTTGTGAATTTGTAGACTCTCTGAACGAATTCCGGTGTTCCAACTGTGGAAAGCTTTCCGGTTTCGATGTTGCCGGAAATCACCAACCCACAATTTCTGTGCAGACTCCATTGATCCGCCGGAATCCCCCGGTTTCTGTCGGGGAACTTTTGGTAAGGGAGACTGAAGTGCGGAACAATGCTGTTACGGGATTGTGTTTCCGGAATCTTATTCCGCAGGGCACCTTCGAAGAGTCATCGTAACTCAGAATCAATTATCGACAAGACGACAATCGGACAGGCCCCTTGACCAGGGCCCACTCTGAACACAATGAATCACTCCTGCCAACGATTTCTTGTTTCTCTGTTTCTGACGCTCTGGGTCTGCGCCGCGCAGTCTCAGCCAGCGTTCGCTCAGAGATCAGGGTCCAGCGAAACCGACCTGCTGAAACGCAGCGATGTTCAGGAACAACTCGGTCTTTCAGCGGATCAGATCACGAAGATCAGCGAGTTTCAGAAAGCGTCGAGTCCCGGACGTGAAATCTTCGACCCGTTTCTTGCTCGAATGAAAGCCGTCGAGACTGAGGCGGAGCGGTCAAAAATCCGTGAGGAAATGAATCAGGCGATTGCTGCGGCAAAAAGCTCGTTCCAGAACAATTCGATGTCTGTTCTGAATGAATCTCAGCGTCGATTACTCAGAAGCCTCTACGTCCGCGAAGTCGGCGTTCGAGCTCTTCTGAATGACCAGATCGCCGAAGAATTGAATCTCTCCGAAGAACAGAAAGCCAGTCTGCAGAAGCTTCGGGATGAACAGCGAGACGCGTCTCGGACTCTCGGCTTCAATGCGTCCGACGAGGAACGATCCAAATTTGAAACCACCTGGACTGAGAAAACGAAGGGCGTTCTGACGCCGGATCAGCGAACGCAGTTTGAGAAACTGTCTGAAACGACAGACAAGTCAGCAGTCGCTGTATCGAAGAAGGATTCAACGGCGCCGTCAACAGCTTCGTCATCAACACCAGCATTGACGCCACCCTCCGCGGAACCGCCTCCGGGAGAATCAGTTGTTGCCAGCTTTCAGTCGGAAACAGCATCGGAGCCTTCTTCGGAAGAAGCTGCAGATTCATCGAGCAGTTCGAAACCGGAAACGTCGGCAGCCGGAGCCAGAAAGTTCTCCTTCAATTTCCGTTACGCTCCCTGGGATCAGGTGCTCACGGAATTTGCAACTGCCGCAGGCCTGACACTGGACCTGACGGTCACTCCCCCCGGAACTTTCAGTCATCTGGACAACTCCACATACACCGCAAACGAAACGCTGGATGTCCTGAACGGTTATCTGCTCCGCAAAGGATATGCGATCCTCAGGAAAGACGGCTTTCTGGTCTGCGTCAACGTGGACAAGGGAATTTCTCCCGAACTCATTCCTGATGTTCCGCTGGAGAATCTCTCCGGTGTTGGGGAGAACGAAATCGTTCGGATTGAACTGGCGATTGCGGATGTTGATGTCGCTGTGATGGCTCAGGAAGTGGAATCGCTGCTCGGACCGCAGGGAAAGATGACAGCATTCACTCAGACCGGGACGCTCATTGTGAGCGACACCGGGGCGAACCTTCGTCGCATCAGAAAGTTTCTCGACAATTCACTGCAGCGTCGCAAACCCGATGATCTGATTTTTCGCTCTTACCACCTGAAGAACATTTCTGCTGAGGAAGCTGAGATTCTTCTGATGACTCAGTTCGGCATGCGACAAGGGGCAACCAATGTCAGCTCCGCGACTGAAGAACGTGGTAACCGCGACCGCCGTCAGCCGGAACCCGTGCAGCCGGCATCGGCATCCAGTCCGCCGCTTCAGCTGGCTGCAGATTCACGGACCAACAGTCTGTTCGTCACGGGTACAGCAAAACAGCAGACTCTGGTTGAAGAAATCATCAATGCGATTGACGTCAGCGAAGCTCCAGATGGAACTCCACTGGGGAGCCGTTCGAACTCCGCTCCTTATCTGAAAGTCTATACCGTCAGCGGTGTTGATGCCGGAGAAGTCACAAAGAGTCTGGATTCCATGATGCCGGGCGTTGTGATCAACGAAGACAGCCGAGCAGGGCGGATTCATATCTGGGGAACGGAGCGACAGCATCAGCAGGTTGAAGAATGGATCCGACAGTTCGACGGCCGCGGTGGAAGTGGCTCCGTCGCCGTGATTCCGCTGGTTCGCATGGACCCACTGACAGCTTCGGCAACACTGAGATCGCTCTTTTTGTCGGAAGGCAACAGCGCTCCAACCATCGAATCTGACCTGACCGGCCGGCGACTGATCGTGAAAGGTTCGGCAGACCAGATCGCTCAGATCAGAACAGTTCTGACAGGCCTGGGAGAAGATGGTACGGGAGTTCGACAGAACAGTCAGTCCGGCCCCGTTCGCCGCTTCTCGCTGCAGGGACGAAATCCGGATGAGTTTCTTCGATATCTTCAGCAGTCGTGGGAATCGACTGAAAGAACCCCGATCCGAGTGATCATTCCAGGAAATCAGGGCCCGATCCGAGACCGCAGAACTCCCGGTAAACCGGAAACCAATCCACAGCGTTCCGAATCCCTGCCTGAAGAATCGAAGGACAGGCACAGAGATTCCACCAGCCAGAACAGGCTACGTGATCGTGTTCTGATGACGTCGTCGCAGACTGAGCCGGCTGACTCGAATGAAACAGAAACGACGGATGCTGCGTCAAATGGCGCAGAATCGAACGGTGAACAGCCTTCACAATCCGAACCGGAAGCTACTGAGCCGGAATCGACAGACGGCATTCGTGTGCTGGTTCATGGTGATGAGTTGATTCTGAGCTCTTCGGATGAAGCCGCTCTGGATCGTATGGAATCGCTTCTGGAGTCGCTGCATCAGTCCCTTCCGCAGCGTTCGACATGGACCGTTTTTTATCTCCAGGCGGCGGATGCCACGGAAACAGCCACCATGCTCGAACAGATTTTCCCGGCAAGTTCCGTAACAAAGACGGCGGCTGAAGGCGGGCTCAGTTTCAGCAGCATGTTCCGTCCGGTGACTGACACGGTCTCTAACATGACAGGGCTGTCTTCATTATCAACCTCGCCTCAGGTGCTTCGCATCATTCCCGATATCCGCTCGAATTCTCTGTTCGTCACGGGCCCGGAAATGCTGATTCGCGATGTGGAGGAAGTCCTGAAGGTTCTTGATGCTTCAGATCTTCCGGAATCACTCCGAGAGATGCAGCCACGAATGATCGAAGTCCGTTATGCCGACATTAACGAAGTGTCCCAGATCGTGAATGAGGTCTTCAAGCCGTATCTTGAAGCGCCAGCTGCAGCGCGGCAGCAGGCCAATCCATTCGCAGCTCTGATGGGTGGCGGGAATCGTGGCAACTCGGAATCGGCTCAGGTGCGAATGACAATCGGAGTCGACACACAGACCAGCACTCTGATTGTTTCTTCGAGCGAAGCGTTGTTCACACAGGTGCAGGAACTTGTGGGTAATCTGGACGAATCTTCTCGAAGTGCAAACCGTCAGGTCAAAGTGGTTCAACTGAAAAATGCGGATGTTGCTGATGTGCAGGAATCTCTGACATCGCTGTTTCCTCGCGTGCGGACGAACGTCAGTCAATCGACGACCGGAGGCAGCTCCGAAGGCGGCAACAGTCGAGGGCAGGCATCGGAACGCGAACGCAGTGGAAACAATAATCAGGATCCGTTCCAGCAGATGCTGCAGGAACGATTCCGTCAGCGAGCAGCGGAAATGGGCGGCGGTGGCCGAAATGGCGGCGGTGGATTACCGGGTGACTTTGGCGGACGCGGCGGTTTCAACAATGGCAACCGTGGATCACAGAATGGCGCAGGGAATCAGGGCCGAGGTCAGCAGGGAAGACGCGGCAATCGTTAGTGCATCGAAACAGGACTAAGACGGGACATTGGTTCCATGGAACTCGGACAACTTCTTGTCGATGAGGGTCTGGTCACGCACGAACAGCTTGAGCAGGCTCGTCAGAACCAGACAGATTCACGCATCGATCAGACGCTCATTCGGATGGGAGTCGTCTCCGAAGACGCTGTCCTGAGAATGCTCGCCGATGAGCTGGGGATGGAATACATCGACCTCAAGGATATCGAGGTCGACGCAGAACTCCTGCAGAAGTTTCCGACATCCTCGATTTACCGACATTCACTGCTGCCGTTGTACCGCCGAAACGGGCGCGTCGTTGTCGCCACGGGAGATCCGCTGAGCGTTGACGGGCTTGATGAGCTCAGCACAATGACCGGCCAGAAGCTGGAACCCGTGCTCACCCGTCGAGGGGAGCTCACGTCGCGAATCAATGAACTGCTCGGGGTCGGCGGAGACACAATCAATCAGCTCGTCCGAAAGCGAACGGAAGAAGGCATTGAACTGCTGGAGGAAATCGACGAGGACTTCGGGGAGCTTGCCGAGGGGGCTCAGGCACCGTCAGTGATTCGCCTCGTCAACGAACTGCTGATGGAGGCTGTTAAGCTGCATGCGAGCGACATCCACATCGAAGCCGAGGAACAGGGGCTGAAGGTCCGATATCGTATGGACGGGCTGCTCCGAATTCAGCCGGTTCCACCTGAGATCAGTCAGTTCTCATCGGCGATTGTGACACGTCTCAAGATCATGGCTCACCTGAACATCGCGGAAAAGCGACTTCCGCAGGACGGACGCATCAAGCTGCGAATTTCCGGTCGCGAAGTCGATGTGCGTGTTTCCATCATTCCCATGCTGCATGGTGAGGGAGTTGTCATGCGACTCCTCGACAAGGCACGCATGAAGTTCAGCCTGAATGCTGTCGGAATGCCGCCGACGTGCATGAACATTTTTCGGCAGTTGATCGATCTTCCCCATGGAATCATTCTCGTGACCGGTCCGACCGGTAGCGGTAAGTCGACAACGCTGTACAGCGCGCTCAGTGAGATCCGTGATCCGTCCACAAAGATCATCACGGTCGAAGACCCCGTGGAATATCACATGGACGGAATCAGTCAGATTCAGGTTCACAGCAGAATCGGCCTGACATTCGCTGCGTCTCTTCGAAGCATCCTTCGCCACGACCCGGACGTTGTACTGATCGGTGAAATTCGTGACGGTGAAACCGCGCAAAGCGCCATTCAGGCGTCTCTGACAGGACACCTCGTGTTCAGCACACTGCATACAAACGATGCTCCAAGTGCGTTCACTCGCCTGATTGATATGGGCGTTGAACCGTATCTGGTGGCGAGTACCGTGGAAGGAATTCTGGCACAGCGTCTGGTAAGGCGTCTCTGCACTCACTGTCGAAAGAAAGTCTCCCCGGATAAACTTGACATGCCGGTCGACTTTCCGGTACCCAGACCTGACTTCATCTATGAGCCGGTCGGATGCCGCGAATGTCGAGATACAGGTTATCAGGGTCGAATCGGCGTGTTCGAACTTCTCCGGACAGACCCTGTGATTCAGCGAATGTGTGCCGAACGAAGAAGCAGCACAGAAATTCGAGACTACGCACTTTCGGCCGGCATGACAACACTTCGCTCCAGCGGCTGGGAACAGGTCATGGCCGGTGTCACAAGCCTTGAAGAAGTGGTGCGAATTACACGCGGTGACATCATTGGATAGAGTGTATTTCAAAACCGGGACTGGCCCCCTTGCACCTTCAGAATGTGCAGAGTAAGAACGAGTCCATCGGGAGCCTGCCCCGGTTTCGAAAGCACCTGTAGCATCTGCAGAAAGCGTCATGCCCGACTTCGATTATCTTGCTCGTGAGACCACCGGAAAGCAGGTGACAGGCACGTTGTCAGCTGTCAGCGAGCAGGATGCGCTGTCGATTCTCGCCGGCCGAAGCCTGTTTCCTGTGCGAGTGACGATCACCGCTGCATCGAAGAAACAGGCGAATGTCGGTTCGCAGCGTGTTTCCGCTCGCCATCTGACGGTCTTTTATAACCAGATGGCGGACCTGCTGCGATCCGGTGTTCCACTTCTCAGATCACTTCAACTGCTGGAAGATCAGACATCACAGCCGTCACTCAAACTGGTCATTCAGGACGTACGCGAACAGGTCGCTGACGGCTCGAGACTCAATGACGCAATGCGTCGTCATCCGCGAACATTCAACGGTCTCACGGTCAGCATGGTCCGCGCCGGCGAAGAAGGAAGCTTCCTGGAAGAAGTACTGGCACGCATTGCAGCATTCAATGACCATCAGGAAGAACTCAAGGGAAAAGTCACAGGGGCGATGGTGTATCCACTGTTTCTGATGATTGCAGGAACGGGAATCGTCTCCGTGATGATGGTCTGGTTCGTGCCGAAATTTGCAGCGATCTTTGATCGAATGAAGAAACAGGGAAATCTTCCCTGGGCCACGACAACACTCCTCGGCATCAGCGACACTCTTCAGGACTGGTGGATGCTGATACTCGTTGCAATCATTGGGATCACTGCCGGACTGATTTCATGGTTCCGCACCGAAGCTGGTGCCCGTCAGCTGGATCTGTTTCGACTGAAGGTTCCTGGCCTGGGGCCGATTCTGCAGAACCTCGCTGTCGCTCGCTTCTGTCGCATGCTGGGAACACTGCTCAGAAATGGTGTTCCCATCCTTCAGTCACTTCGGATCGCCAAGGATGCGAGCGGCAATATGATTCTAGCGGAAGCCATCGGAAACGCCGTCGAAAACGTCAGCAGTGGTCAGTCTCTGGCTGCACCTCTGCGAGCCAGCGGACAGTTTTCTCGTGAACTTGTGGAAATGATTGCCGTTGGCGAAGAAGCCAACAATCTGGAAAATGTGCTCATCGGAGTGGCTGATAACCTCGAACGTCGAACAAGCCGCCGCATTGATATGGCCGTACGACTGCTCGAACCTGTCATGCTGCTCATCATGGCAGCGGTTGTCACATTCGTGATTGCCGCATTGCTCCTTCCGGTCCTTAATCTATCATCCACCGCCTGATGCTGAGACTCCTGAAACGCATTTCAAAACCGGGACAGGCACCCTTGCAGTTGCAGATTTCGCAGGAACACTCGACATCCTTCGGGAGCCAGTCCCGGTTTTGAAACTAGCTGTACCGAATCAACGATGGACAAACTCGATCAGAACAGACTCATTGACACCCCTGTCATTTCCTCCCTCAGAATTCAGTGTTATCGGAAAGAGTTCAGTATGAGACGATCAGCAACATTCAGTCTTCAGTACCGATCTGGTTTTGCGAGCTCCACACTTCGAAGTTCCGCAGACCGGAATCGCAGCGGTTTCACACTGCTGGAGATGCTGATTGTGCTCGGAATCATCCTCGTGATCGCCGCGATGGTCGTCCCGAATCTCGTGGGAGCTCAGCAGGGCGCCAACGAAAAGGCCACGATGGCATCCATTAAGCAGGTTGAATCCGTAACCAAGCAGTACGCGGTGGATCACGACGGCAGTTTCTACACGGGAAACGGAACTGATGCCTGGCAGGCGTTCATCAAGCCGGAACCTTATCGTGGCCGGAACATCCGTCCGTACTACGAAGAACCACCGGTTGATGCCTGGGGAAATGTGCTTCACTATGAATGGGATGGCAAGGGACACAGCAAAGCGAGCAACGCACTGAAACCCGCCGTCTGGTCGTCCGGCCCCGACGGAAAAGACGACAGCGGCTCAGGAGATGACATCAACAACTGGACCTCGGCGCAGGCATCGAAATGAAACGTCCTGCGAATCAGTCAGTGCATCTCTCGACGGAATCAGATTCCGTCGACCACTACTGCATTCGCAGTGCTTTTTCACTGGCCGAACTGTTGATTGCGCTCATGGTTCTGCTGGCAGTGGCAGGAATGGCCGCGCCACCTCTCGTGGAGCGCATGCGCGACAATTTTGTGGGTCGAGGTGCGGAGTCTGTTCGTGAGGTTCTCTCGCAGGCACGGACTCTGGCCATTGATTCCGGAATCGATTATCAGTTTCGCTACGAACCGGAGGGCCACCGATTCGTCGTCCTGCCCTCAGAGATTGAACCGACTGACTCCAACTCACTGACCACATCATCCAAAGCCGCTGAATACATCAGACTGTCCGGTGAACTCGATGAACAGCTGTTTCTGAAAGCGATGGACCCGAAGTCCGAGACGACGGAAAACCTGAAGACCGAATGGTTTCATGGTCTCAATGATGCGTCTTCGCTCAGTCAGGCTTCATGGTCTTCACCGATCGACTTTCGTTTTGACGGCAGCGCGACGGATCGCACATTTCGCGTCGCGGACGCTGAGGGACGAACTGCTGAACTGACCGTGCGAGGGCTGACCGGTTCCGTCCGAGTCACTCCGGTTTACCAGCAGGAGGACGTCCGGTGAAACCTCTACTGAGCAAAAGACCGGACTGCAGCAGCCCGTGCCATATGCGTCGGATGAGATCGCTCAGAATGCAAGGCAAGGCAACCAAACATTCGGCGCCAACGTCTTCGGCAGAGACTCTATGTCTGCCCATTAGAAATGGCCTGACTCTACTGGAAGTGCTTGTCGCCGTGACGATCTTCTTCGGATCACTGACGGCCATTCTTCAGTTGCTGGCCACTGGTCAGCAGGCCGAACTGATGACGCGGCTTCAGACGGAAGCCGTCATGAGATGCGAAGCGGTCATGTCTGAAGTTGTCTCCGGAGCTAAAGAACTCGAATCAGCAGATGCTCAGCCGTTTACAGACCATGACGGCACTGGAACATGGCAGTGGACGCTGGAAGTGGCCAGCACGGACACCGCCAACCTCCTTCAGGTGACTGTCACAGTGGAATACGTTCTCAGCAAGGACGATATTCCCGCAACATACACGCTCCGACGATACATGAGAGACCCGCAGATCTTTCTGGATGCGGCCGCCACGGAGGACACTCCATGAGGCTGAGCATTCCCGAAGGAGATAGACTGATCATCGATCAGAACTGGATCAACCTGAGATCAAGTGCGGCGAGGTCAGGAACTCGACGTGAGGCGTTCACACTGCTGGAAGTTGTGATCTCCGTCGGGCTCATCAGTCTGCTCATGGCCGGACTTTATTCTGCCATGAATCTCTGTTTCACACTTCAGACGGACAGCCATGATGACGTCGAACGCCTTCAGATTGCCAGAATTGTTCTTCGACAGTTCACACGAGACATCCAGTCTGTTGTTTTCGTGAACAACACTGAGGAAAACAGCGGATCGTCCGCCGGAGCTGGGTCAGAGACCTCCGGTACGGATTCTTCCGGCAGCGAAACGAGTTCTTCAGAAACAAATCTGGATACACAGAGCACTCTGCGAACCAGTGGTCTCGCGGGGTCTGAAACTGAACTGATGTTGTTCGTCAGTCGGCCCGACCGGGGGTTCAGCTATGTTCCGGCGACCGAGATCGCGTCAGCGGCGGATCGAAGCAGTGATGTGATGGTGATCAGATACCTGATGGCACAGGAAGGAGCAGGGGGGCTCGGTTCCGCAGTGGCCGAAAGAGAATCTTCGGGGCGCACAACCGGCCCGGCCGGTCTGATCCGACTTGAAGGCGACGCGCAGACAGTCACTCAGGCCATGCAGGAGAACGAGGAAGAAAAGCAGCTTGATGCAGCGAAGCTTTGGGCAGCAGAAGTCACAGACATCCGGTTTCAGTACTTCGACGGTGTGAACTGGCAGTCAGAATGGGACAGTCAGAAAAGTCGTTCCGTACCCAACGCCATCGAAGTGGTGATCACCCTGAGAACATTACCTCCGGAAAACCAGGATTCATCGGAATCCGATCAGGAAGATCAGTTCGCTTTGCCGGAATCGATGCACCGCATGGTCGTCAGTCTCCCGATTGCATCGCCTGCGATACCGGAGACATCGTTGTGAACCGATTCTCTCAGAGGCACCGACGGGCGTCTTCCGGTGCATCCACCGGAGCATCGACCTGCGAAACAGCATCGCCTCGCTGCGGCAGGCTCGACCAAGGTTCAAAACGTCCGTCCGAAATTGGGATTCTGCACTCCCGTGGCAACAGACGGCACGAGAGAAAAACAGATCATCGAGATGGATTTGTTCTGCTGGTTGTCACGATCGTGGTTGCGCTTCTGACACTGGCGGCCTATACCTTCACCGGAACGATGCAGGTTGAACAGGAAGCCACGGTGATGCATGGACGAGACGTGCAGGCTCGTCTGATGGCGGAATCAGCAGTCGAATACACAGCGATTCGGATCGCGGAGAAGCAGAAAGACTCCACGGTCAATCTGTTTCACGATCCGGACCTGTTTCGCGGTCAGCAACTCGACGAAGCACCTGTACCACGTGGACAGGTTCGGTTTTCTGTCGTGACTCCGAATAACAGTGATGAGTCAACTGGCGCACCCAGGTTCGGTCTCTCGACGGAGAACGCACGATTCCATCTCAATCGTCTTCCGGAGTTCGAACAGGATGACGATGACACAACAGACGCCGTGCTGGCATTGTCACAGATTCCCGGGATGACGGAGAGCATCGCGAATTCCATACTCGACTGGATCGACAGTGACAGCGAACGACGTCCGGGCGGAGCAGAATCGGCAGACTATCAGGCCATGGGGCTCCCGTACGAAGCACTAAATGCGCCAATGAAATCCATTGAGGAACTGCTTCAGATTCAGGGCGTCACACCAGAACTGTTCTACGGCGAAGATGCCAACATGAACGGCATCCTTGATCCGAATGAAGACGACGGAGAAGCATCGCGTCCCTCCGACAACGGTGACGGAGTTCTTGACCGAGGCTGGCGATCATTATTCACTGTTTCTGCCAGAGAGAACAATCTGCAGCCGGATGGGAGTGCACGAATCAACCTGAACCAGGGACTGATGACGGAACTTTTCGATGCGGTCGAAGCTGAGTTCGATGAACCAACAGCTCAGTTTGTCGTGGCCTGGCGTCTGTTCGGAAGTACCAACGCCGTCTCCGCTACGCAGCAGAGTCTCTCGGTGACGGAAAAAGACGCCGCAACAGCCGTCGGTAAAGCGGTGGCCGGTGGAATTGAAGGTTCCGTCACACGTGGAGGCATGGACCTGACGCAAGTTGCGGCATGGTCTTATCGATCGGTTTACGATCTGATCGACGCCACGGTCGATGCAAAAATCAACGGCAGCATGACAACGCTCTCCAGCCCGTGGACGTCGGACCCGGCGAGCCTGATGGAAAAAATGCCGCTGCTGGAGCAGGCGATGAGCTGCACCGAAGATTCTCAGATACTCGGTCGAATCAACATCAACGAGGCCCCCGTTACTGTGCTGATGGCAATCCCGGGAATGACAGAATCCATCGCAGACGCCATCATCGCCGCTCGTCCCGCAGTCGAAGATGGTTCCGATTCCACTTCTGTGATGGAAACCCGAAACAGTCCGTCCTGGCTGCTGGCGGAAGGAATTGTCGATGTCGAAACACTGCGGATGATTGGTCCCTGGCTGACCTGCGGCGGAGACGTTTATTACTTCCAGGCAATCGGACACTTCGATGAAGGAGGTCCGAACACTCGACTGGAAGCCACGATTGATGGCACTCAGTCTCCGCCTCGAATTCTCTTTCAGCGGGATCTCACCAGCCTTGGTCGCGGTTTTCACCCGGCAGTGCTGAATGTAAGTCCGTAGAGAATGGTCAGACCCACGACTCGGGGTTTGTCATTCCCGCGAAGGCGGGAATCCAGAACATCGAAAACTGGATTTCCGCCGGCGCGGAAACGACCCCCCAGGGATCAAGGCGTGACAATGCAGTGATGTTCTTTTAGAGAATACCGTCGCAGCCGAAATTCGGTCTCCGCCAGCGGAGGATATGAGTCAAAGGATCGCACACATCCTTCGTGTCCTTCGTGATCTTCGTGGTTTTTTCTGGACCACTCATCTGGGTGATGATGGCCTCGATCGAAAACATCGGAGGGGGCCGGATGAATCCGACGCCGAGAAATCGGAGTCAGAGGCGAAATTCCTGCATTGCGGCAATCCCCGGCTTTTCTATGATTCGCGCCACGTGTCAATATTTCCTCTTCACCAGACATCCTGCATTACGCAAACCCCGGGAGCTTGATTTCGAATGGCTGATCAGAAAGCAACAAATGTCACCTGGCACGATCATCAGGTTTCTCGAGAACAACGCCAGAAACTGAATGGCCATAAAGGCGCTGTCCTGTGGTTTACCGGGCTGAGCGGGTGCGGAAAGAGCACCGTCGCCAACGCGGTGGACTCGATGCTCCACAGCCGGGGCGTTCATACCTACGTTCTCGACGGCGACAATATTCGCATGGGCCTGAACAAGAACCTGGGATTTAGTCCGGAAGATCGGACCGAAAACATCCGTCGAATCGGCGAAGTTTCAAAGCTGTTCTGCGATGGGGCAACGATCGTTTCCACCGCATTCATTTCTCCTTACAAGGCAGACCGCGACATCGTGCGTGCTCTGATGCCGAAGGGGGAGTTCATCGAAATCTACGTCAACGCAAGTCTCGAAACCTGCGAAGCCCGCGATCCGAAGGGACTTTACAAGAAGGCCCGCGCCGGTCAGATCAAAGGTTTCACCGGGATTGACGCGCCGTATGAAGCTCCAGAAAATCCAGAACTCGTCCTGGATTCCGACAAGCACGGAGTCGAAGCGCTTGCGAATCAGGTCATCAGCTATCTCGAGAAGAACGGATTCCTCTCCGTCTGATATGAAACAGCCTGATCTGAAACAGCAGAATCCATAAGCCACGAAGGTCTCCACAGTTTGTGGAGACCTTTTTTATGCCATGATCGGCAGTCAGATTTCAGCATGTTTCAATACTTTCTGAATCCATGGCTGCTGGCCGGACTTGCGGGCATTGCGCTTCCCGTCCTGGCTCACCTCATTCGACGACGGAATCACGACATCGTCGAATGGGCAGCGATGCAGTTCCTCCTGCCGTCTCGAAAGACGAGACGACGCCTCCGGCTGGATGACTTTCTGCTGCTGCTCATTCGCATCGCGATGATCATCCTCCTTGCCGTTGCGGCAGCTCGCCCCTGGATCCCCGGTGGCATATTCTCCGGCTATCGGTCAGCCGGATCCCGCAGCGTCGTCATCATCGTTGACGGATCCGGATCGATGTCTCGCAGTTCCGGCACGGTCACTCTGCATACGCTCGCGTGCCGCAGGGCTGAGGAGTTCATCAACAGCCTGAATCCGGGCGACCGAGCTGGCCTGATTGACGCTCGCGACATCCCTGATGGAAAACTCCTGACACCGGTGCTTGACCATCAGAGAATCCGTCAACGCCTGGCAACGCTTCCGGCACCGGCCGGCTCAGCGGATCTTTGTCGTGCCTGTGAGTCAGCAATCGCGGCCCTTGGACGCGTAACAAGTTCTTCGCGAGAAATCGTTGTCTTCACGGACCGACAGAGAACAGGATGGAAGCCCGATTCCGATGCTGTCTGGAACCGTCTGGACGATCAGCTCAGCTTTCCATCAGTCCGTCCTCAGATCTGGGTCGTCGACGTCTCCGAGGGACTCGCCCCGGTGAGTCAGAATATTGCACTTGGTCGGATTCCGCTCAGCCGCGAATTCACCGTGCCCGGTTTTCCGATTCGCCTTCAGGTTCCCGTTCGGAATCATTCCCTCACCGAGACGGCGATTGATCTGCGTCTGAAGATCAACGGTCAGCAGTTACCGGAATACCAGCAGAGCATCACTCTTCCCGCATCAGGACAGACTTCAGCACAATTTGAACTCACACTGAAATCGACCGGCACGCAGTTGATCAGCATTGAGAGCAGCCCGGTGTCTCCGAATTTCGTCGATCAGATTTCAGCAGATGACACGACTCATGTGGCCCTCCATGTCGCTGACTCAATTCCGGTGCTGATGATTGAAGGAAGCCGGTCCGACGACCCGCTTGAGCAGGAGACCTGGTTTGCTTCCATGGCACTTGCTCCTCCCGATGACGCAGTCCCCGGCATTCAACTGCAGCAGGTCAGAGCCTCAGAGGTTACACCAGACCAAATCAGTGAGTCTGCAATGATTTTCTGCGGAGATGTCATTGAACTGCCGGCAACTGCTGCTCAGGCCCTGCATCAGCATGTTCGATCCGGCCACGGTCTTCTGATTTCGCTGAGTGATAAAACCACAGCGGAATCATTTCGTAAGGTGTTTGTCGATACCGGCATTCTTTCTCACACGACGCTGAACGGAATTCGGGAAATGACCTCAGAGAATGCTCTGAAGGCGCAGATTGAACCCGTTGCTTCCGGAACTGCGTGGATCGACCGATTCCGAACGGATCCGGCACGAAGCTTTCTGAAGGCGACCTGGCGAAAATGGTGGCAGATCAGAGTCACCTTGCCGGAAACGATCCCCGAAACGAACTCCCCGGGCGCCGCCATTCCGATTGCAAAGCTGACCACCGGTGACCCGCTCATGCTGGAATCTCGATGCGGACGCGGTATCGTGCTGCTCTATCTTTCTTCTCTCAGTCGTCGCTGGAACGACCTGCCGAGCCATTCTGACTACGTTCCCTGGCTGCATGAAACAGTTCTGCACGCAGCGGGGTCAGACATTCGACGAAATGTGAATGCCGGTGAGCCTCTCGTGCTGTCAGTCGCACAGACTTCGGAACGACCGCTCGGGGAACAGCATTCGGGGAGCGGAAGCAAAGATCCGGGTGTGACACAGGACACTCGGGATTCGGATCGGGGTCCTGAGTGCATTTTCCGGACTCCATCCGGCAGCTTCGTTCCGGAAACGCTGGCAGCCAGGGCCGGTGATGAAGCAGTTGACGAGAGTTCTCCCGAAAAAGTGATCGAACAGAGGGTGCTCCGAGACACGATCGTCCCCGGAATCTACGAGCTGACAGCATCACCTGATCAGAACGCTCGCGTGCTCGATTCATTCGTCGTTCATTATGACCACCGAGAAAATGATCTCACGGAACTGACTGATGGCGACCGTGCCACTCTGAAAACCCACGATCGACTGCGATTCGTCAGTTCGGGGCAAGAACTGCTGCAGAGTATGTATGGAAGTGAGTCTCAAAGTGAGCTCTGGATATTCATGATGTGCCTTTTCGTTCTGCTGTTGATGCTGGAGCTGTTCATCACTCGTCAGATTGTTCGCCGGCGATACCAGAGTTCCGGGGAGATTTTCAGCCCGGAAACTACCTGATTTCCGGTTCTTCAGAAAATCTTCAAAGAATCGTCCAGGATTTCTGATTCCTCAGCGAACTACTGCCCAGAGGCCGGAAACGGCATTTCTGGTTACAGAACCTGGTTTATGGTGAGGAACTCTGCAATGTTCAGAAAACTGGTTGTTGGTGGTATGACGCTTGGAACGGCAGCTGGCATTCTTTTCGGTGCAGACACGTTCAGTTATCTGAAAACCTTCGGAAGCAGCGTTCGCGAAGCTGTTCGGTCAGAAATCACTCCCGAGTTTGAACTCAACCGAATTCAGGGGGAAGTCGACGGTCTGATGCCTGAAATTCAGGAGCACCTGAAAGTTGTGGCTGAACAGTCTGTCGACGCAAAGGATATGGAACGAAGCATTCAGGAAAAACAGGGACAGCTGGAGAAACAGCGACTGGCCATCATGGCGATTCGCGCCGACCTCGAATCCGGTCGGGAATCGCTGACATACCACGGCATCTCTTACACTCGCAGCGAAGTTCAGGCTGATCTCGCTCAGCGTTTTGAATCGTATCGAGTCCTGGAAACTTCACTGGAACGCGATCGGCAGATTCTGACAGCGCAGCGAACCACTCTGCGAGCAAATCAGCAGAAACTTGACGTGATGCTGACACGCAAGCAGGATCTCGCTGTGAAGGTCGCTCAGCTCGAAGCTCGCCTGAAGCAGGTTCAGGCTGCGGAAGCAGTGAGCAACGTCGAGATCGACGACACACGCCTCGCACATGTGGAAAAAATGATCCGAGAACTCGACAGAACTCTGGATGTTCGTCAGACCATGCTGGAAACTGAAGGTCACATTACCGGAGTCATTCCGGTTGATGAGCCACAGAAACCATCGGAAGACAGCGACATCCTGAGCCGAATTGACTCGCACTTCGGAACAGCTAAAGAAACGCCGGTTTCGACAGACGAGCCAAAGCCGGCAACCTGAAGAATGAATCACCGAGAATGAGTGATTCACGATGGACGACGGATGATGCTGTAAGGATTCTGTGAATTCGATCGGGGCCTGTTTCTGAACATTCCATGACTCCTGACTTGATGAGATTCGAGTCAGGAGTTTTCTCCTTTGAGTCATCGATGGCGGATCGTTACCTCCTCTGGATTGATCAGGCCGGATGCTGGCTTCTCCTCGCCGGGGAGGAGTTCAGGATTGGAAGTCCGGAGCAACAGCCTCGCGCTTCAGCACTCACGGTGAAAACAGACACGTCCCACGGAGAAACGTATTCAGCTCAGGGACACGGTCAGGACATTGCGATTCTTGCAGACATTTCGAGGCATCATGCCACAATTCAGAAACTCGATGAACATTGGCTGATCCATCCGCACAGAAATGTCGTTGTGAACGGAAAGACATTGACGAACACAGCGACCGTTCATTCCGACGACGAGTTGTGCCTGAACGGTCGAGTCCGACTGAAGTTTCGAATTCCGAATGCTGTCGCGGGGACCGCGCTGCTGGAATTCATGAGCGTACATCGCACACCGTGGAATGTGAATGGTATCATTCTGATGTCCGACTTCTGCCTCATCGGATCAAAAACAGATCACCACATCGTCTGCACAGAATGGTCGTCGCCGGTCATCCTGTACCGACAGAATCACGAGGTCTGCGTCCGATCTGAAATGCCGCTCGAAATTGATCATCAGAAATGCACCAATGGATCGGCAGTTTCGGGGGGACAGATTGTCAGCGGGACTGACCTGCGATTTCGACTGGAACGTATTTCATGAAATACACATTTGCTCCTGAAACCCGCCCCCTGTCGGGTTACACGATCAAGCGAGCAATCCATCGCGGTGGCTTCGGCGAGGTTTATTACGCGCTCAGCGATGGCGGTAAGGAAGTCGCACTGAAGCTGCTCAACAATAACCTCGAAGTGGAACTTCGAGGCGTTTCGCAGTGTCTGAATCTGAAACACTCGAACCTTGTCACGATTTTTGATATCCGGCAGGACGAAGACAAAGATCACTGGATTGTGATGGAATACGTGGGTGGTCGCGGCCTCCATGATGTTCTGCAGACAAGTCCTGATGGACTGCCCGTCAAAGAAGTTCTGTTCTGGCTGTCCGGAATTTCATCAGGGCTGGCTTTTCTGCACGACCGCGGCATTGTGCATCGTGATCTCAAGCCGGCAAACATCTTCCGCGAAGACGACTGTGTGAAGATTGGCGACGTCGGGCTTTCAAAGTTCATCTCCGAAAGCCGTCGAAGTTCACACACACAGAGCGTAGGGACAGTTTACTACATGGCTCCGGAGGTCGCTCGCGGACGCTATGGCAAAGAGGTTGACGTCTACGCGCTCGGTGTCATTCTTGTCGAGATGCTGACCGGACACGTTCCATTCGACGGAGAAACCACTGCTGAGATTCTGATGAAGCATCTCACCAGTGATCCGGACCTGACGGGAGTTCCCGAATCTCTGAAACCGGTGATCCTTCAGGCTCTGGAAAAGGATCCGGAAAAGCGGATCACCGACGTCACGGTGCTGGAACGTCTGTTCCGAGAGGCCGCGTCTGGTACTTTCTCTGCCGCATCTCAGACAACAACTGCGACACTCGAAGCAGCATCCCCGCCATCAGCACCACGTACCAATCCACCGTCTGCGTTGAATCCATCGCTCGATCCGGCAGTCGCTGCGTCAGTGACTTCGCCAACCGGATCGAGTGCCGGCAATACGAGCACTGAATCAGACAACACAGCTTCCGACTTCAGACTCCTCTCACCGTCATCGTGGGTCACCTACTGGAATGAAAAACTTCCAGCTCCGGCTCGCTGGGCTGTCATGGGAGCAGTTCTCGTCATGGTCGTGCGACAGAATCCTGTGCTGTTCCGGCTGATCGTTCTGGGCGCGTTTCTTGGAGTCTGCGCATGGGCCGTCCGCGGATTGTTTCTTCGGATTTTTGCCCATGGATCGCACAGACACTCACAGCAACGTGACGTCAGATCGTCTCATCACATGAATGACCTGCCGACATCCCCGGGTGATCGCAATGGCGGAGCAGGGTACACCGGGCCACGGGAGAAAGGTCCTGTTCAAGCTGTAGTTGCGCCGGCAGTCCGAACGATGGGTTCGATCCCGCAGCAGTCGGTACCGGTTCGCGCCTACTCCCCGGCGACTCGCCGCCAGATTCCGATTTCACAGCGAATCTCGGACCTCGGATCATCGCTTACGATGGCCATGCTGGCCGTCGTCCTCGTCACCGGGGCAATCCATCTGGCGACTGAACAACTTCCCAATCGAGCTCACATCGTCTACTTCGGCACAACAACACTGATTGCATCCTGGTGTCTGATTTTACCTTCAAAGTTGTGGGAAGGACGTGTCGGAGACACAACTCTGAGACGCCTTCTTCTGGGTCTTCTGGGATTGCTGACGGGGGCGGTGTCAGATCAGCTGTACCGTTTTCTTCTGTTTTCTTCATCAGACGAATTGTTTCAGGTGGGGCAGGATGGATTTCGGGAAACCAGCTTCGTCTTTGGTCAGTTGCGAGTCGTTTCTGCCCAGGGCCATCCGACAACAACAGGATTTCTGCTCTTCTTCGGCACCTTGTTTCTCCTGCGCCGCTGGTGGTGGCAGGTTGACAGCTTCCGGAAGTCACGCCTTCGAATTTCGTCGGCTCTCTGGACGCTGGTCATCGGAGCCTTCATTGCGGCATTGATCCCGTTTCCGGTCGCCCTGGGAACAACGTGGGCACTCGCGATCTCCGTGGTGGTACAGCTCTGTTCCGGATGGACACCACCGGAAGAACGCCGTCTGGTAGCAGCACCAAATATGACAAACGCCGGTCCCATGACCGCTGAAGTAAAACCGCCAGTTCTGGCCTCTCGAGGTCGTTACCATGTCGCACCCTGACGCCAGAAATCATTTTCACCGAAACCGTGACCATGCACGGCAATCATGCGCAAATCGATCTGCAGATCAGGACAACTCCGGAATGGCTCCCGCACCGAAAATCCACCATCACCGTAGTTCTGCCTCTGGTCTTCTAAGCCTCTGCACGCTTGCTGCTCAGTTGCTTTGCAGTTCAGCGGTATCAGGATCTCAGGAGACTCCTGAGAAACCTGCCGATACTGCGATGATCACGGCCGAAACCGCGACGACTACAGCAGAACCAGATTGGGTGAAAAAGCCGGGACCGAGCGAATTCGTCGTGGAAACACCGTTTCGAACCGCATCGGAGGATCTCAAGCCACTTCTTCAGAACGCAGTAACCGAAGCCGTCGCGAAGCACCTTTCAGGAAGTTCTGCAGTGGATCTGGCATCACTGCCGGAATGGAAAACTCTCCCGACCATTCAGCTCTCCGATGCAGAAGTGCAGACATGCGTGGTTCAGACCTTCGAACGAACTGAAACGGTCAGCACGATTGAAGGGCCAAGAACCATGGTCCGCACCACGGCTCTCATCAGCATTCCGGAACCAATTGAAAAACAACTTCTCAATAATGCCCGCATCGTCATAGGAAGTGCACGTTCAACACAGATCGCTGTGGCTGTGAGCTGCCTCTGGGGGATTATTGCGGTGCTCACGGTGACTTTTCGACTGCTCGTGCTCGCCGGACGTCCGTTCACGAGACACCGCGAAGGCGCGAGCGCTGCTGGCTGACGCACTGTCAGAACGATCCTGTGCCGCGATCGGTTCACCTGATCGTACCCGATCATATATTCTTCGATCATGGTCTGTTTTCCACGTCGTGGCCGACAGATCGGGAGTTCACTATGAGCGCATCAGACACTCCCTGTGGATTCAAGTGTCTGCCTCAAGGATTTCCTGACACGACGATGGACGAGAAATGTTGTCAAACGGAGCAGCGACACAGGGCTGTTTTCGTTGTACGATGACACATTCGCAGAGACCGGGCATTCTGTGCTTCGTGCCACTGCGGCGCCGCCGTTGACGGCTTTTACCGTTTCTCATGTCCTCCCTGCCGGAATTGATCATGTTCGCTCGGGCGAATTCTCTCCACTGTACCCATCCGTCTCACAGCCGTTTTCTCAAAAGCGTCTTCATTTCGGGGTACCGGATTGCCACGTTGGTGTTCTGCAGTGCTGCATTTTCCGCGGAGCCGCCAACACCGGTGGAAGTTCCCGATGCCATCGCGGCGAGTGAAACGGAGATGAAACCGTACAGCGAACCGCTGGAACACACGGAGGTCAGCATTGAGATGATTCCCCTTCGGTCGGGAAAGTTTCTCATGGGCAGCCCTGCCGAAGAAGCCGAACGGAACGAGGATGAAGGTCCACAGCACGAAGTTCAGGTGGGGGCGTTCTGGATTGGAAAGCACGAGACCACCTGGGATCAATACGACGTCTGGTGTGAGAAGATGGACTACTATCGTCGCGCCGCATTCGGAACTCCGGCGACGCCGAGGGATCCCGTTGCAGATGCTGTGACACGCCCGACACCACCGTACACCGATATGAGCTTCGGGATGGGCAAAGAGTCACATCCGGCAATCTGCATGACTCAACATGCGGCTCGAACCTACTGTCAGTGGCTGAGTGCCAAAACCGGGCGTTATTACCGCCTTCCGACAGAAGCGGAATGGGAATACGCCTGCCGCGCAGGCACCACAACAGCGTGGTCTTTCGGCAACGATGCCGCTCAGCTTTCCGAGCACGCTTGGTACACGGAGAACAGCGAAGGCAAAAGTCAGCCTGTCGGCCAGAAAAAGCCGAACCCATGGGGCCTGCATGACATGCATGGTAACGTGGCAGAATGGGTTCTGGACCAGTATGCGCCGGATACGTATCGAATTCGATCAGGGGGAGTGACCAGTGATCCGCTGGTGATTCCGCTCACTGAATATCCACGCATTGTTCGAGGCGGCGGCTGGGATGATGAACCAGTGATGCTCCGAAGTGCCGTTCGAGAAGGTTCCAATCTCGACTGGAAACAACAGGACCCGCAGCTGCCTCAGAGCATCTGGTACTTCACCGATGCGCTCGGTGTCGGGTTTCGCGTCGTCAGGCCGCTGAATATCCCTGACGAAGCAGAACGTGCTGCCAAATGGGACAAATCCGAACCGATCCAAAAGGATCAGGAAGAATTCGAATAATTTTCCGCCTGAGATCGGCGATCAGGCGTAAGTCTGGTCGAATCTCAGAGTTCTCTGTGCTGGTGAGTACTTTTTTCATACCGGGAGCATCTTTTCATGGCGACGTCTGACAACTCTTCATCCCGTCGAGATTTTCTTCGAAACACGGGTCTTGCAACCGCTTCTTCGACTCTGCTCACAGGAGCTGCCGCTCCCGGACTGTTCGCCGGCGAAGACAACACGATTCAGATCGCTCTCGTCGGCTGCGGCGGCCGCGGAACGGGTGCGACCAAGAATGCACTCTCCGTGAACAACGGCCCCATCAAACTGGTGGCTATGGCGGACGTATACGAGAAGAATCTCGAATACAAATACAATGAGCTGAAGAAGGACTTCGGTGAAAACGGGCGGATGGATGTTCCTCAGGAACGTCGCTTCATTGGCTTCGACGCGTACAAGAAAGCGATGGACTGCCTGAAACCCGGCGATGTCGTAATCCTCACGACACCTCCCGGATTCCGCTGGGTCCACTATACCTATGCCATCGAAAAGGGCCTGAACGTCTTCATGGAGAAACCGGTGACGGTCGACGGTCCCGGCAATCAGCGAATGCTGGAGCTCAACAAGAAGGCGATTGAAAAGAACCTGAAGGTCGGCGTGGGCCTGATGTGCCGCCACTGTGATGCTCGTCGAGAGCTTTTCGATCGGATTCAGAACGGTGAAATCGGCGATATCACAATGATGCGGGCCTACCGAATGGCCGGTCCCACGGGTTCCGCTGCCACCGGTCCTAAACCGGAAGGGATCAGCGAACTCATGTACCAGATCAGCCGGTTCCATGCCTTCCTTTGGCTGAGCGGTGGAGCTGTCAGCGACTTCCTCATTCACAATATTGACGAATCATGCTGGATGAAGAATGCATGGCCCGTGGAAGCTATCGCCTGCGGCGGACGTCATTATCGTGGTGACAGCGTTGACCAGAACTTCGACTCGTATTCCATCGAGTACACATTCGGCGACGGCACCAAACTCTTCGTCGATGGCCGCACAGTACCCGGCTGCTATCAGGACTTCGCGAGCTACGCTCACGGCACGAAAGGCCTCGGAGTGATCTCATCGGCCTCACACTGGCCGTCAAGGAGCCGAATCTACAAGGGCCACAATATGGATGACGCCAATCTGGTCTGGGCATATCCTCAGCCGGAAAAGAGAAGCCCGTACGATCTCGAATGGGAACACCTGATTACAGCGATTCGCGAAAATCAGACCTACAACGAAGTGGAACGTGGGGTCATGGCCAGCGCAGTAACCTCCATGGGACGAATGGCAGCTCACACGGGACAGCGAATTACTCTCGAGCAGTTCATGAAGAGCACTCACGAATTCGGCCCAGGCATTGAGAACCTGACGATGGAATCTGATTCTCCTCTGAAAGCCAATAAAGACGGCAAGTACCCGATTCCACTGCCAGGGCTCGTCAAGGATCGCGAATACGCATGATGCCGGAACTTTTTCCGGCACCGGAGATCCAGGTGTCGACCACGAACTGAGGCATCGAATCATCGCCTCACCCAGCACGTCAGACAGCAGAGTTCGCAGGAACTCTGCTGTTTTTTTCATTGAATCATCGCGATGACTCTTTCAGCACTCATTGCAGACTTCAGACACTCCGTTACGGTCACGGCGATCCGGCTTATTCGGCTTGAGCTTCAGCGGTTCCGCTCGAACCAGAACGCTCAACGGCGGAATTTTCCGGACGAATACAGTAGACCGTGTTCCCGGTACGAAGCACCAGACTGCCCGAAACGACGGCAGCTCCGCTGACTTCCGGCAATGTATGCATCGCGGCCCCGGCCTTCCGCTTCGGATCGGTCTCGCGATCGATGATCGACTGATCCGGTTTGATCAGCTCAGGATCCCAGAGTTGATTCTCAGCGAGGATCTGAAATGCGGGCCCGGCCGCGATCACGGTTGTCAATCCGTCCTTTCCGAAAACGTAGATTCGATCCCCCAGAGCAAACGGCGTCGCCCACGGTGACTGTTTGATGCGTTCTGTATAGTGCAGTTTCCCGGTTTCGGTGTCGAAACAGAAGACAGCCCCCGTTCGATTGATCCAGTAGGAGCACCCCCCATGCGCGATCGGTGAGGCCATCCCGGGTGAAGCTTCTTCCGTCCGCCAGATCACTTCGGGCTTCCATTGGTCGCCATCCTTCGAGACCCGCATCCGAAAATTCGATCGCTTGACAGATTCCTTGTCCGGAAACTCCCGACTGGTCTGAGCGCCGATCAGAAACGCGCCTTCTCCTGAACTCATCGGACTGCAGATCCGATTGCCGCCAACACCATCGAACGTCCAGAGCAACTGACCTGACCGGAGATCGTAACCATCGATCGTTCCGGCGGAACTGCAGAGCAGCTGAGCCCCGCCGGGGGCATCAAAGATCATCGGTGAACTCCAGCTGCCCCGACTGGTGCGGTCAGTCTTCCAGATCTGTTCACCGGTGTTCCTGTCGAGGGCAATCACATAGGAAGGCCCAGGGTGATCAATCAGCAGTATCAGCAGGTTTTCAAAAAGCACCGGCGATGCCGCCAGTCCGTATTCGTTCTGAAACTTTCCGTACTTCTGTGACAGTGATGTCTTCCACAGTTCTTCTCCGGAGTGACTGTAAGCAACCAGATCACCGCTCTCAAAGAAACAGACGAGACCATGCTGATCCACCACAGGAGTCGGCGCAGCTCGGCTCACGAATGTCCCGTTCTGAACCAGATCACTGGTATCAATGAATTTCTCCCAGATGAGCTCACCGTCGGACAGGCGGAGGGCCGTTGTGATGAGCCTGTCCTTCATGGCACCATCGACCGTCGTGACATAAACGAAGTCATTCCAGATCACCGGGCTGGATTGACCATACCCGGTGATCGTTTTTGACCAGGCCTGATTCTCATGAGGACTCCATTGAACAGGTATCGTCGACGGATCGACTTCAGTGCGACCAGTCCCCAGAAATCCGGGCCACGATGAGTCACCAACGAAGAACGACGTCACGGCAATCAACAGACACGATAAGCTCATCGGAATCTCTCTCACAGCAGTGGCCAGCGAACCGAACATTACCAGAGGTGGTTTCAAAACCAGCACCGGCTCTTGTCGGGAAGAAAGAACCTCAGCACATTCTGCAGATGCGAGAGTGCCTGTCCCGGTTCTGAAGTTCAGAATTCATCAGAACTCCGACAGAACCTGACCATCCTGCATGGCCATCAGCCGGAAGATGACGTCCATATTGACATTCTCCGAAAGGAATCGCACCGAGCCGTCCGCAAGCACAATCTGAGCCCCGCCTTCATGGAACGCGTAGAGATTCGTGCCGGCAAAATTGGTGCAGTTTACAAGACAATTACCGCCATACAGCGTCGCTCCGTTGAAACTGGAACGGACCGTCAATATTCGCGTCCAGCCACCGATGTGCCCCATGGCAGCTGAGTTGTCTCCGACATCCGTTCGACGATTGAATCGCCGAGGAAACCCGGCCACTTCACCGAACAGAAGCGTATTGGATGTGCCGTCCAGAATATCGCGAAGACCGAATTGCGACGTCTGCGGAAAAGGTGCCGCTACGCGAGGCGACGCAGAATCCATGGGAGGAGTATGAGCACTGATCGCGGGATGGTAGTCAACAGCCGTGGCGTCATAGCGAACTCCGGATCCGATGGCATCACGGTCGGCATTAAAGTTCGCCGAGGTAATTCCCACGAAATTGCCGACCGCCGGCAACGGTGTCGACGGACAGCGGTATGACGGAATCGGAGTTGTGATCAGCGAACGATTCGTGCCTTCCCCGAAGCTCAGGTTGAAGTTCCACTGGTTGTAAATATTTGCCTGCTCCAGATAAGGCAGCAGAGTGACTGTCCAGGGCCCCTGAATGATCCACTTGCTGTCCGAACCCCGCTGGACCCGAGTGTTCCCGTTTGGAAACTTGTTGTAGACATCGTGATAGTTGTGAACGGCCAGGCCGAGCTGCTTCAGATTGTTTTTGCACTGTGTCCGGCGAGCTGCCTCTCGAGCCTGCTGGACGGCTGGCAGCAGCAGGGAGACCAGTACAGCAATGATGGCTATGACAACCAGTAACTCAATCAGCGTGAATCCCCGATTCGCGCTGCGTCGCAGACTCTGACTCATGCTAAGACTCCTCGTTCAGGAAAAACGAATTCTTTCGAAACGACGTTTGAGCGGCTGAGCACCGAAAGTCTGCTCTGCCGAAAACGATGACAAGCTCTGATCCGCTCCATCACTGAATCACGGGCGGACGCTTCTGACGATCCCCCGGGCGCCGAATCTTTTCCTCAGGCACCGACAGAACGAACGGCGGGAGTTCCCCGTCTGCAGCGGGAACCCGGGCAACGATTCCCGTCTTCGCAGGATCAGAGTACGCGGACTGTAGCATGTCGAATGCATCCAGTTCCGGTGAGGACATCCACGCCATTGAGACCCGATATTCACCAGCGACAGCACCGTCTCGATCACCCTCGCTGGACAGTTCGAACCGCCCATCGGCTCCCGTGACACCGGTGGCATACCGCAGATTGCCCTGAACGGCCGGATCCGTGTGATGAAGAGTGACAGCGACCTGCACCGCAGGAGATCCATTGATCTGCACACTTCCGCGGACTGGAAATTTTTCCGGCCCGGATGGTGCGGTCGAACACCCACTGAACACCACACTCACGAACAACAGGGGGCTCATCTGAAGGAATAACGGCATCCAGCGCATGACAGTCGCTTGTTCTCAGTAAGAAATCGTTTGTGGAGCCATGATCACCCGTCGCTGCACAAGCCATCAGACAAAGTCGTTCTCGGCAGTCTCCGGTATCAACGAACACGCACTATACACACAAACAACACACATGCAACTATTATGCATAAGCGAATGAGTGGATTTTAGTGAACTTTAATGGTTCACCATTCCGTCCATCGTTCCGGCGGGCTCGCCCCGGCGGACACACACATGACAGCTACATGCGAGCAGCGGCACCGTCCATCGTTCCGTCGGGCTCGTCCCGGCGGACGCACAAATGACAGCTACATGCTGCAAGCGGCACCGGCACCGGCACCGCTCCCCAAAGGCGATCATGCGTTCCGGCGGGCTCGCCCCGGCGGACGCACAACTGACAGCTACAAGTGAGCAGTTAGCAGTGAACAGCTACAAGCGAACAGCGGCCGCAAAAATCGAACCGCTCTCCGCTACCGTCCGTCGGGCCTGCCCCGGATCAATGAAAATGCTCCGGCGCCCCAATGGCGATCACTCGGTCCGGAACACCACCGACCTTGAAGCGTGCCAGAATCTGCATGTTCTGAACGGAAAGCACGTTCAGAACTCCCTCTCCTGGTTCTGTAAACACGGCGTTGCGACCATAAGCATCGAACGAAATTGCATGATGGCCATTGACCAGAGATGCTCCCACTGGAATTGTTTTTCTGACTCGAGCATCACTCAGGTCACCATCACGATTCGGATCAAGTTCGACAGAAGTCAGTTGTTCCTGCGTATCTCCTGACGCATCGATGCGCACCTGAAACAGAAATGCAAGCCGGTCTCCCATGGACAGAGTCGTTTCAGGCGTCGACAGCTGAAGACCTTCGGCGACTGGTATCCTGAGTTTCACGACGGAAGGCGGAACGGACTGCGTGTTGATCATGCAGAGTGTGGCCAGATCTCCCTGACCTGTGGTCACAAGCACCCAGTGACGATCCACTTTGAACTGGCCGGACTGGAGCTGCGTCCGGATATCCTCTTCATTCTCCAGAGGCAGTTGATTCACCTGAATTGTCCCCGGCAACGCAGAACCTGCGTTCAGAACCGGTTTCCCCTGATCCGAACCTGGTTTCTGCGCAACAGCTTTCGGCTCGATCGAATACTTCCAGTGAGTGTGGTTTCCGTGAGGCTCCTCAAAGGCCCCCGTATTCACAGACACCCCGTTGCTCTGTAACTGCCCGTTTTCAAGATCTTTCACACCAACAACGAGCACACCGTTGCTGTACTGCATCTGTCCCAGATCGTTTTTCTCCGGATCAAGATTCGGAAAGCCCTGAATCCAGCCGCGTTTGATCCCCCATTTTTCGCCTTTCGTCAGGTCGGCCCACGACAATTTGTCCGTCCCACGATCCTGCCAGAAAATTCGCATCATCGTTCTGGTGCGAATCCCCTGTGCGTCCGCCGACGGGGAGGCCATCGATGTGAAGCACAACACCGCAATTGTCACAAACCACACGATCCGCGATCGGCAAGACAAACACATGAGATATTCTCCAGTGAAACAGATCAATCCGGATCCAAGTGTAGCAATTCGCCACTTTTTCTTCAGTCAAGCTGCAGTTGACTGTTCGTTCGAGAAAGAAATCACAGCCATTATCAAGGAATCGAAATTCTCAGAATTCTGCAGAAGGCACGGCTCGCTGAACGTCCCAGCGAGGAAACGGATCGGGGAACTTCATCCATGCTCGCGGGCCTCCTGAAAATTCTTCTTCGGTCAACAGACAGTCTTCCAGCCCCTGTCGAATTCGGTCTTCGTCCAGCTCTATTCCAATAAACACCAGTTCCTGCCGACAATCACCGACAGCCGGATCCCAGGTCTTCATGATTGCCTCGGCAACACGAGGAGTTTTCGGCCACTCGTCACGAGGAACACTCGCCCACCAGAAACCGGCAACATCCATCCGAGCCACTCGACCAGCCTGCGACCATACGCCGATCCTGTCGACACGGGAGGCCAGCCAGAAGAACCCCTTCGAACGCAGAACCCCGCTCCATTCGCTCGAAAGTCGGTCATAAAATCGCTGAGGGTGAAACGGAAGACGTGACCGAAACACCACACTGCGAATTCCGTATTCTTCAACCTCACCGGCACCATCATCCCGAAGCGCCAGCTGCCAGCCTCGAGATGTCTTTGCTCGCTCGAAGTCAAATCGATGAGTCCCCAGAATCTTCGCAGGCGGAACGCGACCAAACTCGCTGCGGACCTTCAGCGCATACGGATTCAGTTGTTCGAGGAAACCTTCCACGCGAGCGAGCTCAGCTGCACTTACGAGGTCCGTTTTATTCAGGACAATGACATCAGCGAACTCTGCCTGATCGATCAGCAGATCAGCGACGGTCCTGACATCGTCGGCTGTAGCCGCAGTCCCCTGTGACTGCAGGTCTTCGCCGATTTTCAGGTCCTTCAGAAAATTCAGACAGTCGACGACAGTCACCATCGTGTCGAGCTCAGCGATGTCTGAAAGTGCCCGATCATCGGCGATAGCATAGGTAAATGTATCTGCCACCGGTGCTGGTTCTGAGATTCCTGTCGATTCAATCAGCAGATAGTCGAAACGTCCTTCCTGAGCCAGCTGGCTGACCTCCCGCAACAGGTCTTCTCGCAGCGTGCAGCAGATGCAGCCGTTGGTCATTTCCACGAGTTTCTCTTCGGTGCGACTGAGCGCCGCAGAACCGTGGGCAACCAGCTGCGCGTCGATATTCACTTCGCTCATATCATTGACAATCACTGCCACTCGCATGCCCTCCCGATTGGCGAGCACGTGATTGAGCAGTGTTGTCTTGCCCGCACCGAGAAATCCGGAAAGCACAGTGACGGGCAGTCGTCCCGAGCGATTCTCATTCATCGCCGGAATTCCATGGATCGAGCTTAACGAACTCGGCAGACTTCAAATGCCCTTTTCGAGTAGCGCCTGCAATCACGATTAAGTGATTTTCGTCGCCGATCAGTCGATGGTGAATGCGCGCGGATGGCAGTTTTCCGGCATCCAGCCATGCCGATTGATTCTCAGAAAGGCGATACACCCTGCCATCCATGCCCGCCAGCACCAGAGCTCCCCGCACCACGGCAGCGGCAATCCCATTCCCGTTCGCCGGCATCCCCGGAACGCCAGGTCCGGTTGACCACGTTTCCGTCACCGGATCGAACACATGGATCTGCGATGAAATATCATCGTCCGGAGTCAACCCTCCGATCAACCAGATCCGACCACGAAAAGCGATGACTTCGACCGCTCGTCGAGCAACGGGCTGGACAACAGTCTTCCACCCGGCCGATTCGTTCCCGAGATCAAGCACCAGACCATGCTTCAGCCAGATCCCGTCCTCTCCACCATAAAGCGACCAGCCTCCGAACACGAAAATATGCTGGCCAAGTATGGCTGCTCGGTGAGACGACCTCGGTTCCGGCAGATCCGGCATTCGTCGCCATGTTTCGGAATTCGGGTCGAACTCCTGAACTTCGGACAGCGACAGCAGATCATGCGGCTCTTCCGGCTCGTTCACAGCCTGCATGCCACCGATCCGATACAGGAACCTGTCAGTGGCGACCAATGAAACTCCCTGAGCCGGCCGGGCCATCGGAAGACATTCCCATGCACCACCCTGATTCAGTGAACAACGATAAAAGCCCTTCGACATGGCATCCAGCGAATAGACATGAGTCCTGCCGACATGTCCGCTGTAGACATACACGGATTCTCCTAATCGCGCCGCACCAAAACTCGCGATCCCCTGCGGCAGATCACAGAACGCAGCCACACCCTCCACCTGATCCTGCGCGTGCACCCGAACCCTGTCGGTGATGAACATCATGGCCGCAATGGTGCACCAGAGCACCACAGACTGTCTCCGAACCATACGGACGCACTCCCTGACAGAGTCCACTCAGAAACGATCACCCCGAACCAGTTCGACGGTTCGTCACTGTTTCTTCACTCCTCTTCTGATGTGTACGCGAATCACCTGCATACTGTTTGCAATTATATTCATGAATTACAGGAAGATTTTCAATCGAGCATTCGCAGAATTCACGGTCACAGATATAACGAACACGATCGCTCTGATTGAGTTGAATTGATCTCAGTCTGATGGCGGCCGAGGCAAGCTGCACGGTACCGCGATTCCCTTCCCGTGACAGAAGGACTCATCCGAACAGCATCGCTCCGATTCAGTCCTCCCGGCTGCGATTCTGCCGGCGACCCGAATCGGAGCCGAGATGCGACTTGCCTGAATACGTTCTGCGGACGACAATCCGTGGCTGCTCCGGTCGAAACTCGTGCCTGCTGTCGAACTCTGCTTCGAAGTCAAAAGAACAATCGATGTTTCAAGCCCCGCTGAAGACAACAGAATGCGTGTTCTGGCCGCTTTGTTTGATCACGCCCGTTTTCGTCGCAATGATTCTGGCAGGATGTGGTCGGTTACCTTCGCGCACGCCTGAAGAACAATCAACCGCGTCAACAACACCAATGTGGCCGCCACAGAAAAGCCCTCCAGTCACTCCGACGCGCGCTTCCCATGATTTCAGCAAAGCACGAATCATCGACGGTTCTGCCGCACCCGTGGTGCAGTGGCCAGCCGCGTCAGACACTGCTGAACCAGCTCCAGTGATTGAAGTCAGTTCCAGTAAGGAACTCCGCTGGTCGGCAGAATTTCCGATCGCGACAACCCATGATCTGGCATGGTCGCCTGACGGGGAATTTCTGGCAGTAGGGGGCCGGCTGCACACAGACAAAGAGCTTTTCCATGCCCCGACGCTGCTGTATTCTCAAAACGGTACAGTTGTCGAGGAACTCGTCACTGACTACGCCACCGGCAATGGAAGCGGCGTTTCGGTCTCGGATCTGGAATGGTCGATCGATGGGACGGTTTTAGCAACCGCAGGAGGGCTCAATGCGTCGGCAACACTGTTTTTTCCGGCTGATCAGCGCAAGCTGGAGTTGACCAATATCGCCATATCGGTCCACGGCGTCAGGTGGTCCCCTGACGGCAAGTATGTGATTCTGACCACTGGCGATCAGGACATGTATCTTTACGACGCCGAGGGCAATCGCCTGACTGTTGTCGGTCGGGCTTCGCCAACAGCCGACAGTCTCGCCTGGAATCCCGATGGAACAATGTTGGCGAGTTCTGATCCTCTCGGCGTCATGTTTTGGGGACTGCAGGAGAACGGATCCTCCGAGGATTCGAACAAATCCGTCTCGCTGGTCCCGCTGGTTCGAGTCACCCTTTCATCAGGAAAGGACATTAGCGCACTAACACTCGAGTGGAATCAGGATGGATCGCGACTGGCAGTGGGAGCATTCGACACTGGCGACGTCTGGCTGATTGATCGCGACGGTACACCCGTCGCAACACTGCGAGGGCATACGGAATCTGTCTGGCGGACCTGTTTTTCTGCCAAAGGCATTCTGGCAACGACCTCTTCAGATGCCACAACTCGATTGTGGGACCAGGACGGAAACCCGATCGCTGTGCTGATCAGTGCGACACGCGAAGAAGAAATCCTCATCGATGTTGCTGCATGGTCCCCTGATGGTGAGCACCTGGCTGTCGCATCGCCGAATGACGTGATTCGCATCTACAGCAGCAGCGCAGTTCCGCTGGCAAACCTGCGAGGCCATGCCGGCAATATCCAGGCCGTCAGCTGGCACCCGTCCGGACGTCGTCTTGCAAGTTCTGACGACAAGAAAGTGACGCACATCTGGGATCTGCCGGCTCAGCTGCCCTGATGAAGGTCGCTTTCGTACGTTTCTCTGCAAAGAGACCTGCTTGGTGCCTTTGACGGTACGACCGAAAGCTGAAACTCAGCGCAGACACTTCACAGATGACAGGACTCATATCACAGAACGACAGCAAAGCTTCGCATTCTTTGGATCACTCTGCCACCGCCCCGGCAACGGCATCTCCGGCGACTTCGCGAGGATGCGGTCGCACAGCGTGCCCCGGAAGCGACGTAAGGACAACACAAATGGTATCAGTTTCAGGATCTGCCCACGCCAGAGTTCCCGTCGAACCGGTATGACCAAAGGTCCGTTCGGAGCACCCTCGGCTTCCGGCTTTAGCACCGACATGAAAACCAATACCACGAGGAATAAGACCTTCGGGATTGTGATTTCTGATCATCAGCTGAGCCGTCTCGGGCTTGATGACGGCACCTCCAGCGTGAAGAAATTCATTCAGGAATCTCGCGAGATCCGGTGCTGACATATGCGTTCCTCCCCACGGTGCTCCGAGATTTCGCCAATAGCCGCTGTTCCAGTCCCAGCCGGCAGCATTCGGATCGCCACCGCCGGATTCCGGAGCGGCCGATTCCGTCTGCACATCAACGAGATCTTCTCTGCGAAACTGCCCTGTTCCCTGAGCAGAACGTTTCAGGCTGAGCGGCCGGAACACGGTCTCGTCAACGAACTCTGAAATGGGTTTCCCGGTAATTCGTTCCGCGACGTGTGTCGCCAGAAGAATGCCCATACTGGAGTATTCGTAATGCCTTCCAGGCTGAAACTTCAATGGTGTTCGCAGGGCGTGTGCGATGAACTCATCCAGTCCCGCGTGTTTCGCACGAAGCTGGTTGTTTTCCTTCAGCTGGTCCGGCAACCCGGACACATGAGTCAGCAGATGGCGAATCGTGATGTCGTCGCGACCATCGCCTGTGAATTCAGGAATGATTTTCCGAAGGCGGTCGTCCAGTTGAAACAGGTGCTGATCAAACAGTGTCATCAGCGCAGTGACACAGACCGGTTTGGAAATTGAGCCGAGCAGGAACATCGAATCAGCAGATTTCGCGCCGCCGAAACAATGTGTGGCCGCTTCGTTTTTTTGAGCCACATGCAGCACAGCGGCCGCAACCTGCTGCGAATTAACAGCTGCATCCAGCACCGCAACCGCAGCATCCAGCCGACCTTTCCGAATATCCTTTCGGATCAGCTTCCCGAATACAGATCCATATCCGGCAACCAACGGCATTGATGAAGTCACCATTCTCTTCATCCAGAAGCGTCGTCGCATAGTGTTTCTCACAGAACCACGGTAGACCCCGGTTTTCGAAGCAGAGGATATTGCACTTTATTCGATTCGTGGGCTGCGTTCCACAGGTGATGTCGGCAGGCAGCTTCCGGTTCATTCTGGAAGACACGTCAGTGAACGACAATCGAGGCCGGTTTACGAAAACGAAGGCCGTTGCTGGAATCCTTCGGACGCCAATCCGCCACACTCGGTGCGGCAGGCAGTCTCGCCAGCGTGGGACTGGTGCCTCCTGATTCATTCTCTGCCACCCGGGTTTATCCCGGTGGATTCGGGCTTCTGCACTAACTTCACATGCGATCTGTTTCCCGAGTGGAACATGAGCTGCTTGCGTAAACGGCTTTTCGTTTCAGTGCAAATATTCCGAAAAGGTTTGAGTGTCGTAGTGCAAAGGCCTTTTTCCACCGAGGTGAACTCGGTGGCGAAGGACATATGAAATAACACTCCGTTGCACTGCTGGCGGCCCCGGATTGCGATCCACAGAACAGTCCCGGTACGATATCAGAGGCCGTCAGACGCTGCTTGTGTCCCATGAAGGCGTGGTGACTTCGTTTCAGTACGATGACACGCCTCACGGTAACGGGCGGCTCATTGAATAACAGCTCTTTGACAATCGGACGCAACACAACGGTAGAATCCCCGTCGACCCCGCGTCAGAGGAGCGACAGAGGAGCGACAGCTGACAGCTACCCTCGACCTTGTGCCGGCGGAGCTATAATTCACGGCTACCGTCGGCCTCGTGCCGGCGGAGCCCATAACTGACAGCTACCCACACGATGAATAAGCATCGGGAGGGCTCCGTCTGGCTTGCCCAGGCGGAACCGGCGATTCGGACGCCGCCCCCGCTCAATTCGCTGCATCCGCCCGGGTAAACCGGACGGAGAGCTAACCGCCGCAGGCCGTTCTGTAGCTGCCAATTGTAGCCTCCGCCGGCACGAGGCCGACGGAAGGCTGTCTTCAATGTCGCGGGATGAGATGCCTCGAAAAGCGATAACACTCAATGGCGGCACTGCTCATGCTGCCGGGCGAGATGGCGTCATTCGTTGGCTGACCCGAGACATCCGGTACATTCGCCTCGGATGAGCAGTTCGCTGATGCGACCGATGCGACCCACGGTGCGTTTCAGAACCGTGGAGACTTCCACGGCGCTCAGGCATTCAATATGACCACATTCCGTGCAGACGAAGTGCGGGTGTCCGTGCTGATCCGGGTGTTCCGGATCGCGCACTTCGAAGCGCCAGACATGGTCACCCAGCTCGGTGCGATTCACCAGGCCGACTTCCGTCAGATCTGACAGGTTTCGAAAAACAGTCGCCTTATCAAAGCCCTGAGGCACCAGTGTGTCTGCCAGATCGGCGTGAGTCATGGGAGACTTCGCGGCGCGCAATTCCTGCAGGGCGGCGATGCGTGCCGGAGTCGCTCGGACACCTGCACTGCGAATCAACTGCCGGATCTCTTCGACTTCCTGCGGATTACTCCGTCGATTTCTCGCCACCATAAATGCCTCAACCCTGTGACCATTCCCCACCATTCTGATCTCGCGGCCCTCATTCTAGATCGCAATGAGTAACACGTCTACCTGCTTCTGACGGCTGCTGCTGTCATCCGGCCATGATGAGTCGATCCTGAATGTGAAAAAGCACAGACGGGTACGCCAATCCATCGAACCTCGAACTTGGTATGCCTCCGATTCGCTTTTCACACTCGACACCAATGATCTGGATGACAGCACATGCTCTCCTGACATTCGCAGCAAAGTATGGCTCGTTACTGCTCCAAATGGTTTCAAAACCGGGACTGGCTCCCGATGGATGCGTTGCTTTCCTTCAAATTCTACAAGTGCGAGGGTGCCTGTCCCGGTTTTTGGAACTGCGCTCTACTTCCCAGCGCCGGCAAACCGCTGGAACTGAAAAGGAATTAGTTCGTCTGGCAATGGCAGCAGGCGAGTTTCTGCCTGACAGGATTCGGCCCACGCGATCAAAGATTCATAGTGAGTCAGCTCCGAAAGCCCTCCAAACCACGTACCCGGTCCGCTGGCTGGCAGGAAGAACACGACGTTGGCCACGTCACAAGGTCCGAGGCAGCCACTGATCGTTAACTGGATCGTGTCATTCAGGCGCAGTTCTTTCCAGCGAGCTTTGATCTGATCCTTCGGCCAGGGAGGAAATCCTCGATCCGTCCGCCCGCAGCAGCAGCCTTCGCAGAAGATGAGCTGCCCCAGCACTTCGCTCCGCCGAGTCACCACTTCCTGTCCGTTGCGGATGGCGTCGCGCAGTTTCTGTGACTGAGCATTCAGGGAAGTCATCAGCATGAGACTCCAGAGCACGTGATGACTCCACTTTTTTCACCGATCGCGAAGCTCTGATCGTCCGGTGACCACACAAGTCGACTGACTGCTGAGTCGCACTGCTGCATGAAGAACGGCGTCGAATGCGTCAGCGGTGACCACACAAGAACGCGGCCATCAGCATCCGACGAAGCGATCTCATCGCCTCGATGCCGAAACGCAAGCTGTGTGATCCGCGTCGAGTGACCTTCAAGCATCTTCGGCTCGCGTCCTTCGGGACCAGAACCGCTGCAGTCCCAGAGCACAATCGTATCGCTGCCTCCGGTGGCCAGGAAATTGCCCGTGTGGTGCCAGGACAGCTCGAGCACCTTCAGAGCGAATCCGGACATCTGAGAATCCCGACCTGTCTTCACGTACCAGAGATGAACCGACGAATCCTGTTCCCCGGTCACAAGACACCTGCCCGTGGGGCTCCATGCCAGGGCCAGACTGGAACCTTTCCACTCCAGCTTCCGCATTGGCTTGCCCGGAATGTGCAGCGTGACGCCAAAGTACGCTGCAACCGCCACAGCACTGCCGTCCGGATTCCAGCCGATATCGGCGATCGTACTCTCGTGTTGTGAGGAACCGTAAACGACGTTGCCATCCGGCGTATACCATCGCAGACTCTTTCCGGCAGCCACAGCAAGGTGTGTCCCCTGAGGCCGCCATGCGACGCGAACTCCCCACGCGCCACCGGCATCAAGTTCCCGAATCAGTCTGCGAGATTCTGCATTCCACAATCGGACAACCCCGTCATGGCCAATGCTGGCGAACTCAGCAGTGCCCGGTCTCCACGAAACAGAGACGCCACCGCCGGAGTGTTCCCCCAGACAGAGCAGGGCACCGTCGGGATGAGAACATAACCAGACCTGACCGCTGACGGAAATCGCAGCCAGGAACCGTCCGTCGGAGGACCACGCCAGGTCGTGAACATAGTCAGCAATGTCGACTCGCCATGTTTCACTGAGCTGACGGTCGCGAAGTCGCGCCGATTTCAGACGAGACATGCTTCAAACTCCGCATTCAGAGCATCTCGATCCAGATTGCGACCGATAAAGATCAGGGTATTTTTGCGAGGCTGCTCTCCCCAGAGTCGATCCGGGCGGCCATCGAACAGCATGTGGACGCCCTGAAACACGTAACGTTCCGGCATCCCTCGAAAACTCAGAATCCCTTTCATGCGAAAGATGTCGGTTCCCTGAGTCGCAAGCAGCGTCCGCAGCCAGACCTGAAATTTCTCCAGATCGAGGTCACCACCAGTGGTTATGCCGACTGAGGTAATCTCCTCATCGTGTTCGTGGTCCGGCTTATATTCGCGAGTCACCACTGGAATCTGCAATGTCCCGTCGGCAGCCTTCAGCACTGCGGTAAACTCATCCGGATGATGCTCCGTGAACAGCACGTAGGCGCCCTGTTCGGAGATAAACACGGGGAAATCAGCAGGAGTCGACTCAAGCGGCAAATGATAAAGACGATCTCCCGGCCGGAGCAGCTCACCGGGCTCAACGTGATGCTCATCGCATGAGAAACTGAGCACCGCCGGCTCAACCGTATCTCGCATGCCGGCATCTGTCGCCTGAGCGGCTTTTCGGAGCACAGCATTCATTGCCGGATCCGGTCCCTCGTTCATCGCGAAGAAATACATACCCGGAGCCAGCTGATACAGGCCGCTCCATTCGAATGGATACTCCGGTTCCAGAAACTTCGGATCCGTTTCCAGAGCACGATCGAGGTCGAATCCGCCGAGGTTCAGAATCCGATCCATTTCAATTGCGGCATCTCGCGTTCGATAGATCTTCGCCGCAGAATTCATGCTGCGAATCCGTGCCTCGAGTGCATCAAGGTCGGAAGATTTCACCAGATCGACCTTATTCAGCAGGATGACGTCGGCGAACGCAATCTGTTCACGAACCTCGTCGGAATCATCCATGTGCTGCAGCACGTGATGCGCATCCACCAGAGTCACAACACCGTCGAGACTGAGCTGTGACTGGATTTCATCGTCCATGAAGAATGTCTGAGCCACGGGGCCGGGGTCCGCGAGTCCTGTTGTTTCGATCATGATGTGATCGAAACGCTCACGGCGTTTCATGAGATTGCCGAGAATTCGGATCAGATCACCTCGCACGGTGCAGCAGATGCACCCGTTGTTCATCTCGAAGATTTCTTCTTCCGCACCGATCACCAGGTCATTGTCGACCCCGACTTCACCAAACTCGTTTTCGATGACCGCAATTCGCTTTCCGTGCTGCTCCGTCAGAATCCGATTCAGCAAAGTCGTTTTGCCGGAACCCAGAAAACCTGTCAGCACAGTGACCGGAACTTTTTGATGTGTCGCCATGAAATGAAATGCTCCTTACCGGGAGATAAATGAAGATTTCGAGGTATCACGTTTGTTCTTGAGCTATTCAGGGCGCTCAATCCGGACACCGCCAGTCCTGAGGATGCCATTCGCCTGACACGTCGGCCAGACTCTCGACGTCTTCCTGCGTCACCAGTGTCAAAGGTTTCGCGATCTTCCACTGCCTGGGACGATCGTTTTCACTGAGGATCGCGATGATGGTTTCTACGGGAGGACAGCCGGGGTCCCGACATTCCACCTGTCGCACCATCACAAATGAGTCGGCCGGCACATCCAGAACACGACAAGCCCATCCGCGTACGACTGCCAGTTGTTCCGGATCTGCTCTCGAACTGCCGCTGAACAGAATCATATTCCTGCATCCCCCCGATAAACCACTTACAGACTTCAGCACTTATTTTTCATCTGCATACCGATTGCACAAATAATATCACTGCATATGATGAGTTCAAGTCGGAAGAACAAGATCCGTGATATGCTCGCAACCCTGATCGCGGGCGTATCGCCAGTCGTTCCATACAGAAGGGTGGCTGTCAGGTGATACGACGAATTTTCTTCGGGGTTCTGCTCACCGCATTCGGGCTCATCGGCTGCTCAGACAGAAGTCAGCCCGGATCGCCGTCCGCCCCACCATCGGCCGCTGCGGCTGCCGATCCCGCACCGGATGTCGCGAAAGACTGCCTTCCCGTGATTGCGACCTACAGCATTCTCGGCGACTGGGTACAGCGCGTCGGAGGTGACGACGTGCAGGTTTATACGCTGGTGGGACCTGGTGGAGATGCGCACACGTACGAACCCGTTCCTCAGGACAGCGTCGCACTGACCAAAGCGAGGCTCATTTTTGAAAATGGTCTGGGCTTCGAAGTCTGGCTGGACGATCTGTTCGAAACCAGCGAATCGAAGGCTCATCGTGTTGTAGTCACCGCCGGATTTTCGCCTCGAACCGTTCCGAACACCGAAGGAAAGACGGAACCCGATCCACACGTGTGGCATGATCCTCATCTGACCGAACAGATGGTGCGGGCGATTTCGGCGGCGCTGGGCGAGACTGATCCACCGCGTGCTCCGGCGTATCAGCAGCGGGCCGACGAATATATCCGAGAACTTCAGAGCCTGGATTCCGAGATCAGGCAGCAGGTCGCTGCGATCCCGACTGACCGGCGACAACTGGTGACCACACATGACACATTCGGGTACTTCGCGGAGCGTTATGGTTTTCAGGTTTCCAGCGTGATGGGCACCATTTCGAGCGAAGCGGCTGATCCGTCTGCTGCACAGATCGCGGACATCGTCAACCATCTTCGCAGCAGCAGAATCAACGCCGTTTTCGCAGAAAACATTCTGAATCCTCAGGTCACAGAGCAGGTCGCCGCCGAGGCAGGAGTGAAAATCGTCCGCACTCTGTTTACCGATGCGCTGGGCGACGCTGGTTCCGAGGGAGACACTTATCTGAAGATGATGCGGTCGAACGTCAAAAGCATCGTGGAGGCACTCCGGTGAACCAACCGCTGACCGCACAATCCACCGGTAGATCATCACACTGTTCTCAGGAATACAACCTGAATGCGTCACCACACAGGAATCACAGTCCTGACGGTCACGCTCACCAGAATCCCCTCTGGCCTTACGGTGGTCGCGGACATGTCGATCCTCAGCCCAAAGCACCTGCTGTCGAAGTGACGCGAGTGAACGCCGGCTACGATCGAACCCATCCGTTTCGACTGCAGGAACTTTCGCTCACGGTAAACTGCGGAGAACGTGTGGCTCTGGTCGGGCCCAACGGTGCAGGGAAGAGCACACTTCTGAAAACGATTGCCGGCCTGCTGACGCCGTGGCGGGGAAGCATCCGGCTTTTCGGAAATCCAGTGGGAGCCTGTCACCACCGTACGGCTTACCTGCCACAGCGCACAGATCTTAACTGGGACTTTCCCATGACGGTGTTCGAACTGGTCATGACCGGGCGATACGTGCATCTTGGATGGGTGCTGGGCCCGAGACAGAAGGACCGAGAACTGGTCAGTCAGGGACTGCGTCGGCTCGGAATTTCAGAACTTGCCCATCGACAAATCGGTGAGCTTTCGGGTGGCCAGCAGCAGAGAACACTGCTGGCCCGAGCCATCGTTCAGGAAGCGAGCCTGTTTCTGCTGGACGAACCACTGAACGCCGTTGACGAAGCAACGCGGGATATTGTCGACAACGTGCTGGCCGAAGAAGTAAACCGCGGCGGCAGTGTGCTCGCGGCAACTCACGATCTGGGTCGCCTGACGGAAAGCTTCGACCGATCGATCTATCTGAAAGACGGCCGAATTGAATCTTCCGGGAGCTGACGCCTCGCAACAACTCGCGGAACCAGATCTTCCTTCCGGGCGGCGAGCCGCAGACGGATGCGGACTCAAGTACCCGGCAGCTCTTCACGAAGGAGATCACTGAAACATTCATGACCTGGCTTACTGAACCACTGCAGTATTCTTTTATGCGGCAGGCACTGCTTGCCAGTGTCCTCGTCGGCGTTACGTGTTCAATACTGGGAGTCTATGTGGTTCTGCGGCGCATGGCGTTCATGGGCGATGCCATTGCTCATACTACACTGCCGGGACTGGTGATTGCGTGGCTGAATCGCTGGAATCTACTGGCAGGAGCATTGATCGCAGCGGTCATTACCGCTGTCGGAATCGGTTGGCTCAGCCGTCGCCGGCAGTTGCAGGAGGATGCTGCCATCGGCGTCCTGTTCTCCGGAATGTTTGCACTGGGCATTGTACTCATCAGTCGAGTTCGCAGTTACCGCGACTTTTCTCACATGCTTTTTGGAAATGTGCTGGGCGTCACTCCAGGAGACCTCATCGGGATCGCCGTTGTCACCATCGTCGTGACGGTATCGTTGATTCTGTTTCGAAAAGAACTGATGCTGACGACAGTGGATCCACTTCACGCGCAGGTTATCGGACTTTCATCAGAACGCATGCGGTATCTGCTGCTCATCCTTCTGGCGCTTTCAGTGGTCACCGCCATTCAGTCTGTGGGAGTTGTTCTCACGTCCGCGATGCTCGTCACGCCGGCCGCCACCGCGTCGCTACTGACGCAGCGACTTTTCCCGATGTTTCTGATTTCGATCACCGTGGCCACGATCAGCAGCGCCTCCGGGCTCTACGCGTCGTATTACTTCAGTGTTTCCAGTGGTGGCGCCATCGTGCTGTGCTGCACAGCGTTGTTCGGAACTGCGTTGTCCTGGCAGACATTTGTTCGGAACCGGCAATCAATGTTCCGCGACCGGCATCCCATTCGGTGACTGGTCGATCATGCCGCTGGAAGTTACGGCAGTATTCATGAAACAGTGATCAGGAGCCGGAGCCTGTCAGTGCTCTGATTTCGCCGGACAGGGCCTTAGTCTGCATTGAACTCTGAATTGAAACAGGCCCCGAGTTTTCCAGGGATTTCGCGGGCAATTCGGGGCAGTTACGCTGTGGTCGGCGTTTCTTCACGAACAATTTTACGTGAAATTGTTTCAACATTTCCTGGGGCTGATGCGTATGCTCTGGTCAGGAAGTCTTATGATCAGGATCGATTCACTGTCTGGTCGGCGGTGAATTGATCGGGCGTCCTGTTAATCTCTGGTGATGCGCAAATTCTGTAAACGAGCGACGCTTCGCCGTGTACAGCCATCCGGGAATCCGACCTGCATGCATTCTCACACGCACGAGCTCAGCCTGGGCCTGAGTTTTTTCCTTGGAGCACTGCATGCTCTGGAACCCGGGCATGGCAAGACAGCCATGTTCGTCTACCTGCTGGACGGACGACGCAGCTTCTGGCACCCGATCGTCATGGGACTTTCCACGGCGGTGTCACATTCCGTATCACTGTTCGCGATCGCTCTCGGAGTTCATCTGGCTCATCATGTGATTGCCGGCGACCATGACCACGAGGGGCAGGTGTCTGAAGCGCTCCAGTGGGTCAGTGCGCTGCTGGTGGTGGCAGTGGGTGGATATCTGATGGTTCAGACACTCCGAGGTCGAAAGTCCGCGTGCTGCGGGCACACTCATCATCATGAACAGACCGATCTTCATCACTCAGGTCATCACCATCATCAGGGGACAGCGTGCGACCAGGAGCATTGCAACCATGACCACTCGAAAGATGCGGACCTGCATTCACCACCACTCATTCAGCTTGGCGGAACGTCTGCGGCCTCGATGTCCGATCGCGACAACACCACTGAAGTTACTGACGCCGCAACGACGACAGCTGTCCGGAAACCCGATCAGTCAGGCAGTTTCCGAACAACTGCCATTCTGGGGCTTGCGGTCGGCCTTCTGCCATGTCCCACTGCGATGGCCGCTTATTTCGCAGGCCTCTCTTCGGGGTCCCCGGCAGCAGCCTATCTGATCATCGGCCTTTTCTCCGCCGGCATCGCCTGCTCACTTTCGCTGACGGGAATCGTACTCCAGTACTTTGGCGAGAAGTTCGGTCGTCGGTCAGCAGCACTCTCGCAGCTCCCCTGGAACCTGATTCGCTCTGCTCTGATTCTCGGAATCGGTCTCGTCTATGTCGTGCGGCTTTTCACTTCTGCTGAACTTTGATCAGCAAACGATCCGAGCCGACCGAAAAGTGAAACGTAACGCCCATCATGCATGCCGGGAGTCATCGACCTCCGCACTGCCTTCTGTTTCTTCGACATCGAGGTCCCACGGAGAAAAAGGATCCGGAAACTCCAGCCAGGCTTCTGAACCCAGGTTCAACTCCGCATCTGTCAGCAGACAGTCGTCGAGCGCCGCGGTCACTTTCAGCTGACTGAGGTTCTGACCGATAATCACCAGCTCCTGCCTGCGATCTCCGTATGGTTCTTCCCAGATCGATTCGATCTCAGCAATCTCGGCTTCATCTTCGAGCTGCCAGCTGTCTCGGGGAGTTTCTGCCCACCATTCACCACCGGGTTCCGCACTGATCACGCTTCCGGCCTGCGACCAGAATCCGGCGATGCTGTTCCTTGTCGCCAGCCAGAAATAACCTTTCGACCGAAGAATGGATGAGGAGAGTTCCTGTTCCATCCAGAAGTCCTGAAATCGCTGCGGATGAAACGGCCGTCGAGCACGATAAACGAAACTTGAAATTCCGTACTCTTCGGTCTCCTTCGTTTCGCTGCCTCGCGGCACACTCAGCCATTCTGCCGATGATTCTGCCCATTCCGTCTGAAATCGCCCGGTGCCGATGATTTCCGACGTCTGTACCTGTCCACGTTTTGCTTCCACGACACGGGCTTCCGGATTCAGCTTTTTCAGGAGACTCCGAAGCCGGTGGCGGTCATCATCTGAGATCAGATCGATTTTGTTCAGAACGATGACGTTGGCAAACTCAATCTGATCTGTCAGAAGCAGAGAAAGATCTCGATCATCGTTTTCGTCCAGCCCGACGCTGCGATCTCGCAACTCATCCTGAGACGTAAAATCCTTCGGAAAGTTAGCGGCGTCGACAACAGTGACCATCGTGTCCAGTTCTGCGAACTCGCTCAGCGTGTTTCCTTGCTCATCGCAGAACGTAAACGTTTCGGCGACGGGCATCGGCTCCGAGATGCCGGTTGATTCGATGAGCAGATAATCGAACCTTCCTTCTCGAGCGAGTTTCGACACTTCAAGAAGGAGATCTTCTCGAAGCGTGCAGCAGATGCAGCCGTTTGACATTTCGACGAGCTTCTCTTCGGTGCGACTGAGAGCCGCCGGACCGGACGCCACCTGTCGGGCATCAATGTTCACTTCACTCATGTCGTTCACGATTACAGCGACACGAAGCCCTTCCCGGTTCGTGAGGACATGATTCAGCAGCGTTGTCTTTCCGGCACCAAGAAATCCCGAAAGCACAGTGACTGGCAGTTTTGTCATCTCCATCAATTTCCCTGAATGAATTCTGTTTTCCAGTGCAACGTACATGAACAGTCAGGAATGATTCCTTCGCTGACGGCGCTTCGACGCGTAACCAGCGCAACTCTCCGAAAGAACCCCCAGACACGTACAGCTTACACACGAACAGTCACCATGTAAATGCACACACACTGCACGTATGCAGTTTCGCATTGCTCGTCGAACATCAAGCTATGGACCTGAGCGCCAGGATCAGATTCGGCGTGCCGGGGCTCCGCACTCGGTGTTGTCGGCGTATTTCCCGACGAACTGCACGGGAAACAAGGGTCGGCTGAGCAGATCGGAGTAACACGCCCGCAGCCGACACTCCACTGACCTCAGTGCGCATTTCAAATGCCGGGGCAGGCACCCTTGCTGTTGCAGAGTTTGCAGGAAAACACCGCGCCCATCGGGAGCCAGTCCCGGTTTCGAAACCACCGGCAGGATATTCTGCCGAATGTCCAGCGACCACTCGATCTTCGATCCAGCCCGTCAGCCAATGATTTCCCGACGGTGGCGGACATAATCCCAGACGACGTAACGATCGAGATCCTTGCCGGCAGTGAAGAAGACACGGCCGCCGGTTCCTTCGGCAAGCCGATGCGCAAACTGAACATCTTCCGATGTCTGCGACCAGGATGGAAGGAGGAACAGATTCAGAGTGATCCCGTCTCGAACGCAGAGTTGCCCCTCACGAAGTGTCGCCTGTTCCGTTCTCGGATCCGGTGGATACAGCAGAAACAATTCACTGCCTTCAAAATGCGCCGTCGGCAGCCCATCCGTGATCAGAATAATCTGACGATTGGGTGAATCCTGCACCGACAGAAACTGACGAGCCATCTGCAGGCCATGCTGAATGTTCGTAAAATGCGGTGGGATGTGCATCTCACTGACATCCTCCCGACTCATATCCACCTTCAGCCGAACAACCGGATTGGTGATCGTCGGAATCTTCGGAAGCAGCGAAATCAGCTCCCCCATCGCCACCGGTTTCGCAAACGAATGCAGTTCAATGAATCGCAGGAAATCCCCCGGATACTCGCTCGTGATCAGTCCGCTCAGGGCCAGCGCCATGCGTTTGACATTGATATACTGGCCGTCGTACCTCATGGAACCGCTCATATCCATCAGCACTACGGTAGCGCATCGCGGATTGTTGCGAGTTCTGTGAATCTCGATGTCGCTCTGCCGCAGCCGAATCGGGCGTTCACTGCCCTGACGCAGCATCGCATTGATCATCGTCGCCGGAATGTCCATCTGCGACGCTGTGTCACCGAATTCATAAGCTCGCGTCCGCTGAAGTTCAACGGCCCCCTCACCGTCGATCGGACCCTGATGCCTTCCGGAACGTGATGCCTGAAGGTTGCTGAATATCCGCTGCAGCAACTGCCCCTGAAACAGTTTAAATGCTTTCGGTGACAGCTGAACCCGACCGGCAGTGTCCGTCAGCCCCTGTTTCTCCATCAGGTCCTTCAGATACTGCTGAATCTGTTCCTGAAACTGATTCAGATTCTGTACGGTCTCCGGGTCTGCAAACTCACTGAGTTCATCAAGGTCAATAACCGCCAGCTGAGCGTTCTCACGTGCGGATTCCAGCTGTTTCAGCAGTTCGTCAATGCGTTTCAGTTCATCCAGAATATCAACGGCCTCGGGGACCGACATGCCCTTTGATCCGGTGAACTCGTACTTTGCAGCGAGGTGTTCGACCTGATACTTCTCACCGAGCGACTCCATCAGGCTGAGAAGTTCCGCCGCAAACTGTGGATCCGATCGTTCGGCTCGATACCAGAGTCGTTCGAGATCATAAATCTGTTCTTCGTGAACCGCTTCACGGAATGCTTTCCCGTGTTTTGACGGCGGATGCGTCTTCCGAACAGCCTCCCGATACTGTCGCTCCGCCTTCTTCTGAACCGATTTGGTTTCCCAGGTCGCCAGAATCCGCTCTTTGCGTTCTTTGAGCATGGCGATCAGAGCATCCAGGCTCGGCCCAAGCCCGGCGAACTGTCCCGGATCGAGACGAATGGCGTTTGCGAGTTCCTCTTCCGTGAACTCCCGCATGGATCCCCATGCCAGCATGTGTTCAAACACGGGAGAAACAAGGTCCGGTGGCGGCTCTGAGGGCGACGGAAAGTTCTTCGGGTCATACTGCTGGTAGGTGTGAATCACCCCACCACGGTGTCTGCCGCTCGGACTTCCGGATTCTTCCGACGAACTCGTCATCGATCCCTCTGTCTTCCCTCTAATTCAGCAACAGGGTGCTAATTCGGCGATAAAGAGTCCGCCGATTGTCCAACATCTGACTTCGTTTTCTGAGCCCGATCCGGAATGAGCTTGTCGAGAATTCCGTTCACAAAACTCGCAGAATGTTCTGTCCCGAACTCCTTCGCCAGTTCGATCGCCTCATTGAGGACAACTGGAGCGGGAGTTCCGACATGCAGCATCTCGTAGAGCCCGAGCCGCAGTACGTTGCGGTCTGTTGTGGCCATGCGTTCCAGACGCCAGTTCGTCGCTGTCTCGCGAATTTTTGCATCCAGCTCGTTACGACAGTCACAGACACCGGAAAACAACTGCCATGCGAATCCGGCAAGCGCAGGATCAGTCAGCTCGGACTCAATTGACCGACGAATCCGCTGTCGCTCCGCATCCGGATTCTGATCGACGAGAAAAAGCATCTGCATTGCCTGTCGTCGAGCGTGAGTTCTGCCTGGCATAATTGAGTCTGTATTTCCTGAAACAACTCGGACCGGAACAATTGCTGCGGAGATATCATCGCGACATCAGATTTTTCGCAGCAGGTTGACCATTTCAACCGCTGCTGTCGCGGCTTCGACACCTTTATTCCCGGATTTCCCGCCAGCGCGGTCCAGTGCCTGCTCCATGGATTCACAGGTAATGACCCCGAAAGTCACAGGGACACCCGTCTCCCGGTTCAGATTCATGATTCCTGCGGCAACCTGACTGTTGATGTATTCATGATGGGATGTCGCCCCCTGAATCACAGCACCGAGACAGATGACGGCCGAATACTTTCCGGATCGAGCCAGACGCGATGCTGCGAGAGGAATTTCAAACGCGCCCGGTACGCGAACCACATCAATCTGATCTTCTTTGCCACCCAGACGTACGATCACATCGACGGCACCATCGACGAGTCTCTGCGTGACAAGATCATTGAATCTGGAAACCACGATGGCGTATCGATGCCCGGAAGCACTCAGATCACCCTGAATCACATTCACCATATTTCAACACCTGTCTGAAAATTGCAGCAATCTGTCCCCATTTTGAAATTCACGCTACGACAGATTCATCGACAGCAGAAACTCTTCGTTGGTTTTTGTTCGCCTCATCCGATTCAAGAGCAGTTCCATGGCTTCTACCGAATTCATGTCACTCAGAACCCGCCGCAGAACCCAGATCAGCCGCAGCTCTTCTTCATTCAGCAGCAGCTCTTCTCGACGTGTCCCCGAACGATTGACGTCGATGGCCGGCCAGACTCGGCGTTCAACAAGACGACGATCAAGGTGCAGTTCTGTATTCCCGGTGCCTTTGAACTCCTCAAAGATCACTTCATCCATCCGGCTGCCGGTATCGACGAGGGCCGTCGCGATGATCGTCAGACTGCCACCTTCTTCAACACATCGAGCTGCACCGAAAAACCGCTTCGGATGCTGCAGAGCATTGGCGTCCACACCTCCGGAAAGCACTTTTCCGGAGTTGGGCGTCTCCGTGTTCCACGCACGTGCCAGTCTCGTAATCGAATCCAGGAAGATGATCACGTCATGGCCGTACTCCACCATGCGTTTGGCCTTTTCGATGACCATTTCAGCCACCTGAATATGTCGCGCCGGAGGTTCGTCGAACGTACTGCTGACGACTTCGCAGCTGGAACTTTTCAGTTTTCGTTCCATGTCAGTCACTTCTTCAGGACGCTCGTCGATCAGAAGAACAATGACATAGGCGTCCGGATGATTCTGCAGAACCGCCGAAGCCATCTGCTGCAGAAGAACGGTCTTTCCCGCACGCGGCGGTGACACAATCAGACCTCGCTGACCCAGCCCGATGGGTGCGATCAGATCCACAACTCGAGTACTGATGAATTCGGCTTTGTCTGCCAGTCGAAGACGTTTCTCCGGATGCAGTGGAGTCAGGTCATCGAAAAACACCTTCCCGGTGAGCAGATTCGGATCCTGACCATTGACCGCTTCCACACGAAGCAGCGCAAAATATCGTTCGTTTTCTTTCGGCGGCCGAATCTGCCCCGCAACCGTGGCTCCCGTTCGCAATCCGAACCGTCGAATCTGGCTTGGACTGACGTAAATGTCATCGGGGCAGGGCAGGTAGTGATAGTCCGGACTCCGGAGAAATCCGAATCCGTCCGGCAGGATCTCCAGAGTTCCCTCGCCGAACATCAACCCATTGACCCGTGTGCGCTCTTTCAGAATCCGAAAGATCAGATCCTGCTTCTTCATTCCATGATATTCAGTCAGCTGCTCCTGCTCAGCGATCTGCAGCAGTTCCTTCATGGACATTCGCTGAAGGTCGGCAATGTTGATGTCCGCGGCACGGGATGCGGAAAATGTTTCCGAAACCTGCTTCTCCGCCGCACTCTCATCAGCTGCCGAAGACGGAGGCTGACCTGCTGCCGGTCTTGAATCAGAGCCAGAATCCTGATTCCCGGTTTCTGACCGCCTGATTCCTCGAAAACCATCAGGGCGATTCTCTTCAGAACGTAGATTTTTGGGCATGGCCGCTGCGGGCCTCCGGAACGGAATTTGACAGGAAAATAAAACGGAAGATGAGAGTTGTTCGAATGAAGATGTGATGAAGAAAAAGTGTTTTCAGACCTCTGGAACTGGCGGGACCGATCGATTCGACATTCGGGACTAAGGATTGGAAACGACTGGATTCGATGCTTGAAACTGACTGATGATGGTCCGCAGAACGCGTTCCATTTCGCCGGCAGCAGCCTCAACCGACCCGGAATTATCGACAACAAAACCGGCGAATGATTTTTTCTTCTCGAGGGGCCACTGAGCTGATTCGCGGCGAGCCAGTTCTGCTGCGGACCAGCCGCGATTTTCCTGAACTCGCTGAATTCGCAGTTCTGTCGGAGTGTCGATGAAGATCACTGCATCACATTCCTGAGCCCAGCCGACTTCGAGCAGCAGTGCGGCATCCAGAATCACAGCCTCAATGCCTCTGGGTGCTTCACGGATTCTTCGAACAATCTCCTGATGAATCGCGGGATGAAGAATCTCTTCCAGTTGACGTCGAGAACGAAGAGTGGAGTCTGAATCCGGCCCCTCGTTGTCAGCCGCGTCCGCAGCGACAGCCCCGAAAACAAGTTCCGCCAGCTGACGGCGATCAATTCGTCCCTGATCGTCAACCACGCGGTTACCAAAGGTCTTTCGGATCGCAGTGATCACCGCCTCGGTTGCCAGAAGTTCGTGGGCAATGCGATCCGCATCGATAATGAGCAGTCGCAGGCGAGACACGTGACGGATCACGGTCGATTTACCCGAACCAACGCCGCCTGAAATGCCAATTATCGGAACCGAAGAATTGATCGAACGACTGAGACGAGCGGAAGACAATGGAAGAAGCGGTTTCGAAATGAATGGAAAGGACTCACCGCAGTGAGTTTGAGGGAGAGGATTCGACAGGATCGGGAAACTCGGCCAAGCGACGAGCCGCACCTGGTGATCGGGCGTTCCTGTCTGCCGAAACACTTTTGTATGTTCGCCCGACAGCCGACTGATGTCAAATGCCAGACTTCGCAGATCATTCGTTTTCCTCTATCTTTCTTCGCAACACCGATCAGCGGAAAGCCGGTCGATGTGCAATGGCGTCTGACTCATTCTTCAGTATTCTGCGCCCCGGAACTTCTCCGGAAACTTCAGTTTCGGTTCAGAATCCGCAGGATTTTCAACGTTTTCTTCAGCCAGACGCTGTTTTTCAGTCAGACTTTTCAGTCAGACAATGACTCCATCAACCGGACAAAAGGTATTCCATGGACCCGTCTCAGCTCGTACGCCAGGCTGCCGCCGATGGCCGGCTCACCGCCGATTCTCCGGCTCATATCATCGACTGGCTGAATCGCGAGAGCCTTGCTCAGTATCGCCCCAGAATTCTGGAACTGATCCAGTCCGGCAACTGGAAGAAGCTGGATGAACTCTTCTGGACATCGATTCCATTCGGAACTGGCGGGCGCCGCGGACCGATGGGGGAGTTCGGTCCGGCGACAATCAACGACCGCACGATCGCTGAGTCAGCTCATGGAATGGCGGTCTATCTGAAGAAAGTCGCCGGGACTTCACAACCACTGTCTGCAGTTGTTGCCTGCGATACGCGAAATCAGTCTCAGCACTTCGCTGAAATCACCGCCCGAACCTTCGCTGCTCATGGACTGAAGGTGTTCCTGTTTAAAGAATTCCGATCAACTCCGGAACTCTCGTATGCCGTTCGTCACCTGAAGTGCAGTATCGGGGTGATGATTTCCGCTTCACACAATCCACCGGCAGACAACGGATTCAAGGCCTACTGGTCGAATGGCGGGCAGGTGATTCCACCCCATGATAAAGGCATCATTCAGGAGGTGCAGAAGGCTGAAATCATCCCGCAGATCGATTTCCATCAGGCCGTAAAAGACGGACAGATTCAGATCGTTGGTGCTGAAGTCGACCGCGCTTATGTTGAGGAAGTAGTGCGGTTGAGTCAGTCGGCCGAACGAGATCTGCCAGCCATTTTCACTCCTCTGCACGGGGTGGGAGAAACTTCCGTTTACGCCGTGATTCAGAAAGCCGGTTTTCGCGGCGTTGAGCTTTTCGCGATGCATCGCGCGCCCGACGGAAACTTCCCCAACGTCCCGAAGCATGCTCCAAATCCGGAGAACCTCGAAGTCTTCAATCCCGTGATCGACTGGATCCGCGAAACCGGTTCCCCGGCGGAACTGATACTGGCGTCCGATCCTGATGCCGATCGACTGGGTGTCATGGTCCGCAATTCATCGGGGTCGTTCACATCGCTCAGCGGCAATCAGGTTGGTGCACTGCTGACGGATTACCTGCTTCGAAAACGCAAAGCGTCAGGAAAGTTTTCACCGAAAGACTACGTGGTCGAAACGCTGGTCACGACGCCTCTGACAAAAGCAGTTGCAGAATCCCACGGCGCTCGAGCGATCTCGGAACTCCTGGTGGGTTTCAAGTACATCGCACAGACGATGGAAGAGCAGGGGACGGAACACTTCGTTTTCGGCACTGAAGAATCAATTGGCTTTCTTGCGGGAGGTTACTGCCGTGACAAAGACGCTTCCGTCGCGGCGCTCTTCCTGCTGGAGCTCGCTGCAGAGCTGCGAAAGGAAGGCCGAACGCTGCTCGACCAGCTGGATGATCTCTACCGTAAATGCGGATACTTCTGTGAAAGCCAGAAATCGATCTACTGCGAAGGACCGACTGGAAAAGCAAAGATCGACGCGTTGATGAAGACTCTTCGAGACAATCCCCCTGCAGAATTCGGATCGGTACGATTCACCGAAGTGCGAGATTACAGCAACGGTCAGCGGAAACAGATTCCGTCAGGGGCTTCGCTGGAATCCATCGAGCAGCCGCGCGGCGACCTGCTGTTTTATCTCTCGGATCCGTCATCACCAGTTCGAGTCCAGATCGCTGGACGTCCCTCGGGCACAGAGCCCAAGATCAAGTTTTATCTATTCTGTCAGGTGGATCTGAACAAAACCGACCCGCGCGATCTGGACCGTGCTCGAGCGACGGGAGACCAGGCCATTCAAAGTGTTCAGAAGGCACTGGGAGACTGGGCAGCGACTCAGTTGAAGGACTGACGGTCATTCGTCAGCGCCACGTCACTCGTGCAGCCCCAGTCGAGGGTTTCAGAATGCGTGGGATTCAAACAGAAGTTCAACTGATGTGTGCCACTGTCTATGCCAGTGTGTTCCAACCAACAGCACTGGTGCGATGTCAGGACTCAAAATTCGGGTTGCTTGTCATTCCCGCCTGCGCGGAAATGTCGGAACTCCAGGAACAAGTGTTGACGACGCACTGGCATAGCCAGTGGCACACAAGAACCACCTTTCGTCTTTCATCATTCCATGACTCACAATGCACTGAGAACCGCCTTGAAACATCACGAATCTGGATTACCGCTGCTCAGTCGCCGGAATGCTTTAAAGAATGCTCTCAGCGTCGGGATTGCAACGGGACTAGCGCGCTTCGGGTCAACAGCATCCGCGTTCCAGCCATCGATCTTCGCCGCAATTTCCGGTGCGGGAGTTCCGCAGGAACCACTGGTCCTCAATCATGAACCCATGCTGTTTCTGGATCACCGTTTTATCGCACGGTCAGAAAACCTGAGGCTGAAGCTGCATCCGCCGAAGGAGACCGGTGAGCGTCTTCTGGAATCGGAGCATCCCTGGGAAAACGCAACGCTCAACTGGTTCACCGTGCTGAATGATGGCGGCCGTTATCGGATGTGGTACGAATGTTACGATGTCGAAGGCTGGCCGACTGCCGACGACACGTCATTCTGTTATGCAGAATCCACCGATGGTGTGCACTGGATCAAACCGGAGCTGGGACTGTATGAATACCGAGGCAGTCGGAAGAACAACATTCTGTTCCGTCAGATTGGCGAGGGGAACTTTCGATCTCGAGTTCACGGGAGCTGCGTGTTTCTGAATCCGAAGGGACCACCGGAACACCGGTACCTGTGTGTCTCACAGGGGCTGTTTCAGGGAATCGGTGACCGGCCTTACTACATTGCAGGAATGTCATCACCGGATGGAATCCACTGGACTCGACTTCCGAAGCCGATCTGTCACGTGTTCGCCGACAGTCAGTATTCCGGGTTCTACGACTCCAATCGAGAGCGATACATTCTTTACGGACGAACGGGAGGTCGAAATGGACGCGCAATCGGTCGATCGACAAGTGATCACATCGAGGAGTTTCCGCCGCTGGAACTGACACTCCAGGCGGATGAACAACATCCCGGTGATGCAGACCTTTATAATCCGGCCTGCGGGCCGCTGCCGGGGCATCCCGGTTATTTTCTCATGATGCCGAGCCTGTTTCGCCATGGTGCCGACACACTGGACATCCACCTGGCCGTCAGTGCCGATGGTGTTCACTGGACATGGCCTGACAGCCAGACACCATTCATATCGCTGGGCGATCCTGGAAGCTTCGATGGCGGCTCACTGTACATGGCCAACGGTGGCGGAGTGCTGACCGGAAACGACATTTCCTTCTACTACAGTGGATCCCTTCTGAAGCATGAGGAAGTGGAGCTCGACAAACTCAGCCAGCCGGAGAATCGTCGCGTCTTTACTCGCGCCGTCTGTGACCGTACACGCCTGGTCTCGCTTTCAGCCCCGGAAACAATCTCCTCGGACGAAGGCTGGTTCGAGACGCCTGATTTTCAGTGTGACGGGCCAGCAATGCTGAACACTCCGATTGAGCTCGATGCGGACATCGCTGAAGGTGGCCACGTCCAGCTGGAGTTCATGAATCGCGACGGGAAAGTCATCAGAGGCCGCGGACGTGACGACTATCGCCAGAAGCTGGTGAGCAGAAATCGACTTCAGATCCAATGGCAGGCTCCAGTGGAGACGGCAGAAATCTCCGATCACCAGATCCGACTCCGAGTCCACATCCGTCGGGCGTCTCTCTTTGGGATACAGTTCGTGAAAACAGACTGACACGAAGTCTCGTGAGCGGACTGGTCATCCGTGAAATGACCAGTATCATTGATTCTTCGTGATTCAATGGCAGATCTCACGCTGGAGGCACTTCGGCAAACCCCGCGTTTGCAGGATCCGTTGTGAAGGTATCACGGCGTTTGGCCTGCGATGGAATCCGGCTGCGTTACCTGATGAACGGGAAACCGAAGCAGGCGTGCTGATTCCTGAATCAGAAAATCGGCATCACTGAATGGTTCATGTCCAATGTCGATCCAACGTACGAATCCCTCGCTGTCGACAAGAAACGTACCGTGCAGAGCGCTGTTCTCGAATTCGTCATAACATCGCCAGGCGCGGAACATGCGGAATTCGGGGTCAGCACACAGCTCGAACGGAAATCCTGCCCCCCACCGCGTCAGTGCGCCCTGAAGCTGCTGCGGAGTCTCAACGCTCACGCAGACGACACTGAGTCCTGCCTGCTGGAGGGCCTGCTTACGCTCCACGAACGCTTCAATCTGCTCGACACAGTGAAGACAGGAACTACCGAGGTAGAAGAGAACAATCAGCGGTTTTCCCCGATAGTCTGAAAGCTTCCGGACAGCGCCGTCGACGTGCCTGAACGTTTCATCCGGAGCCTGCCAGTTCTGCCACTGCACGGGACCGAATCGGCCGAGGTCTGCCAGATCCGGATGCCGTACGGCAACATCCGGCGCAATTCGCCAGTCTCCGGAAACTCCGAGTTCTGCAGCAAGTGGAGCAAGCTCCTTCATGCAGATCCGTTCCGGTTGAGCTCTTCCCGCAAGTCGTCGCAGATCTTCAAAATGCGTTGCTGCCGCTTCGCGCTGACCACATGCTCGAAGTGAAGCAACAAGATCGGCTTTCACACTGACATCACTTCGGCTGGCAGCGGCGCTGTTCAGAGCTGCGGTCAGTGCATCTGAACTGCGACCGCGACGCAGCAGATCCCGACAGTGAAGCGATTCTTCCACGTCGGAAAGAATTGCAGAAGGAGCCATCAGGTTGTCAGTCAGCTGCCACGCAAACGTACCACACACAATGATGGTCGCTGCAATCAGCCACCAGCGCCTCGTCCGAACAGCCGCCATCGGGGGCCCCACAATCATCGTGAGAAACGCGAGCAGTGTCACGGTGGATGTGTCGTCATAAACGGTTCGCTTCGCTGCTGCCGCAATGTGCCCGGCAATTCTTCTTCGCCCTTTGTCCACAGCCATGCGAGTGTTTCGGTCCTCGGCTTTCAGGCGGCCAAGATTCTGAATCTCCCGCTCGGCCTCGGAATAACGTTCCAGTCGAGCGAAAGCGGTTCCAAGTGCTGTCATCCTCTGAATCTGCTGTACCGGACGGTCAGTCACATCCACATAGCCCGTTTCACAGCATTCGATCACATCTTCCCATCGCTCATTCCTGATCAGGATCTTCAGGAGCTGATCTCTCCCATAGGTGGAACTGTCCTGTGGCTGAAAATAGTTCAGCTTTGGATGACGCGGTAATTCGATGAGATCCCTGGCTCGCTGAATCGCCTCATCCACTCGCCCCGCCTCGGCAAGTGCTCGCACGAACCATTCTGCATTGTGCGTGTAGAAATGAATCTGATCCGGAATAATTCGATCATGGAGCATATGACGATGATCGACTCGAAGCGAAGCATCCATGTATTCGATCGCTTCGTGACTTCGACCGATGAGTGAATAAAGGTGCCCCGACATGTGCCACATGTGAGCGATTCCGGGTGCGGAGAGACCACATCGCGCTGCAGAATCGAGCGCCCGAAACGGATCTTTGCGATCCCAGATATGGATGACGTAATGATGGCATGGATGAAGCGGATACTTTCGGAGGACAGCATTGAGATGTCGCGCGCACTCCTCAACTCGACGAACCGGCTTTCCGTCCTGCTGAGATGCGACGTACGTGGAGACGCCCAGAAAGGCATGAGCTTCCGTTTCATCCGGATACTTCGCGATGAGCTCATTCAGGACGTCGATTCTTTCCAGTGAATCGATGTAGAACTGCTCTCGAGGTGTCGCTTTCGCTCGAAGCGTCCGCGCCTTTTCGGCGAATCCCTTCATCCGCTCCGCATTCATCTGATTCGCCATGGCCATCCCCCAGTAAGCCATGGCACAGTCCGGATCCAGAAGAGCAGCCTGCCGAAACGAACGTTCGGCTTCGTAGAACCAGAAGCCATGGAGCTGAGCGACCCCCTGATGAACGAACTTCTGAGCTTCCGCACTCACTGTAGTCACGGGGAAATGAATCTCCCCCATCCCCTCCATGAGATAAGCCTGCTGCCGAGGCCCTTCATTGAACACTGCTCCATGAATGGAGTGACCCGGCAATACCGAATCATCAGCGAAGAGAACCCCGCTGCCTGAATGAATCGCAGAGGGCTTCACCCCCCCGGACCATGGTTGCAGTATCTCCCCGGAGTTCAGCACGCTCAGCAGCGCAATGAGACCAACTCGCAGAGATTTCGTGATCACGATCGTTACCTCACCGTGGAACTCAGCGTCAGGATTCAAATACGTCGGCATCCAGTCGAATTCGTCGAGAATAGTGCCCTCGATCCATCCGAGCCGAACGGATACCCTCATCGACGAATCGCATCGAGATGAGACCCTGTCCGTCGATCTTACGCTCTGGTACCCAGAGATGACACCAGAGCCCGAAGGGTAGTCCTGACAGACGCGGAACAAAAGCAGTCACTGGAACTTCCGAACTCTGACTACCGACTCGAATGACAAGCTTCTGTGCCGGCTGAATTCCGCCCCAGGAAATTCCCACGATTCGCACCACGTTGCCATTGCCGGAATCCCAAAGCTCAGCACGAACAGGCAATGCACTGGGGTGCATCTCCGGTGGCAGGAACTCTGATGCGGGTATCGACTCGCCGTTGCTGAGGCGATCCATGTCGATCTCCTGATGCGTGCGCACGGCAAACTCGATCATCTGAGATGTTGCGGGAACGTCGTCTCGGACAGTTCGAATTTCGTTGACCCACTTGATCTGACAGCAGCCATAGTGATACGGCACGATGAGACGTACAGGAGCACCGTGATCCGGGCTCAGCGGTTTTCCATTCATCTGCGTCGCAAGAAATGCTCCTGACCGAGCCAGTTCACTCTGCTGAAAAATCCAGCTGGCGCCCGGCGAAGAATGTGTCGATCGAGATGTCCGGGCATCAAATCCGGAAACCAGAATTCGATCCTCGCTCTTCATCGACAGTGGCTGCAGAATTTCCATCAGTGGAACGCCAGCCCATTCAGCAACACTCATCAGTCCGAATCCCAGTTGCTGGCCAGTGTTTCCGGCACACTCCATAAGAACGGAATCATGGGGAACTGAACGCCTCAGCAGATCCTCCGTAGAAATCTTCAGCGAATCTGCTTCGTGATCAGTGATTTCGGAGGTAGTGACAGGGATCTCGCGAATGATTCCCGGACGGAGCAGATCCGGAAATTCTGATCGCAGGAAATGACGTTCAGTCGGTGTAATCCGCGTTGCAGGTTCTGTCAGCGACGCAACATCCAGCGAACGACGTGCGTCATGGCCTCGCCCGTACTTGAAACCGATTCTCGATGGCGATTCCTCAACAAAATTCAGGACCCTACGGAATCGGCTATTCGCGACCGGTTCTTTCAAATCAGTTCCGGGGATCAATCCGGACCCGTCGAATGCAAGTGGAGTGCCTTGTGAAGGCGAGGACCTTCCACACCCTGTGAGCCCGCAACCAGTCAGCGCGAACACCCCAACCCCAAGCAGCGACCGTAATGCATCTCTTCGAGCGAAGTTCATTGGAGTCAACCTTCCACGTGTCCGCAGAACCATGCACATTCGCGAAAAAAGATCAGAGATGTCCGGCCTCGGCAGAATTCTGCAGTTTGCTGTGAATTCTGCTGAAGGTACAGTCTGTTTTCAGCGTACCATCTTCAGAAAAACGATACGAAACGACTCGGAGATTTTTTTCAGGCACAGCATGAGTTCCCGAAAATCTGAAACACAGCCAGCGATGCCGCCGGCCACTGAGAATTCTGCCTCCGTGTCCAGTCATGCCCGGCCTTCCGAAAAGTCACACCTCGATTTTCTGTTTCGCCCCGTCAGTCAAGCGCCGCTCATCTGGTTTCGAGTGCTCTTCGGACTTCTTCTCACCTGGGAAGTTTCGCTTTTCTTCACGCATGATCTGATTGACCGGTATTATGTCAAACCGCCGTTTCACATGACTTACCTCGGTTTTGGCTGGGTACGACCATTGCCTGAAGCGGGGATGTATGCGCATTTTGTCATCCTCGGCATCGCAGGAATCATGATCTCCGCCGGCTTTCTGACCCGTATCGCCTCCGCAGTCTTCTGTCTCGGCTTTGCGTGGATCTTCCTGCTGGAAAAAACACGCTATCTGAACCATTTCTACCTGATGGTTCTGCTGAGTGGGATGCTGATTTTCATCCCGGTGAATGGTCAGTGGTCGGTCGACTGTCTGCTGCGCCCACGAACGCGACGCAGTACTGTTCCTGCCTGGGGGCTATACCTTCTGCAGTTTCAGTTCAGCGTAGTTTATGTCTATGCCGCCGTGGCGAAAATGTATCCCGACTGGCTGAACGGATCGGTGATGAGCGAAATGCTCTCATATAAAACGGACTTTCCCGTCATAGGTGTCTGGTTTCACGAGAGATGGATGATCCTGCTTTTCAGTTATCTGGGGCTGTTCTTCGACCTGCTCGTCATTCCGGCAATCCTATGGAAACCAACTCGCACCATCGCCCTGATCGCCACCATCGGCTTTCACCTGATGAATGCTCGCCTGTTCAACATCGACATTTTCCCATGGCTGATGCTCGGATCCACGGTCATCCTGTTCGCACCAGACCTGCTCCCGGCAAATGTCCCCTGGAAATCGAAACTCACTCAGTCCCGCGAATTGCGGCCATTCGGGAACGAATCATCTGGCACTACCGACAGTGCGGAGGGGCAGCGTTCTCCGTCAGGAAAAGCTCGTCACTTCACGGCAGGAATTCTTGCCATTTACGTCACGCTGCAGATTCTCATACCACTCCGACATTATCTTTATCCGGGCGAGGCAGCCTGGACCGATGAGGGACATCTGTTTTCCTGGCGCATGCTGATGCGAACCAAAAGAGGAATGATTCCTGAGTTTCCGATGACTTACCGTAAAGATGGAACGCTTGTTCAAGGCCAGATACCAGTTCTTCAGAACGAGGATTTCTGGAGCCAACACTGGCAGGCCAGAAACATCGTCACAGATCCGGATATGGTCCTGCAGTTCTGTCAGCTGAGTGCGGATGCACTGCGTCGCGACGGACTGGAGCCGATTGAAATTCGAGCCATCGTTCATGTCAGCCTGAACGGAAGAGAGCCTCGTCTGCTGATCGATCCCGAGGTCAATCTGCTCAATGTCCGCAGATCACTCTGGCCAAAACACTGGGTCATGCCTCTGGAATGACGTCGCCATTTCTCAGGTATCGGTGAGCTCACTCAGCAGTCGTTTCAACCAGTCGAATGGCACTCGCATTCGCTTTCGTGATGCAAACGCCAACGAAAGCCATTACGGCCAATACGACGCTCAAGCGGTATCAGCAGAACGTCCCGGGAGTCTTCATCACTCGCCGTGCGGGCCTGCAGCCATTCTGTGATGCGATCTGCTGTTTCGTAATTGCAGGTTACCAGAGCGCATTTCAAAACCGGTACAGGCACCCTTGCAGTTGCAGAAATCGCAGGAAAACGCCGCGTCTGTCGGGAGCCAGTCCCGGTTTTGAAACCACCTGTAGTGCTTTGTCACACCTTGATTTTCGGTCGTCATTCCCGCGCAGGCGGGAATCCAGTGCCCCATCGTGAATTCAAGCCCCCTCGGGAATGACTCAGATGACAAATAAAAACCTCGAAGACGACCTTTTTCTTAAAATCACGAAAAACAACTGCTTGACAACGGAAACACCTCTCCGTACCGTACACACCAGAACACATCGATTTATTAATGCCTTTGAATCAATTTAAATGAATCAACGGCAGCGAACGGATGGTGCTGCACGATGATCAAATCGTGCCATTTGCAACATTGACCAGTGATTTTAGGCGTTGGTAATTCATCCCAGTGATTAGTGAACACCTGATCTCGTATTGAGATTTTTTTCTGTTGTTTTCGTTTTCTGAAAGGATCTCTCAAGTTATGAAGAAGTATTCATCCTCTTCAACCTCGGGCAGCGTCAGCCGCCCACAGAAACGCAGCGGTTTCACGCTGATCGAACTGCTCGTCGTTATCGCGATCATCGCAGTTCTCGTGTCTCTCCTGCTTCCTGCTGTTCAGCAGGCGCGTGAGGCAGCTCGCCGAACACAGTGCAAGAACAACCTGAAGCAGTTCGGTCTTGCGATGCACAACTTCCATGACGCAATGCTTGCCTTCCCACAGGGTGACCGAGCACGAACAGCCGGCGACGGATTCTGCTACATCGAAGAAACAGCGATGATTTCTCTGCTGCCTTACTTCGATCAGGCAAACCTGTCGAATCTGGCTCAGTCGACGAACTCAGTCAAGGAATGGTACTGCCTCGTTTCGGACAGCGCCATCGAAGAAACTCCATTGGCGATGGCAATCTGCCCATCAGCGACCAATGGTCCCGTCAACGACGTGGATCTTTGGGGTCCGGGCGGTGACGACATCAATGGAGACGGCAGCAAAGAGTTTGGTGCAATGCACTATGCATTCAGCAAGGGTGTGAATGACAGCTGGTGTATCAACTTCACCGACAATGACGAAGCTGCTGCAGGTGCTGCACAGTACCGTTCTCAGCGGAATGGTGCCCCTGAAACTGGCAACAAGTCAGGCTACTCAAACGGAGCGATCCCGGCGACTGAGAAGGGTATGTTCAATCGTCAGCTCTCAGTCAAGATTGCTGAGATCACCGATGGAACCAGCAACACCCTCGCCATGGGCGAAGCCGCCGGTGGCCCGACCTGGAAGCTCTGCACAGGTGCTGGCTGCGGTACAGCAACCATCACGACTTACGATGCCAACACAGGCTGGATCGTTGGTCAGCCAGGTGATGAAGATCAGACAATCAGCGGAACCAGCCCGTTTGCCTGCACGATTGACCCAATCAACAAGTATCCGGTGACACGAAGCTACATGGCTCTCGGAAGCGACCGCCGTGTACAGCAGCGTGATTGCCGCAGCAGTCTCAATGGTGGTCTGAACAGCGTGTCCGGGTTCCGCAGCCAGCACTCTGGTGGTGCTCAGTTCCTGCTCGCTGACGGTTCAGTTCGCTTTATCAGCCAGAACATCAATCTGACTCTCTATCGCGGTCTGTCGACGATCGGCGGTAACGAAGTGATTGGCGAGTTCTGATTCGCTGATTCGTCTGTATTTCGCCAGTTTGGTGAGCGCGTGCCCGGACTTAGTTCGGGCACGCGTTTGTTTACATAGTCTGTCTGTATTTGAGGAATGTGTTTCGATGTCAAGAATTGCTGTCGCGCTGTCTGCAGCGAGTTTGTCGATCGTTGTCATCTGTGGTTGTGGTGGCGAAACTGCTGGTCCGATCGTCGTCGAGAATCCGACGCTCGCTCCGGGACAGCAGCCGCGAGGGCACGAGGGAGATATTAAGAAGAACATCGAGCTTCTTCAGGTCAACGTGAAGAACAAAGAAGATCTCGATCTGGGAAAGATCAGTCGCGGTATCTTCTGGTTGTCTGAATGGGCACCTGAATGTGAACACGCGATTCCGGATCTCGAAAAGCTGGTTGCAGAGCCACCGAATGATAAGATCAAGGCCGAAGCTCAGGCCTGCATCGATAAGATCAAAGCCGCAAAAGCCGGTGAAGCCAAGTAAGGTTCCCTTGTTTGATCACAGGAGCGGCGAGCCTGACGCTGATCAAGCTCGCTGCTTTTTCGCTGTTCCCTTCTTTGTCGTCCGAAGCGAAACGTCTTCCACCGCGAGGCTTCAGCGAAGATCACAATGGCCTTCGTTTGACGCTTCGATTTTGTTCAGATCGGAACCTTCGAAGTCGAATCAGCTGCACGCTGTCGATCGCGGACGACAGATTTCGGAAGGACTGATGGATCACACGAAAGATCGCTCTCAGGCCAGGGCGGTCGAAGAATACTCTGTTGAGGCCGATGCCGCACAGGATTGAGCTATCCTGAACCAGAACAGGCCCAAAGCGCCGGCACGATCGTTCTGGTCGCAATCGCAGCAGATCCAGAATCAACTGCCATCGGGAGAGAATTGAGAAATGAGTCGGACCGCTGTGATCGCTGACGATCACTCCCGAGACGGGTCGGGAGTCTTCGGAAGTTCCGGAATGTTCCGAACGGGTTTCATCCTGAACCCGGTTGGAGACGTGATCTGGTTTCTTGGGTTGCCGATCCTCGCACTGATATTTGCGATGATCAGTCAGGCCTGGTTTTCCACGATCGTGATTGCCTCGACTGCACTCTGGTTTGATATCCCCCACCATGGCGCGACTTTCGTCAGAACGTTCGGTCTGGTGGAAGACCGTCAACGGTTCTGGCAGCAGATGCTTGTCGGGTTGTTTGCAATCGCAGGAGTCGTCTACGTCGGTTTGCGCTGGGCTCCCCTGACACTCGCGTTTGTCAGCACTCTCTGGAACCACCAGCATCAGCTGATGCAGCTGCATGGGTTCTCAAGAATTTACGATTTCAAGGCTCGTACCGGGGGACCAAAGACTCCTGCCTGGGATCTGGGTCTGGCCTGTGTGCTGTACGGAAATCTTTTCCTGACCGCGCCACTTTTCGCTCGATTCTGGATTCGTGAACTGCATCGCTTCGGATTCCCGATCACTTCAGCCGGAGTTGCGCTGACGCAGACAGTGAGTGTGACGATCGCCATCGTTTTCCTTGTCGCGTACGGTCTGCATATCGCGGGAACGGTCCGCGCGGGCTACGGGATCAATCCGCTGAAATATACCTTCATCGGAATCAATTACCTTGTTCTGTACATCGTCGCCAACAGCACGTCATCAATCCTTGTCTACAGCGTCGCCAATGTGATCATGCATGGTTCTCAGTACATCGTGATTGTCTATCACTATGTTCGACGAAAGGCAGAACAGCTGGGACGAAGCGCCGGCCCCGGAACCTGGCTCGCAACCCCTGGCCATATTCCCGCCTTCCTGTTCGTCCTGTTTCTTTATGCCGTGACATATCAGTTGCTGAAGGGAGCTCCACTGGATGAGTTCGGATTCGGACTGATCAACGTTCAGGCCGCTTATCCGGCGATTCCGGGAACCGGAATCGGTGCGATGTCAGCTCAGACTGGCCAGGAGCTGATCCTGCTGGTGATCGCAGGCATTCCAGGAAAACTGCACTTGTATTATGACTCGTTCATCTGGAAAGTTCGGGACAGCCAGAGTCAGAGTGGACTCTGAATTTCCCGGGGATTCTCAGCTGAGAAGGGTATGATCTTGTTGTTGCGCCGGTATCGCCTGCTTCTGACAGTCCTCATTGTGACTGCAGTTTCACTGGTCGTGGAACTATCGGCACGAAAGTCGTCGAAACCGAAAGACAACAGCGCGCTGCCGATTGTGATGCTGAATCTGTATCCGGAAAGTGCAGAAACCTTCTACACCGTCGGCATGCAGCACGTCATCAGCGGAGACCATCAGAAAGCCCGTTACTACTTCGAGAAGGGGATCGCTACGGGCGACAGAACGAACGAGGATCTGCTCTACGCGTACGCACTCCTGCTGACGAGACTTCCCGGAACGACGCAGGAAATCGATGACGCAATCGCCCTCTGGAAGTTTCACTTCCCGACATCACGACGCACAGATCCCAGAGTTCTGGAATGATTCACCAGCCTGCCGAATCCCTGTTTTTCCCGCAATCGTTCAGTTCTCAGCGATACAGAACAGGTGTTTGTCGCCTCGCAGGAACAGCTCTCTGTCAACAAGCGCCGGCGTTCCGCTCACGATCTCATCGACGGAATTCGTCGCAACCAGTTCAAATTTGTCGGAATCACGAATCACGCCCGTAAAGCCGGATCGAGCTGTCAGGTATACATGGCCGGCCGCAGCGACCGGTGAAGCATAAGCCGTATCGAGCCCTTGAATTCGCTGAACCATGAAATGCGGTTGACCTGTTTTTGCATCGATACAGGAAATCAGCGCTGACTTCCCTTTGTGAAAAAAGATCCGTCCGGAGGTCAGGAGCGGCGAAGACATGTCCGGGCAGTCATGATCGAGCGTCCAGAGGACCTGTTTCTTACCTTTGATGTCGCCCTCGCCATCCAGGTGAAACGCCCCCATGAAGGCTCCCTGAAAACCGCTGCCGATGTAGACGACGCCGTTCTCTGCAACCGGAGTCGCGACCGGACGAACGGTCTGACCGGAACATCGCCACAGCTCCTTACCGGATTCGAGATCATACGCTCGAGCAAAATTCCGTCCGTTCATGATGATCTGTTTTCGCCCGGCGTGTTCCACGACGAGCGGCGTCGCCCAGCCAGTCGGTTCATCGCGTTCTGTTTTCCAGACGGTGTCTCCGGTCAGTTTGTTCAGTGCAAACAGAGCAGATTTTCCTTCGTGATCCCACGGTACGAGAATCACATCGCCTTCGATCGTCGGAGAACTGCCCTCGCCAAAGCGATTCAGAGTTTCCATCTGTCCAAGATCATCACGTTTCCAGACCAGATCTCCGTTCAGCGTGTAGCAATAGAGCCCGCGGGAACCAAAATGGGAGTACACATGGGTTCCGTCTGTGCATGGTGATGAACCGGAATACCCATTGGTATCGTGGCTCTTCTGATGAGGCCGCGCCACAACGGCAACCTTCTTCCACAGTTCTTTTCCGTCCTCGCGATTGAAACAGTAAGTGATGAATTCATGAGTCGGAATTTCGCCCGGAGCCACTTCTTCGTTCGGAACTGAAGTCACAGTAAACACCTGTTGATTCCAGACGATTGGCGATGATGCAGACATTCCCGGGATTTCGACTTTCCAGCGAACGTTCTTCGTGCTGCTCCATTCCACCGGAGGCTTTGCATCAGGAGCAGTTCCGTTTGCGTGAGGCCCTCTCCAGTGCCCCCAGTTGCCTGCTCTCACTGCATCGACAGAACCGAATGAACAGATCATGAACAGGAGAACGACCGACGAGAAACTCGAAGCAGACCTGAAGCACACGTTTCGAATCTGGGACATGAATCTTTACCCTTCCAGACGAATCAGCAGCGGAATCGAATCCTCGAGCACAGAGCTTTTCTTATGATGCCAGGTGGAGTTATGGCAGCAACCCGGGACTTCGTCCAGAGTCCGCTGATTTTCAGCAGAACGCCTTATCAATCTTTGTTTTCGGGATCGTCATTCCCGCGCAGGCGGGTATCCAGTCCCCCAGTGTGGATTCCCACGCACGCGGGAATGACAAGGGCGCGAGGACGCATTTCCGACACCATGAAACGGATAACTTCTATAGTCTGCACATCGGCTGATGTTTTCCGGCCCAAGGGGCCATTCGTTCCGATAGCCTGGCCTGAAGCGAAGCGAAGGGCCAGGGCATTGTGTCCCGTCAGATTCGTGATTGCGGACCGAAGGTCCAGCAGTTCGAGGGTGAGTTCGCCCGGATGTGCGAGTAGAATGAATCCATTTCGTAAACGAATCGATGAAGTGAGCGAAGGGGAATCTCTGATAATGCGAACGGTCGGGCCGTTGGCCCTCAATCATCGGTGGAGTGCATTGACCCGGGCCACCGCTTCGCTTCAGCCCGGGCTGTCAGAACAATTGGGCCTTCGGCCCGAAGCGACAATTCAACCGGTTGCAGAGAAGTCACAATTCATCCGGTTGTATGAATGACAGGGCAGGAATCCACACTCAGGAACTAAATTCCCGCCTGCGCGGGAATGACACAATCCCCCGATTTTAAGCTCTCACAAAGCAAGCGGGCAGAACTTCCATTTTCAGGACTCACTGATGAAATTCGCACTGTGGATCCGAACTTCGAGGCGATCGGTCGCGGTCATTGTCTGCATTGGATGGCATCTTCTTATGGCGGTCACAGACACCGCGGCCTTTGAAGCTCCGGTATCAGTGACTCTGGAGCAGACCGAAGCAGCACTGACGGTCAGAAGAAACGATCAGGTTGTATTGGTTTACAATAAACAATCTCCGCCGTTGCCCAATGGCCTGAATCCGCGATATCAGCGAAGCGGTTTTCTTCATCCCGTGATGTCGCCGTCCGGCCGAGTTGTCACGGCGACGTTTCCGAAAGATCATCCGCATCAGCACGGAATCTTCTCGGCATGGGTTCGAACAATATGGAATGAGCGAAGTATTGATTTCTGGAATCTGGCAGGAGGGACAGGACGAGTTCTGCATCATCAGGTCATTCGCTCCGATCAGACAGACAGTGGCGTCGAGATTGAAACGGAACTCATTCACCGCGCCGAGGAAGATCCGGTCGTCGATGTTCTGAAAGAGCGATGGAAGATCACCGTGCCGAATGCTGCAACGGATTATCATGTGTTCGATCTGGAGACGCGACAGGAAGCACTGACGGAAATTCCGCTGATCATCCACGAATATCATTACGGCGGAATGGCATTGCGAGGTCCCGGGGTCTGGTTGTCACCCAACGACAGTGATTCATCGAAAACAGAAAACCAGAAGCCGGACTCCGGCACCGCAGCGCAGTTCCTGAATGACCTGGGATCAGATCGCATTCAGGGAAATCACCAGCAAGCTCGCTGGGTCGCGATGTCCGGGAGCATCGACGGGCGTGAAGTGACCGTCGCCGTGCTGAGTCATCGAGACAACTTTCGTGCGCCTCAAGCGGTTCGCATGCATCCGACAAAACCATACTTCACGTTTGCGCCGTGTGTGAACGGCGAATTCGTGATTGATCGCGAGCATCCGCTGGTCAACCGTTATCGATACCTGATCACTGACGCGGCCCCGGACGCTGCATGGCTGAACGATCAGTGGAATGCATATGGACAAATTACTGATGATCCATCAGTCACAGAGTGACATAACCATCCTTCGCGACCTTCGAATTCTTCTGTTTCAGTCTTCTCAATTCCCGGTAGCGGAAGGTTTCGCGCGGCGACGCTGCTGCTGAAGCCAGCCGCACGCGGCTGCTGGAAGACCTTCGTGACCGCCTTCAAACACAGTCACACGAGACACTCCGGCAATGCGGCGGAGATGGATCTTCCGTCCCAGCGTCTCGTCAGTTGCGAGATCTGAAGGCATCGGATTTCTGAGCGACCGGTTGACAGTCAGCTGATTCAGTTCGTCGTCCGTCACCATCGGATATCCTCCCGCTCGAGCAATCACGTTGAAGGCTCGCAGGGAGTGACTGACTGGAACAGATCCTGTGTGGCCGTCGTGAACTCCCGCGGCCAGTTCGACAGGCAGGTCCCCGGTACGGTGCAACCAGTGAATCGGTGAACGATCGCGGTAGTCCGCATCACGTTCCGGTGACACTCCCGGTGCACCCCCGAGACTGGCTTCAATCATCCGATGGTAACCGTTCTCCATGTTCTTCTTCAGATGAAACCGGTGCCAGTCTTCCAGATCACTGATCCCGACCCACGCTGAGACAGCAGAAAATCGATCAGGATGATGACCGGCCATCAGCATCGACATATGGCCCCCACCGGAAACTCCTGCCAGATAAATGCACTCCGGATCCAGCTGAAAACGTGAGCTCATCAGGGCGAGAGCATCGAGGATATCCTGTCGAGCGAGACGTGAACCGCAGGCCTCCGGGTGATCATTACGGCCGCGGAAATTCGGATGAAGATAAATCCAGCCACGTGTTACGGCTTCACGCAGCCAGTCGCTGTTATTCTGTCGATAATCACCGCTCCAGGAATGCAGAAAGACCAGTATCGGAGTTTTCTGTTCCGTCGCGGAAGCTGGTGCATGAAAAAGCACGGGCTGTTCTGTTTGATCGAGACTGCTGATGAACTTCATCTCCGTCAGCGGAGGCTGATCGTTATCCTTACCGGCGGAATTCTCCTGAATCGCAGCGGTCAGCAACAACGGAATCCGGGCGCCCGCAGATGCACCAGCGAAGGCAGTGCCATGGTTCAACAGAGGCACCGCAATCAGGAGCATTCTGAAAACACATGGAAACACAACGTGCAACGCTCGTGAAAAAGTCCGCATGCACCAGCAACTCTTATCTCCAACCATCATCCTCAATCCTCAATCCTGTTCCCTGCTCTCAGCTCCCCGTTCGCCGTTTCAAGAACAATGCCGAAGAACGAAGCGTTCTCCGGCATTGCAGGATCACATCCGGAATCCGACTGCCTCAGCTTATTTCGCCTCAGCCGTCACGCCCGGCCAGTCATCGGTTCGGAACGGTGTGAGCGGCAGTCCGGCCTTGCTGAACATGTTGCAGACAGGATTGTCGGCCCATGCGTACCGTACTGATTTTGGATTCGACACCTTGTCACTGGTCACTTCGACACGTCCATCCGGCAGGACTGTGGCTGATGCCCATACGAATTTTTTGTCTTCGCCGGCAATCGAGAATCCTCGTGGTGTATTCACATCGAACGGACGCCAGCCGCCATCCACATGATCAAACGTCAGGATGACTTTCGCTCCCTGAACTTCCATACTCCGATACTGCGGACTGTGATAAGCAATCTGGATTCCGTAATCCTTCGCAAGAGCCCAGCGAGCCAGTCGGCGACCGACATCGAATTTATTTTTTGGGTGAATATCTTTTCCTTCACCGATATCAATGATGACTGCTTCACCAGTATTTGGCAGCTTCGTCATTGTCATGGTCTGAGCTTCTCGCAGTTCTGCCCAGTCGCTGTCACCCGGTTCCGGCTTTTCATCTTTGAAGTCTGCCAGCTGAACCCAGTAGAACGGAAAATCACCGATTCCCCACTCCTTCCGCCAGCTGGAAATCATGAGCGGAAACAGATCGCGGTACTGGTAAGCTCGAGAAGCATTGCTTTCTCCCTGATACCAGATGGCACCTTTGATTGTGTATCCCAGGTGAGACTTCAGAACACCGTTGTAGATGTTGGCAGGGCGATGATTTCCGCCCATCTGACCAGTGAGCTGCTTCAGTTTTTTTGCATCTTCTTCACTGAGGTTCTGCAGCCCGGACAGTTTTTCAAACTCACTTTCCATCGCAACCCAGCGTTCAATCATGGGTTTGTATTTTTCGTCTGCAGTCAGCAGCTCACGATTGATCCACGCTTCGCATGCTGAACCACCCCAGGCGTTGTTGATCATTCCAACAGGAACATCCAGTGTCTGATGAAGCTGGCGACCGAAGAAATATCCTACGGCAGAGAAACTGCCAAGCGTCTGCGGTGAGCAAACCTGCCATTGACGATCATGGGTGTTGATGGGCTTCTGACTGCCGACCTGAGGAAAATTGATCATTCGCAGATTCGGAAACTTAGCGGCGAGCTTCTCCAGATCCGGATCATTCGCCAGATCAATGCTCCACTGCATATTCGACTGCCCGGAGCACACCCAGACTTCGCCGACAAGAACATCCTGAATGGTTCGAGTTTCATCGGCCTTCACTGTCAGAGTGTGGGGCCCACCGGCATCCAGAGCCGGGAGTGAAACCTCAAATCGTCCATCCGAACCGGCCTTCGTCGATGCGGTTCCCCCGCCGATTTCGACTGTGACATCCTGACCAGCGGTCGTCCATCCCCAGACCTTGATCGGCGCCTTCTGCTGGACAACCATGTGGTCACCGAAGACGTTCGGCAGCTGCAGAGCCGCTTCAGCGCGGCCACACACCAGAGTCAGACACGCAAGGACCAATACCAGTTTCTTCACGAAACGCCCTCCCACTTAAAGATCAAAACCAGACCAAGCTCAATCGGGAATCGGAACACCACCCGGATCGGACAAATCGAGCCGACAGCGGAACAATCCTGAAACCTGTCACCTGCGATCGACCTCATGAATCTTCTCATACTTGTTGTCACCCGTTCAGTGACGCCGTCATTAGACCATTCCCGCAGCATTTTTTGAAACGAACGGGGCAGAATCCGAAATCCGGGCGAAATCCGCAACCTGGTGATCTGTGACTTCCGGGAATTGGAGATTTCCGTCATTCCCGCCTGCGCGGGAATGACACAAGACCCCTGATTTAAGCTCTGACAATGCACCAGGTTTGACAAAGCACCCAAGTGCCTTCTGAGATGAAGGCCCCTGAAGCGACAGGCAACTCTGATCTTGTGACCACCCGGCATCAGCAGATAAACTCAGGAGCAACCTCTTCCGGAAAAGGATTTCCAGACGCCCATGTGGTGCGAACACTGCCAAGCTGATGTCTCTCCGACTCCCGGATCTCCCGATGGAGAGTCCCGCTGCACACGCTGCGGAAGCAGAATCAGCGTCGGTATTCGAAAGGGAGACAACATCCAGCAGGCGCGAGCCATCCTCGAACGGTGGCAGTCAGGAGACCTGCTCGATCAGATTCGGTCATCAGAAGAACTCCCGCCGCTTGTGTGGAGCACCGATCTGAATCGCCAGAGCAAACCCGGCATACCTTCGGGTGGTTCTTTCAAATCCACGGATTCATCCGGTGCACTCAACCGAGGACGTGATCCCGGTCGAAGCGGCGAGAAGCGGCAGGAAGAACCTCAGAAGTGGATGCCGCCGCGAGTCAGGTCAGCGAATGAAACAGCTCCGTTTCAGCGAACGCCCGCCAAAGACGACCTGCCGAAACACGATCCAAAGACGGAGACAATCCCGACGGCGGCACGTCCACCCGTGGTGAGCGTCACTCCCGGCGAAAAACCGGATGACGAAACACTGCCTGTCCCGTCAATGAAGCAATTCGCGGAACTTCTGAGCGCCAGTATTCTGCCGGCGAAGGATGTTCTGCCCACGAAAACAGCAGAGCCGCGAGCGACAGTTTATCCAAACCCGGATCTCGACGAACGCCTGAATCAGCCGCTGGAATTTGAGATTCGGCCTCCAGTGTTTCTTCGTATGCCGCGGAATACGGGTTCAACGGAGACCGATACGACTGCGAAAGATAGCTCCCCGCAGGTCGGGACTCCCGCGGAAACATCAACTCCTCCGGCTGCACAATCGTCGGACATATCGATTACGGCCGCCGTGGACTCAGATCAGATCGCACGCGAAAAGGCGATCAGTCCTCGCGATGTCATTCTCGAAAAACGCCGAGACGATTCCCTCGAAATTCCGCCGGCACTCGCTGATCAGCCTGATCAATCGCTATCCAGCGCAGAATCAATAATGTTGACTGAGCGTGACAATTCTGCGCGCGGATCAGAAGAACGTCCGGAAACTCAACTTCCGGCAGATTCTGCGCCCTCATCTCAGACGAAGACAAACAAAACGAGAGCGCTACAGCGAACGTCGGTGCACCGCAGGGTGCAACCATCGTCATCCAGCTCCGGTTTGACATCAGGAAAAAAACCTGTGAGCCGAAAATTTCGAATTGATCAGCCCGGCGACAAATCCGACGAACAGTCAGAACTGACGGCTCGAGCCACGTCATCAGATGCAGCCGGTCCAAGATCCAGTGCAGCACCTGAAAGAAAGCTCGTTTCAAACTCTCTTCCGGGGCAGGGCAGACGGCTGCGAATCGATGATCCGGAACCCGTAGAGAAGCTCGCCGAGACAGCGAATTCCCGAACAAGAACTCAGGGAAAGGCTTATCGACGTTACATCGATGAGCCGCACGCATCCCAGCCTCGCGGACCGCATTTTCAGGTCACAGCGCCGACGCGATCGAACCTGACTGCCATGACGGGGCAGTTTCTTGCCTATCTGGGAGTCCTTGGTCTGACCATCGGAACGGCGATTGTCATCTATGGCCACTTCGGTGGCTACTCAGAATACACTCCGACGGGCTGGCTGGTGACCACTGTCGCTCAGATGCTGCTTTTCCTGGGCGTCATCAATCTCGTGTCCGGGGGAATTGAGCAGAATAACGAAGACGTTTCGCGGCGCATCAATACTCTGGGCGAACATCTGGTCCGAATTGAGCAGGTGACTGAAGAAGTTTTGCGAGGCCCTCGGATTTCCCCAAGGATCTACGCTGATCCGGAAAACGCAGAGCTGCAGACGACGACGCGAGAGACGTCAACGATCGATTAGGATCGTTTTCGAAGCCCGGACAGCATCTCATTGGACCGGGACTTCCGCAAAATTCGGCCACTGCAGGGATGCCAGTCCCTGTTTTGAAACGCGTTCCTGCCAGTTGACCTCAACAGAGTGCGTGTCTAAAGTGACCGGGAACTCATGTTCGGCGGGCGCCATGGACTTATGAAACGGCACTGGATATTCATCCGGCCGAACTTCCCGCTCCAGGTGAGTTCAACGAGGTAGTCTCCGCATATGACAAACGGTCAGGATCAGCAGTCACCGAACGGTTCGGATGGTTCCGGCCGTCCCGGACGCAGTCCTCGCAAGGATCGAAATCCGAGTGGCAACACTTTCTGGTATCTGATGGTGCTGGGAGTGATACTGGCGGTGGCATTCTCCGTCGCCGGACGTGGCCGCCACGGTGAGAAACTTCGATTCAGCGAATTCAAGACTAAACTCGAGTCGGGTGAACTCAACCGCGGCAACGTTCAGGAGCTGACGATCGGCACGTCGGCCATGGCGTGGCAGAGCCATTCGGCTGAAGACGCGAAGCGACATCAGATCCCTGACTTTCAGCGATCATGGGTACCGCTCCTTGGTGTCAGCGAGAAAGATCGCGAGATACTTTCAACACTGCTGACAGAAAAGAAAGTGGAGTACACATTCGCGGAGACTCCGTCCGAATGGGTTGCCATGGTGCCGATGCTTCTCATCACGGCACTCTTCATTCTGGGCTTCATCTTTATTCTGAGACGTCTTGGTGGTGCGGGATCGGCCATGTCGTTTGGTCGCAGCCGCGGACGCCTGTACGCTCAGGAAGATGTGAACGTGACTTTCAGTGATGTCGCAGGCATCGATGAAGCCGTTGAAGAGCTGAAAGAAATTGTCGAGTTCCTGAAGACACCGCAGAAATATCAGGCTCTGGGAGGACGCATTCCGCGAGGCGTGCTGCTCGTCGGACCTCCAGGTACCGGGAAGACGATGCTGGCGAAGGCCGTCGCCGGTGAAGCGGGAGTGCCGTTCTTCGGACTTTCCGGATCTGACTTCGTCGAGATGTATGTCGGTGTGGGCGCAGCCCGCGTTCGCGACATGTTTCAGCAGGCTCTGCAGCGTTCCCCGGCGATCATCTTCATTGATGAACTGGATGCGCTCGGAAAGGTTCGCGGCAGCGGTGCGCCGGGTGGTCATGACGAACGTGAGCAGACTCTGAATGCGCTGCTGGTGGAGATGGACGGTTTCGGCACTGATCACAGTGTGATCGTAATGGGAGCAACGAACCGTCCGGAAACGCTCGACCCGGCACTGATGCGTCCGGGGCGTTTCGACCGCCACGTTCTCGTGGATCGACCGGACATCAAGGGCCGCGAAGCGATCCTGAATGTACATGCCCGCAAGGTGAAGCTCGACACGCAGGTGGATTTGAAACGCCTGGCGAAACTGACTCCGGGATTTGTCGGTGCGGATCTCGCCAATCTCTGTAACGAAGCGGCACTGCTCTCCGCACGACGTGACGAAAAACGCGTCACGATGAAGTCCTTTGAAGACGGGATTGAGCGAGTCATCGCAGGCCTCGAGAAGACTTCCCGGATCATTGTGGAGGACGTCAAGCGGCGAGTCGCGTGTCATGAATGTGGGCATGCTCTGGTGGCAGCCAGCCTTCCGCATACGGACCCGGTGCACAAGATCTCGATCATTCCACGAGGCATGGGTGCGCTTGGATACATGCTGCAGTTGCCGGAAGATGACCGGGAACTTTTGACGCAGTCGGAGCTCCAGAGTCGAATTGCGGTCCTGCTGGGGGGAATTGCCGCAGAACAGCTGACGTATAACGAAACCTCAACCGGTGCTCAGAATGACCTCCAGCGAGCCACCTCACTGGCTCGACGCATGGTCACGGAATTCGGGATGAGCCCGCGTCTTGGTCGGATGTACTACAGCGAAGCGCAGAGGTCACCTTTCCTCGCTGGAGCTGGTGGCGTCATCTCCGAGTCTGTTCACAGCGAGGCGACTCATCGAGAAATCGATCAGGAAGTCAAACGGCTGGTCGATGAGGCTTATCGGACGGCATTTGAAACTCTTCAATCGCGTCGTCCGACTCTGGAACGACTCACAGCCGACCTGATTGACATGGAAACGATGTCAGCCGAACACATGCATAAGGTCATCGACGAACTGAGAACCGGGCCGAAGATCATGCCGGGAACAACACCTGTTGTCGTTGCGGAATCAGACGGTCCTTCGGTTTCGTCAGCGCCGACCAGCCCGGTGGCTGATCCGGATGACGCCGGCAATGCGGGTGGATTCCTGCGGGAAGCTGCCGACGGACCTTAACTGACCTCGTGGATGATCGGGTCCCAAAACCGGAAAACACCGAGAAGCGGTGAATTTTCCGTGCAGTTCCTCTTTTCTGAAAGCTGATTGGCCGATACCATCGAGCGTCCCGATTCGGGAAGCTTGGTATAATTGCGCGCAGATTTCGGTGGCGAATTCGTTCACGACCGCCTTCGGATAGGTCACACTGCCTGTTGAAAGCAGATCAGACGGTGACTCATTCAGTGGCAGCTCCGAGCTGACATGCGGCAATGTCCGGAAGATTTTCACTGTTCAACGATTACGTCAGAACAGCCATCCCCGGACGACCAGAAGCGATGTGCTGTCTGAGACTTCACAAAGTCAGACGTCAACGTCGCAGAACGACAGATGAAATTCAGGGGTCAGGTTGTTTTCCTGCAGGGGCGAACAGAGCTGATCCAGAGAGTGTCCCTGCGGAATGTTTCCGCTGCTTTTTTCTGATCCATACTTTAGGACCGTTCGACAATGGCTGATCTGGCCCGACTCCGCAATATTGGTATCTCAGCTCACATCGACTCGGGAAAAACGACTCTGACAGAGCGAATGCTCTACTATTGTGGTCGTATTCACAAAATCCGCGATGTGAAGGGCGGAGACGGCGGCGCCACCATGGACCATATGGACCTGGAGCGAGAACGCGGGATCACGATCACGTCGGCCGCAACACGTGTTGAATGGGCCGATCATGTCATCAACGTAATCGACACTCCGGGCCACGTTGACTTCACCGTGGAAGTCGAACGAAGTCTTCGCGTTCTTGACGGTGCGATTCTGGTTCTTTGCTCCGTGGGCGGAGTTCAGAGTCAGTCGCTGACCGTTGACCGCCAGATGAAGCGATACGGTGTGCCTCGAATCGCGTTCATCAACAAGATGGACCGAATCGGCGCGAATCCGAAAAAAGTCATGCAGCAGATGCAGGAAAAGCTGAAGACGACTCCTGTGCCGCTCCAGATTCCGATGGGTCTCGAGTCTGCTTTCAAGGGCGTGGTTGATCTCATCACCATGGAAGCAGTAACTTTCGACGGTCCGGAAGGCGAAGATATCGTTCGGTCACCGATTCCGGACGAATTCAAAGCAGCAGCGGCAGAAGGCCGTCAGGTGATGCTCGAACAGCTGTCGTTGCACGATGACGAACTGATGTCGGCACTGCTGGAAGAATCCGATGTCCCGAACGACCAGATCCGGTCGATTATTCGACGCGCGACTCTGGCTCAGCAGATCACTCCTGTACTCATGGGAAGTGCGTACAAGAACAAAGGCGTTCAGCTGGCACTCGACGCTGTGACTTACTACCTGCCTTGTCCGACAGACCGCGATAAGTACGCACTCGACAACACCAAGCCTGTCGATGCAGACGGACATCACCCGAAGGTTCTTCTGACAGATTCCAAAGACGATCCGCTCGTCGCGATGGCATTCAAGACCGTTGTGGAAGCATTCGGTCAGCTGACCTACATGCGAATCTATCAGGGCAAAATTGTGAAGGGTAATTCCTACACAAACGCTCGTACTGACCGGTCTGTCCGTTTCGGACGACTCGTTCGAATGCACGCGAATGAACGCCAGGACATTGAAGGTGGTGACGCCGGCGACATCATCGCCGTGGTCGGTGTGGACTGTGCGTCTGGGGATACATTCCTCGGTGACGGAGTCAAGGTTTCACTGGAAAACATCTTTGTTGCTGACGCTGTGATTCGACTGTCCGTCGAACCAAAGAAGCGCGATGATGCGGACAAGCTGAGCAAGGCTCTGGAGCGATTCCGACGTGAAGACCCGACTTTCCGCGTCATGACAGACGAAGAAACCGGCCAGACACTGATCGCCGGAATGGGACAGCTGCATCTCGACATTTACATCGAACGCATCAAGCGGGAATACAACTGCGAATGTGTGATCGGTGAGCCACGCGTGGCCTATCGTGAAACGCCGACCAAGGCAGTTGAGTTCAACTACAAGCACAAGAAGCAGAGCGGTGGTTCAGGTCAGTACGCTCACGTTGTGGGAATTCTTGAACCGATCACTGACAATCCGGAGATGCATTACGAGTTTGTCGATGAAGTGACTGGCGGACGAATTCCCCGCGAATTTATTCAGCCATCGAACCAGGGATTCCAGCAGGGTCTCGACAAAGGACCGCTCGGCGAATACGAAGTCGTGGGTGTGCGAATGCGTCTTCAGGACGGAAGCTACCACGATGTGGACTCGTCGGAAATGGCGTTCAAGATTGCCGGCTTCGCCTGCATGAGAGAAACACTGAAGAAGGCCGACATGGCTCTTCAGGAACCGATCATGAAGCTGGAAATCGAGACTCCGGAAGAATACCAGGGTCAGGTTACTGGCCATCTGGCATCAAAACGCGGAATGGTCACTTCATCCGAAGTCAACGATTCCATCTGCGTAATCAATGCGGAAGTGCCGCTGTCCACCATGTTCGACTATGCGAACGAACTTCGGTCGATGACACAGGGCAAAGGCACATTCAGCATGGAATTCCTGCGATATCAGCAGGTTCCTCGAAGTCTGCAGCCTGAAATTCTTGAGAAACGCCGCAAGGAAAAAGAAGCCAAGGCCGCAATGAAGTAAGCGAAGTCGATCATGGCGTGGCGCCGCAGGCAGCCCGCCCTGAAAAGCCCCGTCACAGAACGCTCGATGCCTCAGGTATCGAGCGTTTTTTTGTAACACAATCCGATGCAGCAGTTTCTGCCGATTTTCGCTCGCGGAAACATCCGAATCACAATTCGTTAAAGAGGAAAGTCTGAAACAGCCTTTCGGATAACGTCGATTCTGGCGATTCTAGAGACAGGGGAAGATTCATTCTTCGAAGGTCACTTC
>JBKDKA010000083.1:0-46289 GCA_046345315.1 Planctomyces sp.
GCGATCATACTGTTTCCAGTCGGCAGCGCGTTTCGCCGGATCACCGAGCTGCTGAGAATTCAGGTTGGTTCGTTTCTTCCCGACGTCCGCCAGATCAATTCCCATGTTCTGCAGCGTCCGCTGTGTGATGACCGCAGGAAGAAAACGATTCAGAGTCTGCTCCGTGCATCCGTACGGATAGTCGATAAGGTACGGAAGAGCATCGACCATGGCTCCCGCGAGACTCGGGCTGTAGCGACCTTCCAGTCGAGACTGCTCTTCAATTCGTTCGGCGGGAACGCGAATGGTCACGGTTCCACTTTCCGCATTTCCGCGGATCACGCCGGTGTAACTTTCTGTTTTGAGCATGCCGTGGACATGGACGGGAATCGAGAGTTCCGTCGCGTCCGATTCCTCATCGGTCAGAGCCTTCATTCGGACCTTTGTTGTGCCGGATGCTATTACCTGCACGTTCCAGTCTACTCGCTTTTCGCCGCCTGCCTCGATCTCAACGGTCTGTTCGGCATTGCCGGGCAGCAGCAGCTGGCCTCCTTCCGATTCCAGAATCACTCGCGTTGACTTCGCTGTTTTCAGATAGTTATGCACGACAGCTGAAACGGTGATCTGGTCCTTTTCCGTGAAGAATCGTGGTGCCTGAGGACGAATGATCAGATCCTTGCTGCTGATGAGATCGGCCGAGCCAGAGCCCACGCGAGTTCCGTCGCCCATCGTCCAGGCTTTGACCTTCCACGTTGTCAGATTATCCGGAACACGGAACCGAATTTCGACAATCCCGTTGACGTCGGAGTCTGCAGAAGCAACCCAGTACGCGGTATCAGCAAAGTTACTTCTCATCGTCGGTTCAGCAACAGTCGTTTCTCCGCCACTTCCGCTCGCTGCGTTTCCTGCGGACTTCTCCATCGCAGGAGCGGCCGCGGCATCCATCCCCATACCGACAACACCGTCGGCTTCCATCGCCGCTTCAGGAACCGGCATCCCGGCCATTCCGTTTCGTCGGCCTCGCATCATCATCGAACGCGGCATCATGCCACCTCTACCGCCGAATCCGCCCTGCATGCCCCAGAAGTTTTGGTTCGCATCCATGCCCGGACCATCGCCGAAGAGAGGCTGCATGGTGATTTCACCGGGATACTGCAGCGGGCCGGATGTCCGATCCAGAGTCGACTGATTCTGCACGTTGTGGTAGCGTCGAACGTTCCAGAAGAAGGACCGAATCTCTGGAATGGTGCTTGCCGCGATGTATTCCAGGCTGGCGTCATACACACTGACAACGGTGTTGCCTCGAAATGGTTTGCCGTCGACATCCGACAGCTTCAATCGGACAGTGGCTTCTTCACCCGGTCGGTATCGTTCTGCCGACGGAAGGACTTCGACATTCGCCACTCGCTGTTCCGGAGGCACAATGATTTCCCGAACCTCCGTATGCATCCGCCCGTTTGCAATCGTCAGTGCTTCGACGTAGATGTTGGGCATATCCCGTCGTTCAATCACCAGTTCATGCGTGGTACTCTTACCTTCCAGTCGCAGCACCTGCGGAGCCGGACACAGTCCGTTCATGGACCGTACGAACAGCAGAACGGTGCTGTTTTCCAGATTCGTATTGATCTGCAGAGAGACTTTCTCGCCCGGGCGATACTCCCGCTTCTCTGTGATCAGTTCCAGATCATTGAATCGATAACCTCGGCCATCGGCCTCCTGACCACGAACGGTGAGCACGTAGCCACCTTCGATCGTGTGTTCCTGTCCGTCGGAGACTGTGCAGGAGATTCGATACTGTCCTGCCTTCGGGATCACCATCTTCAGTGAACCGCTGCCCTGGGCATCGGTTTCAATTTCCCACGCCTGCACTTCCTTTTCGACGGGTTTGTCACCATCCCAGGTCACTGACAGCAGCTGTGCTTTGCCCTTTCCTGTGACCGGTTTTCCATCCGGAGTTCGTGCCTGGAAACCGGCTGTGATCGTATCACCTGTCTGATAGTGACCTCGGTCGGTCCAGACAAAGACTTTGAAAGGATCACGAGCCACGAGAACACTGCCGCTGCCGATGATTGTGCGGCGTGACTGGTCGACAACTTCCGCCGTAATGCTGTAGCTATGGTCGGTGTCGCTGTGATCTCGCAGCGCTGCCGCTGTGTCGATATCCACCAGAAAAGTGCCGTCTTCGCTGAGTTCTGCATCTCCCTCCGCAACGATTTCAGGCGGATTCGGGCTCCAGCCCCGCCACGGCGGAATCGGAGCAAAACAACCCCAGCGATTCCAGCCGGGATACCACTGATAATCCGGTGCAAACCACCAGTATCCGGGCGAATAAAGCCAATCCCCGTACGCGACCGGGTACCACCGACTGTCTTTGTCGGAACGCTCCACCTTGTAATGAACCGTGCCTTCCGTCACCGGAGCCCCAAAGTAGTACTTCGCATTGATCTTTGCCTGAATCTTTTCACCAAGCTTCACCGGCTTGTCGGGGGCATCCACTTTGACCTCGAATTCCGGCTTTCGGTACTCTTCGACGCGAAACGATCCGTTTCCGATGACGCTGACATCAGGATTCGCGGTTTCGCAGACGGCGAGCACATAGTCACCGAGAACTCCGTCCGCCGGGATTTTCCATTCGCCGTCGATCCCCGCCCACCGGTCGGTTCTTGCCGGAGTTTCGTAAACCTTGTCGCCACGCGGATTGCGAATCTGGATGACGTAATCTTTGTTGTCGAATCGAGCATCGTCTTCGTGGAAACGAGGCTGCCGAATCCAGAGACGGAATTTCACGTCGTGCCCCGGGCGGTAGACGGGACGATCGGTGATTGAATACACCTTGACCGGACTGTAATCGAGATCGGAAAGTCGCTCCGGGTTCCAGATTCCGGAGAAACCCTCGTAGGCAAGCCGGCCTTCTTTTGTTTTTGCGATCGTCAGCCACTGAAAATTGCTGTTCAGTTGCGAGGCATCCGGAACAGAGATTCCGTTTTCGTCGGTCACGGCTGCGAATCGAGTTGTGTTGATCTGGTGAATTCGGCCTTCCTGATTGTACTGCTGGTTCCAGCCGAAGAACTCGAGATTGGCTTTTGACACCGGAGTGCCTGTCGCCGCGTCAGCGACGAAATACATCGTTCCGCCTTCGACGCGTTTCCGGCTGATCGCCGTGTCCGCGACCCACACCACGATGCGAGTTTCGTTTCCGTCCTGCATCTTTGCCGTCACCCACCAGGCTCCGGCTTTCTGCAGTGGAGTCGTCACGGACTCCGTCGCGTCAAAGTGACCTTCAGGAGGTTTCAACGCGGCTGACCATGTGGCTGATGGTTTTGCAAGATACCTGCTGCGATCCTGATTGAGCAGCAGATAGCCGATGTTCTCAATCTGGAGGCGTTCGTAATTCAGTTCCTTCGGGCGGCTCTGCAGGTACGCTTTCACATCCGTCAGCAGCTGATCAATATTGATTTCACTGGCCTCAAAATTCACCTGAGATCCGTTGCGATAACGGATGTTCAGAACGGCTCCCTTGCCGGCGGGCTGAACACGAACGCTGTCGACCTGAACCCAGTTTTTGACGATCTGGTCAATTCGACTCTGCAGATTCGCGCGATCATCTTTATCCGTCGCGGCTTCATGCAGAGATCGCAGGATTTCGACGGCCTGAGGATACTGATGGCGGCCCATCCGAATCCCGATAAGCGATTCCTGAGCATTGCGTTTTGAAGCATCACCACGTGCAACGATGCGATTGAAAATCACGATCGGATTGAATTCATCGGGCAGACGAAAACGGCGAACTCCGGACGCCAGACGAGCGATGGTTTCGTCGTCGGGAAGTCGATGAGCCGCGTGCGTGTCAGCAGGTTCCGGTGTTGTGGTGTTCGAAGCGTCGCTTGCCCCGTCTTTCGCTACCGAAGCCGGAAGGATGATGTCCCGGAATCCTTCACGAACTCCGAACTGAGAATTCAGGAACGCCGCCCATTCGAGATCAACTTCACTCTGGCGAGATGCATCCTTTTCAACCACCTGTGACAGAGCCCATCGCCATCGTTCTCCGTCAGATTTTGCGGCATCCCAGGATGTCGGCATCTGATGAAAGACGGGATTTCCATCAGCATCGACCGGAGCCCCCTTGTCCTCGGCGCCCCAGCCCGGAAAGCCCCGTCCGCGGCGTCCCCGTCCGTAGGGTGATGGATTGGAAGTGCTGTAATCCGGGAGTGTTGTGGTATCCGTCAGATCCTGAAGCTTCCAGGCATTCCCGTGGCGCTGCATCCCGATGGCATTTGCCAGCTGGCGATAGACATCCGATTTCTCAGCAGCCGTCGCCAGTTCATCTTTTTCAGCAAGAGGAACGGCCTGCAACAGAAGCTGCAGAGCCCTGACGCGGTCGCGTTCCGAAGCATCGGCCCATTCGCCGCCACCGCGATGATGACCTCTTTCAAACTGTCCCCCAACCAGAAACCCACCCGTCTCCACTTCACCACTCAGCATCTGCGACGCACGCAGCAGGAGACGCCATTGTTCGGAGTGAACCTTGATGACATTCTCGATGAAGGAATCAAACTCGCTGATTCGACCAAGCTGCTGAAGACAGCGGACTGACTGAGCAAAATCACCCGGCAGTTCACGATCCGGATTCTGCGGATCCAGTGCCAGCTGCTGATAAAGTGTGAGCGATTCAGCAAACTGGCCTTCGTTGAAGAGCCGGGTGGCCTGTTTGCGGTGATCGGCTCGTTCGTCTGCCATGGTGACTCCCGTTCGATCGGCGATACCTGTCAAATGCAGTGAAACGACGAGAACGGTCCAGCATGCCGCTGAGAAGATTCGTTGCATCGGGATACTCCTGTGATGGAAGGTTACCAGCTTCGGAAGTCTGCAGCCAGAGGGTCAGCAGTTACGCAGCAGCGAGGCTGGTCTGATCTGTTAAGACGACCTGCGATTTTTTTCGTTCACAGAAAGTTGTCAGAAATCTGTCAGAGCAGGCCTGAGTGTACTGACCCGGCAGATGAAAAATTTCGTCAGTAACCTTTCGGAAGGTGGCAGGGAACTGTCGCATTTCGTTTGCGGAGGCGTGAGAATACAGTAATTCCACCACAGAGGTTTCGTCTCGACGCCCGGACGAACTCTGGACTGATATTGCAGGTCGAGGTCACCGGAAGTGAACCGACTGACTCGGAAAGAAGTCCTGAAATGGCTCACGTGACATTATCCGTTCTGGAAGGTCTCGAACGAGGCCGAGTCTTCCGCAATGTCGAGACTCCCGTGACCATTGGTCGCGAGGAAGACAATACCATTCAGCTGAATGATGAACGTGTCAGCCGACTTCATGCCAAACTGCAGGAAGATCAGGGACAGGTAATTTTCACCGATCTCCATAGTACCAACGGGAGTCGCATCAACGGCCATCCGGTCCAGCTTCGAGTACTCCGCCCGGGTGATCATCTGCAGATTGGTCGCTGCACACTGCTCTTCGGGAGTGACGAAGAGATTGCGACTCGCGCGAAGCGACTCGGCGTTGAAGTCAAGGCTCTTCTGCCCTGGCAGAGCCCATCAGGAAATTCGATCCCGGCGGGAGGCCACGATGACGCGGAGTTCAGTCTCGCGGAGAATCTCCAAACCGAAAACATGTTCTCACCGCTGTTCTTCGGAGATCGTCCGACTCTGCCCGTTCGGCTGACGCCCGGTCAGAGGGCTCGCCTCGCGGATGTCTTTTCGTTCGTCCATGAACAACTGGATGCGATCATTCAGACATCGCGCGAGAGCTCGGAGTCTTCCGACGGGCGAACTCATGAGGGTCGCATGGCGGTGCCTTATGAACGATGGCAGAACCTGCTGCTTCTCCAGCGAGATCTGGCTCACTGGCTGCAGGAAGTTTCCAGCCCGGATCAAGCATCCTGAAAGCATTGTCACAACACAACTGGCCGTGTTAAGCTGCGAAAGACCCGAACTGAAATCCGTCAGTGACCGGTGATCCGGAGATAGCTGACGGGAAAGGCTTTACTGAGTCTGTCGCCCATCGTCGCGTGGGCTCAAAGATTGCAGGTCCGGCCAGTATGGTTCTCAGAAGGCAATTCACATGATCACAATCGTGGAGAAGCAGAAGTCGCTTACAGGATTCTGTGACGGATACTCCCGGCGAAGCTTTCTGAGAATTGGCGGGACGGCAGTCGGCGGAATCGGTCTTCCACAGCTGCTTGCTGCGGACTCTCAATCCGGGGCTCGCCCGCGACACAAATCGCTGATCAATATTTATCTGCCTGGCGGACCACCACATCAGGACATGTGGGACCTTAAGACGGAAGCACCATCGGAGATTCGAGGGGAATTCCGTCCGATCGCGACCAGTGTTCCCGGCATCGAGATCTGCGAGCTGTTTCCTCGGATGGCATCCATGATGGAACGCTTCGTACCGATCCGAACCGTCGTGGGGTCGTTTGGTGATCATGACGGCTATCAATGTATGACAGGCCGAACACCTCGCAATCCTGCGGCTGGCGGCTGGCCGGCAGCAGGCGCCTGGGTGTCAAAGCTTCAGGGTCCGGCCAACCCCGGAGTGCCGGCTCATCTGTCGCTGATGTACCAGACGGGGGAACGTCGATGGGGCCAGCCGGGAACGGGAGGTTTTCTCGGCGTTGCTCATTCACCGTTTCCGCTGATCGGACAGAGCGGGCTCAGTGCTTCTGACGACATGACGCTGAGCACCATGACAATGGATCGGCTCAGCAGTCGCGACAGCCTTCTGAAGACGTTTGATCAATTTCGGCGGAAGGCGGACGCGACCGGCGTCATGGAAGGCATGGACGCTTACCATCAGCAGGCACTGGGGATCTTAAGTTCCACCGGATTGTGTGACGCACTGGATCTCACGAAGGAAGATCCCGCCGTGCTGGCTCGATACGGAAAGAACGATCCGGAGTTTTCGCGGGACGGAGCTCCGAAGATGGTGCAGAACTTCTGCATTGCTCGTCGACTTGTCGAAGCCGGCGCCAGGGTCGTCACTCTGAATTTCAGTCGCTGGGACTGGCACGGGCCCGATGGCAAAAACTTCGTTCGAGCTCGGGAAGACTTTCCGATGCTGGATCAGGCGCTCTCTGCACTCGTCTCTGATCTTCACGAACGAGGGCTTGAGAAAGACGTGACGGTTGTCTGCTGGGGTGAGTTCGGCAGAACTCCGCGGATCAATGCCACGGCAGGGCGCGATCACTGGCCTCGACTTTCCTGTGCCATGATGGCGGGTGGTGGCATGAAGACCGGTCAGGTGATCGGAGCGTCTGATCGACTGGGAGGCGAAGCCAGAAATCGCCCGGTGAGTTTTCAGGAAGTCTTCGCGACAATCTACCACAACCTGGGGATTGACGTGAACACAGTCACCGTGCAGGACCTGCATGGCCGGCCTCAGTATCTTCTCGACGACGGCGTCCAGCCGATTCACGAACTGATCTGAGCTCGGGTCAGTGCAGCCGGGATTTCATTCCCCGGCTTGAAACCTCGGACCTTTCAGGTTGCCAGTTCCGGATTCAGGACTGCCGACGAGCTGCTGCGGGAGCGGACTGAACAGAGGACCAGACGATGCCGTTGGTCGTCATTCGTCTCTGCGGCACCGGAATGATCTCCGGCGGAACCTCCTCAACGGCCGGGCGAGCCGGAACCGACGCCGCTCGATACGCGTCCGCCAGAATCATCCCGAAGGGAACCCACCAGATGAGGTCATTGAAGAGAATCGTGATTCCCATGGTGATTGGCAGCTGATCGTTGACCACCGCCTGAATGAAACCGATCGGGCCGAAGATCTTTCCGAGCAGTCCGACGAGGACAATTGGCCAGTGACGACGAGAGTCTGTGGCAGCGATGGCGTACCCGATGCCGTAGACGCCAACGATCATGCCGATGCATTGCCAGAGTTCCGGGTGATTCGGCATCGGGCGAACATCACACCAGCGAAACAGAGCCTGAGGAAAAAGAACCGCGAAGGCACCCCATGCAATGTTGTAAAGACCTGCAAGCTGAAGTACGGTCCTGTGCCAGTGGACCGGAGGATGTACCTTCTCAAGCGACATATTTGCCTCGACAGGTCTGATGGAACCGGGAATTCCGGTATTCACTGTTCTTCAGGATAGATCGACCGACGCCGGGTGCAGACTTTTGCACGGAATGTGACTACTCCGTATTCTCCCTCCGAGTTTCACGTCACGTTTTCAGAACTTTCAAATTTCGGCGAAGGAATCTGCTCTGCACGCCAGCGAGAGCCAACTCATTGATGGACACAGACACACTGACTGCTTATCACGAAGCTGGTCACGCATTTGCGGCGATCTACCTCGGTGCACGAGTACAACGAGTTTCGATCGATCCTGACCGGGATGACGGACCGAATCGGTATGGAGAGACTGTCGTTGCATGGAATCCGCGAAGAATGACAGGGCCGCAGATGGCGGAAAAATCGGCGATCGTTGCGATTGCCGGTCCTGTCGCAGAGATGATTTATCGTGAGGAGCCATTTCATCCGGCATTTGTTGCCGAGTGGCAGAATGACTGGGCTCTTGGACTGGAAGCACTGAAGGAACTCCCCAGACTCAAGTCACCGCGGTTGCGTGTTGCACATCTGGAAAACGCTGTCGCTGACCTCTATCAGGTGTTTCGGAGAGACGACTATTGGGAAGTCATTGCGGCCATCGCGGATGAGCTGCTCGCACATGAGATTCTGGATGAAGAGATGTTCCGCGAGGCCGTGGAGCCCTGGCTTGATGCCGGCTGATGCTTCGTGATGTTCCGAAGCCTGTCACTGTTCAACAGCTACAGATGTGTGATGCCGACGCGCTGAAGTCTCGATGACGTCCAGCAAGGGGGACCAGGCACTATCCGGGATCATCCTTCTGCCGCATCCTGAAATCACTATGCTGTCAATGCCTCACATTTTAGCACACTGCCTGAAATTTCTCAGAACACCTATCCTGCTGAGATAAGTCTGTTCAGGCAGGTAGTTAGTGTTGCACTGTTGAATGCGGTGTTCGAAGAATGCTGGATCAGCCCGAATCAGAAATGCAACAGTTTTTGTTGCGATTCGTCATCATCCCGCGAGGACAGTCTTCGATTGTGAACAGTGGATGTATTTTTTTGGATTCAATGATTGTTCACTTGATCCACGGCGCTGTGTTGCGACACTATGAGAGGGTCATATTGTACAGAGGTTTCTCGGAAGCCCCTGACCTGCCTGACTCTCTCAGCTTGCTCTTGGTGCCCTGATTAGCCAGAGCCAAAGACATCTGAAGCAGAAACAGGCGTGGAGACCTGACGGACGTTTTGTCTGCAATGGATGATTCTGCACTGGCAGTCGGTGATCAATGAATCCTGATTTTCTGGCATTTGCGACAGCATTCACTATGAGTGCAGTTCTGGCGCCGCTGATGGCGAAGCTGGCCAGAGTTCTTGGTGTTGTCGATCGTCCGGACGGTTACCGAAAGCTGCACTTACGAGCAATTCCGCTGACAGGCGGCCCGACGCTGCTGATTTCCTGTCTCATCGCAGTCTGCATCACTCTCTGGTTCTCTCCGGGTGTCATCGGTCTTTCAGGAGAGAATCGGCGATTTCTTCTCTGTCTTCTCGGCGCATCAGTGCTGATTGTGATTGTCGGCCTCGTTGACGATCGTTTTGGACTCCGGGGACGTCAAAAGCTTTTTGGGCAGATCGTTGCCGCGAGCATGATGCTACCGGCTGGAATCACCATTGACCGTGTGACCGGCTTCGGCATGGCGATCGAGTTCGGGGACATCTCGTCCATCGTGACTGTGCTCTGGATTCTCGGGGCAATCAATGCTCTGAATCTGATCGATGGCGTGGATGGGCTGGCCTCCACGACCGGAATCGTGCTGAGTCTTTCCGTGGCGGCAGTCACATTCGTTCTTGGTGGGCGAGCTGACGGTCTGATGATGTCGCTTGTCCTTGCGGGGTCTCTCTGCGGATTCCTCATCTACAACTTTCCGCCGGCTCGGATGTTCCTCGGCGATTCCGGTAGCATGCTGATTGGTCTCATTCTTGGCTGCGTCGCTCTGAAGTGTTCGATCAAGCACTACACTGCTGCGGCCATGATTATGCCGATGGCGATCTGGGCGATTCCGATCTTTGATGTTTCCATGGCGATCGTTCGTCGTAAGCTCACGGGACGAAGCATTTATGCCACCGATCGAGCTCATCTGCATCATTGTCTCATGAGGAAGGGAATCGGTGGCGAGACTCTTCTTCTCGTTGTTGCTGCACTTTGCGGACTCACCGGGATCGGTGCGGTCATGAGTGCTGCTCTGGACAACGAACTTGTCGCAGTGGTCGGTGTCGGAACCGCTGTGGCGATTCTGGTTCTGACTCGTTCATTCGGGCATGCCGAGCTATCGCTGCTCACCAACAGAATTCGTCGATTCTCATCAACCATCATCAGTTTTGCTTCCCGCGAAAAGATTGAGATTCATGATGATCAGGTGCGGCTGCACGGAAAGCATCAGTGGGAAGAACTTTGGGTCACGCTGACGGAGTTTGCCGAGCGATTTGCGATGGATGGTGTCGAGCTGATGGTGGCGGTCCCCAATGTCGGTGAAGAGTATCACGCCACATGGAAAAGAAAATCGGCGACGGAGCGTCACGAAACCTGGAAGTCCGAGATTCCGCTGATTGTTGATGGGACTCGCGTGGGTCAGTTGCGAATTCTCGGAACATCCTGTGGTGGTCCGATCTGCGAATGGATGGCTGAGCTCATCGCCGGACTTCGCCCGTTCGAGACTCAGCTTGTGGGGCTGATTGAGGAGCTTCAGCAGGAACACGGAAGCTTCCGTCGCAGGAAGAAGATGGATTCAGGCGTCTTTCGGCTTCAGAGTACTGCTCCGAACTGACCATCCTGAACGGCTTTGAAATGTCCGGCAGATCGGGAACGAGACAATCTTGGGAGCTGGAGATCGGCAACGGCACGGATCGGTCCGGGTTCAGAGAACGCGTTTCCGACTTTCTTGACCGGGCCAGCGGCGTTTTCGTTCTGCTGACTGTCTGTTCCATCCCCTGGTGTTTTGGCGGTACCGTCCCGGCAGCTCGACTGATTCTCCTTGCGGGAGCCATATTCAGCAGCCTGCTTCGTCTCGGGTCTGTGATTGCCGCGAAAAAGGATGCGCAGAGAGTGCCGACGGGAATTCTGTTTCCGGCCGGACTCGCGATGATCGGAATCGTGCAGCTCATGCCTGTTCATGATTCGCCTCCCTCCGATATGGCACATGCGGTGTATTCGGAACTGCGGGGATCTGTTGTCTCCTCCCCCGTGCAGGCCGGAAATTCCGTGACGTCATCAAGGGCGGGAACTGTCTCGCCGGCTCGAACGAGACTTTCCGTCGCACAATGGCTTTGTGTTTCGCTGCTTGCCTGGACTGGTTTCGATGTGTTCCGAACGAGTCGTGCGATTCGAGCGGGACTGACAGTGCTGGCAGGCAACTCATTTCTGTTTGTCTTCTTCTCCTTCGTGCAGCTCTTTCGAAATCGCGGCATGATTTACTGGCAGGACTGGGTTGTCGTCGAGGGAGTCAGTCCGTCAGGAGCATTTCTGAATCCGAACGGAGCCGCGGGGTGGTTGTGCATCCATCTGAGTGCCGCTGTTGCATTGACAACATTGTCGTGGATGTCAGATCGGGGCCGATTGCCGGAAGGTATCCGGCGTGCAGGAAGTCTGTCGGAAAGCCGCGGAGAATCAGCTGGACATCAGCTCCTTGCAATGCTCGCTCGCCTGAACACATATCAGATTCTTTCGGTCGTTGCTGTTGCCATGCTGTTTGCTGGAGCTGCCGCAACTCGATCAAGAGCCGGAATTCTTGCCGCGGTGTCGGTGTTTCTCGTCAGTGCACTGGTCAGTCTTGTCCGGCGCCGTTTTTTGGTGATGCTGGTGTTGATTCTCATGATTTCCGGAGTCTCCATATCGTTGCTGACAGCGTTCGAAGAAGACCAGGGCGTCGTGTCGGAACTGTCCACGCTCAGTGCCCCGATCCAGGAGATTTCAGGCCGCCTGCGACACTGGTCTGAAGTGCTGGTGTCGGTGAGAGACTTTCCTTTGCTCGGATCGGGAATGGGTTGCTATCGATTCACCACGCTTCCCTACCTCAGGTGGGGCTTGAACCGCTGGTTTCAGCAAGCAGACAATCAGTTTGTTGAAATGGCAGTGGAGTCCGGAGTGATCGGCTTTCTGTTTTACATCGGTTTCGGGATTCTGTTGCTGTATTCCGGCCTGAGAATGATCAGCGCATCCGAATCAAAAGGTCGAGGTCAGAATCATGCCCTCGCTGCCTGGGGTGTCATGTGTGTTGCCCTCGCGGTTGCTCAGGCGATCTCAGCCACCTTTGACTATTCTCCGGGTGGTCCGGCGGCGCTTGCGGCAGTGGCAGTCATCTCGGGAATGGCGATGGGCGCATTCGACAGTCATCTGCGATCCGAAAATCGCCGTTCCGGTTCAGACAGTGTGATCGGTTCGCGTGGTCTGATCATCAATGCCCCTGGCTGGTCACTTTTCGTCACGAGAGTTCTTCTCGCTGCTGGTGCGGTGACATATGTGCCCGACATTCTCGCTGCTCACGATGTCTTCCGTAATGCAGTCGCCGTCGAACATCGACTGATGAATGTTTCAGAACAATCGAATTCACGACCCGAGATGCTGCAGCTTCGCGCAAAACTTGAACGATCGCTGCAGTCGCGTCCGGATGATCCGTACGGACTGGAGATGGCATATCGAATTGAAGAAGCAATCTTTCGAGACTCGCTGATTCGGACATCTGCCGGCGGCGCAACACTGACAGAACCTGAATACCAGAAAGCGTGGAGTCAGCTGAACCCGATTGGGCTCGCCAGCCGGGTTCAGCAGCTTCGCCTCCGATCGAGTGACGAGCCAGCCAGGGCGATGGTCGCAGCGATCCAGAATCTGCTGGTCCAGTACCCCATCGCACGAAAGCTCGAAGTCGCACTGAATCAGGTGCCGCTCATGCCGGGTCTCCGACTGGATCTGATCGCGATGAAACTTGTCGCTGAAGATCGTCCTGTTTCGCAGACAGAAGTCGACGCCATTCTTTTCAGCGAGCCGGCCAGTGCAAGACGACTGTATCAGCTTGGGCATCTTCTGCTGCTCCGGAATCAGAAGAGTCAGTGCCTGATGGTGTGGCAGAATTCACTGCGGGTCTCCGGTGACATGCGTGTGCAGATTCTCGCAGATGGACAGAGCGCCTGGACTCCGACGGAACTCTGGCAGCATTTCGGAAGCCAGGATTACTGTGAGGTCATTCGGATTGCAGAGTCTCGCCTTGTGGCTCCTCCGGACCATGCACTTCGCAAAAAGATCCTGCAGACAGCTGATCAGCTCTGGCAGGAACGAACCTTACCGGACAACCCGGATCGCATGGTCTGCCGAGGTCGCCATCTCAGACTGACCGGACAGAATGAAGCGGCCGTGGAATGGATCCGAAAATGTCTGGAAGAGCATGCAGACAATACTGGGCTTCGCAGGCTCTTGGCTGAAATTCTCGAAGCAGCCGGACGCACGGAAGAGGCCGAAAGTGAATGGCTGAGGATTCAGCATTTTTCACCGAACGATGTAACTACATCGACAGCAATTCGCCGTCTGAGAGAAAAGCAGCGAAAACCGTGACGGGGAATAAGGCCACATTCATGCCGACAGGGGTCGATGCCCCGACTGGCTCTCGTCGGACAGGACGTGTCCAGAGAATTCTGCCTTTGGAAGTGTGCCCGTCCCGGTTTCGAAATGTGTTCCAGAGACGTCCGGAATGAAGTGATTGTTCGGAACATACCGATGCGGTCCGGATGTCCTGTTATCGGGACGAATCGACAAAAATGGACTGAGCTGTGCCGAGGCGAATTGGAGTCGCTATCATCCGGGACAACGTCGGGATTTCGTCGAACTTTTCCGATCGATGGAATACCGTGTGACTGATCAGAGTACAGGTGGTTTCAAAACCGCGACTGGCTCCCGATGAACGCGATTTTTGCCAGCAGATTCTGCAACAGCGAAAATGCCTGTACCGGCATCTGAAATGCGATCTGTAGTCTGCCATGTTTCTGGTGAATTGAGGTGATCCTCTTGAGTTCTGCACCATTTCTGACCACCGAAGCTCTTCGTAACAGTCGCTTCATGAAGGCACTGCGGCTCGAACGCACCGATACGACGCCGCTCTGGATCATGCGACAGGCAGGGCGATATCTTCCGGAATACATGGCAGTCCGCAGCAAAGTGACCTTCATGGAACTTTGCCAGACTCCCGAACTGGCCTGTGAGGTCACGGTCACTGCCAGAGAAGTGCTCGGCGTTGACGCAGCAATCCTGTTTGCTGACCTGCTTCCGATGCTGCAGCCGATGGGAATTGATCTGGAGTATCAGAAGGGAGAGGGCCCGGTCATTCACAATCCGCTGCGTGAAAAGGGATCCGTTGACCGCCTGCATGCTCTGGAAACCGTGGATTCACTCGACTACGTTTTTCAGGCAGTTCGAATGATTCGATCTGCACTGCCTGGTGATATCCCTCTGCTGGGATTCGCCGGAGCTCCGTTTACGCTGGCGTCCTACTGCATCGAAGGCGGCGGTTCAAAGAACTACGTTCATACCAAGAAGCTGATGTACAACAATGAGTCTGCCTGGAACGTTCTCATGGCAAAGCTCGTCGATTCCGTCATCATCTATCTCAAGGCTCAGCTCGATTCCGGATGTCAGGCCGTTCAGGTCTTTGACAGCTGGGCCGGCTGTCTGTCGCCGTCTGATTATCGCCGATACGTCCTGCCTCATACCAAACGACTGATTCAGACGGTCAGTCAGTTCGGTCCTGTCATTAACTTTCTCACTGGAAATCCGGCATTGCTGCCGCTTCAGAAGGAAGCCGGTGGTGCTGTCATGGGCGTCGACTGGCGAGTGCAGCTGGATGACGCGTGGAGAATATTCGGCGATCAGACTGCGATCCAGGGGAACATGGATCCCGTCTCCATCTACGCGGATCTTCCGGTGCTGAAACAGCGTGCCGCTGATGTGCTGAACGCTGCGGGAGGCCGTCCCGGACACATCTTCAATCTGGGGCATGGAGTCATGCCGGACATGAATCCGGATCATGTCAAAGCACTCGTGGAGTTCGTTCATGAACTGGGTTCCCGAGGACCGGGAGATCAGAAGTGACAGCAATGCCGCGTATTCCTGAGGTAGCCATTCTGGGCGCCGGGATAACGGGCCTTGCTGCGGCTCATCGGCTCATCTCCGCGGATCCGTACGTTCGAGTGACGGTTCTGGAAGCATCGAATCGAGCCGGAGGAATCATTCGGACAGAACATCGGGACGGTTTTCTGATCGAGATGGGACCGGATTCATTCATCACGAATAAACCGGGGGCCATTCAGCTGTGCCGCGAAACCGGATTTCAGGATCAGCTGATTCCGACCGATGAACGATGGCGAAGGTCTCTGGTTCTGCGGAACGGCCGACCGATGCAGGTTCCGGACGGTTTCATGCTCATGGCTCCATCGAAACCATGGGCAGTCATGACAAGTCCGATCCTTTCGGTTGCCGGACGACTTCGGCTGCTTGCCGAGGTGATGGTTCCGCGTCGAAAGAGTAAGGACGACGAATCCCTTTCGAGTTTCGTTCGTCGACGTTTCGGACAGGAAGCACTCGATCGGCTGGTGCAGCCACTCATCGGAGGCATTTATACCTCCGATCCGGAAAAGCTCAGTCTGCAGGCGACGCTTCCTCGTTTCCCCGAGATGGAACAACAATATGGAAGTGTCATTCGTGCGACCCTGAAACAGGCTCGCGAGGCAAAACAGGCCGAACGTCAGCGGACTGGAAATGCAGGCACTCGTGGCGGCGAAACGTCCGGGAGTGGCGCTCGATATGGTCTGTTTCTTTCGGCCAGACATGGTCTTTCATCGATGGCTGAGGCTGTTCGTGATGTGTGTCAGAAATCCGGGCGTGTGACGTTCGAATTTGGTCGCCGCGTCATGGCTGTGGAACGTCAAACTCAGGACGTGGCGCCGTCAGAAGCCGGTTCGGCTGGCTGGCGAGTGCATGTTCAGAGCGAAGCGGTTTCGCGAAGTTACGACAGCGTGATTGCGACACTTCCGACATGGCAGACTGCTGAACTGCTGAAGGACTCGCGACACTCCGAACTCACGGCTCTTCTTCGGTCCATTGAGTACGCATCGAGTGCCATCGTTGTCAGCGCTCATTCACTGAGCGATTTCAGCCATCCGCTGGATGCCTTTGGACTGGTGATTCCGGATCAGGAACATCGTCGTATTCTCGCGGTATCGTTTTCCAGCCGAAAGTTTGAAGGGCGAGCTCCGGATGGTCAGGTTCTTCTTCGCACATTCGTGGGGGGAGCCATGCAGCCGGAACTGCTGAAGCGGTCTGATTCGGAGATTATGACGACTGTAAATGATGAATTGCGATCAATTCTGGGAATGTCAAGACCGCCGATGTTTGCCGAAATCGTCCGCTACGAACGTGCCATGCCTCAGTATCATGTAGGACATCTGGATCGCATCGCGAAAATCGAACGAGCTCTTGCGGGGAGTGCCGGACTGCAGCTCGCAGGGAGTTCTTACCATGGAGTCGGTATACCGGACAGCATCGCGAGTGGTCGTGATGCGGCTGATCGAATTCTTCTTCACTTGAAACAGTACAGCGATTCCTGAAGAAACAACGCTATGGCATCTTCCGAAGACCAGTCAGAAAAGCCTCGTCTGATCCTCGTAATAGAGGACGATCGTGAGATTTCGTCCACCGTTCAGGCCGTCCTGTCATCGGCAGGATACCGAGTCATCACTGCAAGCAACGGGCAGGACGGTCGTCGTCTGATTCAGTCGAATCGACCGGATCTCGTTCTGACAGACATGATGATGCCGCGGATGGGCGGTTTCCCGGTGCTGGAGTTTCTTTCCGAAATGAAGGATCCGCCGCCAGTGATCATGATGACCGCGAATGAAGGAAGCCGTCACAAAGCGTACGCAGAGATGCTTGGCGTGGTGGACTATCTTCGCAAACCATTCGCGATGGAAGTCCTGCTGGAGTCCGTCGCACGAGCTCTGAGCTCAGGTCGCACCACTGACTCCTGATCGGTGGATTTCAGGCGACCAGGAAAGTCTGCGTCGTCATGCTTCTGAAGACTTCTGAAGGGTGAGTCGGTTTTATGCTGCATGCAGTCATTATGGCGGGTGGAAGCGGTACGAGATTCTGGCCGCAGAGTCGTCATCAGATCCCCAAGCAGCTTCTGCGGCTGGCTGGCGATCGGACGATGATTCAGCAGACCGTGGATCGTTGTCGATCCTGGGCGTCACCGGCGACGACATGGATTGTGACGAACCATGCTCAGGCGGTAAAAACCGGCGAGCAGCTTCCTGAAGTGCCTGCGTCCCACATCCTGTCGGAACCGGCTGCGCGGAATACAGCACCCTGCATCGGCCTCGCTGCCATTCGTCTCCTTCAGGACGATCCGGATGCCGTCATGTTTGTCATGCCGGCGGACCATGTGATTCAGTCGGAGGAAGCTTTCAGCCAGGCCGTAAAGGCTGCTGATGATGTGGTTCGCCGTTCACCGGAACGTCTGGTGCTTTTCGGCGTAACTCCTTCATTTCCTTCGACAGGCTACGGCTATATCGAACGTGGAAGCCAGCTCGCTGGATCCGGTATTCCCGTCTATGAAGTCAATGCCTTCCGAGAAAAGCCACAGCGTGAAGTGGCAGAAGAGTATCTTCGAGCAGGGCGGTTTTACTGGAACTGCGGGATCTTTTGCTGGAAGGCACAGACGATTCTGGATCTTCTGGCCGAACTTGAACCGGAGATTCATCACTCGCTGATGAAGATTCAGGACGAGTATCGGTCCGGGAATGCAGACTCCGTGATCGCATCCGAGTTTCCGAAGATGAAGAGTATTTCGATCGACTACGCTGTACTGGAGCGGCATCGAGGTGTGAGCGTCATCGAAGCACCATTTCAGTGGGATGATGTCGGAAGCTGGCTTGCCGTCCCGAGACTGAACGGAGCAGATGCTCAGGGAAACACGATCGATGGCCGATTCTGCGGCATCGCGACAACAAACTGCATTGTCAGAACGTCCGATCATCATCTCGTGGCGACGCTCGGTGTGAGCGACCTGATCATCGTGCATACAGCAGATGCCACGCTGGTTGCTCACCGGGATGAGTCTGAGAAAATCAAGGAAATTCTGGAACGGCTCAAAGCTGACGGCGCAACCGCCTGGCTCTGACACGCCGATACCCTGACACGCCGATGGCCTGAAAGAGCTCCATGGGCAGGTCGCCTGCTTTGACAGAACGCTGCGAGTGCAGGGAGTCCGCCAGATCACGCCAACAGGTCGTCGAGTTGAAAAAAATGATCCGATTGTCCGGACGCATCGTTCTGCAGGACCGGGTAGCTCCTGATGGGGCTGCTGCAGCTGCGGAAAGTTTGAGCAATTGATCATCCGAAGTGCCTTCAGGAAATCATGGCTCATCAACTATACTTCCGCAGCGTGTCTCTGAATCACTCTGCCTGAAGGATCTCCGGATGACCAGAATTGCGATGCCGGCTGTCCCGGAAGTAACCTGTTCTGACCATCATCTGACAGAATCCGATCGGACAGAAAGTTCTGTCGGAGCAGACTCGGAGATCGCTGCTTCAGTTCTGACAGGCTGTGAATGGATTGTCGACGCTGCCGGATGTGACGTCGCCGTGCTGCAATCAGCGGATGTTCTTCGGCAGATCTGTGAATCAGTGATTGAAGATCTTGGCCTGCAGGTCGTGGGTGAACCGCAATGGCACGATTTCCCCGGCCCGGGTGGGGTGACGGGGTTGTACCTGCTGGCTGAATCTCACCTGGCATGTCATACATGGCCGGAGCATCGGGTGGCAACATTCAATCTCTTCTGCTGCCGCCGCAGAGAGGAATGGCCGTGGAAAAAACATCTCGAGGACAGGCTTCAGGCTGATGCCGTCCATGTCAGAATCGTGAAACGCGGTAACCGCGATGACGCCAGAATAACGTCGGCTGCCATTCCGGAGATTCCTCAGTCAGGTGCTCTGCGATGACGCGGAAACGTCGGACGTCCAACTGTCCTGCCTGTGGCGGTCCGGTGACATTCGGACTAAGCACCGCGCTGGTGACGATCTGCGATTTCTGCAGTGCCGTCGTCGCACGCGGTGACAAGCAGCTGGAAGATCATGGGAAAGTCGCGGATCTCGTGGAGACGAACTCCCCGGTCGAGCGAGGAATGCAGGGGACGTTTCGAAAGAAGTCGTTCGAGATCGCCGGAAGGGTTCAGTATCAGCATCCCGCGGGCGGCGTCTGGAATGAATGGTATCTGCAGTTTCCCGGAGATCGGGTTGGGTGGCTGGCAGAGGCTCAGGGCAAGTTCTACCTCACGATGCCGCGTGAGATCAGTTCGAGCACGGAGATTCCTGACTATGACTCCCTTACGCCCGGAGATCGGATCACCATCGCAGACGGGATGACACTCGCCGTTGCTGAAAAGGGGGTTGCTCGAGCGGCCTCCGCCAGTGGCAGCATTCCCTGGGATTTCAGGCCTCAGGCAGAACATCGATTTGCGGACCTGCATGCCGAGGATCGCGGCTTTGCGACGATCGACTACAGCCAGGATCATCCCCAGCTGTTTGTGGGGCGAGAAGTCTCTCTGAAGGAGCTGAAGCTTCAGGGCGGCAATGGTGAAGGGTTTGCCGCGAGCGACACGATCTCCGTTGGAGGTCTGCAGCTCAGCTGTCCTCAGTGCGCCGGTCCACTGACGCTTCACGCGCCGGATCAGTCACTCCGCGTGAGCTGCCCCAGCTGTCATGCTCTGCTGGATTGTCAGCACGGCAATCTGTCATATCTGCAGACACTTCATGGCGAGGTGGAGAAGCCATTGATCCCGCTGGGATCGACCGGAAGTCTGATGAACGACGAGTATACCGTCATCGGATTTATGGTGCGGTATGCCGTTTACGAAGGACGCGATTATCCGTGGACGGAGTACCTGCTGTACCAGCCTGAAAAGGGGTTTCGCTGGCTGGTGCGAAACAAAGGGCACTGGAGCTTCGTAGAACCTTTGTCAGTAGCGGATCTCTCGGCCACCAGAGGTGACAAGATTCGATATCAGGGAACGACGTTTCGCGTCTACGATCGGGGCATCGCTTACGTTCGTTACGTTGTGGGCGAATTCTACTGGAAGGTCAGTGCCACGGAGCAGGTCGTGACGGCGGATTACATTGCACCGCCGCGCATGCTCTCGCTGGAACGATCGGATGTGCAGGACAAAAGCGGGGAGCTGAACGTTTCTCTCGGAACTTATCTTGAAAAGGAAACGGTCGAACAGGCATTCAAGATTAAGGAACTTCCATCCCCCTGGGGCACAGGAACCATTCAGCCGAAGCCTTCCTACGGAGATGTCTGGGGATTCTGGTTGCTCTTTGGTGCTGTGCTGTTCGGGCTGAAATATCTATTCGGAGCGATCTCAGTTCCGGTGGAAGGATTCTTTTTCGTTGTGTCGCTTCTGGTCATTTCAGCGCCCCCTGCGCTGCTGTTCTTTCTGAATCATCTGTTCGAAGTGAATCGCTGGAAAGACAGCGAGTTCAGTCCTTACGCGAGTTCGGATGAGTAGTCTTGATGAAATACATATCGATGGTGGGATGGATGTATCTGGCGCTGGGTGTGATCACCTGCGGAAGCTTTACTGCAGCTTGTGTCGGACGCTGGCGTCCACCGGACTTCAGTGCAATGTCTGATAACGGAAGTTCCGGAAGTGGCGGCACTTATTGGGGACGACCATCCGGCGGTTTCTGGGGAGGAGGAAAATAGTGAGCCTTTCTGAACTCAAATTTCAAGGTCTTCAGCTTCTGGCACAGGTTCCGATGGAGGGTGGGCCGTCAGGAGCGGGAAGTGGTGTTGCAGCTCACCTCGTTGCTGCCGTGGTCTTTTCATTCCTCGGGATTGCGGTTCTGGCAGTCTGTTTCTGGCTGATGCATCGATTCGCACCATTCTCGATAGTCAAGGAAATCGAGGAAGATCAGAACACCGCGGTGGCGATCGTGATGGGCTCGGTGATCCTCGGAATCTCCATCATCATTTCTGCTGCGATTCTGGGATGACACCGGGGCAGAAGAAACACCGGACAGCTTGCGCGGTGCCGCTGACGCGGTGCATCGTCAACACTCGATTTTCGGGGTCCGTCATTCATGCGCGATGATTCGATGAACCGAGCCCCGCTCGTACTTCTGTACCTGAACGTCCTCGTCATTGCGACATGTGGCCTGGTCTACGAGCTGCTTGCGGGGACTCTGGCCAGCTATCTCCTCGGTGATTCCGTCACTCAGTTTTCACTGGTGATCGGGCTGTACCTTTCGGCGATGGGAGTTGGAGCGTGGCTCTCCAGTTTTATCACAGATCATGTGGCGCGATGTTTCATCGAAGTCGAACTGGGGGTGGCTCTGCTGGGGGGGCTCTCAGCACCGCTGCTGTTTGCCGCCTATGCATGGGGTGGCACGTTTCAGATTGTTCTGTACGGTCTGGTGTTCGCGATCGGAACGCTGGTGGGGCTGGAGCTTCCGCTGCTCATGCGAATTCTTCGCGAGCAGCTGGACTTCGAAAATCTTGTGTCGCGAGTGCTGACGTTTGACTACATCGGTGCTCTGATGGCATCCCTGCTTTTCCCGATGTTCCTGGTACCACACCTGGGGCTGATTCGCACGTCGCTCATCTGCGGGCTGATCAATGCAGCAGTCGGTCTGTGGGGTACATGGCTTCTGAGGCCACTGCTGGCACGCCGAAATCTCTCCGGGCTGCGTGGTCGCTCCTGTCTCGTCATCGGACTGTTGATGGCCGCGTTGATCAAAGCCGATGCACTCACGAAGCTCGGTGAAGAAGGTGCGATTGGGGACACCATTGTTCATGCAGAATCCACACCATACCAGCGAATCGTGCTGACTCGAAATGCCCGAGGCTTTCAGCTGTATCTGAACGGTCACCTGCAGTTCAATTCGGTGGATGAATACCGTTACCATGAAGCGCTTGTTCATCCGGCCATGGTGTCGGCCGCGTCATCGCGAAAAATTCTAGTTCTGGGCGGTGGCGACGGTCTGGCCGTACGCGAAGTTCTGCGATATCCCGCCGTCGAATCGGTGACTCTGGTGGACCTCGATCCCGGCATGACCTCGCTGGCAGATCGGTTTCCTCCCCTGAAAGATCTCAGTGAGTCGGCTCTGAGCGATCCTCGCGTCAACGTGATTAATCAGGACGCTTTCCTCTGGATCAGTCAGGATGTGTCGACACGTTTCGATGCGGTCATAATCGATTTTCCGGATCCCGGATCGTTTGCCATCGGCAAGCTCTACTCAAAACGTTTCTACGGGATGCTGAAACAGCGGTTGAATCCGGGAGCATCCGTCAGTGTCCAGTGCACGTCTCCGCTCGTGGCACCCCGATCGTACTGGTGCATCATCAGCACGATGGAATCAGCCGGTTTCCGCGTGAAACCTTATCATGCACTCGTGCCGACATTTGGAGAATGGGGATTTGCTCTGGCGTCTGAACAGCCGCTCCCCGAGCGACTTTCAATGATCAGCGATCTGAAAGGAACGTCACGCTTTCTGAATGACGAAGTGCTCAACGGAATGTTTGAACTGCCGCCGGACCTGCAGCGAGTCGATGCGGAGATCAATCAGCTGAACAATCAGGCGATTGTGCGGTATTACGATGAAGAATGGGGAGCGTGGAAATGAGCACTGCGATCAGCCGAAGAGAACTGATCGCGCTGATGCTCGGGCTGCCTGCACTGTCGTCCGGATGTTCTTCAGAACCTGCGCTTCCACCTGCCGGCGAACTTCTCGGGCAGTCACACTCAATCGGGCATCGAATACGAGACGGATTTCAGCCGGTTCCTGCTGAGGACGCATGGCAGTCTGTCGATGTTGTGATTGTTGGTGCCGGTGCCGCCGGACTTTCTGCGGCGTGGAACCTTCAGAAGGCCGGTATCGAAAGTTTCGTTGTTCTGGAATTGGAACCAGATGCGGGAGGCACATCTCGCGCTGGCCAGTCTGAAGGAAGAAGTTTCCCGTGGGGCGCTCATTATCTGCCGGTCCCATTCTCGGAGAACAGGCCGCTGATCAGTCTGCTGCAGGAAATGGGACTGGTCGAATCACTGGACGCTGACGGAACACCCGTTATTCAGGAAGAGTCGCTCTGCCGCGAACCTGAAGAGCGGTTATTCTTTCAGGACAGATGGATTGAGGGCCTGTACCCGGCAACGGGAGCTTCGAAAGATGATCTCGCGCAGCTGGCCGCCTTCCGCAGCGAAATCGACCGATGGTCTGAACGGAAGGATTCCTCGGGTCGACGGGCATTCGTCATCCCGACCAGCCAGTCGTCGATTGACCCGGAAGTCATGCAGCTGGATCAGCAGACCATGGGAGACTGGCTCCGAAGTCATGGCTGGAACTCCGAACGTCTGCACTGGCTAGTCGATTACAGCTGCCGCGATGATTACGGACTGACGTCCGAACAGACGAGCGCCTGGGCAGGCATCCTCTATTTTGCATCGCGGCAGGAGCAGGCCGGATCAGATCATCAGCCACTGATGACATGGCCGGAAGGAAATGCTCGCCTGACTCGCCACCTGGCTCTTTCCACGGGCGATCGTCTGAAGACCGGAGTGGCCGTGACGAAGATTCGTCCCAACGGCTCGATTCGAACTGAAGCAGACACTTCCGAGGGCGAAGGGGCTGAACTCTGTGAGGTGACAGCGTTTGAGACTGCGACTCAGAAAGCGATCGGTTTTCGGGCTCGGCGAGTCATATTCGCAGCGCCGCAGTTTATGGCTCCAAGACTGATCGCCGGGCTTTCAGATCAGACCGATCGATCATCGAGCGGGTTTCGTTACGGATCCTGGGTTGTGGCCAATCTTCATCTGAAGGATCGACCTGGATCGGTGGGTTTTCCGATGAGCTGGGACAATGTGATCCACGGAAGTCCTTCGCTGGGTTATGTCGTGTCGAATCATCAGACCGGTCATGACTACGGACCGACAGTGCTGACATGGTATTATCCGGTCATCGGTCCGGATGTCCGGCAGGTTCGCGAGAAGCTGCTTCGCGCCACGTGGGCTGAACTGGCCGATGTGGTCCTGACTGATCTGGAGCGGGCTCATCCGGAGATCCGGCAGCTGACCACGAAACTGGATGTGTATCTGTGGGGGCATGCGATGATCCAGCCGGTCGTGGGATTTCGATCATCGAATCAGCGTGCGAACGCGTTAATGCCTGTCGGCGGAATTCATTTTGCGAACACCGATCTGAGCGGAATTGCACTTTTTGAGGAAGCTTTTGACCATGGGTGCCGAGCTGCAGCCGAAGTCAGCGCTGGACTATCCGGCTGACCATGGTCTTCCGGCTCCGGTCTGGCTGTTCTCCGCCTCAGTAGACCTGCTGACGTTTGGCGGCAGCACGCTGCTGTCTCTGGCACTGCTGTTGCTCGGATACTGGCAGGGCTGGGACGTTCATGAAAATCCAGAATGGCTCTGGATCGTGTCCATTCTGTTGATTGATGTGGCTCATGTTTACGCCACAGGTTTCCGAGTTTATTTCGAGCCTGGCGAGTTTCGTCGCCGCCGCTGGCTGTATGTGATGGTTCCGCTGCTTTCGTTCGTTCTGGGAGCAGCCATCTATTCTGAGGGACGTCTGCTGTTCTGGCGATGTCTCGCTTACCTCGCCGTGTTTCATTTTATACGTCAGCAGTATGGGTGGGTGGCCCTGTATCGGTCTCGTGAAATGAGTCAGCGGACGGCTGAGAAGCGAGACGTGCGTCGAACAGACGCTCTGCTGGATTCAGCGGCGATCTACCTTGCGACACTTTATCCTCTGGTGTATTGGCACACTCATCCGCGACATTTTTCCTGGTTCGTGGAGACGGATTTTGTCCGTATCCCGGAATTCATCGAGACGCTGCTTCGCCCCGTTTACTGGATCGTGCTGTCAGCGTATTGCCTGCGATCAGTGATTGATGGGATTCAGGGGCGAGCGTTTAATCCGGGCAGGGATCTGGTTGTACTCAGCACGGCGCTGCTCTGGTATCTGGGAATCGTCACATTCAACTCCGACGCCGCTTTCACCGTCACGAACGTGATTGCTCACGGAATTCCCTACATCGTTCTCGTGTTCTGGTATCGGTGTCAGACGCACGGTGAGCATGAGCAGCCGGTGAATCCGCCTTCAGAACGGCGTCGGCCGTTGATGGTTCATCTTGCGAAGTTTCTCGGCGTGATCTGGGTTCTTGCGTATCTTGAAGAACTGCTCTGGGACTGCGGTCTCTGGCACGAACGCAGTTGGCTGTTCGGGAATCCCTGGGATATCGGAGACTTCGATCAACTGCTCGTGCCACTGCTGGCCGTACCGCAGATCACTCACTACGTGCTGGACGGATTCATCTGGCGTCGTCAGTCCAACCCGGACCTTGTGAGACTGACGCGGGCTGACAACTCGAATCTCGTGGTCGATCAGAAGCGCGATCAGTGAACAACCTGAATTGCACGCGAATTCTGTGTCAGATTCGCCGCCTGCAAACTGCTTTGGGAAAACGGGAGACTGTCCTGAAGACGCGCGCGACCAAAGTAGCCATCACTCTCCGAGCGATGCCCTGCGATTGAAAGCCGCAGTGTCACCAGGAGCCAAAGCAAGTCACGCTATCATCGACATTTGTCGAGTGCATCTTTTCGAGTCCGGTGGATCGACACCACTCTTGCGATTCATTTGGAGTGCGGTGTCCTGACACCGCTTTTGCGATTCCCTTTCGGGTACGGCCATAATTGGGTGGCCCCCCGGATGCAGCTCCTGTTCGGATGCGATGCCTGTTCCTGCCTTCCGTCGGCCTCGTGCCGGCGGGAGGAACAACTGTCAGCTACAGAAACGAAATCAGCAGCCTCTGGCTCTCCGTCCGGTTCATCAGGGCGCGAGCGGCGAATAGAGCGTGTTGCCAGGGTGAAGGTTACATTCGAGGGTTCCGCCTGGGCGAGCCAGGCGGAGACCCCGGAAAATGTTTTCGATTTGACGCTGTAGCTGTCAGTTGTGGTCCCACCGGCACGAGGCCGGCGGAAACCTGATCGATCGGCCGGAGCGGATCACAAAGGGGACATTCTACTTTTCTCAATAAGCACAATGTCCCCTTTTCAACGCCCAATGTCCCCTTTTCAACGCCCATTTGGAGTGCGATGTCCTGACACCGCTTTTGCGATTCCCTTTCGGGTACGGCCACAATTGGGTGGCCCCCCGGATGCAGCTCCTGTTCGGATGCGATGCCTGTTTCCTGCCTTCCGTCGGCCTCGTGCCGGCGGGAGGAACAACTGTCAGCTACAGAAACGAAATCAAAAGCCTCTGACTCTCCGTCCGGTTCATCCGGGCGGAAGCAGCGAATGAGGCGGGTTGCAAAGGTGTTGATTACACTCGCTGGTTCCGCCTCGGCGAGCCAGACGGAGACCGAGGGAATCGATCTCATTCGGGCTTATCGCTGTAGCTGTCACCTGGGATACCGCCGGCACGAGGCCGACGGAAATCTGACGGAACGGCCAAGTGTGGCGAGAATCGGCAGGTAGCCGTCACTTGTGGTCCCGCCGGCGCGAGACCGAAGAATCCTGAGCAGAACCAGAAGGGCAGACGGCCGAAGCGACAACAAGGGTCCGCAGCTCATTCTTCCAAGGGGAGACGCTAAGCAAAATAACGAACGGCGTTCTGGAAGACTCGGATGCCGTCCCCTTCGCCTCGTCGTTCCATGCGAGTCCACTGCGGATGCTGAGTGGCAAACAGAAACCGTTCGGGATGCGGCATCAATCCCAGAACGCGCCCCGTGGAATCGCTCAGCCCGGCGATGTTGGCCAGTGAACCGTTCGGATTCTCAGGTTCCGGCAGTATTCCGATGTTGGTTGGATCACCCGATACCGCAGCAAGCTCGGTGGCCTTCGGTGACCAGTAACACAGAGCGATCGCATTGTCACTGCGAAGAGATGTCAGGACAGATTCATCCTGCACAGCGATTCGCCCTTCGGCATGAGCCATCGGAACGTCGAATTCATCCAGCCCCTGAAGGAAGACGCTCTTTGGACTGGTCACCTTGAGCCGAACCCAGCGATCGGTGTAACGCCCGTTCTGGTTCCATGTCAGCGTCAGCTGTTTTTCCAGCGGGGATTCTTCCGAATCGTCGATCCCGCGCCTCATGATCAGCCCCGCCTTCAGAATCGTCTGGAATCCGTTGCAGATTCCAAGCACCAGTTTGTCTTTCTGCAGAAACTCCCGCATGGCCTCATTGAGCTGACCACGGAGCTGCCGAGAAAAAATCACTCCAGCCCCAAGGTCGTCACCATAGCTGAACCCGCCAGGGACACAGAGAATCTGAAAATCTGACAGCTGCGCAGGATTCTCCAGCAGCCGAAACAGATGAATTCGCTCAGCCGTGGCTCCCGCCAGTTCGAAGGCCGTAGCGGTTTCCACATCGCAGTTGGTGCCAGGAGCACGCAGAACACACACGCGAGGAGCACTCATAAGTTCAGATTCGATCCGATAGCGGGGTAAAGCAATTCAGCGAAAGATCGGCGACGAAAGCGTGGACTGCTCGAGTGAGCCGTCCTCTGGACTCCGACGTCATTCAGTGACCGGACTGTTGTCGTTCAGCCAGCCGTGTTTTAGCAGCGATCACGAATGGTTTCACCCGGTTGAGCCATGTTCTGACGGATTCCGTCTCAGGAAGCGGAATTGGATTGGAGATTGGAGATTGAGAGGGCGGGGCTCCCGCCGAGCCGCTCATTCAATACCCGATGAATCCGTCCCCACGCCTCCAGCAAAACCCTTCGTGCTCTTCGTGTCCTTCGTGGTAAAAAAATCCGCGAACGGAGAATGGCGAAAAGCGAACGGAGAACGGAGAACAGGGATGAGGGGATAGGATTTTGGATTTTGGAATGGCGATTTTAGATTGAGAGGGCGCCGATTATGCCGAGACGTTTCTCCATTCAAAATGGAACCAAACAGCGCAGATCAATCCGACTCCACGCTCCAACCTTTAACCAAACCCCTTCGTGCTCTTCGTGGCCTTCGTGGTAAAGGAATCCGCGAACGGAGAACAGGGGTGAGGGAACAGGATTGAGGATCGGGGATTCCGGAAGGAAGAGGCTCCTGGTGAGCCGTTTTTTTGTCCGATGGTGTGTCGTCCCAATTCGTCATTCCCGAGCAGGCGGGAATGACGGAAAACCCGGAATTTGTTGAGGGCAAAGAAGACTAAAGTGCCGATCGACGATATCCGGGATGACCTGCATCGAAGATCTCAGGCAGCCATCGAGCTCCCAGTCCCGGACGATGATTCAGCGGAATTCGTCCGTCGATCACCTCAATCTTCTGATCAATCATCATCGGATACAGGGTGCTCAGGTGAGCTCGCACGGTTTCCTGAAATGCGACACCGGTGACAGACGCGGCGATGTTCAGTCCCGCACACAACGTCAATGGCCCGGTACAATCATGCATCAGAACGGGAACGTTATAGATCTGAGCGAGTTCGGCGATCCGACGGGTAGCCGACAGCCCGCCGACCCATGTCGGATCGATCATGATGTAGTCAGCGGCACTGGCTTCGAGGACCTGCCGATACTGATCGGACATGATGAGCATTTCGCTGACGGCAATGGGTACCGGGCTGTGAGAACGAAACTCCGCCATCGCATGGATGGAATCCGGTCGCAGGATGTCTTCCATCCACATCGGTCGAACTTCCTTCATGGCATCAGCGATTCGTCGAGCCGCCGCCAGGGAGAAGAACCCGTGACCGTCCAGCATCAATTCAATCCGGTCTCCGACACGATCCCGGATGGCTCGAAACGGCGCCAGCCCTTCATCAATATCCTTCGCCGAAAGATAGTGCCCGCCCTGTCGTCGATAAACAGCGTCGAAGGACCAGAGCTTCATTCCGTGATAACCCAATGCAATCAGCTCTTCGGCCAGATCTCCCGGAGCATTCATGCTGGCCCAGTTGTCTTCCAGCGGACCGGGCTGACCCGGGTCGCCGTGTCCTGGCCATCCGGAAGCTGCCGGCACTTTGCGATTGGATCGACCATAGAACGGCCCGCCGCAGCTATTATAAACGGGGACAGCATCACGAACGGGGCCACCCAGCAGACTCCACACGGGGCGTGATGTCAGCTGACCCGCGATGTCCCACAGGGCCAGATCCACCGCGGAGAGTGCTCGCAGTTCAGCTCCCGTTCCGCCGAACGCGGTGCATCGCTCGTAGAGAAATCTCCAGTGACTTTCGATGGCCGTTGCGTCGGCTCCCAGAAGTCTTGGAGCCATGAAGTCATGGATGACAGCCGCTGCTGCGGTCGGGATGTAGTACGTCTCACCGTGGCCAATGACGGGCTCAGACGACGTTGTCCCCGCATCCGTATGAATTCGGATCATCAGCAGTCCCGGCATGATATCATGCGGGACAACAGTTTCGATGGCTGTAATTCGCGGACCGCGCTGGTAAGCGTGAGTCTGTGTCGGTCCGGAAGCCCGGCTGAGAAAATCCATGGGAACCCCGTTTCAATAGTGCCGACGTCCTCGAAACACAGTTGGCGAACCACAGATTGCGTACCCGATCTTCCACCAGTCCGGACATCGTGCCCTTCAAGTCAGCCTGCCGTGCCGGAAAGACCAAACTCCGCACGCACCAGTCTGTGTGCCTTCTCTGCCTGCTCCGCCTGAATGACCACACTGATTCGAATCTCGCTGGTATTGATCATGCGGACGTTGATCTGATTTTCTGCCAGAGTTCGAAACAGGCGAGCTCCAACATCCGTGTGACTGCGCAGACCAATGCCGGCGACCGAAAGCCGACCAATTCGCCTCTCAGACGAAAGGACCGCCTGAGTATGCTTTTCGAGAACTTCTCGCAGCAGCAGCAGTGCCCGGTCAATATCCTTGCCATCCACGGTGAACGAGATGGCAGCGCGTTCATCCAGTGAAGCGTTCTGGACAATCATATCAACGAGCACGCCGCCTTCGGCAACGGCAGCAAAGACCTGCTCAGCGATTCCCGGATCATCGGGAAGATTACAGATCGTGATCAATGACTGATCTGAATCGGCTGACACATCACTGACAACGATGCTTTCCATCCCCGCCAGTCGGGACGCGATGTCTTCGTCGAGCCCGTTCCTGCGGACGTTGGCGCTCGATCGGCGATCTGCGGCAGTGACGCCGATATCCGGTACTGTGGCGGTTGGCTGATGCAGTTCGAAACCGGCATGCACTGCTTCAACAGCTTCGCTGCAGTGATCCCGATTGATGAGCACCGATATCTTGATTTCACTGGTGGTCACGACACGAATGTTGATGTTCTTCTTCGCCAGAACCTGAAACATTCGCGCGGCAACGCCCGTGTGAGTCAGCATCCCGTGCCCAACGATCGAAACCTTGGATAGTCCGGTCGCCTGACTGACAGCTCGTGCTTTCAGTTTTTTCGATGTGGATTCCGCAACCTGAAGCGCACCAGCCAGATCATCTTCTGCCACAGTAAATGACACATTCGCAGTCCCGCCATCGCCGACATTCTGAACGACCATGTCTACGGGAATGCGAGCCTTTGACAGCGACTGAAAAAGATCGCTCATCACACCGGGCTGATCCGGCACACCCTGAAGGCTCACCAGTGCTTCATTGCGAACGAATGCCACACCGGTAATGACCGACTGAATTTCATCGGGCTCCGGAGCAATCAGCGTTCCGGGGCCATCAGAAAACGATGGTCGCACTCGAAGATGTACGCTGTATTTCTTTGCAAACTCAATGGATCGAGAATGCATGACGCCTGCGCCAAGACTGGCCAGTTCCAGCATCTCATCGTAGGAGATCCGGTCGACCTTTCTGGCATTGCTGACAACACGCGGATCCGTTGTGAAGACTCCCTCCACATCCGTATAGATTTCACAGAGCTCCGCATTCAGAGCGGCTGCCAGAGCAGTTGCTGTGGTATCGCTGCCACCGCGGCCGAGTGTTGTGATATTGAAATCGGCATCCACGCCCTGAAAGCCGGCTGCAATGATAATGTTTCCGGCGTCGAGCAACTCGCGCATGCGCTGCGTCGAAATGCTGACGATGCGAGCTTTCGTATGAGTCGTATCTGTCAGAACGCCGATCTGAGCTCCGGTCAGACTGATGGCATCCTCACCGAGCTCATGAACGGCCATGGCCATGAGCGCCACGGATTCCTGCTCGCCCGTTGCCAGCAGCATGTCCATTTCTCGTGGGCGCGGTTTACTGGTGATCTCCGCTGCGAGGTCGACGAGCTCATCGGTTTTGTGACCGCGAGCACTCACGACGACGACCACCTGATGACCACGACGTTTGGCAGCAATCGCTCGCTCCGCTGCTCCACGAATCTTGGCTGCTGTTGCGACACTGGTGCCGCCGAACTTCTGTACGATGACTGACACGACTTGCTGTGGTCCTGCGGTACAACCGCCGATGAGACGATCCGAATCAAGGCCGTCAACGATCCGGCCTTTCACCCCGTTGCCGGGAAACTCTCCCCGAAGAAAGTTCCGCCACGGCCACTACAAAGACTATGATAAGTCGAGCGCCACGACAACCGGCGTTCGGTCAGATCCCATTCCCGGAAACCCGGATTCCTCAGGAAATCCGCTCCCGTCAGCCGGAATAACGTCCGGCGACTCCCTGGTCCCCACATCAGAATACAGCGGCCCAATGAATTCAGCGCTCCCGTCGTCCGTCGTCCGAATCCCCGCTTTCTGCAGCATTCGTCTGACCGGGGCCGATCGAGCGAAGTTTCTCCACAATTTCTGCACCAGCCAGATCCGGGAACTTCCGCTGGGGCAATTCGGGGAAGCATTCTTCTGCGACGTTCGCGCTCGCGTGCTGGCTCACGGCTGGATTCTTGCCGCGGATCACTTTCACGAAATTCGAATGCTGCCGGGCGACGAGGAGTTTCTCTACCGACACCTTTCGCGATACGTGATCTCTGAAGACGTCACCGTAGAACGATTTCCCTGCAATTCACCGTCGTCCGCACCGTCTCATTCCGCACTGGCGCTCATCGGACCAAAGTCCCGTGAACGTCTTGCAGCGTCGATCGAAGAAGAGAGAACAACAAACGGCTCGGACACCTCGGTGCCATCTGACGGTCAATGGCGTCAGATTCGGTTTCGGGCATCGAAAACCGGCGAGGCCGCTGTCACAGCCATCGGGCTTTCCATGCAGATGGCAGGGGTCCCCATCGAGCTGCTTGTTCCGTTGTTTCCCGTCCATGCTGCTTCGCCCGATCATGATATTGAGGCAACTGCTTCCGCGTGGCAGTCACTGCCCGATGAACTCGCGGCGGCCGGATGGAAGCTGGCTCCACCTGCGGAATTCGAACGTCTCCGAATTCTGGAGCGACTCCCGAAGATCGGCGTCGACCTGACCAGTGACCACATGGCCCCTGAAGCCGATCGAAATGCACAGGCCATCAATTATAAAAAGGGATGCTATCTCGGGCAGGAACCCATCGCGAGACTTGATGCGATGGGCCACATCAATCGTGCACTTCGAGCCTTGAGAACTCATGCGCCGACGGAACTTCTCATCGGCGCATCAGTGCATCATCAGGGGACTTCGATCGGTACGATCACATCCGCCTGTCCGGATTCAGAAACCAGTCCGGATTCCGCTTCACTCGGGCTGGCAATGATTCGCGTTCATGGATTGGATCTCACCTCCGGAATCACGCTGACAATTGCCGACGGAAGCACGTTTCCCGGCCATGTCCTCCCGTAAGTCTGAGCGATCGCAGGATTCAGGATTTTGGAATGAAGGAGTCAGGATTGAGCCGGCGGCAATTCCGGGAGGGCGAGGCTCCTGCCGAGCCGCTTTTCATTCAACGCCGAATCAAACAAACCGAATGAATCTGACTCCCCCCCTTTTAACCAAAACCCCTTCGTGCTCCTCGTGGCCTTCGTGGTAAAAACAATCGGCGAACGGGGGCGAGGGAACAGAGAACAGGGATAAGGCGACGGCATTGAGGATCCGGAATCGAACAGCCCTCTTAGGCTGGAATCGCCCACGAGATCACCTCATAAAAACGGGCCAAAGGCCCATGCGTTCCCCCAGCCTGGGCTGCAGCGCAGCGGAGGCCCAGGACAACGCGTCACCCCGACCAACCCCCTCGCGAATTCACATCCGACAAACGGGCCAACGGCCCAAAAGTTCACATCACCGGAGCCGAACGCCCGGGCCGTTGGCCCTCGATGTGTTTTTGGGGAAACACCAACCCCGGGCCATCGCTTCGCTCCAGCCCGGGCTATTGGAACGCTTGGCCCCTTGGGCCGCTTGGGGCGGGGAACGGAATACGGGTGCAGGCCCATCGAAACGCGCCGAACAACGTCCGCCCACCCGCGTCGAAATCACCCCGTGCAAACGGGCCGGAGGCCCATGCGTTCACCCAGCCTGGGCTGCTGCGCAGCGGAGGCCCACGAAAAGGCCCATGACAATTTCGAGCGCCCCAGCCGGAGATCAGCCAATGATCTCGAAGATGGCTTCCACTTCCACTGCGGCTCCTGTCGGAAGCTGCACGAATCCCAGAGCACTTCGAGCGTGATAACCGTCACCGGTTTTGCCGTAAATCTCGTGCAGCAGGTCAGATGCTCCGTTGATGACGAGATGCTGCTCCGTGAATTCGAGCGTTGAGTTCACGCAGCCCAGAAGCTTGATCACGCGGAGGCCATTGAGTGTTCCGTGAGCCTGATGGACAGAGCGCAGAATCTTGGCGGCACAGTCGCGAGCTGCAGCGTATCCCTGATCCACGGAAACACCGGCACCAAGCTTGCCCTTCAAGTCGCTGACATGGCCGGAAGAAATCAGCTGATTGCCGGATTTCGCGCACAGGTTCAGATAACCTGGTTCCAGTTTCGCAAGATTCAGTCCGAGGGAGACAGCTTTTTCCTGAGGAGTCATTTGCCGTGATTTTCCAGTGTAGAGGTGGTTTCAAAAACCGGGATCAGCTCCCGTCAGACAGGAGTCATCCCGCAAATTCTGTCGATGCAGGGGTGTCAGCCCCGGTTTTGAAGTGCGACCGACGACAAAACCAGCGAATTCCCCGCGGGGCGAATGATATCGCGATTCGGATGAGATTCAAAGAATCGCCGCATCCCCGATGCCGCGGCATGAAAACCTGCTCTGTATCCGATTCAATTCTGACCGATTCAATTCTGAATGCGATAAAGATGTTTCTCACTTCGCAGCAGGATCGACTGATCAATGACCGCGAAGGATGCAAACGTTCGAGTTGGTTCCGTGCTGATCTGATTCACTGCGATCTCTTCGTATTCGGAAGCTGCTTTCACAATCGTGGTTTCACCGGTTTCGTTCTGAAAATAGATACGTCCTCCGGCCACTGTGGGTGATGCGGAGAACGCACCGCTCAACCGATGCGTCCAGTGAATCTTTCCGGACTTTGCATCAAAACACGTCGCAACACCGGCATCGCTCACGGAGAACAGCAGATCATCCACAACCAGAAGTGACGGTGAGTTCGGAACAGACTTCTTCGTCGACCATCGAATGTGGCTCGCTGTGATATCGCCCGTTCCCGTCGGATCGATGGCCAGCAGCTGACCATCTCCAAAGCCGCTGCAGATGAACACGAGCCCATGAGCATAAACCGGCCGCGGCACCACAGAAAATCCCTGACCATACTGAGCTCGCCAGATCTCTTTGCCTGTGGCTGGGTCATAGGAGAACACAGCCTGACTTCCCGGACAGATCGCCTGCTGACGGCCTCCCGCTTCAATGATCGTCGGCGTGCAGAAGGAAAATCCTGACGTGGGGGTTGTGTCGCGTTCGGTCTTCCAGCTGAGCTTTCCAGTTTGCTTCTCAATGCCCACAACAAACTGATCATCCTGTCCGTCACAGCAGATCACCAGATGTTCGCCCGCCAGCGCCGGAGATCCTCCGTTGCCATGTCGTGGCTGATACCGAAGTTCCTGATTCTTCCACAGGACACTTCCGTCGAGATCCAGACACGCGGTACCGTAAGAACCAAAATGAACGTAGAGCCGATCGCCGTCGAGAATCGGTGTCGGGCTCGCGTAACTGTTCTTGGAATGAAACTGAGGATCCGGTTCAGGTTTGTAGACGAAGACTTCCTGATTCCAGATCTGCTTTCCGTCGGCAGCGTTGAGACAAAGCACCCGAAGCGACTGTGAGACTGGTGGCTCGGCCGCTTTCTCTCCGGCGGCTGCCTTCTCTTTTTCTTTCTCCGCAGCGTCTTTTCCCGCATCCGCTGCTCCGGCAGGCTCCGAGTTATCGGGAACAGCTGTCGTCAGATAAATGCGGCCACCGGCGGTGACCGGTGATGACCAACCCTGCCCGGGAACTTCCACCTTCCAGAAGACGTGCTCCGTTTCGCTCCATCGGATCGGCAGGTCCGTGTCACCGGCATGTCCCTGCCCCGTGGGGCCACGAAACTCCGTCCAGTCGGCCGCTCGAACAGCGCTGTCGAAGAGCAGTCCTGCACTGCAGAAAGCCATCAGGAGAAATCCTGTCGACAGTGTCCTTCTCAGGAGCTCCCCCTTCAGGACACCGGATCCGTCATTTCGAAAGGTCACTGAATGTGTGGTCATGATTTTCAGTTTCTCCGGTTCTGATGTTCCGACGATTCACTTTGGTGTCATCATTGCAGCGGTGCCCTTGAGATGCTCCAGCCCCCATTTCATGATGGCTTTGACGATCGGACCGAGTGTCTTTCCCTTCTCGGTCAGGCGATATGCGTCGCGATTCGACTGCTCCGGTGACGGAAACTTTTCAACAAGACCCGCACTGACCAGTCTGTTCAGTCGGTCCGTCAGAATGTTCGTTGCAATTCGCTCCGGTGATGCGGTGAATTCACGAAAATGCGATCGCCCCAGAAGCAGGTCGCGCACAACCAGCAATGTCCACTTGTCGCCGATGATATCGAGCGTACACGCCACTGGACAGCAGGACCTCTCATGTTTCGCCATCTCTGTACCTCGTGATGTCATTCTGTTCAGACTCATTGCAGCAGCGGTTCCGCAGAGCAACACCACACCAAAATGATGCCCATCCAACCAGCCGTCGATTCTGTATTTCCACCGAATCTCGGCATGACGATATTGACAGTAACCCACACAGTTGCAAAATGCAAGCACCCAGCATGCTTGCGTTTTGCAAGCACCTGAAGTCATTTCAGGCAATGCAGGTTCAGAATTCGGGAGTGATTCATGGCGAAATTTGACGATCACCCCACGGTGATCAGAAAGCGCAGCGAAGTTCGGGAAGCTCCGCCGGTACCACTGACTTCGGCGGAACTGCGACAGCTTTGTCTCGACTGCGGTGCGGACGACGCAGGAATCGTTTCGATCGATCGCAGTGAACTCGACGATCAGCGAGAAGACATCCTCCGGTTTGCTCCATGGACGAAAACTCTGCTTGCCTATGTCTGTCGCATGAATCGAGAACCCATTCGCAGCCCGGCAAGGTCGGCTGCCAATCTGGAGTTTCACCATACCGGTGATCATGTCAACGACGTGGCTCATCACATTGTGCGGACTCTGGAAGCTCGGGGCATGCGAGCCGTGAATCCTTCCATGGGATTTCCGATGGAGATGGAAAACTTTCCCGGAAAGATCTGGGTGGTATCGCACAAGCCTGTTGCCGTTGCGGCAGGGCTGGGACAGATGGGCATCCACCGCAATGTAATCCATCCGAAGTTCGGCAATTTCATTCTGCTCGGAACGATTCTCATCGAAGAATCCGTAACCGAACAGTCGCTCCCCATTCACTACAACCCCTGTCTCGAATGCAAGCTCTGCGTTGCGGCCTGTCCGGTGGGAGCGATCTCCACCGAGGGTGACTTCAATTTCAGTGCCTGTTACACGCACAACTATCGTGAATTCATGGGAGGATTCTCTGACTTCACGGAACAGATTGCCGACAGCCGCAGTCGAAACCAGCTGAGAGCAAAAGTGAGCGACTCGGAATCCGCGTCCATGTGGCAGAGTCTTTCCTTCGGTGCAAACTACAAGGCCGCCTACTGCATTGCCGTCTGTCCGGCGGGTGAAGATGTGATTGCTCCATGGCTCGAGAATCGAAAGCAGTTCATGGACGACACGCTGAGGCCGTTGCAGGAAAAAGAGGAAGTCGTCTATGCCGTGCCGGGGTCAGATGCCGCCGATCATGTGACTCGAAAGTTTCCTCACAAGACTTTGCGCCCTGTTCGCGGAAACCTGAATGTACGGACGATCGATAGTTTTCTGAAACTCATGTCACTTCAGTTTCAGCCCGGCCAGTCCAAAGGTCTTGACGCCGTCTACCACTTTACCTTCACAGGATCGGAACAACGAAAAGCCACTGTGATCATCCGCGATCAGAAGCTCAGCGTCGAAGACGGCCACACTGGAACAGCAAACCTTCACGTCACTGCGGACAGCCGAACATGGCTGGGTTTTCTGGCACGCGAAAACAACCTCGCCTGGGCACTCGTAACACTTCGCATTCGACTTTCCGGTTCCCCGGTCTGGCTGATCCGTTTCGGAAAATGCTTTCCGTCCTGAATCAGAGTTCGGCGACAATCGGCTCGGAAGGATGGGCTTTCGCGTGTTCGACTGCGTCGCAACGCGGTAAGATGTAATGCTCCCGCGGAGCTTGATCTGTTCGTATTTCGTCTGGACAGGCATCGCATGGTCAGTCTTCGCGGATGAATGTTTTCATCAATCAGCTGACGGAGGGCCAGAATGCAGACGCGACCGGACTCCTGGGAAGCGATTCCCAACACTTATGCGTGGCACAGTGAGACGGCCGAGTCCGCGGAGAGTCTGCTGAAGTCAGACTCCGCAAGAGGGCTGACCGAATCCGCTGTTGAAGAACGACGAGCCATCTGCGGCGCGAACCGCCTGGCAGGTGCTCCACGTGTCTCCGTGTGGATCCGTCTGGCCAGCCAGTTCAAAGACCTCGTCATCTGGATTCTGATCTTCGCTGCAGTGATCGCCGGCCTGACGGGGGAATGGATTGATACCGCCGCCATCATGATGATCGTGATCCTGAACGGTCTGATCGGATTCTCACAGGAAGAACGCGCTGAGCGTGCTCTGGCTTCACTTCAGAAGCTGTCGTCGCCGATGGCTCGAGTGATGCGCGATGGCGCTCTGCGGCAGATTCCCGCTGAAGACCTGGTACCCGGCGACTGGATTCAGCTCGAAGCCGGCGACAACGTTCCCGCAGACACTCGACTGCTCACAGCGTTCAGTCTGCAGGCTCAGGAAGCAGCTCTGACCGGCGAAAGTGTTCCCGTCGAAAAATCCGCTGATCTTCAGCTGCCGCAGAACGCACCGCTGGGTGATCGTCGGAATCTGATTTTTCTTGGTACCGTCATCACCAGCGGGAAAGCCACCGGACTCGTTGTTCGCACCGGAATGAACTCGGAACTCGGCAGCATCGCAGGACTGCTGAACCGTTCCGAAAGGGAAACGACACCTCTGCAGAAACGCCTGGCTGAACTCGGCAGAGTTCTGGTAGGAATCTGTCTTTCGATTGTGGTGGTCATCTTCGTGCTTCAGATGCTGCGAGGCGGAGAGATCCTGGAGACACTCCTGGTTTCCGTCAGTCTCGCTGTCGCAGCTGTTCCCGAAGGACTTCCGGCTGTGGTCACCATGACGCTGGCTCTGGGACTGCAGCGAATGGCGCGACGCAATGCACTGGTTCGAAAACTGCCGAGCGTGGAGACGCTCGGGTCAGTGAATGTGATCTGTTCTGACAAAACCGGCACGTTGACTCGCAACGAAATGACGGTGCGGTCGGTGATCGTTGCGAGCGGTGAGTTTCGGGTGACGGGAGCGGGATATCAGCCTCACGGCGACTTTGTGCAGAAGGATTCCGGAGATGGTGGCGCTGACGTCGGCATCCCGGATCCGCAGAAGCATGCGGAACTTCGTCCGCTTCTGCTGGCGGGTCTGCGATGCAACAGTTCCTCAATCGTTCCGAAGAAGGGGGAAAGTGCCGGCTGGCAGTGCATCGGCGATCCGACTGAAGGAGCTCTGGTTGTTCTGGCGATGAAGGCCGGGATGCAGCCGGGAGGCAGTCAGTCCAGGACTGTGTTTGAGATTCCGTTTGATTCGGAACGGCGGATGATGTCCGTTGTGACGGAGTCTGACGACGGCCGGATCGTGATGCACTGCAAGGGAGCTCCTGAAGCCATTCTGTCTCGATGTCAGTCGGAACAGCGAGGATCAGGTGAGCTCGCTCTGACAGCGGAGCGGCGGCAGGAGATCTTTCGATCAGCGTCGGAGCTCGCAGGTCAGGCATTTCGCGTGCTTGCACTGGCCTGGCGAAGTCTGCCCGACACATCTGATGCATCGATGCGTGAGGAGAATCTTGTCTTCGCCGGGCTGGTCGGAATGATCGATCCGCCAAGAGATGAAGTTCGAGATGCGGTCCGCACCTGCCGGAGTGCCGGAATTCGTCCGGTGATGATTACCGGTGACCACCCGGAAACCGCCATGGCAATCGCTCGGGAACTGCTGATCGCTGACGAAAAGAGCATCGTCTTTTCGGGACAGCAGCTGGATTCTGTCACCGACGTCGAGCTCGCCACGAAGGTCGAAAAAATCAGTGTGTTTGCTCGGGTTTCCGCGGAGCACAAACTTAGAATCGTGCGAGCTCTGAAGTCGCGCGGCCGGATTGTGGCCATGACGGGAGACGGTGTGAACGATGCTCCTGCGGTGACGGCTGCCGATATCGGACTCGCAATGGGAGTGACCGGGACGGATGTGACGAAAGAAGCATCCGACATGATCCTGATGGACGACAATTTCACGTCCATCGTGAGTGCCGTGGAAGAGGGACGCGGGATCTTCGACAACATTCAGAAATTCATTCACTTTCTGCTGTGCTGCAACTTAAGCGAAGTCCTGCTGATGTTTATCGCCGCAGCTCTGGGATGGCCGGTTCCGCTGACTGCCGTTCAGATCCTCTGGATCAATCTCGTGACGGATGGTTTTCCGGCGCTGGCACTCGGACTGGAACCGCCGGAAAAAGACATCATGCAGCGTCCGCCGCGTCCGGCAGATGAAGGCGTTCTGACTCGTCGACGTGGTCTGCTGATCCTCATCCACGGGACGATTCTTTCCATTGTCACGCTCGTCGCCTTCTGGATTACCTGGCAGGGCAACGCGGAAAACGTCGACAGAGCTCGCACCGTGGCCTTTGGTGTCATCGCGTTCTCTCAGATCTTTTTCGCCTTCGGCTGTCGCAGCCATGTTCGAACGATGCCCGAACTGGGACCATTCTCAAATCCCTGGCTGTTGACGGCAATTGTGTTTTCCGGGATCCTCCAGATCGCTGTCATGCAGATCCCGTTCACTCAGCGAATCCTGGAGGTTTCCGCCGGACTTTCCCGTGAATGGATTCTTATCCTGGTGTGTGCTGCCATTCCTGTGACGTTGATCGAGGTCGAGAAACTTCTCAGGAACGTCTGGAAATCTCCGGGGATCACACCCAAAAAGTCTTTCTGAACTGTCACGATGAATCACTCGCGACAGCGCATCCTCTTTTACAGGAGCTCATCAACCGATGACACGCGAGCAACTGCTCTCCAGTCTGAAACAGCTGCACGAGCTGCTTCATGAAGAACGCCATCCCGATGCCGAAACTCGTGCTCTGCTGGAATCGGTGACTTCCGACATTCAGAGTGTCCTGAATCCGCCGTCATCGGAGTCTGATCCGAAGCAGCATGAGACCGTCACGGAACAGCTTCGAGTAGCTCTGTTTGAGTTCCGGACGCGACATCCGAATCTGAGCGGGCTCATTGACCAGATGACCGATGCACTCGCCGGAATCGGAATCTGAACCCATGGGGAAAGCGATCTCACTCGGTGTTCTGGTCCTGATCACCAGCATCCTGCTGGCTCTGTTTTATCAGGTCGTCTCCGTTTTTCTGCTTCCGTTGTTCCTGGCCGTTGTCGCGGTCCTGCTGCTGCGACCGCTGCAGGTGAAAATCACCGCCTGGTGCGGGAATCGTCGTTACCTGGCGGCATTTCTCACGACGTCGGGCGTTCTGCTCGCGATTCTCGTTCCCGTTCTGACCGTGATTTTCATTGCCGGTACTGAGGCCGTGCAGCTTGTGCGTTCGCTGAGCAACGAGACGCTGAATGAGCGGATGAACCGACTCCGAACGTCACTCGACCTGAATTTCCCGGTCATCAATGAATGCCGGTTCATCGAGACCTCACTGAAGGACGTTCGAAAAATTGCTGCTGAAGGCGCAACTGCAGTGCCCGACCATGCGGCTCTGAATCGAATTGCCACTGAGTTTACAACGATGCACGACAGCATCCCTGATCGACTTCCCGGCAGAAGTGCCCCGCCGGCGGATGATGTTCTTGAAGCCTTCGAACGAGCTCGCAAAAGTGTTCCCGGAACTTTCTCGTACCTGAAAGCAGTGGAATCCGCTGTCAGCGCATTTCATGATTATCGAGTTGTGCTTGCGGGAGGTGAGTGGAGGCTGACGATTATCGAACTGTCTTATCCGGATCGTTCCGTCCTGGAACAACTGACAACGAGAGTGTTTGCTGTGACTCCCGATCGGCTGGCGGATATCAGCAGCGGAGTGACCGTGGCAGCGGCTCGAACGACGTTCAGTCTCATGATTTTCATCATGGCGATGTTCTTCTGGTTTGCAGATGGTCCGGAGATCGTTCGAGCACTGACGATTCTTTCGCCGCTGGAGGACCGATATGAGCAGCAGCTGCTGTCGGAGTTTGAGAATCTTGTGCGTGCCGTCGTCGCGGCAAGCATCGCGTCGGCTCTGACGCAGGCTGCTCTTGCCGGGCTGGCTTTCTGGATCGTCGGGCTGGATTCCATCTTTCTGTTGATCGCTGCGACTGCGGTGTTTGCCATGGTGCCTTTCGTCGGCGCTTCGCTCATCTGGGTGCCTGCAAGTGCCTGGCTGATCTTTGCAGAAGGCCGAATGACTGCGGGAGTCGGACTGGCGATCTACGGGCTTCTGATCATCTCGACGATTGATAATGTGATTCGCCCCTGGATCATCGTCGAGAAAGCGTCGCTGCATCCTCTGGCCGCACTGATGGGCGTTCTCGGAGGCATCCAGACTCTCGGCCCCGCCGGCGTCTTCGTCGGCCCGATTGCCGTCGCATTTCTGCAGACCATCCTGACCCTGCTGCATCGGGAGTTCTCCGAAGACACGGGTGAGATTGGAGAACAGCGATTGGGGAACGGGGAACGGCAGGAGGAGTGAGGAGCGAGGATTGGGGATTGCTCAATCCAAAATCCTGTCCCCTCACACCTGTTCGCCGTTCGCTTGCCCCATCGGCCGTTCCCGGCGGTGGCGGCGTCCTCCCGGAATTGCAGAGGCTCAATCCTGAATCCTGTTCCCTCATCCCTGTTGTCTGTTCCGTCTTCGTGACCTTCGTGTCCTTCGTGGTGAAAATTCATCGTTCAACAAAGACCGTCCGGCACGAACCCCACCCTCTCAATCCAAAATCCAAAATCCAAAATCCTCACTCCTCAATCCTCAATCCTCAATCCTCAATCCTCACTCCTCCTGCCTGCTGCTCGGCCCAAGGGGCCATCCGTTCCGATAGCCCGGGCTGGAGCGGAGCGATGGCCCGGGATTGGCGTTTCCCCAAAAAGAATTGAGGGCCAACGGCCCGGGCGTTCGGCTCCCGGTAATGTGAACGGTTGGGGCGTTGCCCCGGTTGTCGAATGTGAATTCGTGGCGGGTTGGTCGCGGTGACGCCTTTTCCTGGGCCTCCGCTGCGCTGCAGCCCAGGCTGGGGGAACGAATGGGCCGTTGGCCCGTTGAGTCGAGGTGAATTCGCCGCGGGTGGATGGACGTCGGTCGGAGAAGCGGCGGGATCAGATTGTTTTTTCTCTTTTCGATTCGGTGCCGAAAGGAGAAACAGCCCGCCCCGAACCCCACCCTCTCAATCCTAAATCCAAAATCCCCAATCCAAAATCCCCAATCCTCAATCCTCCCCCAGCATGTCGACATAGTCCTGAAGTGAATCGGAGATCTCCTCGAACTCGACATCGAAGTGCAGAAACTGAAGCACCCCGGAATACTCGCCGTCCGTGTCGAGGCAGAAGTAATCGCCGTCGCCGTCCTCACCGATGATCAGCAGCTGATCCGGCCAGGTGAATTCGCTTCCGTCCGGATGAAGAATCGAATGAGCTCGTGCTTCCAGATTGATTGCCAGCACGTCGGAGTAGTCGCTCAGCAGCTCCACGTCCGAAATCATCCCAAGACTTCCGTCACCGGCTTCGGAGCGATCGAAATCCGCCAGGCCTGCCGGATAATCTTCCATCAGTGCCACCCATTCTGGTGGCAGTGGGGCGTTGACGAGCCGTGAAAGTTCTTTTCGGATTGAGTCTGCTGAATCCGGCATTGCTGCATCAGTCTGGTCGGCCGACTTTGTCATGCGATCAGTATCATGCGATCAGTGTCATGCGATCAGTCCATTCCCGGGTGCTTCACCTGCTCCCAGTACTCATCGAATTTGAAGTCCGGACTGTTGTCGCCATCATGACACTTCATGCAGCCCTGACTCTTCGCCTGTTCCAGTGTCACCTTCACACTGGCTCGCGCCTGATCCACGTTGCCCGCTTCAACAAGCTCGACGTGCTGGCTGCCAGGACCGTGACAATTTTCGCACTGATTCCCACCCAGCAACTCCTGTAGTTTTTCTTCGTCGGAACTCCGCGCAAACTCGCGATTCAGAAATCCGGATCGAAATCGGAGATACTCCTGCGGATCCCAGCCGGTCACGTGACACGAAAGACACTCCGGATCAAACGTCCGGGAGACGCCATTCAGTCGTTCATGACCGGTGCGAGCGTGGACCGGGTCCAGGCTTTCGAACGCATGAGCATGAGCGGTCTCCTTCCAGATGCTGAATGCCTTTGTGTGACACTCGCCGCACTTTGAAGCACCGACGAATGTGGACCCGGAAGGATGGCCGACTTCAGATTCTGCGGTCACAATCGATTCGTCCTTCAGACGCCCCTGGTAAGCTCGCATGTGCTCGATCATGGCCGGGGATTCTCCGAAACTGGCTCCGCTGAGCGTAATCAGTTCGAAGCGGAATGGCGTCTCGGAGTCTGCCGGATAAATTCCGACGACGCCCGCATGTTTCCCTTTTTCGCCCGCCTGAATCAGACGCACCGGACCGATTTCCTCGGCGACCTTTTCTCCTTCGCCGAATCCTCGAGCCGTCACGATCATCTGAAAGGCTGGATATGCCTTCGCAAAAGCTCGCGATTCTTCCAGCGACGACTGCGACAACAGGATCCGGTAGGTGACACCTTCCGCATCAAAATGCGCCAGTGCGGCTTTGAGGGCCGTGTCCGGATCTGACCAGCTGATGTCCGCTTCTGTACCGGGTTCCCGATCAGGAATCACCTCACGCCGCTGACTGTCGCTCATCACACACGTAATGCCGACTTTGACACCGTTCAGTTCCACCACACGCCAGGGCAGGGGGGTTCCCAGATCGGCCTGTCCGTAGAATGTCAGATTGGAACTCAGAAAATAAATCGAGTTCTCGCTGTCAACAACATGCTGGGAGATCAGGTAGCCCGGGTCGAGCCGAAGTTCCTCCGGCCCGATTCCGATCGCGAGGTAACGCAGATCTCGCAGAGCCGCCATCGTGGTTTCGAATTTGATCTGAGCCTGCCGACCGGTCCGTCGGGAAACCGTCCCGACGTCAATGCCACGAACTTCCCAGCCGAGATCCTGAATCTTCTGAAACAGATCCGCTCGACGATTCATCCCGCCCAGCTGGTTCGCGGTGCACCCGCAGGGTTCGAAGTATCCCAGCTGTTCACCGGTCACGACCAGTGAAAACGTCGGCTTCGGCCATTTCAAGAATGCCAGTTCTTCACGATGAGCCACTGCCGGACTGGTTTTCGACGCGGCGGCGGCGTTGGCTTCTAACGGCGTGGAACTGGGGGGAGTGTCAGGTGAGTCGGTCGCGGGTGAGCCGGGATCCTTGCTCGAATTGTCTGCAGTGGCGGGCGTGGAATCCGGGCTCCCGGATTCCGGCTTTGAATTCTCTGTTGGTGTGATTGCTGGTGTCGCAGGTTCCGGAGTGGACTCCGGAGGTTTGCTGACTCCTTCAGCGGTACGAGCGGAATCCGTCCCGTCGCTGCCGGCAATCGTTGTTTCGAGCGGAAGATCGCGACCTTCGCCGGAATCCGGCGTCGGTGACGTCCCCACAGCCGCAGGTGGTGTGTTTCGAGATCCGTCCAGCACAAATGCAAGCACCGCCAGGCCGATCAGAAAAACCACTCCCAGCGTAATGACCCCAGTCCCCTTCATAACTCTGGCTGTCCTTCTAATTCAGATGCGAAACTCTTTTGGGTGCGAAATTCTTTCGGGCCGTTGTGCTGAGGAATAGAGCCTCATTCCGCCAATCCTGACTCATCGCCCGCTCGGAATCCCTGATCGCGATCAGTGCACTTTCCTGCCCCGCTCGCCCATCCCGGATCCTCAACCCTGTTCCTTTTTCCCTGTTCTCAGTTCCCCAGGCGTCGCATTCTCGTGCCCCGCTCGCCTGTCTGAGTTTCGAGGGATCTCAGGCTTCAACACGTGGTTTACCGAAATCAGGCTGAATCGGCGAGATCATCTCGAACGACTCTTCGGAGAACCCCGGAAAATCGAAATTTTCTCGACCCCGCTGAATTCGACGAGCTTCCGCGCAGATAATGAAGCATCTCACACTTGTGTTGTCCCCGGGATCTGCACAGAATCGGTCCTGTGAGAAAAACTGGGCGTTTTTGCCTTCGGGAGCAAACCAATGGCGGACTGGCTGGAACAATTCGTTGACGACGGAACCATCGGTGAATCTCAGCTCGAAGAAGCCAGAAACATGGCAGCAAGTCTCGGGATTCCTCCCGAGGATGCTCTGGTGCGGCTCGGGTACGTTTCCGCGAGCGATCTCGGGCGAGCTCAGGCGAAAACCTTCGGCTGGCCTTTCGTCGAGCTCGAAGGGCTCCAGATTCCCAACAGCGTCATTGAGCTCGTGACGGAGTCGATGGCCCGGGAAAACATTGTGATTCCGACAGGTGTGGAAGGCGATGCCGTCGTGATCGCGATGCATAATCCCAACAATATTGAAGTTCTGGACAAGCTTCGATTCGTTCTGAACCGCGAAATCCGCATTGTGATGGCTCCCCTGGAATCCATTCAGGGGGCGATCAACCGACACTATGGTCAGTCGGAAACGGAATC
>JBKDKA010000084.1:0-3878 GCA_046345315.1 Planctomyces sp.
GTCCTATATGAAGTACATGCTCTTGATTTACGGAAACGAGTCCTGCTGGACCGAAGACGAACGCAGAGAGTGCATGGTCGAGTCGATGGCGATCAGCGAGGAACTGGAGAAGCAGGGCAAATGGATTGCATCGTCTCCGCTTTACTCGGTAACAACAGCCACCTGCGTCCGCGTTCGAGATGACAGAAAGCAGATCACCGACGGCCCTTTTGCGGAGACTACAGAACAACTCGGTGGTTACTACATCATCGATGTCGATCACCTCGATGAGGCAATTGCGATCGCCTCACGACTCCTGCCCGCCAAGAAAGGCACTGTCGAAATTCGACCCTTGTTTCCACTGCCGGAGCTTCCCTCAGTGTAAAGAAGGTATCCAGCGTATCGATGACTGCATGGCAGTTCGGAGTACGTTTCCGACAGAACCCTTTCCAGGAAGAAAGATCATGAATCGTAACCCGGTTGGCTGGTTTGAAATCTATGTTCAGGACATGTCCCGCGCAACGCGGTTCTACAGTTGGTTTCAAAACCGGGACTGGCTCCCGACTGGCGGGGTGTTTTCCTGAGAATTCTGCAACGGAAAGGGTGCCTGTCCCGGTTTTGAAATGCGTGGGAGTCGAGCTCACGAAACTTGAATCTCCAGTCCCGGAACTCGAGATGATGGCCTTTCCCATGAACATGGAGGCTGGGGGAGCCTCAGGCGCTCTTGCCAGAATGGAAGGCTGCCCGTCCGGCGGTATGGGAACGCTCGTTTATTTCTCCTGTGAAGACTGCGCGAACGAGTCGTCTCGTGCTGTCGCTGCGGGAGGCAAAGTATTCAAGCCGAAGATGTCGATCGGCCATTATGGATTCATCGCCTTGGTGACAGACACTGAAGGCAATATGATCGGTCTGCATTCAATGCAATAACGGGGAGAACGCGAAGCAGATGAAGTACCTTCTCTTGATCTATTCCGAAGAAGGAATCTGGCCGCCGGACGAGCTGGAGGTGGCTCGCGACGAGTCCGTGCAGTTGTGTCAGACGCTGCACAAACAAGGGCAGTATCTGAGTGCAGCTCCATTGCATCCGATCTCGACGGCGATGTGTGTGCGAGTCCGCGATGGGCAACGCGTCGTGTCAGACGGACCTTATGCCGAAACGAAGGAACAGCTGGCTGGGTACTTTCTGATCGAAGTTGCCAGTCTCGACGAGGCGATCTCGGTGGCAGCCAGAATTCCCGGCACCACTCGTGGCACGACGGAAATCCGTCCCATCATTGAGTTGCCGGGATTGCCATAGGTGCGCGATGAGTTCTGTTGATATTGATGATCTCTACCGTCGCGAATCCCGAAAGGTATTCGCGACTCGGGTTCGCCTGCTCGGCGATTTCGACCTTGCCGAAGAGGCGACTCACGAAGCATTCGCCGCTGCAATGCAGCAGTGGCCTGAACAGGGCACGCCAGCCAATCCGATTTCATGGCTGGTCTCGACAGGTCGGTTCAAGGCGGTTGATGCAATGCGTCGTCGAGCTCGATTCAAGGATCTTGAACCAGAGTTGGCTCAACGTTGCGCGGACATCGAATCATCAAACAAGGCTCTGACTGAACATGAAATCGAAGACGACCGGCTGCGACTGATTTTTACCTGCTGTCACCCTGCGATTGATCCGAAGCTTCAGGTTCCACTGACGCTTCGAGAGGTTTGCGGATTGACGACGGAGGAAATCGCGCGAGCATTCCTGATGCCGCCATCGACGATGGCGCAGCGGATTGTTCGCGGCAAGGCAAAAATCCGAGACGCACATATTCCATTCGTCATCCCTTCGTTGAATGATCTGCCCGACCGCCTTGAATCCGTCCTGTCCGTGATTTATTTGGTCTTTAACGAGGCCTATTCAGCATCAAGCGGCAATAGTCTGACTCGAGTTGATTTATCCAGCGAGGCGATTCGCCTGGCCAGGCTTCTCGTTGAACTGCTTCCCGATCCGGAAGTCGTGGGACTTCTTGCCTTGATGCTGCTGCACGAATCTCGTCGCGAAGCACGGGTGAATTCCACAGGTGACATCATCCTGCTCGAAGAACAGGACCGCTTACTCTGGGACAAAGACTTCATTGCCGAAGGCACACGTCTCGTTGAACATGCACTGCGTTCACGTCGATTCGGAGTTTATACCATTCAGGCTGCGATCTCTGCCGTCCACGCGGAAGCGAAGAAGGCGAGCGACACCGATTGGGCGCAGATTGTTGCTTTGTACGATGTACTGCTTCGAGCCGACTCGTCGCCTGTTGTTGAGCTCAATCGTGCCGTTGCGATTGCAATGTGAGATGACGTGGCTTCCGGATTAAACATCATTGATGCAATTCTTAGTCGTGGTGATCTGCAGAACTACTACCTCGCCCATTCTGCTCGCGGTGAATTCCTGAAACGACTCGGCAATCTGGAACAGGCAAAACTCGCATTCGAGCGAGCACTGTCACTCACGCAGCAGGAAGTCGAACAGCGCTTTCTTCGCAGGAAGCTCGCCGAGATTGACCGGATTCGCTAGCTGCACTTCCCGCGCAGGCTACGCGTTGATTCGATGATGCGTACAGGAACCGGAATCGTTCCAGCTGAGGATCAGGTTCGGCTCATCTTCGAATGACTGGCCCTTCAGTCCGCATTTGCGGACGAAGGAATCGAGACTATCGAAGATCCGAGCGTTCTGAAAGTCCAGCCGCTGGACAAGTTCGGCACACCGGTTGAAATCATCCGGCTGTTCGGCGGTCCAGAGAAGTACCGAACTGCAGTCAAAGAACTTGAATCTGCACTGTATTCACTGGTGAAGTAATGCCAATAGCCCGCTGGTACATCTGGCAAATGATTGTCGCCGAAACGACGATGAGATTGGCTGCGGAGCAGCTAAGGTTGATAGCCCCGGGCGCGAGCCCGGGGAGCCGGAGAAACAACCCGTCGAAGCTGCGGAGCAGCGACGGAAGAAAGGCCGTTCGCCAACATTACGTCGCTGCTCCGCAGCTTTTTTGCTCGACGTTGACCGTTACCTGCGGTTTCACCGCAGGCTATCAACCGCCGCTGCTCCGCAGCGAATCGCAGCATGATTCACCAATTGAACGAAATAAAGGGGACATTCTTCTTTTCTTGGAAACCAGAATGTCCCCTTTGTGGCTGCGCCCTTTGTGGCTGCGAGAAATGACTCCGTTTTCTTTCGTTCAATCTCGTCGAATGTATTCGTGCAGTTTGTGTGATTCGTGGTTTACGATTCAACCACGAATAGCGCGAATCACACGAATCGAACATCACATAATCGGGTAGACACAACTGCGTAAATAGACAGTTGAAGAACAGGAGATAGCTCCGGTTTGTGATTCCGTCTGGTGATGCGCAGCGACGCGGAGATGTTGAAAGGAATCGGGAAGAGAAACCGTACCCTTTGTTTCTGCGGGAAGACCAGGTTCATGCAGTTGGTGAGATCCTGACAGCCAGAACCAGTGATGTTGTGTAGTGTTCAATCGAAACGCAGAAGGCATCCTGTTGGTGCCTGAAAACCCGAATGCCCCATGCTGCTATTTGGTTTTGAAATCACCTGTCGCTGGAGGTTCGCGCCGGCTGTCTCCGGACTTTCGATTGAGGAGTCTGGTCAGTTAAGATGACAGTAAAGAATGCTGTCGGACGACGCGACCTTTCCGGCTTTAGCGTTCCGGCGGGATTAACAACGCCAACTGCGCTTCAATCCCGTAGATTCTGTTCTGCCTCGTAGACAAAAAAGCTGTTGTGACCGGTCTGTATTGCAGACGTGGTCGAAGATAACGGTGAATCTGACACATTAACGGGAGCAAGAGATGAGCGACAACCCGTTTGCAGAACCAGAGCAGATGCCGAAATCCGGCAGCTCGATCGTTGGAGT